>WRLD01000020.1 GCA_009777845.1 Defluviitaleaceae bacterium
ATTCTTCGCGACTTATGTTGCTTGGGTAATTGGTCATTGGATTCACCTTTTTGATTGATTATATCACATGTTCAGAGTGGGTGAAAGATGTTAAACAGTTTCTTAGACAACACCGCACGCCGACCAACGCAGAGCGAGGCAACCTCGGGACGGATAAATCCGTCCCCTACAAAAACCGTTACCGTGTATTTTCCCACGAGCCAATCCGCCAAATCCGCGAAAATCCGTCAAATCCGTGTTCCACTACCTTTAATTCACATGGATAAAACTTCTATTCCATTATTTTTTTAACTTGTGATTAAAGCAATTGCACTGTAATATATAAAGGCAAGAAAAACAAACAAAAGGATACGGCGATTTGATTTTTAGGCGACAAGTACCAGCTTGCAAAATTTGCAGGATTTTTTGTAGGGGACGGATAACGTCCAGTAAAGCAGTGCGAGGTAATCTCGGGACGGATAAATCGTCCCCTACAACACCGTACGCCAACCCTGCCCGTCCCACGATTACGTGCATACCTCGGGAGGGGCAAGTCCCTCCCCTACAATAAATTACCATATTATCCCTAAAATCAAATTGTCGTGACAAAAGGAGCTATCCCATGACCAAACTTCCCATAAAACCCCTACCAACCCTCCTACCCCTAACCCTAGCCCTCTCCCTCCTCCTCTCCCTCCTCCTGCCCACCACCGTCCTAGCCTACTCCCACATGGCGCGTGTCGGGCTAATCAGCTCGTTTGCAGACCGCGAGAGCATAGCCATCGCCAACACTAGCATATGGGTGGGCTACGGCGTGGCGGAGGGCTTTATGCCTGTGCAGGAGCTGCACTCGGTCGGCGGCTTTACGGCGCGGGCGAGCGGCGGCAGTGTCGCTATTTTTAGCGGCGGACAAGCCGTGTATAGCTTTTCGGACGGCGCGGCGCAGATTATGGCGAGTGACGGCGATTTTGTCTTTCTCGGCGGCGAAAAATACCGCGCCATAATCGAATTTATTCCCAGTGGCGGCAGAATAAGCGCGGTGAATGTAATTTCCATCGAGGAATACCTTTTTGGCGTGCTTCCTGCCGAAATGGCGCCGCATTTTGAACTGGAGGCACTCAAGGCACAGGCTGTGGCGGCGCGTACATACACGTTCCGCCAGGTACGGTTCGGCGCGTCGCACAGGGAGCAGGCGTTTGATATTTGTGATACCACCTGCTGTCAGGTGTACAAGGGCGCGGCAAACGAAGCCGACCGCACAAACGAGGCAGTCTTTTTGACCTACGAGCTTATGCTCTTGTACGATGGCGAGCCAATTATTGCCAATTACTTCTCGTCCAGCGGCGGCGCGACTGAGAACTCTGAGGACGTGTGGACGGACACATTGCCCTATTTACGCAGTGTTCGGGAAATAGCGGAGCATAATCCGCGCGTATGGGAACGGCACGTAACGTGGTCGCAGCTTACCTCTGCCGCCGCCGCCGCAAACGCAGGCATAGGCGCGGTTAGCGGTATTTCTATTTCGAGAATAGGCGCGTCAGGGCGTGTTTTGCAATTGACACTGCACGGCGCGAGCGGAACGTGGGTCGTGCCGCCGAGCGTAGGCGTACGCGGCCTGTTTACTAACGCAGGCGGCGCGCTGCCTAGCAGAAATTTCCAAATAGCAGGGGCGCATCATACCACGCCTACGGTCACGGTTACGGACGGCTTCCAGACCTACGAAGCGCCGTTTAATTCGCTGGAGGTAATGGACGCAAGCGGCGCGGTGTCTACGCTACAGCACGCCAGTATTTTGGGCGATACCCTGCGGCAGATTGAATCCGTGCCAAGCGTGGCGCGCGGCGGCAACGGAATTACCATCAACGGCCGCGGCTGGGGACATGGCGTAGGCATGAGCCAAATGGGCGCGGAGGGCATGGCACGCGCAGGCTTCGATTATGTGCAAATTCTGACGCATTATTACACAGGGGTTGAAATCGACTGGTATGACTAAATCCGACTTTTTTTACGAATTGCCAAAGGAGCTAATCGCCCAGCAGCCGCTCGCGGAGCGTGACGGCTCGCGCCTTATGTATATAAATGAAGGCAAAATTTCCCATAGGAATTTCAAGGACATTGTAGACCTCTTAGACACTGGCGATTGCATTGTAATTAACGACTCCAAGGTGTTCCCTGCGCGGCTTATGGGAAAGAGCGAGAACGGCGGAGCGGTCGAAATGCTTTTGCACGAACGCCTCAACGAGCGACAGTGGTCGGTGCTTGTCAAGCCAGGCAGAAAGGCTCGGCTCGGCAAGAAGCTATTTTTCGACAAAATCACCGCCACGGTAAAGGAAATAATCGAGGACGGCTTGCGTGTTGTTTCCTTGGAATACGAGGGCGAAAGCCTTGAGAAAATACTGGAGGAAATAGGCGAAATGCCGTTGCCGCATTATATCGAAGAAAAGCAAGGCGACACAAGCCGCTACAACACCGTATACGCCCAAAACAGCGGCTCTATAGCCGTGCCCACGGCAGGCCTGCATTTCACCGCCGAAATCATGGGCGCGCTTCGCAAAAAAGGCGTAAGCATAGCGCGCGTAACGCTTCATGTGGGCATAGGCACGTTCCGTCCCGTAAAAGAAAACGACATAACCAAGCACCACATGCACAGCGAATACTGCCAAATAGAACCTGCCGCCGCCGACCTAATAAACCAAACAAAAAAAAGCGGCAAGCGCGTAATCGCCGTAGGCACTACCAGCTGCCGCACGCTAGAGGCCCGCGCCGACAAAAACGGCGTTGTACAAAGCGGCGCAGGCAAAACCGACATTTTTATTTACCCACCCTATACATTTAAGGTCATAGACGGGCTTTTGACAAACTTCCATTTGCCCGAATCCACGCTGATTATGCTTGTGTCGGCGTTTATGGGGCGCGAGGCCGCGCTTGCCGCGTATAATGAGGCCGTTAGGGAGAGGTATCGGTTTTTTAGTTATGGGGATGGTATGTTGGTTTTGTAGGGGGTTTCCGCGACATTCTAATATAAATACTGAAACATAGAATATAATTCTCCATATAATAGCCAATGACAGTTTAAAGTGCTATAATCATTTTACAAAACAACTTCGGAGATAAAAAATGATTAAATTAGAAATATTTATTCCAGCGGATTACCTTGAAAAGCTACGCGAAGCCCTTCGTTCTGTCGGCGCGGGCGCGTTTGGACACTACGACAGCACGCTCAGCTACAGCGCAGTAAAAGGCTGTTGGCGGCCGTTGCTTGGCGCAAATCCGTATGACGGCGAGCTTGGCGTGTTATGCGAACGCGACGAATACAAGGTCGAAGTAAATTGCAATGACGATATTCTCGAAAAAACGCTCGAAGCAATCAAGACAATTCACCCATATGAGGAGCCTGTAATCAATATTATCAAATTAAAAGAAATATAGTTAAAAATTATCAAAAGGAGTTGCGGAAAAAATGATGTTGAATAAAAAGGAACATGAGCCGATAATGCAGCTGGGCTATTTGTTTAAGATGCTGAGGGAACGCTCGGGCAAGACAATACTTGAGGTCGCCGAAAGAATTGACCTCGGGCATGGCAGCAATAATACAGGAATTGGCATAAACAAAAGGGTTGGCATAATAAATGATTTTGAAACCGGCAGAATGTATTTCCTCACGGAGGCGCACTGGGTTAATATCGCGGAATTGTTTAATATTCCTTTTAGCGAACTCATTGATAAAAAGGGGTGGCCTCTGCCTAGCTTGGAATGTGCCGCGTTTGTTATACGGAAATTGAACGAAAAACTTAATTGAAAGTACGTTGATACGCATTATAGTAAATACGCGGAGGGTTTTATGTTCAAAGCAAAACACAGCTCATTAGCATTGATGTTGATTTTTGTATTTTTAATCACATCAGCATGTTCTCGTTCTAATTCTAGCATTGATGTGGAAGAAAATGGTGTTTCGGCGATGTCGCTTCATGCGGATTTTGACATAAGTGCATGGGTTAATGGGGAAATTGTCGCATTTGGCGAACAAAAGCCTATTATTTTGGACGGCATAACATTTATGCCCTTATGCGAAACCTTTGAAGCCATGGGGTTTTATGTTTTATGGGACGAAGAAAAACAGACCGTTTCTTTAAGCGATGGGCTTAATTCTGCTTTTTTTGTAGTTGGACAAAGCAGTTTAATTGCACGAGGTGGGAATACTATTGAAATGGACGTTCCTGCACAAATTATTAACGAAAGAATCATGCTGCCGCTTAGCGCGGTAGCTGAGGTTGTTGGTGCGAGGGTATTTTGGGATTCTAAAAAAAGGGAGATTGATATAGACTACAATAAGCCTAATTTCAACTTTAACACTCAAACAATGACCCCATATCCAAGCGAATTTATGATACGCTCCGTTTATCACGAGGGAAAAATAGCAACAAATTTGATTACACTATATTTAGTTTTTCCTAATAAGCACATTGAAAATAATGAAATCGTAAGTGCAATTGCTTCGGTAGGCGGGGTACTAATATCACATAGCGGCGGCAGTGGCGGAACACGAAGGTCTACAATTCAAATCTCGCCACGTTCCGAATCAGAATTACACGCCTTAGGCGAGTTTATGTTGGCGGAGTTTCCGCATCTTTTTGACGAATATTTTTTATATGACGACTTTGGCGATACTATCGAACAACAACCCTCCTAGCAATACCAACCAAAAGCACATCTAAATATTTCACATCATTCAAAACCCTTCGCCAATAATCAGGCGACGAAATTACCCCGCCCCTCACAAGCACTTCTAACGCATGGTCAACGCCAATAATATCATTGCTCACCGACCTATCGCACTTACTACATGCCTTAGTCAATAGCTCATCAAGATACTGCACATTAACGCCGCGCCAATAGTCTACAGAAGTCATTATTCCAAGGGCAGACATTGCCGCGAGATTAGCTTGCGAAATCGGGTATAGTGCAGGCTGTGCCAATGTCCATTCGGCTATGAATTTACTGGGCGTGCCGTATTTATTTTTAAGCTGTGAGGTGGAATTATTCGGAAGATATTTCGGCAGCTCAAAATGGGGCAGGTCAACAAAGGATTTAAAATCTCCGCCCCAAAAAAGACCGATAGCTTTCCCAAGCGCGCCTATAGCCTTAAAGAACGCCGTATCAGAGTATTCCTGTCCCTTTATGTTTTTACAAAAATCAAAGGCCACGCCCCATTGATGTGCCGATTGATAGGTGTCGCCCTTGGCGTGTGTAACTATTTTGCCTGGCGTTGTTCGTCCCTTGGCGTATAGCTCATTCTGCTCTGCCGTTGTACGCAGAGTTTCTGTTATTAGTATCGGCAGGTTGTTTTTTTTACATAATAATTGCAATTCCTCTGCCCTTTCGCGTGCCTCGGGGTGCAGGTGCTGTAATCCTCTCATGTTAAATCCTCCTCATTTCCATCTATATCCATTATGTCCATGTCATTCTTGAAAATGCTTTGCTTGCCTGTTCTGTTCAACATTCGCATGGCCTCCTTATAGCTGTATGCGCCGATAGAGGGGGCTGTTCCGTACAAGGAAGCCGTGCGTATTTGCAGCTCATCTCGTTTTGCTGTAACAGCTTCTATGCCCAAGGCTTCCGCATCAATAAAAGCCGAAACGTACTCCTCGCGGATTTTCCAAAGCTCTGTTGCGGCTTCCTTATGCTGCTGCGATTTTTCTATCAATGCCGCTTCCTCCAAGTACGTGTTAAGAAGAAGTGCAACGGTGGATAAAAATGCGGCAATTAGCGAGGCTATATCCTCGTACAAAAAAACGCCTATTAAAATTGCCTTGGGTGTAAGAGCCGCAAAAATCACTTGAATTGTGCGTGTTATATGGTGCTTTGTAACAAGGGTGTTAGACAGCTTATAATGACTAGCGTGTGTGTATGTAACCTTTATATATGCCCCTCGCAGCTGGGATTTAAGTCTTGCCAGCTGCGAGGCTTGATAGGGAGAATCCATGTGGTCGTCATTCATTTCCGTCACCTCTATTTCATTTTAGGAATAATATGGTAATTTATTGTAGGGGAAGGGCTTGCCCCTCCCGAGGTATGCACGTTCTATAATTCGGGGCGGATAACCTCGGGAGGGGCAAGGTCGGCGTGCGTAAATAGATATACATCTTGGGTGGATTAAATCAATGAATATTTCAGATATAGCTTAAACAACTGGAATCCATATACCTGCGTTTAAGAACGGCATACCGAGAGGAACAGCCGCAATAGGAATATTACCAAATCCGTCACCGCCGTTGTAATTTATTACACCGTCAGAGGGGTTAATAATATAATCCCAATTCCCATTTGCAGCCTTATGTGCCAATACATAATGCAAATTAGGAACGACACCGCCTATCGCAATAAAGAACCCTTGACCGTTAGGAATTTCAGTTATCAGATTCGGTAGCCCATCTGCAAGTGCGTTAAATAACTCGTCAAAAGCGTCATTGAAGTTAGTATCCGAGTTGTAATAAGGACTTGCATTAACGCCATTCAAAGCATTCAAGTGTGTCAGCATATCAACGGGATTAGAATAATCTGGATTCAATTCGAGTTCTTCGGCGGCTTCCCCGAATTTAATAGCCTCATAAATACCCTGTACAAAATCTGCTGAAGCCGTAACCATAGCTTCCGCTTGTCCAGTTAGCCCATCACCCACACCCGCTGGAATGTTATTTGTCCGCCATCGATAATACCCTATCGCATAAGCACCACATGCGTTTGTGTCCCAAGCTCTGCCTTGTCCTTGATTGATATAAGGCATAAATTTTCCTCCTTTTAGAGCGTTTCCGCTTTTTATACCGCTTCCGCCTTCAACAGCGTTAGCCTTGTCAGTACATCACTAATATTTTTACTGCTGTATTTTAGCTGTGCCGATATTGTGCCAAAATACAGGGCGGCATCGGAGCATTGCAGCTGATTACGTCTAGCGCGTGTTATTGCCTCCTGACAGCTTGCCAAGCTAATTTTTACCTTAGCAATATCGCGCTCCGCTGTAGCTACCTTGCCAGAGAGCTGTTTTATATTACGTTCTACCTTGGTTTTCTCGCGCGACAAATCTCTTAACCGCCCTGTGGCATTGCTAAGCCGTTCAAGGATTCCGTCCAGATTTTTTGTCGCGGCATCAAGAGCGAGCTGGTCTACAATATTTAGCGGATTCCACGAATCCTCCACTGCCCTGCGCCTTTTATTGTGCAGCTCGTCCAGCTTGGCTTCTTCGTTCTCTCGTTCCCTTTTTGCTTGCGAAATATCCTCATTAAGCAGCTCTATTTTCGCGTCAAGCCCTGCCAATTTTGCTGTAGCCGTATTTAGCTCGTCGTTGAGCTTATCTAGGCTGGCATAGAGCTTGGCGTTTTTATTTAGCAGAGTAGCGGCTTCCTTTTCACGCGCAAGCATATTAGACTTATGAACCTCGGCTTGCTTTTTTGCGGCTGTGGAAAGCCCTGCCAAAATTTCTGACACAGCCTCGTACACGTCCTCGTCATCGACCTGTAGCCTTGTAAGCCGACCCTCTGCGTCACTTAAAGTTTTAACAAATGACAAACCGTTCACCCCATGTCAGCAAGCTGGCTGTCAAAAATGCCCGACATTTCAGCCGCCCTTGTTCTCGCGATTTCCCAGCTTTTTTCACGGCCGCCGCCACTTTCGCCCATAGCCTTTTGGTGTACCTTACGTGTGCTGTTAAACGCGTCTACATATTCCGCAGATACATGGTGAAGCGCGACCCAGCTTGCCACATTTATAAGGTACATACGCATAAAATCCTCGTCTGTGAAAAATTCTGTGTAGTTTTCTATGTCAATGAATGTGCCTGTGTATTCGTTAATGCTTTTGATTGATTCGACCAGTCTTTGGCAGAATTTTTCAACATTAAGCCAGAATAACGCTATGTCGGACAAATACACCTCTATCAAGCGCATACAGCCTACGGCGGTTATTAGCGAGTTTATGGCAACCTGCAAATCTGCCTCCGCTATTGTGCCCTGCTCGACAGACTTCGTTAGGGTAGCTAGCTGCTTTATTGTTTCCCTGCGTTCGCGTGAAAGGCTTGCCTTTTGGGCGGCGATTTTGTCTATGCGTTCGTACAAGCGGTCTGCACTGCTTCCTAAGTCGTCGGACATTTTTTCTAGCTTTCCAGATGTAACATTTAATCCGCTGACTACGCCCTGTGCCGCTTGCTTAAACACCCTTGTCAGTTCCCTTGCCGCATCAAGCTCCTTTTGTTTTTCCACTCTTTCAGATGTAAGCCTGTCCTTTTCTTTAAGCAGAGCTTCCTTGTCGGCACCCTCGGTGTCCAGCTTGCTGTTTACGTCAGTGATTTTTTTGTTTAATTCGTCAATTTCTGCTTGCAATGCCTTTTCCTTGCTTTCGCTTTCCGTTTGCTTTTTGGAAATGTCGCTCTCGCCGCCGCCAGACACAACGCCGCCCTGTGCTTGTCCTCCGCCTGCGGCTGGGCTGTCGCTCTTAGCATTGCTTCCGATAGGAATAAGCGCGCCGATAATTCCCGTTACTCCGCCAACAATGGCAGATGTAAGCGCTAGCCCAAAGGCGCGCTCGTCCTGCTTTTGTGCGCGGCGGGATAAATTGCTGTGTTCCTGCGTGTATTCGTCTATTTCCGAATCCAAATCGTCCTTAATTTGCTGCAAGCCGTCAACCTGTGCTTTCATTTCGTTTAGCTTACGAAGCATTTCGTCCCTTTCCGCATATTTTATGTCCTGGCGGTTTATAATTAGCTTGTTTGTGTCGGACGTGCTGTTTCTAAGCTCTGCAAATTCCTTTGCCAGGGCGTTGGCATCTTTATTCATTTGCCGCGCCGTTGCCATTATTTCCTCAAACACACGGTACGCCTGTGCGATACCGTTTTTTTCTGGGGGCAATTTTACATACAGTGCCTTTGTCAGAAATCCGTATGCTTGAATAAATTTCGCAACCGTTTCAGCGGTAGCCGTCTTAAACCCTTGGGTAATCGCGAGGCTTTCGTCCATGGTAGACAGGAGCTTGCTTTGCAGGCCATGAATTTTCGGGGACAAATCCTTCATGCCGTATACGGCGTTGTAGGTTATATCAAGCAACAGCACGCCGTTGTTAAGATTATTAAAAACCTCGGTAAGGTTTAAGGTTTGCACGACCTGCTTTCGCGCGCTTTGGACTAAGGTGGATTCAATCGGCCAGCTCATTGCCTTGGCAAGCTCATGCTCGTCCTTTCTGCTGTCGCCATGCACTATCATTATGAATTTATTTGTGTCCTTTAAGATAATATCTGCCATTAACGCTTACCGCCCTTTCCTCTAATACGTGAATGTCTTGGCTGTGAGGCTGTGTCTGTTTTGCTGAAGGTCTTCAACATGCTTGTTGGCAAAACGGACAATTCGTTCTTGCCGTAGTCACGCAATTTTTTGCCCTTGGAGGCTGTGTAGTCTGTCATGGGGAACTCGGGCAAAATACTGGAAATAACGCCGATTATTTGCATACCATTGCCTATTTCAAATTCAAAGGTTTCGGCGTTGTTGCTTGATGTACTGCTAGAGCTTTTTCTGTTTATTGCCGTGGAACGGTTTATGGAAAACGGGCCGATTCCCACACGCGTATTTGATTGTGAGGAAAGTTTGCTGGCAAAGACCTCTGCGGCTTCCTTGCTTAGAGTCACACTTGCCCTTATATCGCGCGCCAAAATGATTGCCGTGGGGAGGAATGAGTTGGGCGCACTGCCCGCCTTTTCCAGACTGCCTGCACTGAAGCCGCCCTTTTTTGTATTGTCCATGGTTACGCCTGGTATAGTCATTAGTCCGCCGTTAAACCAACTGCGGTTTAATGTTATGCGGGCGATTTCAAAGCTCATTTCAAAATCGTCAAGCTCTAGGCTTTCGCTTGCCTTATCATTTATTTGTGTGCTGCTGCTCGCGTGTGAAGCAAAGAAGAAGCCTCCGCCCCAGCCAGAGTTGATGACCTCGGTTGATTTATGCACTCGCGCCACCTCACTGCTTTGGGAAATGCTTACCCTTGCCCATGAGATATTATCCTGCTCTGTCGCCCAGCTTTGCGGAATACATAGGACGGGCAGTGCGCCCTCGACTGCGTATTCGTCCTTTTCGCGTTCAAAACGGTTCTGCGCTTCCGCAAAAATACTAACAGGGGTATACGCCATAAAGCGCGAAACAATGGCAAGGGCATTTTCTACTTCTCTCTTGCGTCCTGCGCCCTCCCACGCTTTTTTTGCCTTGTCCATAGCCGTCTGCAATTTTGAGATTGTTACCTTGGATTCCTTTTCTTCCTTTGCTTCCAGATAGGCGAAAAATGCCTCGTTGTAATCGTCCTGCTTTTCGTCGTATAGCTCGCTGTATTTTTCCAAGGTTTCTTGTGCGGCATTAAATTCCTTTTGCTTCTCTGCCTTTTTGACTGGGTCGTCTGCGGGAACAGTCGCGCCCAAAATTCGGCTGAACATACCGCTTACAGTGTTTCCGCTATCTGCGTATCTTTTGTTGAAGGTGGGAACAACCTCCATACGCTTGAATAGGTTTGACCTGCCATTATCATCTGCTAGGTCAAAATCCTCGGGGATTACGGTTTCGCCCGGTAGCATAAGGCTAACAAAGCTCGTCGGCGGCGGCGCATTGCTTGACGTGTCTGTTGGTAAAAGCACGCTCGTAATTTTTGCGTGTACGCGTTCCATCATTTCGTTAGTTGCCATTTTTATTTTCCTCTCTTTTTGTTTGCGTTTTCGGCAAACTAGTTTTTTTGTGTTTTATCGCGTTTTATCGCGTTTTCAGTAGGGGTAGTTCCATATATGACAGTAGCTCATTTATCTCACAAATGCGCCTGCCGCTGTCTAGCTTTTGTTTTTCGTTATTCAATATCCACATAACAACCATATCACTGGGTATAGACTGCGACAGGATAATGCCTGATTTTTTCAATATATCTTGGATATTTTCGAGGTCTAAGCCCATTGCGATAAGCAAGGATAGAATGGACGACTTGCTCAAATGCCTGCCCGCTTTTATGTATCGCAGGGTTCGGTCAGTCATCAATGCGGCGGTGCTTAACGCTGTGAAGCTACCAAAATATGGCGGAAGCAGGCTGTCTAAATCCTCAATAAATCCAATGGCTTGGGTCTGCTTCACGCCAAAGGGACACAGCTCCTCTGCACACTCGGCGTTATGCTCGGCTTTACGCCAAAGCAGGGATAGGCCCGCCTTGTTTGCCAATTCCTCCGCTTGCTCGGCAGATAGCTTAAACAAATTTGCGGCGGCGATAAGCGTTGAATATTTCAGCGTAAGCGCGGCGGAAAACTGATTATTCCGCCAATACGATATGACCTGATTCGACACCCCAAGCTGTGAAAAAATATCGTCGAGGGTAGCCTTCTCATTTTTTTTATACGCCTGTGCATAATTGCAAAGGGCATCTGTAAAGCTCTGCCCCAAAACCAACTCGTGCATGGAAAGCCATTTATTAAACCTGCTATAGTCCAATGCCTTCGCTTCCTTTTCGGATATTGGAAATTTTCCGACGATTATCGTGAAATAAAGGTAACAGGTTTGTCCTAATAAAAACGGAAATGGTTTTTGGGGTTTTGTTGAAAATGGGGGGTTGGTTTTTTGGGGTTTGGTTTGTTGTAAATAAAAAAGAGCGGCAAGCCAGTGGGGGTACTGGGTTGTTGCTCTTTTGTTGGAAATATAGTTGGATACAAACCTGCACAGATTATCGCAATTATATACTCCGCCATATACCGACAATCGCTATTTGTATAAATTTGCAGTAATAGTACATCTTATGCCGTTCATAATTATAGGTATCAACACACGACCGAGGTGATGATGCCTTGAAGCCTGTAAATCTCGATTTTGATGCTATGCGAAATGTTGACATTCGCACAGTACAGCGGTCAGAGCTTGTGGATATAAATGTTCTGGATATAAAAACATCGTTGCCGTTTATTGAAAAAGTGCATGACTATCTCACACAAACAGACAACGCATATTGTTTTCTCTGCGGGGACGTAATAATAAAAGTCAGCCACAGCAAAACAACGACTACGCTCACAGATTGCATGGAGGAGATTATCCGTTCATTATGAATACAACAACCTACAGGGCGGCGGCGTATGCACGCGCCAGCAAGGACGACCCTGACAGTAGCACAATCGAAAACCAAATAGATTTAATCCGTGAATACGCAAAATCACAACCCGAAATCGAAATTGTATCAGTGAGGGCAGACAGCGGTTTTAGCGGCGTTAATTTTGTTCGTCCTGATTTTATAGAAATGATGAAAAACATAGAAGCAGGAAAAATCAACTGCGTTATTGTAAAAGATTCATCACGGCTCGGGAGAAATTATATCGAAGTCGGCGAATTGATGGACGTTGAATTTCCTAAGCGTAAGGTAAGGCTTATTGCTGTAAATGATAATTATGACAGCAATAATCCTCGAACCCGATGTCGCATTCCGCAATATGATGAACGCTATGTACAGCAGGGATATTTCCAAAAAAGTAAAATCCGCAAAGGAAACAAAACCATACCCCCCTTGACTTCCCCCAACCCCTCCCCCATAATAAGCCCATGAAAACAACAATCAACCTTTTGCCGCCTACGGTGCGGAAAATACAGGCTCGGCGCAAATGGCTTGTTCGCTTGGTTATTGTGCAGGTCGCGGCTCTGCTTTCGCTTGCGGCGGTTGTTTTTGTGCTTCGCCATTTGGAACAGCAAGCAGTGCAGGAGGCCGCCGAGTTTTACGAGGCACTGAACGCGCTCGGCTCTACGCCGGAAATTATGGCTGACGAGCTACGCGCCGTGCAACAAGCTGCGCTAATAAACGAGCAAATAGCGGAAATATCGACCCATTTTGAAAGAGAATGGATTAACGGCTTTTTGGCGGCAGTACCCGAAAACGCAGAGCTTACACGCGTGGAATACCGCCGCAATGAAATTCTCGTGGCAGGTACGGCGGATAGCCTAGATACGGTAGAACGCCATAAGCTAAGCATGGCACAGATTTTTACATATGTACGCTCGGGGCGCATAAACCGCACCGAGGGCGTTTATTTTTATGAGATTTATGCAGGGGTTGAATAGGGGGGAGGGGGCGTTCCTTGGTTTTACGGCATTAAAATCGAACTCGCTTGATTAAGCCCCAGCCTAGTCATTAAATCTTTCTTTACTTATAAAGTTTATACAGAACATGTAAAATTTCCATTGACAGGAAGCAGAATATTGTCGCATTATAGGTAGGGGAAGAATGGGAACGTAATGAATTGACACAAAGGAGGAAAATTATGAGCGATATAATTTATCATTACACATCTCCCGAGGGAATACTGGGTATACTAAAGGGTAAAACACTGCGGTTCACGGATTGTCAATATTTGAATGATAAAAGTGAGGCCTTGTACATACGCAAGCCGATTGAACGAGCATTGGAAATGATTTGTGAAAAGTATGGTATAAGTACCGAACAGAGGGAATTTTTAAATCTTTATATGAAACTAGGGTATGAATCATCACATCAAATAGACAAACCCGATTTTGGCAACATAAATAGCATAAATCAAAAGATGGAAATTTATAGATATTATGTCCTTTGTGCGTCTGAACATGAAGATGCCTCAAATATGTGGAGTTATTTTGTTAAGAATGGAGTTTATCAAGGGTACAATTTGGGGATAGATTTATCCATGCTGAAGAAAAAAATAGGCGAAATTTGTAAGCCCTATCGTGGGATTAGTGTGCTACCCGACAATTGCATAGAATATGAGTTTAACAAGCAAGTAGACATTATTTTTAACAAACTAGGCGAAGCTATGGTCGGCGAAAGTAGACTTTTGGCTAAACGCCGCCCCAATAAGGATTTGATTATTTACCTAATACTAAGGCGTGCATTATTTAATGCTCTTGAAAATTACAAGTTGTTTTTCAAAAACCCCGCTTTTGAGAACGAAAAAGAATATCGCGTTGTCTTAAAGGTGCGTAATGGGTCTATTGAAGAAAATGACAATTTAAAATTAAACTTCCGTGTAGGTGCAAGCGGCATAATAACCCCATTTTTAGAGTTTAGCTTTGACTTGAATGACAAGCAAGAATTGTTCAAGCAAATCACACTCGCCCCAATGATAGAAACAGAGCTTGCCAAGGAAAGTTTTAACATGCTTCTTGCTTCCAATGGTTACAAAAATATTGAAATTAAGGAATCGTCAATAAATTTACGTTTTTAGTTTTTAGTTTGTATCTTCTCATTATCCGTAATTTCTTATCCCTGTAGATAGTATCCCCCTGCCGAATCCCTGCCCAAATTTGTACAAGTATTCAGCAAGGGGACACCTATTTACCTCACCACAAAATTAACAATCCGACCCTGTACATATATCACCTTAACAACCTCCACGCCGTCCAGCTTCCCCCCAAGCGCCTCCCGCGCCTGCCCGACCACGCTATCCTTATCCGCGTTCGCACTTACCTGTATATTCCCACGCAATTTACCATTTATTTGCATCGCAATTTCCACCGTGTCGGTCACCAGCTTCGCCTCGTCATATTCGGGCCAGCGGCTCGCGAAAACGGACGTAGCATTTCCCAATTTTTCCCATAATTCCTCCGCCATATGCGGCGCGAACGGCGCGAGCAGGACGGCGAGGGTTTCCAGCGCGTTCTTGGAAATGCCGCCGTAGGTCTTGGACAGCGAGATTAAGGTGTTTGTGTGTTCCATAAAGCCGCTTATTACCGTGTTGAGCGAAAGGCTTTCCAAGCGCGTGGTTATGTCGTAAATCAGCCTGTGGCGCGTACGCTCGATGTCGGGATTCTCGTCAATAATCGGGGTATCGTCCGCCAACCGCCAAACCTTGTTCAAATAGCGGTATACGCCGTCTATTCCGCTATCGTCCCATTCCGCGTCTAGCTCGGGCGGGCCGATAAAAAGCTCGTACATGCGAAGCGCGTCACAGCCATATTTTGGCAAAATATCGTCGGGCGAAACGCCGCTGCCAAGGCTTTTTGACATTTTTTTGCCGTTGCGAGTAACCATGCCTTGGTTAAACAGCTTCACAAACGGCTCTTGGAAGTCCACCACGCCTATATCGTACAAGAATTTCGTGTAAAATCTCGCGTATAGCAAGTGCAATACCGCGTGCTCGACACCGCCCACGTAATAATCCACGGGAAGCCACTTTTTCAATGCCTCGGCACCGGCGAGCCGTTCGGCGTTGTTTACGTCCGCGTACCGCAGGAAATACCAAGACGAGCCTGCCCATTGCGGCATGGTGTTTGTTTCGCGTTTTGCAGGCTTTTTGCATTTCGGGCAAGTGGTGTTGACCCATTCTTCCACCAACGCGAGGGGCGATTCGCCTGTATCTGTGGGCTTATATGACTCCACCTTAGGAAGCATAACGGGCAAATCCTCGTCGGGGACAAGCACAGTGCCGCAGTCCGCACAGTGGACAATCGGAATAGGCTCGCCCCAATAACGCTGACGAGAAAAAACCCAATCGCGCAGCTTGTAATTAACGGTTTCCTTGCCTACGCCGATGTTTTCTAGGTGTTTTGTGACGGCGGCTTTGGCGGAGCTTGTGTCTAGCCCGCTATGAATACCAGAATTAACCAGCACACCGTCGCCTATATACGCGCAAGTAAGCGGCTCGGCGGAAGCCGTTCCAGTTTCGGAAATTACTTCCACGATGGGCAGCCCAAACTTGGTAGCAAATTCAAAGTCGCGCTCGTCATGCGCAGGTACGCACATGATTGCCCCAGTGCCATAATCTGCCAAAACATAATCCGCTACCCAAATAGGCATATCCGCGCGCTGCGTAAGCGGATTCGTGGCGTACGCCCCAGTAAACACGCCTGTTTTTTCCTTGTCCGCCAAGCGGTCTACATTTGAACGAGAAGCCGCGCTTCGTACATAGCTCTCCACGGCTTGCTTTTGCTCGGGCGTACACAACGCCGAAACAAGCTCATGCTCGGGCGCAAGCACCATAAAAGTCGCGCCGTAAAGCGTGTCGGGGCGTGTTGTGTATGCCTTTATTTTTACGCCGCCTGCCGTAAAATCAATCTCCGCGCCGTGGCTTTTGCCTACCCAATCCGACTGCATTTTTTTTACCTTTTCGGGCCAATCAAGCCCCTCTAGGTCGTTGAGCAAACGCTCCGCATACGCGGTTATTTTAAGCATCCACTGCCGCAGATTTTTCTTCGTAGCTACGCCGTGACAGCGTTCACAAACACCGCCGACAGCTTCCTCATTAGCAAGCACAACCTTACACGTACCGCACCAGTTAAGCGGCATTTCCTTTTCGTACGCCAAGCCCTTCTCAAACATACGCGCAAAAATCCACTGTGTCCATTTGTAATACGCAGGGTCAGTCGTATCTATCTCATAGTCCCAGTCATAAATCGTACTCATTTCGTTCAACTGGCGTTTCATTATGGAAATATTTTCCTTTGTGGAAACGGACGGGTGAATACCCTTCACAATCGCATTATTCTCGGCAGGCAGCCCAAAAGCGTCCCACCCCATGGGGTGCAACACCTGAAACCCCTGTAAAATTTTCAGCCTGCTAAGCGCGTCACTCAAGACATAGCCGCGCCAATGCCCCACATGCAGCCCTGTGCCAGACGGGTACGGAAACATATCTAAACAATAAAAAGCAGGCTTGTTCGCAGAGTCTTTTTGTATCGGGTTTTCCTGCCATTTTTTTCTCCATTTTTCTTCGGTCGTTTTGAAGTCGTACTTTGCCATGGTTTTCACGCTTTCTAGTTTCATAGGTTATTTGATTAGACCTGTCCTAGAACCACAGTCCGCCATCCCTTCGGCGAATTTTCCGTTCTGCTTCGTTGGTTAGCCGCTTTCATGCTCATGGGCTGTCACCCTCCATGCTATTACCGCTAACGAGTACAAACATGTGCAGTGTACCATACTGAAGCGATTTTGCCAACGGTGAACTGACAGGGATACACGACAAACGCATGATTCTATCCCCCCACCCTATCCCGATAAAACGCCAAAATATCCTCCCCCACCAACCAAATATTAGCTCCGTCCGACTCATAAATCTGCACAGCATTTCTGTCAATATCGCTTGCCTTTAGCTTCATATCGGTAAAAACCATATAGTTGTCATATTTTTGTACGCTGCGCCAGGTACTCTTTTTTGCGGTACGTGCAATGGTAAAGCGCGTAAAGTTTAGCTGTCCGCGGCCTTGTACTACGTGCGTATTGGTCGCGCTGCCGACAATACTGTCGGAAATTATAAACAGCCACCAGACCTCCTCTTGAAGATACCTGTGCTGCTCTAGCACGTCGCGAGCCTCTGCCGTAATCGGAAAGCTATTGTTGTAGCTTAAACGGCTGGAACGCATTGTGGTGGTGGTTAGCCCAAAATATGAGCCGAACGCAAACATGCCCACAAGTAACGCAATCGAGAAAACGCGCATTTTTTTTGTGTCGAAGAGCATATACACCGCCACGCCGAAAATAACAAGGTTGACGACCACTAGGGAAATTAGGCTATGGTCAAAGCGGCCAAAGGCTACGACACGCCCCCTTGATGCGTCCACATAGGGCAAAATCCCGAGGATAAAAAACGCGGCGACCGAGCCCTTGACGGCATCGGCAATTACATAAAAATGAACCCATATTGAGTACAGGACAAAGCTCACTGCCGTTATGGCAGAATAAATAAGCAGTGTTTTTTTCTTGATTTCCCGACAAAAGATATAGTATAGCCCCACAATAATTGTGGGTAGCATCATATAATCATAATACCTGCCGTAGAAAACAAAGCGCCCAGCTGTCGGCCCCCAGTTGTTGAGTGTGGAAAGCCCGATTCCACAGCCAATAATGACAAAGGAGAACACCACAAGCGTAAACAAAACCCTTTCGCTGGTTATATTCCGCGGCTTGTCCTTGCCCTTGCTCTTGAAATTGTTCCAGATAAACAAAGCCGCAAAAACGATTAGCACTATAACCGAAAGCTGGAAAAACCCAAACGAGGACGAAAATACATAGTATATCCGCGAAAACCCAGTTTTAAAGGTGGCAGCAATGAAGCCCTCCCTGGATATGTTCTCCGTCAACAGCCCCACCTCATGCTCGAAGGAGTTGACCGATGCGCCAGAGCTGCTCCGTCTGCTTGCACTAAATAGCGCGCTGCGTACCGCCGCCTTTAAAAGACGGTCAATGTAGAAAAATCCCGCAAACGAGCTTAAAAATAGCGGATAATTAACAAGCGGGCGCAGTGTAAAAATATGTGTAACAACAAGTAGCATAAACACCGCTACTATAAATGCAATTCCCATACCATGCGCGCCGTATGCAAGCACGGCAAAAAACGCCAGTAATACGCTGTAGAGCCATCTCCGTATACGCCCCTCGCCGCGCTCGAGCTTGGCACATTTTGCAATTAAATAAAAGCAGGTGAACAAAATAACGTGGAGCATGGTATCGTTGGATAGATATTTTGAATACACAATAATTGACGGAAAGCAACCAACTGCCATAGCAATAAGAACCCGCACAGACGGCACTTCTACCTCAAGCACCTCGCGTAAAATCTTATACGTAAAAAACGGAATAAGTGCAACAAGGAACGATTTAATCACCAACGCACAAATATAAACCGCCCTAATGTCCTCAAAAATAGCCAACGCAGGCACAATAAACGGCGAGGACACATAGCCGTAATACAGCGTGGGATTGTAGCCCCATCGATGGTTGCCGAGTATATGGTTTGCTATATGAAGCGGCCCGTACTCGTCTGGGAAAACAAAGGGCGCATTATGCAGAAATGCAATTGCACTATTGATAATTGCAAAAATCGCATAAATACTCCACGAGCTATCAAATATTTTTAGACTGCTTGCTTTTTTTGAAGAACTAGACATTTAGCAGACCTCTTTCGGTTTGTATTTTATGGAACGCGGGTCAATGAAGTGCTTTATGGAACGCGGATTTACGCGGATTTAACGGATTTTCGCGGATTCTTTCACGCTTTCATTAAAAACTAACGGAACATTTATTTACGTGGATTTTAAAGGCAATTAAACACGGATTTAGCGGATTTACGCAGATTTCCGCGGATTTTGTCCATGCAAATTACTAAACGGCGATATATTTTCCCACGAGCCAATCCGCCAAATCCGCGAAAATCCGTTAAATCCGTGTTCCACTACCTTTAATTTACATGGATAAAATCTGCATTCCCTTGCCGCTAATTTACACGGATAGAATCCGCGAAAATCCGCCAAATCCGCGGAAATCCGCGTTCCATGCCTTTAAACTCGCGTTCCATGCCTTTTAAATCTGTGTTTCATACCTTAACACTTTTATATTCTATCACAAAAAAATAGTTTGTAAAAAATAACTTTTGTGTTATTCTTTGATTACATAATATCGCACGCAGCACAGCACGGCAAATAGCACGGCAAATATTACGGCAGCAGAACGGCAAACAGCACCGCACAAATACCTTTTTGGGGAGTTGAAACTATGATTACTACTAACATGCACGAGCTTATGCAAATTATCAACGGTGAGCATGGCGACCCGCACTGCATACTTGGTATGCACGACATTACCTTTGAAAAAGACGAATACACGGTTGTGCGCGCTTTTTGCCCAGGCGCGGTTAAGGCTGAGGTGTTCGAGGTAAAGAAACCGAAAAATTGTCACGAGATGACACTGGAGCATACCATGGGCTTCTTTACGGTAGCCCTGCCGCGCCAAAAGCATTTCAAGTACAATCTGCGGTTTACGGCACATGACGGTCACTCGTGGACTACGTGGGACCCGTACAGCTTCCTGCCCCAAATTTCCGAAATGGACTTGCACCTCTTTGGGCAGGGTACGCACTACGAGATTTATAATAAACTAGGCGCGACCGCTATGCAAGTAGACGGCGTGGACGGCGTGCTTTTTGGAGTATGGGCACCCAACGCCAAGCGAGTAAGCGTTGTGGGCGATTTCAACGCGTGGAACGGGCTTCGCCACCCCATGCGTTCGTTAGGCAATGCGGGCGTTTGGGAATTATTTATACCAGGGCTTGCGAATTACGACAAATACAAGTATGAAATTCATTCACATACTGGCGGATTTTTCCACAAATCTGACCCGTACGCGTTCTTCTCAGAGCTACGCCCAAGCACGGCTTCCATGGTTTACGACATCAACGGCTACGAATGGGGCGACGACAAATGGCTCGCCAACCGCGCCAAAAAAGACCCGCTAGACGGCCCTGTCAATATCTACGAGTTCCACGCAGGCTCTTGGCGTAAAAAAGCCGACGACAACTGGCGTTTTTTAAGCTGGCCCGAGCTTACGGAGGAACTTATCCCATATGTAAAGGACATGGGCTACACGCATATTGAGCTTATGCCGATTACGGAATATCCGTTTGACGGCTCGTGGGGCTATCAGGTGACGGGCTACTACGCCACTACAAGCCGTTACGGTAATCCGCACCAGTTTATGGCGTTTGTGGACGCTTGCCACCAGAACAATATAGGCGTGCTTATGGACTGGGTTCCAGCCCATTTTCCAAAGGACGCGCATGGGCTTGCGTGGTTTGACGGCACACAGCTTTACGAACACCAAGACCCGCGCCAGGGGGAACACCCCGACTGGGGAACGCTTATTTTCAACTATGGGCGTAACGAGGTCAAGAATTTCTTAATCGCCAACGCGCTGTTTTGGATTGAGAAGTACCACCTTGACGGTCTGCGAGTGGACGCGGTAGCCTCCATGCTGTATCTCGACTACGGCAAACAGCACGGTCAGTGGATACCCAACGAATACGGCGGCCGCGAAAACAACGAAGCCGTGGAATTTATGAAGCATATGAACTCAATTATCATGGGCGCGCACCCGAATGTGCTAATGGTAGCGGAGGAATCCACCGCGTGGACGGGCGTGACACGCCCCACAGAATATGACGGCCTAGGCTTTAGCCTAAAGTGGAACATGGGCTGGATGAACGACTTCCTAGAATACATGGCAAAGGACAGCGTACACCGCCGTCACCACCACCACAATTTGACATTTAGCATGGTTTACGCCTATTCAGAAAAATATATCCTCGTGCTTTCCCATGACGAGGTAGTACACGGCAAAGGCTCGCTCGTAAACAAAATGCCAGGCGATACATGGCAAAAAATGGCAAACCTGCGTTCCGCGCTAGGCTTTATGATGGGACACCCAGGCAAAAAGCTATTGTTCATGGGCGGCGAGTTTGCACAGTTTGACGAATGGAGCGAAGCGCGCACGCTCGACTGGTTCTTGCTGGACGAATTTGAACACCACCGCCAAATGAAAGACTTTGTACGCGATTTAAACCATATGTATCTGAAAGAAAAAGCCCTCTGGCAAAACGACTTCGAGGGCGGCGGCTTCTCGTGGATAAATTGCAACGACTACGAACGCAGTATACTGTCGTTCCACCGCACCGCCGAGAAGAAACGCCGCAGCAAGGCAGACCAAGAAGCCAAAGGCTCGGCGTACGAGTTCCTCGTATTCGTATGCAATTTCACACCTCGTCCAGATTTGGAATACCGCGTAGGGCTTCCTGCGCCTGGCAAGTACACGGAAATAATGAACTCCGACGAAGAAAAGTACGGCGGCAGCGGAATAATCAACCCTGGCGTGCTTGTGTCGGAAGAATACCTCTGCGATGGCAGAGAGCATAGCCTGCCGATTAAACTTCCGCCGCTCGGTATTGTTGTGCTGAAAGGCAAAATTGACTAAATAAATGTAAAATGCCCTTGTCCCTGGGAACACTTGAGTTGTGTTTTTGGGGGAGGGCGTTTTTTGGGAAGTTGCGATACAAGATGGAACGCGGATTTTAAAGGCATGGAACGCGGATTTAAAGGCATGGAACGCGGATTTTCGCGGATTTGGCGGATTTTCGCGGATTCTTTCCGTGTGAATTAACGGCAATGGGATAGAAGTTTTATCCATGTAAATTAAAGGTAGCGGAACACGGATTTAACGGATTTACGCGGATTTTGCGGATTCGTTCGTGGGAAAATTTATCGCCGTTTAGTAAATTTACGCGGACAAAATCCACGTTCTATAATTCAATGCCGACATGTTAAGACTTAGGCTTGGCTACTTGTAGGGGACGGATTTATCCGTCCCGAGGTTGCCTCGCTGTGAGTTAATGGACGTTGCCCCGCCCGAATTGACGAACGTGCATATCTCGGGACGGATAAATCCGTCCCCTACAAGAACCTGCACGATTTTCACACAGAGGCACAGAGGCACAGAGGGAGCGAGGCACAGCAGACAATATAACGTAGATTTAAAAGGTGATTAAACACGGATTTAACGGATTTACGCGGATTCCGCGGATTTTGTCCGCGTAAATTACTAAACGGCGATATATTTTCCCACGAGCCAATCCGCCAAATCCGTGAAAATCCGTTAAATCCGCGTTCCACTACCTTTAATTTACATGGATAAAATTTGTATTCCATTATCCTTAATTTACACGGAAAAAATCCGCGGAAATCCGCCAAATCCGTGTAAATCCGCGTTCCATTTCTTTTTAAATCCATTAAATCCGCGTTCCATAACACATATACAAATATTCACAGTATGAAATTCCCCATATAATACGCTAAAATTAAAAAAAGGAGGGGATAACTCTAGCCATAAGCAATTATTCAAAAGCAAAATCAAAGCCAAATCAAAGCCAACCAAAAAAGCCAGGAATCCAAAAAAAAAAGAAACAAGGGGGAGAAATTATGCGTAAGCTAATCACCAACAACAGCGCGAATTGTGTGGGCTGTAGCCGCTGTATTCGCGCGTGTCCCGTAGAGGGGGCAAACACCGTCACCATACAAGACGGCGTAAGCAACGTAGCAGTAAACCAGCAAAGATGTGTGGCGTGCGGCGCGTGTATCAAGGCGTGCCACCACGATGTCCGCGACGCGGTGGACGACACGCACGAATTTTTTAACGACCTGCGTAACGGCGTGCCTATTTCGCTGATTGTCGCGCCTGCGTACCGCGTGTACGGCGAGGAGGGAGAACGACTGCTCGCGTGGCTTAGGTCGCTCGGGGTACGCACGGTTTATGATGTTTCCTTGGGCGCGGATATTTGCACATGGGCGCATGTTCGCTTGGTGGAACAAGGCAAGGCGAAAAACGTCATTACACAGCCCTGCCCAGTAATTGTAAACTTCGTGCAAATGTACGCGCATGAGCTAATCAAATACCTTTCGCCAGTACACAGCCCCATGCTCTGCACAGCCATTTACATGAAAAAATACTGCGGAATAAACGACCGAATAGCGGCGATTTCGCCATGTATCGCCAAGGCGCATGAGTTTGATGCTACGCAGTACGTGCATTACAATGTAACGCTCAAGCACCTGTTTGAGTATGTACGAGAAAATAATATTATCCTGCCGTCCGCGCCGTTTGCGTTCGACCACCCCGACTCCGCACTGGGCTTTTTGTACCCCATGCCAGGCGGGCTAAAGGAAAATATCGAGCATTTTTTCGGCAAATCGGTACGCGTAGACCAATCGGAAGGCACATACTATGTGTACAAGGCTTTGAAAGACTTTACGAACCAAGCCGACTGCCTGCCAGATGTGTTTGACGTGCTGAACTGCCATGACGGCTGCAACGGCGGCACAGCCATAGACCATGTATGCGGCAAGTTCAAAATATCGCAAATGATGCAAAAAATGCGGCAGGAGCGCGCCTCCGAGCGTAGCCAGGAGGAAATGAAAAACACCTACGCAGATTACGACAAGCGGCTTAATATCCAGAATTTTCTACGCAATTACAGACCAGTATCCACCAAAAAATTCCACGCCACTCCGCAGGAAATCGAAAAGGCGTTCATTGCCCTAAACAAAACGACACATGAGGATAGGGTGTACGATTGCGGCGCGTGCGGCTATGATTCCTGCGCAGAAATGGCAAAGGCGGTAGCCGTAGGCTTGGATTATCCGCAGCACTGCATGAAAATGCTGCGCGACAAAATCGCCGAGGAGCAGGAATTACTGCTAGACGTTGCCACCACAAATATCGAAAGCATTAAAAAAATGATTTCGGATATTTCGGAAATAAAGGACAAGTCTGAGGTAATCGACAGCTCGCTAAAAATTCTCAATGACGCAATCGGCAAATACAACGTAATGACCACGGACATTCTGTCTATTTCGTCACAAATCAACCTAATTTCGCTAAATGCGGCAATCGAAGCGGCGCGTGCGGGTCAGCACGGGCGGGCGTTCAGCGTAGTGGCGGAGGAAATACGCAACCTCGCCAACAAATCGCGCCGTACCGTGTCGGAATCGGAAACACTGCTAGACAATTCCGTGGATTCCATCGGCAAAATCAACAAAATGATTTCGTCTATAAACACGGATATTGGCAAGGCGTACGAAAAAATATCGGATATTTATGAGAGCTTGAGCGGCACACTTTCGTAAATTTCCCGCAGTGATTTATGGAACGCTTTCGTTGCGTTCTTGAAGTGAGTTATGGAACGCTTTCGTTGCGTTCTTGAAGTGAGTTATGGAACGCGGATTTACGCGGATTTAACGGATTTACGCGGATTCTTTCTTGCTTTTATTCAAAATCGTTCGTATTTCTGCTGTGCCTCGCTCCCTCTGCTTTGTGCCTCTGTGCGAACTCCTGTGTGAAAAAATCTTTTTGACAAATAATGAACATAGGTAAAGCGTATAACTCCCATTCTTTAGTTAAAAGATTTTTTCACACAGTAGTTCGCACAGAGGCACAGAGGGAACGAAGCACGGCAGACAATAGAGTGTGAATTTAAATACAATTAAACACGGATTTAACGGATTTACGCGGATTACGCGGATTTTGTCCACGTAAATTACTAAACGGCGATATATTTTCCCACGAGCCAATCCGCCAAATCCGTGCAAATCCGTTAAATCCGCGTTCCACTACCTTTAATTTACATGGATAAAATTTGTATTCCCTTACCGTTAATTTGCACGGATAGAATCCGCGTAAATCCGCCAAATCCGCGTTCCATGCCTTTAAAAAAAATCTACGTAATCTGTACAATCCGTACAATCCACAAAACTCAAACCGCCATTTCCTTGTACCACAAGCAAAACATATAAACCGCCCATATTTTGCGGCTATTGTCCTCTTTTTTAGCCCTGTGGCGTTCTAGCAGTGTTATCAGCTTGTCCGTATGAAAAAATTCCGCCACAAAGTCCTGTTTGAACGCGGAAAGCACTATATTGTAATACTTTTCTTCTCGCAGCCAAAGGCGGGTGGGTACAGGAAAGCCCAGCCGCTTTTTTTCTTTCTGGTCGATAAAATTTCGGCTCGCCGCTAGGCGTAGCGCGTATTTTCCTGCTCGCTTATTCATGCGGTAGCGCGTGGGTATTTTTGCGGCCACCGCAAAGACCTCTTTGTCCAAGAACGGCACTCGCGCTTCCAGTGAATTTGCCATAGACATTTTGTCGGCTTTTAGCAAAATATCGCCTGTAAGCCACAGATGTATGTCCAAATATTGCATTTTGGTAATATCGTCACAATGCGCGACCTTGTCGAAATATGGCTTGGTTATTTCCGCGGTGGTTAATCCGCTAGTATGCTTCAAGATTTCGGCGCGTTCCATGTCGGAAAAAATGTTGGCGTTGCCGATAAAACGCTGTTCAATGGTTTTGCTCGCGCGTATAAGGTAATTTCTGCCCTTGATTTTGAACGGGAATTTTTGCGCAACCGCGCCAATCAATCGCCGCAGGGGCATAGGCAGGCGCGTAATCGGCGCGAGGTCGAGCGGCTCGCGGTAAATTCCGTAGCCGCCAAAAAGCTCGTCCGCGCCCTCGCCCGACAGCACGCCCTTTACATTCTCAGAAGCGAGCTTGCACACAAAATACAACGCCACCGCCGCAGGGTCGGCGAGCGGCTCGTCCATATGGTATTGAATTTTTGGCAATATTTCCCAGTATTCCTCCGCCGTTATTATTTTGCTTATATGCTGCGCGCCCTTTTCCTTGGACAGCTCCTTGGCGCGTTCTATTTCGCTAAAGCCCTCATAATCGAAGCCCACGGTAAAGGTTTTCGCCACGTCCGACACCGCCGTGACATAGCTGGAATCCAGCCCGCCAGAGAGCAACGAGCCGACCTCCACGTCCGCCAAGCGGTGATATTCTACCGAGGTTTTTACAGTTTTGTCTATTTTTTCCACTAGCTCTTGCAGTGGCGTGTCCTCGGGCGAAAACTGCGCCTGCCAGTAGCGCGCGATTGTGATTTCGCCGTTTTTGTACCGCATGGAATGTGCCGCAGGCAGCTTAAACACGCCCTTAAAAAATGTTTCGTCCTGTACCGAATACTGAAACGACAAATAACTTTCAAGTGCCGAGTGATTTATATTTTTTTCAAAGCTGGGGTGTTCCAAAAACGCCTTAATCTCCGAAGCAAAAAGCAACGAACCGCCAAAAACCCCATAATAAAACGGCTTTATGCCAAAAAAATCACGCGCCGCAAAAATTTCGTCGTTCGTTTTGTCGTAAATAACAAACGCAAACATGCCGCGCAGGTGGCTTGTCATTTCCGCGCCGTACTGGTCGTACAGGTGCAACAGCACTTCCGTGTCGGAATCCGTGCGGAACTGCCGCCCTAGCTCTGCAAGCCGCGCTCGTATTTCACGAAAATTGTATATTTCGCCGTTAAACACCACGCAAAAGCGGCCGTCCGCGCTTTGCATGGGCTGGTCGCCGTTTTCCAAATCAAAAAAGGACAAGCGGCGAAAGCCTAGCGAAATGGCGGGCGTTATATAGTAGCCCTCGCCGTCCGGCCCGCGGTGTTTGATGCGTTCGGTCATTTTTTTTATTATTTTGGTGGGGGTGTGGGTGGTGTTGGTGGTGTCGTTGTTGGTGACGTTGTTGATGACGTTGTTGTTGACGTTGTTCGTGGCGTTGTTGTTGTTGACGTTGTTGGTGCTAAACTCGCTTCCTGTAAATCCGCAAAAACCGCACATATGTTTGCTCCCTGTGAATGAATGTTCATTGTATGTTTACTGTATGTTCATTATACGTTTATTTCCATTATATGGGGTATTCATACTTTAAGAAGATACTGCCGCTTACAACTCAATCTTAACGCAAATAAAGAGAGTGTTTTTAACACGGATTTAACGGATTTACGCAGATTTTGCGGATAGAGCCTGCGATAATTCGCATACTTCGTAGAATCCGCTTAATCCGTGTGAATCCGTGTAAATTTAAAAAACCTGCTAATTGGTAATTATTGCCTAAAATCAAATCACCGTGATATTTAAAGTATCTCCGCCAACCTCTGCCATTCCCGCCTATGGTGTTCCTTAAACTCACGATAAAAGTCCTTACCGTAAACAAGCCTAATAAACGGGTCGCATATTCTGCCAAGCCCATTTAGCCCAATGCGTAGCGTCTCGGTTAGCATAAGCCCCTCGGGCGTATCAGAAAAATGTAAATCTAGGTAGGCAGGCAGGTTTATTCCATATTTACGCATTTGGAACACTATACAATCGGGCTTGCTTGCCGCCTTTATTGCCGCGTAGAATTTCATTCTATATTTATTACCGATATTCTGGTCGAAATAAACCATATCGCCGATAGGGCTTTGTTCGCCGCGTTTCACGATATGAAATTCGTAATGCTCCTCTGGCAGCCAATTCTTGTACACCTCTGCGGGAGGATTCGTCATAAAGCTATAAAATTCCGCCGCCTTTGCGGTCGGTAGCTTGCTGTGTAGTGTGTAGGTTACCATTGTTCATTCACCCCCACAAACCTCACCTGCAACGAATCACAAACACAAACATACCCTATTTTCTGGTATATGCTATTAGACACAGCATTTTCCAAATCTGTATATAATACACATTTAGTATACCCCTTATCCAACGCAAGCTGACTAATATGCGCCACAAGGGCGGTAGCGTAGCCCTTTTTCCGCTCGTACGGCGGAGTGTACACATACGATATACCTATAGCGGTTTGCATTGCACGGCTGTGGCTTGCCATGCAAACTGGCATACCATTATATTCCAAGACATACGCTTTGTCCTCCGACAATAGATAGCGATAACGCTCCGCGCTTTGCGGAATAGACATCTGCGTCTTATCTGCCCCTTCTGCCGCCGCATAAAAAGCCTCAACCCAGTATGGGAAAAAGTGCATGTCGCCCTCGCTTAATAAGCGGACAGTAACCATGTCTTTATTCTGCTGAGAATCTGTTGAGGCTTCGGGACGACATTCCCAAAAAGCAGGCGGTGCGGTGTTGTCGCAGACAACACCGCACGCCGACAATGGCACAGTCGGAGAAATACGGCAAAGCGGCGTTACCGCCGTAAGCTCATATATACGCTGTTTCATGGTCGTTTCAAAGCTCAAGCCCTTATACCGCGTATATTCCCTCGCGAAGCACTCCGCAAGCGATTTCTCGCTCGTCACGCCGGGTACTTGCCAATCGCCTAGTCCTTGAACAAGGCAGGCTATAGCCTCGGGGTCAATTATATTATTTGTAGCGTAAAGCGTGATGTTATGCGGAGGTGTCATTAGGGCGGTTAGCCGTATGCCTGTAGCACACGAAACAACCGCCATAAGCCACTTCGTTGGGTCGCGCCACTCTGTTTTGTCCTTGCCCTCGTTGCCGATAATAATATTGCCCAGCGGAATTAAATTCTGTGCTTCGTGCAGCATAAGCACATCGTAGACATCGTTATAAAACGCGTGAATGTCGCTATATTGCTTGAACGAAAGCTCACTCATGCTTAATTCTTCTGCTTTCCTCCGCCAGCTTACTATCATTAAACCTATCCAACGTAGAAAGATAGCCAGTAATCCGCCTCACGCGGCTTATGTCACTGCTTCCGCAGGCGGTGCATATTTCGGAGGTATGCAAGCCCTGCTTGCCGCAGTCGCGGCAGATGTCGAGCGGAAAGTTTACCGCGCCGTAGCCCATATCGGCTTCCGACATGGCGCGTATTATTTTTTCGTAGGCCTCGATATTGTTGCCTGGTGCGGAGGTTAGCTCGATGTAGGAAATATGCCCCGCGTTGCAATATTTATGATAATGCCCCTCGATAGCAATTTTTTCCAGTGCGGTTATTTCACATTCTACAGGAACATGGAAAGAATTGGTATACCATTCCTTGTCGGTTATTCCTGTCAAAACGCCGTATTTTTCTACGTCCAGCTTAGTGAATTTGCCGCTTAGCTGCTCCGCGGGCGTGGCAAGCAAAGTGAAGTTTAGGCTGTGCTTTTGTGTCGCTTCGTCACAAATACGGCGCATATGGCTTACTATGGAAATGCCCTGCGCTTGACTGCCTTGGTTTTCGCCGTGGTGCGCGCCAGTGAGTGCCACCAGACACTCCGCAAGCCCGATAAAGCCTATGCTTAACGAGCCGTGCTTGATTGCCTTTTCGATTGTGTCGTTGGGGTTCAAGCCCTCGCTTTGGTAATATAGCTTTTGCCCCATTAAAAATGGGAAATCCTTTACGCGCAGGTTTTTTTGCAAATTATAGCGCGTAAGTAGCTGATTTACCGCTATTTCCATTGTTTCGTCAAGAAGCCGATAGAACTTGCCTATATCCTTGCCTGCGCGGATTCCCAAGCGCGGCAGATTTATTGACGTAAAGCTCAAATTTCCGCGGCCGTCGGTTACGGCTTCGCCGTTGGCGTTAGCGATTACGCGGGTACGGCAGCCCATGTAGCCCACTTCCTCGTCGCCGAAAATATTATTGAAGCTCGCGTCCATAAAGGAAAACGTCGGAAATAGCCGCTTGCACGCCACGGACATCGCCAAGTGGAATAAATCGTAGTTTGGGTCGCCCTCGTCGAAGTTTACGCCGTATTTTAGCTTGAAAATAAGGTTCGGGAAAATAGGCGTTTCGCCCTTTCCTAGCCCTCTTTCGTAGGCTCGCAGGAAGCACTCCGTCACCATTCTGCCGCCGCGGCTTGTATCTGTGCCTAGGTTTATGCTAGAAAACGGAACCTGCGCCCCTGCCCGCGAGTGCATTGTATTCAAATTGTAAATAAACGCTTCCATTGCTTGGTAGGTTTCGTTGCGGGTGTGCTTGTCCACTAGGTCAAAAATATCCTCGTCCGAAGCGGTTACGCCCAGCGTTTGCAAGTTCTCGCGCAGGTTTTTTTCCTGCCGTGCATATTCTATTTCCACATACGGCGCCATGTCCCTATCAAAAAACGCGTAGCTCTGGCCGCCGTGCATGTCGTTCTGGTTGCTTTGCAAAATAATCGCCGCCAACGCGCCCGCCGAGCGGATATTTTTGGGCGAACGAATCGAGCCGTGTCCGTTATTGAACCCGTTGCTTAACAGCTTGCCGAGCGGAATTTGCACGCAGGTAAGCGTTTTGCCGTACCATGACAAATCCTGTATATAAATGTCTCCCCTGATATGCGCGGCGCGTTCGTGGTCGGGAAGCACGCGGTTTAGATAAAAGCTCTTGGACGCGGCTTCCGAAATTTGCAAGACCTTTGCGGACGGCGAATTGCCTACATTGGCGTTGTCGCGGTTTGTTTCGCGTACTATTTCCGCCACCGCGTCCATTAGCTCGCTGCGCGCCTCGCGTATAGACGTACGCTTTTGGCGATACAAAATATACGCCTTCGCCACCTCCGTATGCCCGCCCTCGATTAGCACTGTTTCCACGATGTCCTGCACGTTTTCCACCGTAAACGATGTGTCCACATACTGCTGTTCCAGCTTTTTCAAGACATTCAGTGTAAGCTCAAAGGATATACGCTTTCCGTCCCCCTTGTAGCCGCCTGTCGCCTCAAATGCCTTGTCGATACACGCCGCAATTTTGCCCGTGTCGAAAGGTACTTCCATGTTGTCACGTTTGATTATTGATTGCATGAGAATCCCACCCTCTAGTTTGTTTGTCTAATTTATGGAGCATGAATTTGGCGGATTTTAAAAACATAAACACGGATTTTCGCAGATTACGCGGATTTTATCGGGCGTATCGGATTTTCGTGGATTTTGCAACGAGCCAATCCGCGTAATCCGCGAAAATCCGTTAAATCCGCGTTTAATTGTCTTTAAATTCACACTTTATTGCCTGCTATGCCTCGTTCCCTCTGTGCCTCTGTGCCTCTGTGTGAAAAAATCTTTTTGATAAATAATGAACGTAGGTAAAGCGTATAGCCCCATTCTTTTAGTTAAAAGATTTTTTCACACAGAGGCACAGAGGCACAGAGGGAGCGAGGCACAGCAGAAGCACGAACGAATCCGCGTAATCCGCGAAAATCCGTTAAATCCGTGTTTAATTCTTTTAAAAAATCCGTGTTCCGTTGCCTCTAAAATCCGCTTAATTTAAACACGCCATCTATTATACCACAATTTCTCACAACCCACGTCCCACTTCAAAGGCTGTAGCCAAGTGCTTATCCCAATTTGCCAATCTTTTTTCCATATTACTCTTTGTTGTTTGGTCTAACACAATCATACTTTTTTCTTTTACGCGGTCGAACATTCTATCGCCGAGCATTACAGCCTTCATGCTATCATAATATCCATACTCTTTCAAATGCTGTAACGAATGACCGGCAACGCAAATAACCAAGCCCTTATCTAGCTGTTTCATGCTCCTTTTGCCATACGCAAAGCCCACTGTCCAAACTCTGTTGAACCAGCCTACTAACTTAGCGGGGGCTTCCGTCCAAAAAACAGGATAAATAAATACAATGGCATCACTGGCGTTTATTTTGCGTTGCTCTGCGAGTACGTCGTCTGGTACTGGTAAATCCTCTCGGCAATTAGCCTCGCGCAGGTATTCATTTTCGCTCATATCGGTGACAAAGCCCATTTTATACAAATCTGATAACACATAGGGATGTGCAGCAGCTTCTAGCCCTTTAATAAAACTATCTCTTACATTTTTTGTAAAGGAATCCTCGCTTGGGTGTGCATAAACAATAAAGACTTTCAAGCCGACATCACCTCATTCATGGCGATTTGATTTAAGGCAATAATTGCCAATTTTTAGGGTTTTTGTAGGGGACGAGCTTGCAGGCAGTAAGGTGTTGTCTAAGTAGTTTTCTTAGACAACACCTTACGCCGACCCTGCTCGTCCCGCGTTTACCTCGCTCTGCGTTTTTAGTTTTGGTTTTCGTTCATTTTATTATTTTCACGCCACTTAATGTATTCCTCAATATCAGACTCTACTAACTTTAGACAAGCCGCTAATACAGCTAAATCATCTAAATAACCTATAATCGGTATAGTGTCGGGTATAAGGTCTATGGGTGACAAAAAATAAGATAATGCACTAATAATGGCTATAATAGAGCCTAACGGTATATCGGTATATTCTTTCTTTATATAACTTCTTATCAGTAATATCATAGTTGGGACAATGGCTAATTTTTCACCTGCGACTGGAATTACTTTTAGTTTCTTCTCAAGTTTCAAAAGAAATTTTTCAATTTTATTATTATCGCCTAAAATTTTTTCTGCCTTATTATAGCCTTTTTCTAATTCTTCATAAGCCATTTTTTCATCAAAATTGACTATTTCTTCCATAAATAATCCTCCTTTTTGATAATATTGAGATTATAATTGCGGTATTGCTGTGGTTTTTTGCATATTAGTCTATCCCTCACCCATGATGCGCCAAATTCCCGAACTTAGTCAAAGCCCCAAGATACGCCAGCTCTACAGTACCCACCGGCCCATTCCTCTGCTTGGCAATAATTACCTCGGCGTGGCCTTTTTTTAGTGTTTCGGGGTTGTAGTATTCGTCGCGGTACAGGAACGCCACCACGTCCGCGTCTTGTTCGATTGCGCCCGATTCGCGCAGGTCGGAGAGCATGGGTCGGTGGTCTTTGCGTGCTTCCACCGCGCGTGAAAGCTGTGCCGCCACTAGCAAGGGTACGTTTAGCTCCTTAGCCAAGCCCTTTAGCGAGCGAGAAATCTCAGATATTTCCAACTGGCGCGATTCGGGGCGGCTGCTTGCGCTTGCGGACATCAATTGCAGGTAGTCCACGACCACTAGCCCTAGGTTTTTTTCCAGCTTTAGGCGGCGGCATTTTGCCCGCATTTCGGTAATGGAAATGCCTGGCGTGTCGTCAATAAAAATCGGCGCGTTGGACAATCTGCCCATGCTTTCGGATATTTTTTCCCAGTCCTCGTCGGTGAGCGCGCCTGTGCGTATTCGCTGGGAATCCACGCTTGCCTCGGCGGCAATAAGCCTGTTTCCGAGCTGCTCCTTGGACATTTCTAGGCTAAAAATAGCGGTGGGAACGCCTTTTTTTACTGCGGCGTGCTGTGCGATATTTAGCAAAAACGCGGTCTTTCCCATAGACGGCCTTGCGCCGACCAAAATTAGCTCCGAGGGCTGCAAGCCCGCCGTGCGTTTGTCAAAATCTGTAAAGCCAGTTTCCACGCCTGTCACCGCGCCTTGATTCTCGTAAAGCTCCTCCAGCTTGTTCATGGCGGTTACAAGCACGTCTTGGATATGCACAAAATCGCTGTTTGCCGCGCCCTGCGATATTTCAAAAATGCTCTTTTCGGCGCGTTCGAGAATGGCGGCGGCTTCTTCCTTTGCCTCGAAGCCCGCGTTTACGATAAAGCTCGCCGCCTTAATTAGCTTCCGCAGCAGCGATTTTTCCCATATAATTTGTGCGTGGCGGTGCGTGTGCGCGGACGTATAGTATGTAGACGCAAGCTCCACAATTCGCTCACGTCCGTTTGTTATTTGCTCCAAAAGCCCTTTTTCCGCGAGCTTGTCACTAAGCGTTACCACGTCTACGGGAATATTTCGGGAATACAGCTCAATCATTGTTTCGTAAATTTTTTGGTTGTCGGGACGATAAAAATCCTCGCCCGTGATAATTTCGTTGGCGGCAATAATCGCCTCGCGGTCAAACAACATTCCCGCAAGCACAGCAAGCTCCGCCTCCTGGTCGTTGGGCGGAATACGCGGCGCTCTAAGCTCCTGTTCGTTCATTGCTTAACCAGTTCAAATGTAATCGTCACTTTAACATTTGGGTGCAAATTTATTTGCGCGGTATGCTCGCCCAGCGTTTTTACCGCCTGCACATTGTATTTTTTCTTGTCAACGGCAACGCCAAGCTGTGATTGCACGGCTTCCGCCACCTCTTTATTGGAAATCGAGCCGAACATCTTGCCGCCATCGCCTACCTTGACAGGAATTTTCACCTGCGCGCCCTTTAGCTTGTCGGCTATGGCTTGCGCCGCCGCCACTTCCTGATTAAATTTGTGTTCGGCTTTCTTTTTTTGCGCATCTAGCTGGGAAAGGTTAGCTTTTGTGGCTTCTGTAGCTAGTTTTCGCGGCAGTAGGAAATTTAGCGCGTGGCCGTCTGATGCGTTCACTATGTCGCCCTTTTTTCCTACGCCCTTTACGTCTTGCAGTAGAATTACTTGCATTGGGTTCACTTCCTTTTTTTAGGCGAAAGCGAGGTTCGCCTTTAACATGTATAGAGTGTAATTTACCTAGGGCGGGAACGCAATGGGAACAAATGTTCGTGTGGTTTGGGGGGTGGGGGTTTTGAGGGCGTGGATAGGGGATTTAAAGGATTATGGAACGCGGATTTTCGCGGATTTGACGGATTTTCGCGGATTCTATGGATTTAGCGGAATATCGTGGATATGTTTTTGTGAGGGGTGAGTTTAAGGGTATGGAACGCGGATTTGGCGGATTTGTCGGATTTGCGCAGATTTTGCGGATTCGTTCGTGGGAAAATCTGCGTAGTGCGGTGCGTGTTTCATTAGTTTTGAATGAATGCGAGAAAGAATCCGCGTAATCCGTGAAAATCCGCTAAATCCGTGTTTGATTCTTTTAAAAAATCCGCGAAAATCCGCGTTCCATGCCTTAAAAAAATCCACGTTGCATTGCCTGCCGTGCCTCGCTCCCTCTGCTTTGTGCCTCTGTGCGAACTACTGTGTGAAAATCTTTTTGATAAATAATGAACGTAGGTAAGACGTATAACTCCCATTCTTTAGTTAAAAGATTTTTTCACACAGAGGCACAGAGGCACAGAGGCACAGAGGGAGCGAAGCACAGCAGACACGAAACGCAGATTAAAATATTGCGTTTGTTGTGGGGATTTGCAGTTTTTTTGGGGGGGGATTTGCAGGTTTTTTGTAGGGGACGGATTTATCCGTCCCGAGGTTGCCTCGCTCTGCGTTAATGGACGTTACTCGCCCCTACCCCCGCACGTTCGTCAATTTATAACGGACAACGTCACATCAAGCAGGCAGTAAGGTGTTGTCTAAGTGATTTTCTTAGACAACACCGCACGCCGACCAATTCGGTACGTACCAACCTCGGGGCGGATAAATCCGCCCCCTACAAAACCTTGCAAATTCCCTTAACCCAGCGGCTTAACAAATGATTTATAGTACACGGATTTGACGGATTTTCACGGATTTTGCGTATTCGTTCGTGGGAAAATCCGCATAATCAGAAATCAAGACTAATGACCTCTTGGCACTAGTCTACTCTTTTCTTATAGCTTAAAAAGGAAGCGGTAAAACTTGACAAACACGAATTGTTATCTTATTATTTTGTCGGATTGTGAGATTATTGATTTTAGAATAACAGGAGGGCAAAATTATGCCACAACCAACAAAAAGCAAGACAGCCGCAATACTTCTTTCATTTTTCCTCGGGGGCTTGGGAATAGACCGTTTTTACTTAGGCTATACAGGCATGGGGGTATTAAAGCTTCTAACGGCAGGTGGCTTTGGGATTATTGCGATAATCGACTTTGTTCGCATTATCATAGGCAGTCTTAAACCCGCAGATGGTTCTGAGTGGTTGCCGTAGCATTGAAGCATGTCGAAACACGGATTTACACGGATTTTCCCACGAGCGAATCCGCGAAATCCGTTAAATCCGTGTTTAGTTATTTTAAAAAATCCGCGGAAATCCGCTAAATCCGCGTTCCATCTTTTTTAAATATTTCACGGAATATTTTCTAACACCCCCGAATCCTCCCCACCGCCCGATTCATACTATACCGCACTACATACCGAAACATAAAGCCCTTAAACCACCCCACATTTTGCCTATACCGCCCAAACAGCTCATCGGGGCTGTCAAACACGCCTAAATCGGCGATTATGCCGTCTTTTTGTATATATGTGTCGCACTCGTTCCAGTCCACTGGTGGGCTTTGCAGGTCTGGCGTAGCCACCGCATAACCACAAAACGAGCCTTTGCAGCCCTTGAACTTGGCTTGCAAGCCGCCCAAGTAATCCATGTCTAGGATAAATCCCTCTAGGTTTAGCCACCGTCCATTGTAATGAATTTCCACCCATGAATGCAGGATTTCCCTTGGCGATTGCTTGTAATAAAAGCCGTTGAGCGTGCCTTTTTGTATGATTTTGTCCACGAAAAAGCCATGTATGCGGCAGGGAACGCCCACGGCGCGGAGCAACGCCATAAACAGCGTGCCTTTGGTGTTGCATTGCCCGTAGCCGTCACGCAAAACATCAACGGCGGCTATATCGTCGGCCTTGTTGTACCCGAATTTAATCTCGTCGCGTATGAAATTGTACACGGCGCGAATCCGCTCTTTTTCGCCCAAATCACGCCATGCGCGGCTATGTATGAGCGATTGTATTTCGGGGGTGTTGTAGTTGAGTAGCGTGGTTTCTTTTAGTAAATGCTCCATTACGCCCTCCTTTTTTATTTGCTAGAAAGCTGTTAAGGCTTCGAGGCGACATTCCCATCATGGGACAGTCGGAGAAAAGGGGCAACGCCCCCTTTCACGATTTGCATAATACCTCTCTTATAAATTCCCGTTACGCAAAAGTCATTCTCAGCAAACAGCCCCTTTAGCCGTCTGTGGCTAAACAGCTTATTGTCGCCCGCCTTGTACAGCGGCGAAAAAAGGTCGAATATATGCCGTACCCCAAACGGAAGCCATATTTCGGCTACAATCAGAGTGCCGCTCGGTTTAAGGACGCGCTTGGCTTCTCGGAAAAAATTACGCGGCTCGTTCAGATGATGAAGCACACAGCAAGTGACAACCACGTCAAGGCTGCAATCGTCAAAGGGCAGCTTTTCGCCGCTGCCTACCGAAAAATCAATGTCGGCGTACCGCCCCTTGCACTCGTCAATCATGCTTGGGGAAATATCAATGCCAAACGCCCGCACATTCGCCTTGCGTTTCAACGCGCCGATAAGCGTTCCGTTTCCGCAGCCGACATCAAGCAAAAAATCGCCGTCTTTTGCCTTGCAAAGTTCGAGCATCTTCGCCTTAAAATCCGCCGTCATTCTGCCGTCTGGGGTTGTGTCGTAGTTGCGTGCAATGCTGTTGTATTTTTGGATTGAATACTTTTCGTGCTTGTTTGATTGGTTCATATTGTTGCTCCTTTCGTATAGTAGTATTATAGTTGTAACAATCCCCATTGCAAGTACCCACTTTATTGTGCTATAGTTACTAAAAAGGTACTAAGCTAGGCAAATAATTCCCATAAGAGGTAAAAAATGGACGATTGCAACAAAACCAACTGCCCTGTAGTCGCGACCCTAAACATGGTCGGCGGCAAGTACAAGGCCCTTATCCTTTGGCATTTGGCTATTTCGGAGCAGGGCATAAAGCGGTTCGGCGAGCTACGCAAGCTCATTCCGCAAGCCACGCAAAAAATGCTCACACAGCAGCTGCGCGAGCTAGAGGACGACAACCTGATTATCCGCACGGTTTACCCCGTTGTGCCGCCTAAGGTCGAGTATCGGCTGTCCGAGCTTGGACAAAGCATAACTCCTATTTTGGAGGCAATGCGCGCTTGGGGTATGGACTATATGAAAAGCAAGGGAATGGAAGCGAATTGTTTTATGACGGTTGCGGTTAAATGAGAATTTGGAGGTTTAATATGGATAATTATGAGCGTTTAAGACAAGAGATACGTAAAGCCTATGGGTACTATATAGGAAGAAAATCGCTTACGTCTCTCAATGCTTTTATGGATGGGTGTGCTTTTGGGCGGGCTATGAGCGAATGGGAGAGGTCAACAGGGCTTAATCCTTTTGAGCATATTGAGGAAGTGCGTACCTGCCCAAATTTACACAATGGTGATTATTCATGCAACGATAACTTTGAAGATGAATTTTTTGGATTTCTTGAATTTGTTCACGAACACTATAACGTAGATTCACTTATGACCGCACATAGTGGAGATTCTTTAATATCCGAAAAAAGCAGTTCTGAGGAAGAAGCATTTGATAAATATTTCGAGTTGCAGGATGCTTTCCAAGCACACAAAAATAGCCCCGACTATGTTCCAATTTCCAAACGTCCGTTAGACATCTCAGACTTCTTACACGATGGTTACAGCAGTATCGAATATACTAAGGAAGAAGCACTTGCTAAAGAACTCGAATGGGAGGAAGCATACCAAGCATACAAAAACAGCCCCGATTATGTTCCAGATAACGGAGAGCCGATAGACTTCTCAAAGATTTTTGCAGATATATTGGCGGATTATGACAACGGAAAAAACTCGGATTAACGAAACTATATGTAAATAAGCATTTGGAGGTCATATGGTCGGCATATATTTTAGCGGAACAGGCAACACGCGCTACGCGGTCGAGCGGTTTGTGTCGGCGGTTGGCGGCGGCGAGTGCTTCTCGCTCGAACACAGCGGCGTTGCGGACGAATTGGCGAAGCACGACACGGTAGTTTTTGGCTTTCCAGTTTATTACAGCAATTTGCCAAAAATCGCAAAGGCTTTTATCGCCGAAAACAAGAACGCTTTCGCAGGCAAAAAGGTGTTCATAATCGCCACAAAAGGGCTGTTTAACGCCCTCGGGGTGGGGTACGCGGCACGGCTATTTAAAGACTGCGGCGCGCAGCTTATCGGCAGTATGCAGTTAATCATGCCCGACAATATTCGCGACCTGCTAATTATGGAAATCATTTTTACCAAGAATTACAGGAAAGTAATCGCTAAAGCCGAGCGGAAAATCGCAAAATCGGCGGAAGCGTTTAAATCGGGCAAGCCATTAAAAAGCGGCTTAAATCCGCTGAATTACCTGCTTGGGTTTTTCCTGCGAAGCCTGTGGTTTTACCCGCGTACAGACGAATATATAACCGCCCCGAAAATAGCGCGCGACAAGTGCAACGGCTGCGGAAAATGCACGGAGCTATGCCCTATGCGGAATATTACCGTGGCGGACGGCAAGGCGGTATCGGGCGGAAAATGCACGGCTTGCTACCGTTGCTTTAGTCATTGCCCGACAAAGGCGTTGACGATTTTGGGGCGTAGGGTTTATGGGCAGTATGTTTTTGACAACACGCTCTAAGGCAAAAGCTACGCAAGCACGGTTTTAGTGCGGCGGAGCTCTTCTATAGCACAGCGCGTTCTTTCGGCGCGAAGCTCCGTATCTGCGTCGCGTTCCTCTGGCGTTGCATTGAGCAGTCGCTCGTAGTGCCACTCCCTTATTTTGTGAATATCATCAACGGTGAACGCCGAGGATATATCTGGCTTGGGTATGTTACGAATCATCGTCTGCACCTCCCGAGATTAGTATTGTGGGTGTGTATATCGGCATTTCTCGATAGCCTGCGAGGGCGTTCACACCCTTAACGCCTGATATGGTTTTAATATTTACTAAATGCTTAAAGTTCCATGACACAAGCATATCGCAATTGTATACACAGGCATAGGCGATATGCTGACAGTCATCAAAGCTCTTTTTTCCTAGTATGCCCGCCTCAAGATACTTTTTCGCAAGCTCTGTGACCTCGCCTGTCTTTTTCAGCTCAGTGTACTGGATTTTTTGCAGATAGTTCAACAAGCGCGAAAGTTTCGGCTCGGTACAGCCGTCTATCTCCGCCATAACCACTGGCGAGAGGAATACCTCGTATTCTTCTGCCTGTATCGCACTCCACAATCGGTGAGTATCGTCCTGCCAATCGGCACGCTCTGGCGCGTCCAAGTGGCTGACAATGGACGTGTCGAGATATATTTTAAGTTTTTTCATATGATGATTCCCCTGTCATAAAAAAATAGCTCTATCCTACCCCAACACCCGCAAAACAGGCTTAAACCGTTCCCCTGTAATAAATCGCAGGCACGCCATCTGCACAGGTAGCATGAGTACCGTTTTGAGAACGCGCCACCATATAATATCTGTGAAGCTGTTCTCGAAAAAGAACGCAAGCCAAAACGTGTTTAGGCACAAATCAAGAATAATCGTCACAATAGCGGCGGCGGCGGCAACGCGCCATATTTTCACCTCGTGGGAAGCCGTGGGCTTATGCAGGAGAACGCCGTAGGTAATTCCCATTAGCCCTGCGGTGATGACTAAGCCCCAAAACGCGCTGCCAAAGAGAATAGTAGCCCCAGTAAAGTCCGCAATAACCGCGCCAAGCCCTGCATAAATCGGCCCAAACAATACGCCCATCAACGCCACTGGTACAAACCCAAGCGACAACCGCAAAAACGGCGTATTGACGACTGGCAGATAGCGTTCAAGAACAATTTGCATAGCAATAAGTAGTGCTAACAGCACTATTTTTTTTGTGTGCGACATTTTCATGCTAATATTCTCCTTGTTCCAATTAAAGATAATGAGTGGATTTATACCAATATCTTCCTTATCGTACCAATCAAAGATAACGAACCAAGTGAGCATATTATATCATTATCCCCCGCGTATTCAAGTGCGAGGGCTACGCCTTGCGATACGGTTTCGCAGACCTCGCCTTGTGGGAAAAATTCGCGTAGCTTGGCCGCAGGTAACGCGCGCGGATTTTCTGGTGTAACGAGAATGAACTTTTTGCCGTACGGAAGCAGTAATTCCGCCATTTGTGCATAATCCTTGTCTGCGAGAACGCCGAAGATGAAGATTACTTTCCTGTCGGGGAAAAGCTGTTGCAAGCCGCCAAGCGTTGCCCTTACGCCCTGCGGATTATGCGCCACGTCTATGATAAACACTGGCTCGCGGCGTATTACCTCAAACCGTCCGCGCCAAGTGGTGTTGCGTAAGCCGTCTTTTATATGGTCGTCCGTTATTTGCCAGCCGCGATTACGTAAAACCTCTACGGCTTCCAGCACAACGGCGGTATTTTTAAGTTGATGTTCGCCTAGAAGGGGTGTTACCAGTGATTTCCCATCATAAGAGAACATCTGCCCGTCCAAGCCCACCTGCAAAAGCGAAATCCCACCACGACCCGCAAACACAACCTTGCTACCCGTTTCCTCGCATTTCCTACGAATAATCGCCTCCACCGCTTGGGGCTGTTCGTGGCAGACTACATTGCCGTTAGGCTTGATTATTCCTGCCTTTTCGCCTGCGATTTTTTCGATGGTGTCGCCCAGCTGCCCCATGTGGTCTAGCCCGATTGCCGTAATGATTGCCGCCTCGGGTGTTTCTATTATGTTGGTGGAATCCAGCCGTCCGCCCATGCCGACCTCTAGCACGACTATATCACACTGCCCGCGCCAAAAATGTAAAAACGCCAACGCGGTAATAATTTCATATTCCGTAGGCATGTCGTGCATTTTGTGCCTTTGCATTTCCGTGACAAGCTGTATTATTTCGCCGTCCGTAATCGGCGTATTGTTGATTTGTATTAGCTCATTAAAATTATACAAATACGGCGAGGTATAAAGCCCTGTTTTGTAGCCAGCCTGTGCCAAAATGCTCGCCAGCATAGCCGATGTAGAGCCTTTGCCGTTAGTACCAGCCACATGCACGAATTTTAGCTTCTTGTGCGGCTCGCCCAAAAGCCGCATAAGCTCCGTAATACGCGAAAGCCCAAGAATACTGCCCTTCCATGTCGTGCCGTATATGAATTTCATTGCTTGTTTAATTGTCATTTGTATTGCTCCTAATATAGTATTACATAACTCTTTCGCAATATATAATTCCTGCCAAATACCAGCTTTCAGCATATTCTTGATAAATCAATTTCAAGCCGCTCCAGTCTAACCAATACGAATTTTCGTCACCCTCGTAAAGATACAGAACAGCTATACATTTATCATAAAATATATATTCATTTCCAGTTGCATAATCTTGCATTTGGGAGCCGCTTGAATTAAAAATAGGGGCATATTGCACATAGTCTTTTTTGTATAGCCATGTATCAAACAATTCGCTAATACTCGTAGAAATAACATCACCAGTCCACCATTCTTTGCCCCACGCATAGACCCTATCATTTGAAGTAAGGTCATTTCTATAAAGAATAGTATCCTCCGTGGACGCTTCATTAAAAAGGGAAATTCTAACCCCTGCCAAGGGGTGGATATAGCTTGTCAATTCTAAAAAATCCCGATTCCTAATAGCATTTATCACGTTTTTATCAATGCCAGAAATTATCGTTTCGGAAGTTTCTGGGCTTAATGTAGGAGTAATCTGGTTAATGGCGTACCGATAATCATTAGAAAGAATATTTCTTAGCCTCGTTACTCGTTCGTAATCCTCTCGCAGTATTAACAGCTCATCTTTTGTTGCGGTATCGGTTATGGTTATTGGTGAAAGCGGCATGTCGCTAAATGAATCTTGATTTGCTTCAATTATGGATTCTGATTGACAGGAAGCCATAAATAGACATATTACGGCTACATAAATAGCTATATAAATCTTCATAATACCCTCCCCGATAATATATTGCGGAACGCCGAGTGCATTTCTTAGCGTTCCGCAGTATAACCTATCATACCACATCAAAATGACACTTCCAAAAAAACTGCACAGCGTTCTGCAATTCGCCCAACACATTCTCATGTACCATAAACTGGAACGCCTGCGACAGCTCGCTATCTAGCATATGCCCAAAGGCGGCGGCGGCGGCTTGTGAAATCGGCATTGAAGCGTGTGCGGAACATGCTACCCCCTCCGCGCCCCAAAACACCCTTTCGCCCATTTCTCGCAAGGGCAGGCCGCAGACAAAACAGCCATTTACATGCGGTCGAAGCCCGTAAAAGTCAAAAAAACGCGTGAGGAACACGATTTTTATTTGTTGGGGCGAAAGCCGCCCCTTGGACAAAAGCGATAACGATTTTAACACAAGTAACAGCAGCTTGTCGCAGTCGCTTTTTTCCCATAGCGTTTTTTCGCAGACCTCTACTATGGAATGGGCGGCGCAGAGCGTGTCATAGTCGGTACGCAGGTTGTAGAAATTTTCGAGCAAATCGGCTTGGGTAAGCGAATAAAAGCCCTTGCCCTGAGCCAAAATAAAATCGGAATATGTAAAAATCTGCGAAGCCGCCAAAAACCTGCTTCGCGGCTTACGCGCCCCCCGCGCGTAAACCATGAGCCGTCCCTCGCCCTTGCACAACAACAAGAGCCGCTTGTCGGCCTCGCCAGCTTCGTATTCTTTAAGAACTAGTCCTCTTACTTTTATTGTTTTCATTTCTCTCTCTTTCGCCGCGACTTTTTGCGTAGTCTAGGTAGGCTAATGGGTCGCCCGAAATGGCGAATACACGCCATAAATTTTCGTCATTGTCGTACATGAGTTCCCCCTTAAAGGATTGGAAGTTCTTCCCATGTCCGACATCTCGGTTATGGGAACGGCTTCTTGTTTCCTGTGTAGCATTTGCCACAAAGGGGGGTTATATGTTTATGAAAATTTGGCAATGCAGATGTTTAATGGGTTTTTTGTAGGGGACGGATTTATCCGTCCCGAGGTATGCACGCTCGTCAATTCGGCAGGCAACGTCCATTAACATAGTACGAGGTAATCTCGGGACGGATAAATCCGTCCCCTACAATAGCCTGCAATTCCCCAGTGGTTTAACAAATGATTTATACAACACGGATTTAAAGGCAATGGAACACGGATTTTCACGGATTACGCGGATTTTGTCCGCGTAAATTACTAAACGTCAATATATTTTCCCACGAGCCAATCCGCCAAATCAGCGAAAATCCGTTAAATCCGTGTTCCAGTATCCTTAATTTACATGGATATAATCCGTATTCCACTGCCGTCAATTTACACGGAACGAATCCGCGAAAATCCGCCAAATCCGCGAAAATCCGCGTTCCATGCCCTTAAAATCCATAAATCCGCGTTCCAATACACACCCGTCTACACATTCTGCTCCCCATACCCAAAATTTTTAAGCAGAAAATCGTTGTCGCGCCAGTTCTTTTTTACCTTTACCCACATATCGAGGTAAATCGGCGAGCCAAGCAGCAGTTGAATGTCGCGCCGTGCGGCTGTGCCTATTTTTTTTAGCATTGCGCCGCTTTTGCCTATGATTATTGCCTTGTGCGAGTCCTTTTCGCAAAAAATGGTTGCGCCCACGTCCACAATGCTGTCGGCTTCGCCTGTGCGGGCGCGCATGGCGGTGATTTCTACCGCCAAGCCGTGCGGAATTTCCTCCTGTAGGTACATCAGCGCCTTTTCGCGAATTATTTCGGCGGCAATCTGGCGTTCTGGCTGGTCGGTGATTTGGTCCTCGGGGAAATACATAGGCCCCTCGGGCAATATTTTCTGTATATTTTGCAAAAGCGCCTGCACATTTTCGCCAGTAAGCGCGGACAACGGCACAATTTCGGCAAAATTATACGCCGCGCTGTACTGCGACATTATTTTCAGCAGGACGGGCTTGTCCACAGTGTCCACCTTGTTTATTGCCAAGAAAACTGGGCTTTTTACGCCTGTCAGCGTTTTGAGAATGGCCGCGTCGCCCTCGTGTATTTTTTCGCGCGGCTCTACCATATAAATGACCGCGTCCGCCTCGTTAAGCGCGTTATTTGCACTTTTTACCATAAAACTGCCGAGCCGCGTCGTCGGCACATGTATGCCAGGCGTGTCAATAAACACGATTTGGTAGCCCTCGCCTGTAAGAATACTGCGTATTTTGTTGCGCGTGGTTTGCGGCTTGTTCGACACAATAGAAATCTTTTCGCCGATAAAATAATTCATAAGCGTAGATTTTCCCACATTCGGCCGCCCAATAAGCGTGACAAAGCCCGAGCGGAATTTATTAAACTCGCGTATTCGGTTTTTCATGTAGACCCCCTCTTTATACGATATAATACGTATACCTCTTATTCATGCTTGTCGATATATTGGAATTAAAAGTTCAATCTTTGTTTATAAATGCTGATACTGCTACTCAAGAACCTTGAGTCGAAGATTTTATTATCAAGCCCGAACGAAACCAAATTGTCAAATGAACATTTTGAGTTGTGTTTTATGGAAAAATGATGTAAATTCCATAAGTACGATTGAACGTCAAAAGAAGAACAGACTCGTATAATTTCATATTGCAAAATCTTAAATTCTTCCTTACTTATATTTAATGTTTATAAATTCTGCTCTTTTAGTCTTATTTGATACATTCCATTGAATACCCGCGAACACACCGCCGATTGCTACCATAACCAAAGAAATTATACTTAAATAATGCTCTGTCACCATAAACACCTGCCTTTTTCAGAATTAAACCCTACAAATCCCCTTAATCTGTTGGAATTGACTTCATCGTATACCAAAAGCACCCTGCACAATAACAGCAGGGTGCTTGCATTATACCATAATATACAGAATACAACTACATGCAACTTTCGAGAGGGGCAAGCCGTGACAAACGCACGAAGCCGAAATATGTAAATTAAATACGGATTTAGCGGATTTCAAAGGCAATGGAACACGGATTTACCCACGAGCCAATCCGCAAAATCCGTGAAAATCCGTTAAATCCGTTAAATCCGTGTACTATAAATCATTTGTTACACCACTGAAATAAGGGAATTTGCAAGGTGTTGTAGGGGGCGGATTTATCCGCCCCGAGGTTGCCACGTACCAAATTGATGGGACGTTGTCCGTCCCAAATTGACGAACGTACATACCTCGGGGCGGATAAATCCGCCCCCTACAACACCGTACGTCAACACCGTACGTCAACCAAACGCGGATTTAGCGGATTTACGCGGATTTGAGCGGACGGAGCGGATTTTCGTGGACTTTCGTGAATTTTACAACGAGCCAATCCGCGTAAATCCGTGAAAATCCGCCAAATCCGTGTTTAATACCATTTTAAAATCAAATAAGCTACAGGCTTTCACCATTCGCACGTTCATCATTCGCACGTTTACCACACCCTACGCCATAAACCCCAACTGCACAGCGATATAAAACAAAATAAAAAATATAATGATTGACACTATAGCTAAAATTATTTTTCCTGTTCTTACTTGGCGCGTAAGGCGTTTTGTGCGGGCCTTTTCTCGCACTACGGCATCGGCTCGTTTTTTGTGGTCGGACAGGTCAAAATTGTCCTCGTCAAAGCGCATTGCGTTAGTAGATTTTGACATTTATTCGCACCTCCTTAACTAGCACGAATCAACGGTATGGAAAATTGTTGATTCGCATTTATATTATACCACCTTAGAACGCATAGTGGCATAGTTTATTTTTATATTTATGTCGTAGCCTGTGTCGGTTTGTTGCATATCAAACGTAGCGCCTAGCCCTGCGCGGCGTACTATTTCGAGGTTTTCCTGTATAGAATTGGTTAAAATGCGTATGTCCCGAATGTATGCCTTGAACGGAATGGGCTTCTTTTTTTCGGCGGGCTTGCGAACGGTTTCTTCGATAAGCTCCTCGCTTTTGCTTACCGTCAAATGCTCGCTCGCTATTTTTGATATTACTGCTAGTTGCTCCGCTTCTGTTTCTAATCGTAGCAAGGCGCGGGCGTGGCGTTCGGTCAGCTCGTGTTCAATTAGCTGTTTTTGCACGGCTCGCGGCAAACGTAGCAGGCGCAGCTTGTTCGCTATGGTGGACTGCTTTTTGCCGATTCGCTGTGCCAGTGCTTCCTGCGTAAAGGCGTATTCGCCGATTAGGTTTTGGAAGCCCTCCGCTTCCTCTAGGTAGTGCAGATTTTGCCGTTGCAGATTCTCCAAAATCGCCAAAACCGCGCTGTCTAGGTCGCCCACGTCTACCAGTATAGCGGGAATTGTCGCCATTCCTGCCATGCGGCTTGCGCGCAAACGCCGCTCGCCCGCTATTAGCTCGTAGTTTACGCCGTTGATGGAACGCACGCTAATGGGCTGTAGCACGCCGTATACGCGAATAGACTCGGCAAGCTCGTCCAACGCGCAGGTGTCAAAAATGCGGCGCGGCTGGTATGGGTTCGGTGTTACGCTGCCAATAGGCAGGTGTAGAATTTCGTTTGAGAGCATAATAATCTTCCCTTCCTCAGCTCCAGTAATTGTAAATTTATGGAAGTATACCATGCGAAAAACAACGAGCAATGAATATAAGAAATATTGCCAATATTTTCCTAATATGGAAATATTCCATTTTTCTCTGTCGAAAATATGGGAATTTGTGGCTTATGTAGTGCCTTTGGGAATGTAAAAATTTTTAGTGTCGGGAATTGGTGAAAAGTTTTATAATAGTATGCAGGAGAGTGATAAAAATGGTAAAATTAAACAACGACTGGGACGAGCTTTTGGCAGAGGAATTTAAAAAAGAGTATTATCTACGGCTACGGGAATTTTTAAAGCAGGAATACCGCACATATACCATTTATCCCCATATGGACAACATCTTTAACGCGCTGCGGCTCACGCCCTACGAAAAGGTACGGGCGGTAATCGTGGGGCAAGACCCCTACATCAACGCAGGCGAGGCGCATGGGCTTTCTTTTTCCGTACAATGTGCAAAAATTCCGCCGTCACTGGCTAACATTTTTAAGGAAATACAAGCGGACATAGGCGCGGAAATTCCCACCAACGGAAATTTGCAGCGTTGGGCGGAGCAGGGCGTGCTGTTGCTTAACAATGTGCTTACCGTGCGTGCAGGACAAAGCCGTTCCCACGCAAAAAAGGGCTGGGAGCAGTTCACCGACGCGGTACTCGGACTGCTCGACCGCCGCGAAACGCCCATAGCCTTCCTGCTCTGGGGCAAGGACGCACAAACAAAAGGGCGGGTACTCACAAACAGGCAACACTTGATTTTGCAAGCCGCACACCCAAGCCCGCTTGCAGGTGGTAGGTTTTTCGGGTGTAGGCATTTTTCTAAGGCGAATGAGTTTTTGCGTGGGTGTGGGTTGGGGGAGGTGGAGTGGTGAAAGTGATAATATGCGTTGCTATGCTTTGTGCTGTTTTTACTGGTTGCGGCATGGGTAATACGCCAGTAGCTTCCTTGCATGAGGAAGAATGGTTTTCCCCAATCCTTAATGCTTATGCTGTATTTGAATTAAGCAATTACACCGTACACGATGATGAAATTATGGGCAATACATTTTGGTCGGCTCACATGCTACTCTCGCCTGATTGGAATGAGGGCAATAGACCACCATTCCTATACGCCCTGCACGACCTAAACGGCGACGGCGTACCCGAATTGATGATAGGTGGAGAGTACGCCCCTCGGTATGGGCTTTCTAGCAATATTTTTGGCATTTATGCACTGCAAAATAACAGCCCGACATCTGTTTTTAATCAAACGGGAAGCAGGTATAATCTTAGCGTGCAATTAGATGACGAGGGTAATTGTATTTTATCTAATTCGTGGGGGCATTTGGGTACGAGCGAGGATTATTTTTATAAAATTGACGAAGATGGACAGCTGGTGTTATTGAATTATTTTCAATGCGGGGTTGTTTTTAATGAACTAAATGAAGCGACCGCAGAAAAACAGCATTATCGGCACGTTGGTGACGAGTTTGTGCGTATAACAGAGGAAGAATGTCTGTATTTTATGCGTAAATATGGAAGCTCGGGGCATTTAGGGCAGTCAGAACTGTTGGAACAAGAGGAGCGTACTATACAGCTTGAATGGAGTTTAGTGGAGGTGCAGTGGTGAGTATGTAATATTATGGCAAATTATATTCTAGGTTTTCGTTCAACGGATTAAAATAGCCCTTAATGCAGTTTGGGTTTCTCACACATATTTGTATATGTGTTTTGGCTTTAAAGCCCGAGCCGGGATAGACATTTGCACCCTCGATAAAAAGACCTCTGACTGAATCGAAAGGCTTCTTTTTAAGGTTGGTGGCTATATCATGCGCTTGCTCTATTACAGCACAATCTAATTTTCTCAAAAGTTTATCCGCACCGCCTGTATTTTTGGGCATTTCTCGATTTTCCGAGTGACATCTTGATTCTAATGCGTGGTATCCCGATTTCAGCATATCGATAAACTTGGAATCCTTCAGATTCATACATCTGCCCAAATCAATTACTGCACCTATTACCGCAGGGGTTTTATATTTGCCTAGTTTAACTTGTTCCTCTGCCCACTCAAAAGCGCGCTGTCTGTTTGATTCCCAAAAATAAATGCCATTGCCTAACCAGTCATAATCATTCATGCTTGGTTTGAGGTGATTGCCATTTATTAAGACATCGTTATACGTGCTTATGTCGCACCCGTGAAAGGCAAGAATTAAATGCGGTAGCTTATCGTACATCGCCTATTACACCCCTGTAATACTCCGCTACTTCGCCATCTTCGGTTAAAATACCAGTACGAATAAGAGCGGCTCTGGATTCTTCTTTAGTTTCATTTTTTACGACATTTTCCACGTAATCTTCCATTTCCTTGATAAGCTCTGCCAATTCGCGTTCTCCCATGTAAAGCACCTCCGTGTCCTAAATAACACCTAACTCTATCTTACTATATATTCTCGCAAAATACCATAAATATTTTCAAGCTCGGTGATTTCTGTGCTAAGAATATATGTGTCCAAATCGCCAAACACGCTATCAATAACTCGATAAAAATCGTCCTCCGCAACAAGAGTATATCCCTTCGGTGTCGTGTATTCTTCGTGCCATATTTGGGTGTGTTCCTCGTACCATGCTTGGGCGCGTTCTGAATCGGGAAATTCTATAGGGGTTACATCTACGCCGCGTATATAATGGAGGGAAATCTGCTCTGGTGTATAATCTTCATATGCGGAAACCTCGTTGTACAATACGTAATCATTCATAACGACTAAATTATAGCGAGTATGTCCACTTTCCCCTGTTACAAGAATCATGCCCTTTTGAGAATTTGGCGGTGTGCAAATTTCATTTCTGCCGCCGATAAATTCGCCAAATTCCAGCGGTATTATTGTGTTTTCGTCAAATGTATATGCGGAATAGGCGTGAAAAAAGCCTTGAGGTTGATTTTTCCAGATGAATAGCTCGGGTACGCCGTCTAAGTCAATATCGTACAGGGAAAATGAACCTGCGAGCCTTTCTTCTTCACAGGCATCATGTGGAAACAGTGCCTTTCCGACATATTCCTGCAATAATTCTGTATATGCTTCCTGCCATGATTGCCATGATTGTGATAGCAGGTGTGTGGTATTTGGGGGTTGTTCGAGGGCTTCCGTAGTGGCTTCCGCAGTGGCTTCTTCGGTAATTTCTTCGAGGACTTCCTCAGTAGCTTCTTCTGTGACTTCTTCGTTAGCCTCCGCAATAACTTCTTCGGGAACATGGTTATCAACAGGCGTATATTGCTTTGAGCAACCAGTAAATACAACAAATAAAAATACAAGTAATACGCTTATTTTCTGTTTCATTGTGACGTACCCCCTCCTAAATTCTTCCATTGCTCCACGCTACACCCCTCCCCCAAAATAACCCTAGCCAAATCACCGAACCCCTCAGGCTCGCCGCTCGTATAATATTCGATAATCGCCTTATCCCCCTCTGTACATTGCCGCGCCCCAAGCTGCTCCTTAGCCGCCCGCGCAGTAGCAACAGCAGGATTTATAAAAATAATATCACCAAGCACCTCGCCAAGCGCGTCCGTAAACAGCGGATAATGCGTACAGCCCAAAATCAGCGCGTTCACCTTGCCCTTTAAATCGGCGAGATAATTCTCGGCGGCAAAGGTAACTAGCGGATTGTTATTGCCCAAGCCTGCCTCCGCCATAGGCGCGAACAGCGGACAGGCGCGCGTGTACAGCTTAATGTCGGGCAGTTTTTGTGCCAATAGACGTGCAAACAGACCGCTTTTTATGGTAGCCGAGGTGGCGATAAAAACGGGCTTTATGTCCTTTTGTGCCGCAAGCTCGCATGTGGCAAGCACGGCGGGTCGAATTGTGTCAATAATAGGCAGGCCGTCAAACTCTCGTTTCAGTTGTTCAAACGAGGTAGACGAGCTTGTTCCGCAAGCCATTACGACCGCTTTCACGCCCTTTGACACAAAAAAACTGATTATTTCTCTGCCGTGGCTTATTAGGGTTTCTGTGTCCTTGCCGCCGTAAGGGGCGCGCGCGGTGTCGCCGAAGTAAATTATGTCCTGCGTCGGCATTATTTTTCGTATTTCTTGTACAACTGTAAGGCCGCCAACGCCAGAGTCGAATACGCCTATCATGCCAACGCGATTTCTATAAGCCGTAAGAATAATTCTTGCCGCGGAACGCCGCTTGCTTCCCACATTTTTGTGTACATGCTTATGGGCGTAAAGCCTGGCACGGTGTTTACCTCGTTGAACAGCACGCGGTTGTTTTCGTCCACAAAAAAGTCTACACGCGACAAGCCCTTTCCGCCTATAGCGCGGAAAATTTCCAGCGCGTAGTCCTGTAGCTGCTTGACGGTTTCCTTTGGCAGCTTGGCGGGAACAACCGTCTGCGATTTTGGGTTTTCGTATTTTGCTTCGTAGTCGTAAAAATCGCCTGCGGCAAGCACCTCGCCTGGCACGCTCGCTTTTGCCGACTGGGAAAAGCCAAGCACGCCTACCTCTATTTCGCGCCCTTTTACCGCCTTTTCCACAACTATGCGCGCGGAATAATTTAGCGCGTTTTGTATCGCCTCGGTTAGCTGATTGCGGTTTTCCACACGGGAAATTCCTATAGACGAGCCGCCCGTAGACGGCTTTACAAAGCAGGGATAGCCGATTTTGTATCGTATTTTTTTAAGCGCGGCGGACAGGTCGGCATTTACTTCCTCGCCGTCAAGAACCAAAAAGTCCGCTTGCGGAATTTTCAGAGCCTTTACCACGAGTTTCATTATGGCTTTGTCCATGGCTACCGCCGATGCCGCCACATTGCAGCCCACATACGGAATACCTGCAAGCTCGCAAAGCCCTTGGATTGTGCCGTCCTCGCCGTTTTGCCCATGTAAAACAGGAAAAACCACGTCCACCGGTACCGTTTTGATTTTCTCGGAAACAATCCGCAACAGCCCGCGGTTTACCCTATCTGGGCTTAAAACGGCAGGCGTGCCGAATTTTTCCCAGTTCATGGAAGAAATATTGTCCAGCTTTCCGTCATACATCAGCCATTTGCCTGCGCGGGTGATATACACAGGTATAACCGTGTGGCCGTTAAGCCCGTTTAGCACGGAGTTTACGCTTTCCTTGGATATATCATGCTCGGGCGAACAGCCGCCGAATAATACTAATACGTTTTTCATTTAACACCTCGGTTAGTTTTTTATAGTATATGCGAGAATTGGTAAATACGCACATCATATATTCGTTTGGATTTTTAGAAGTTGTGTTCATAGCCCAAAATGCCGAATTGTCGCGGCGAATTTTCGCCAATCAAGGAGGGTTTCGCGCCGCGTGCTAGAGGCACGCAAGCGAAATCCCGACGCAGAGTGGCGGAAATTCGACCGACAAGGCGGCGTTGAGCGGCTATGAACACAGCTTCTA
>WRLD01000021.1 GCA_009777845.1 Defluviitaleaceae bacterium
GTGTGCTCTTCCGATCTCCCTCGCCCTCCCCCTCCTCCTAACCGCCTGCACCCAGCCCACCCCCACACCGCCCCCCACCTCACCATTCCCCACATACCACACTATCCCCAACATAACCGCCGAGGAAATAACCGCCCTAGACACACTACGTAAACAAACCGACCATTTCACCTACGGCATGACTACAAGCACAGAAGCGTTTGCCAACACAGACAGCGAAATACAGGGCTATTCCGCGCTAGTGTGCGAATGGCTTACGGAGCTGTTTGACATTCCCTTTGTGCCGTATATTTATCAGTGGAACGACCTAATAGATGGACTAGAAAACGGCGGTATTGACTTCACTGGCGAGCTTACGCCTACGCAGGAACGCAAGAACACCTACTACATGACCGATGCCATAGCAGAACGCACCATCTATACCTACCGCGTACTAGATAACCTATCCGCCGACATAATCCGCTACTGCTTCCTAAACAACTCAACCACCTTCGACAGTATTTCACCTTTCCTAGACGAATCCACACCGTACGAGGTCATTTTTGCCGAAAGCTACGACCACGCCTACGAGCTAATGAAATCAGGCGCGATTGATGCTTATATTTCAGAAAATACAGTAAAAAGCGCGTTCGACAAATTCGGCGACGTTGTGGAAAGTCCATTTTTTCCGCCGTTTTTTAGCCCTGTTTCGCTTGCTACCCAAAGCCCCGAGCTAAAGCCAATAATAGACATTGTGCAAAAGGCACTGGAACACGGCGCGAACGCTTGGCTAGAGGAGCTGTACAGCCAAGGAAACAGCGCGTACCTAAAGCATACGTTAGCGATTAGGCTTACCGAGGAAGAGCGCACGTATATCCGCGACAACCCAGTTATCGAGTACGTTACGCAGTACAGAAATTATCCCATGAGCTTTTATAACGAAAACGAAAAGCAATGGCAGGGCATAGCGTTTGATTTGTTGGACGACATATCAGACCTAACAGGGCTTACCTTTGAACGCGCCCACGGCGACCAGTTTATCGAATGGCCCGACCTGCTAGACATGGTAGAACACGGCGAGGCGGCGTTTGTTACCGAGCTTATTCGTACCGAGGCTAGGGTAGGGCGGTTTACGTGGCTCGACACCATGCTTGCCTCCGAGTATATGGCGATTGTGTCGGAAGAAAATATGCGCCTGCTAAGACTTAGCGAGGTGAAAAACTATACAATCGGGCTAGTAAGAAACACCGCCCAAACCGAGGCGTTTTTGCAATGGTTTCCAAACCACGAAAAAATAGTAGAATATGACGACACAAGGCAAGCCTTTGAGGGCATACGGCGCGGAGAAGTAAGCCTTGTTATGGCAAGCACGGCGCAAATGCTTATTATGTCTAATTACTTGGAGCTTACAGGCTTTAAGGTAAATATAATCTTCGACAATACCTTGCAGGAATCCACAATCGGCTTTAACGTAAATCAAGAAATATTACGCTCGATTATGGACAAGGCACTTGCGCTTGTGGATATTAAGTCAACGCAGGACGAATGGAAAAACAGAACCTTAGACCACCGTTACAAAATCATGGAAGCACAGCGAATGTGGGCGCTTGGCGGTATTTGCTTGCTCCTGGCTACGTTTTTAGTGCTTGCGTGGCTGTATCTCAAGGACAAAAAAGCGCGGGAAGCGGCGGCGCTTGCCTGTGCGAGAATTGACACCATCATAAGCAACCTGCCAGGCATGGTGTACCAATGCGAAAATGTCTTTCCCGACTATCCCTTTACCTACGTAAGCGAGGGAAGCAAGGAGCTGCTCGGCTATTCCCCCGAGGAGCTAATAGGCGGAGTAAACCAGTATATGGAAATGCTGCACCCCGAGGACATGGAAATAATGCTGGAAAAGGTTGCGGAAACCTTAGACAAGGGCTTGCTATACGAGCATCAGCACCGCATAATAATGAAGGACGGCTCTATTAAATGGATATTAGAACGCAGTAGAGTATTCGACCCGCGGCTGGACGGCACGTATCGCTATTTAGAGGGCTATGTTTTTGATATAACGGAGCAGAGAAAGCTAGAAGCCGCCGAGCTTGCCAACCGCGCCAAATCGGACTTCTTGGCGACCATGAGCCACGAAATACGCACGCCTATGAACAGCATAATGGGCTTTGCCGAGCTTGCCGCAGACTGTACCTCCCTGCCGCAAATCAAATCGTATCTTGCCAAAATAACAGATAGTACAAGCTGGCTCTTGCGTATAATCAACGACATACTAGATATTTCCAAGATAGAAGCGGGTAAAATGGAGCTTGAATACGTGCCGTTTAACCTGCAAGAGGTCTTTACGCGCTGTCAGTCCGTTATTCTGCCGATTGTCAAGGAAAAGGGCTTGGAAATGAGCGTGTACGCCGAGCCGATTATCGGAAAGCAGGTAGTGGGCGATTCCGTAAGGCTGTATCAGGTACTAATGAATTTGCTGTCCAACGCGGTGAAATTTACTAGCGATGGCGTGGTAAAGCTGTCGGCAGTGGTAAAGGAAACAAGCGACACCACCGCGACCATCTATTTTGAAGTAAGGGATAGCGGTATCGGCATGAGCAGAGAACAAATCGAGCGGATTTTCGAGCCGTTTACACAGGCAGACTCCAGTACCACGCGCAACTACGGCGGTACAGGGCTTGGGCTTGCTATTTCCAAGAATATATTGGGGCTTATGGGCAGTACGCTGTCGGTAGAAAGTCTGCCGCAAAAGGGCAGTACCTTTAGCTTCGAGGTTATATTCGACACGGCGGAATCAAGCGAGCAATTGGTAAAGCAAAAGGCGTTGAGCTTCTCAGAAAGGCCGCATTTTAACCACGTAGCCCTAATATGTGACGACAATTCCATGAACCGAGAGGTAATTTGTCAGCACCTAGCGCGCGTGGGCGTACAAGCCGTCACTGCGGAAAACGGAAAGCTAGGCGTGGAGCTTGTGCAGGAGCGTGCGGAAAAAGGCGAGCCGCCCTTTGACCTAATTTTTATGGATATGTTTATGCCTGTTATGGACGGCATTGAAGCCGTAGGGAAAATATTCGCGTTGGAAACAGGCGCGCCCATTGTCGCTATGACGGCGAATATAATGAGCGGCGAGCTGGAAAAATATAGGCGGCACGGTATGCCCGACTGCTTGAGCAAGCCCTTTACCGCGCAGGAGCTTTGGCGTATATTGTTAAAATACCTTATGCCAGTAAGCCTTACGCCCATAAACGAGCAGGAAACGGCGGACGATGTAGAACGCAGGAAGCTACTAATCAACTTCGTAAAGGTCAACCAAAATGTGCCTAGCGAGATAGAAAAGGCAATCGAGCAGGGCGATATGAAGCTCGCGCACAGGCTCGCGCACTCGCTAAAGGGCAACGCGGGTATGCTCGGCAAAACGGAGCTAAAAATAGCCGCCGAGGAAGTAGAAACCCTGCTACAGGACAGAATCGACTCGATTTTGGACAGCAAAATAAACCGACTTAAAGAGGAGCTAGAAATAGTCCTGCGGGAGCTAAGCCCACTTCTGAACGAGCAGGAGGAAAAACGCGAAGCCATGAGCAACGAGGAAGCCTTAAAACTTCTCGAAAAACTAGAGCCAATGCTAGAGGAATTAAACCCAGAGAGCGTAAGTCTGCTTTCTTTCATACAATCTATTGAGGGGGCGGAGGCGCTCGCGTTGCAGGTAGAAAACTATGACTTTGAGGCCGCGCTGGAAACCCTAATAAAACTAAAAACTACACTTGGAGGTAGCATATGAGCGAACCACAATGGGAATATGACGCAAAAAACCTACATTTGGCGATTTCCGCGTTAAATATTGCGTTATGGCGTGCGGACGTTGTCGGCGACAATTTTTTGGCGGCGGATTTTCATAACAATAACTGGACATGGTCAAACGAATTTAGGCAAATGCTAGGCTTTTCTGACGAGAATGATTTCCCTAATACGCTAGAATCCTTTAAGTCTGCTATACACCCCGACGACGACCCAAAGGCGTTTGCCGCCTTTGCCGCCCATATAGAGGACCGCACAGGCAATACTCCGTACAATATCGAGTACCGCCTACGGCACAAAAACGGCGAATACCGCTATTATGACGGCTTTGGCACTACACGCAGGAACGAGGACGGCACGCCGATTACTATATCGGGCGCGATTCGTGACGTGACGGAGCATAGACTGGCACAGGACGCGCTTACCCAAAAGGAACAGCTGCTGTCCGCGGTAAACGCCGCCGCCATTGCCCTGCTTCAAGCTAAGGATACAGACGATTTTAATGATTCCATTGTCGAGGGCATGGGAACAATCGGGCTGACTATAGATGCGGACTGCATAGAGGTATGGCAGAACGAGCAGAGAGAGGACGGGCTTTATGCGGTTTTACAGCATTATTGGTACAGCGAGGAAGGCCGCAAAATAAAAACAGACACGCCTCCCGCCTGCTTCGCCTATAGTGATTCGCCGCAGTGGGACATCAGGCTGTCGCAGGGCGACTATATCCACGGCATAGTGGCGGAGCTTTCGCAGGCCGACCAAGAATTTCTTAGCGCGTTTAAGGTCAAGAGCGTGTTGGCTATTCCCATATTTATGCAGGAACAGCTCTGGGGGCTTTGCTGTATAGACGACTGTATTCGTTCGCGTAGGTTTACGAACGACGAAATAGAAATTTTGGTGTCTATGGTGTATATGCTTGCTAACGCAATCAATCGAAACAGCTTCGCCCAAGCCATACGCCGTGCGGAAATAGCCGAGGAAAGCAACAGAGCAAAAAGCCGTTTTCTCGCTATGATGAGCCACGAAATAAGAACGCCCATGAACAGCATAATGGGCTTTTCGGAGCTTGCGTTGGCGGCCGCCGATACCCACGTATCGCCGAAAATTATTGACTATTTGAACAAAATAACGGATAGCACAAAATGGCTGTTAAATATAGTAAACGATATTTTAGACATATCAAAAATAGAGGCGGGCAAGGTAGAGCTGGAGCATGTGCCGTTTGAATTGCAGGACATACTCTCGCGCTGTGAATCCGCCACTTTGCCGAAAATCAACGAAAAAGGGCTAGAGCTAAAGGTCTTTTTGACTACCAGAAATTTGAACAAAAAGCTAGTCGGCGACCCTGTACGGCTAGAGCAAATTCTGATGAACCTGCTGTCCAACGCCGTAAAGTTTACGACCAAGGGCATGGTAGAGATGTCCGTGGTGGTAAACGGTAACGGTGTCGGTGCGTTGGTGTGCTTTGAAATAAGGGATAGCGGCATAGGCATGAGCGCCGAACAGCTAGAAAAGGTGTTCGCGCCGTTTACGCAGGCGGATTCCAGCACTACGCGCAACTACGGCGGCACAGGGCTTGGCTTAACCATTACAAAAAATATAGTAGAGCTAATGGGCGGCACGCTCGTGGTAGAAAGCAAGCCCAATGTCGGCAGTACCTTCAGCTTTGAAATTGCGTTTGATGTAACAGACAGAAAAAACACGTCCGCAGGTATCGCCGAAAAGCCGCACTTTGAGGGCTTGGTACTAGTATGCGAGGACAATCCCATGAACCAACAAATAATATGCGAGCATTTGGCGCATTTGGGGCTGAAAACCGTGCTTGCCGCAAACGGACAAATAGGCGTAGACATGGTTAAAGACCGCATAGAAAAAGAGCAACCGCCGTTTGCTATGGTTTTTATGGATATGTATATGCCAGTAATGGACGGCTTTGAGGCGGCATCTATTATCACGGAGTTGAATACAGGTACGCCCATAGTGGCTATGACCGCCAATATGCTTGCAGGCGATTTGGACAACTACAAAAACCACGGTATGCCTGACTATATCGGCAAGCCCTTCACACCGCAGGAGCTGTGGAATGTGTTGTTGAAGTGGCTTGCGCCTGTGCAGTCGTAAGGGACGAGTTTACTCGTCCCGAGGCTACCACGCTCTGCGGTAATGGACGTTGCACGCCACGAATTGACGAACGTGGAAATATCGGGGCGGATAAATCCGCCCCCTACAAAAACCTGCAAAAAAGGAGTGTGACCCCCACCTATGGACAACAAAAAATACCGAATACTAGTAGCGGACGATGAAAACTCAAACATAATGAAGCTGTCGCATATCCTTAGCCCGCAGTACATTGTCTATGCGGCAAAAAACGGCGAGGGCGCAATCAAAGCCGCCGAAAAGCACTTGCCCGATGTTATTCTGCTGGATATTATTATGCCCGATATGGACGGCTATGAGGTGCTAGGGGTACTAAAAAGCTCCGAGAAAACAAAGAATATTCCCGTTATTTTTATCAGTGGACTAAGTGACACTGGGGACGAGGAAAAAGGGCTTAATCTAGGCGCGGCGGACTATATCGCCAAGCCCTTTTCGGACGCGCTGGTTAAAATACGTGTGCGTAACCAAATTAAGCTACTGGAGCAGTTTAGCACCAATGAATATGACATAATGAAGTATAAGCTGTCGAATGACGCGCTTAATATCGGCTTGTGGGACATGGACGTGGTAAACGCAGACCCTGTAAGCCCGAGCCACAAATTTACATGGTCGCAGGAAATCCGCCATATGCTAGGCTTCAAGGACGAGAGCGACTTCCCCAACGTCTTGCAGAGCTGGAGCAGTCGTATTCACCCCGAGGACAAGGCGCGCATACTTGCCGCCTTTGCCGCACACATGAACGACTACACAGGGCAAACGCCGTACAATGTCGAGCAACGCATTATGAACAAGGACGGCGAGTATAGGCATTTCCACACGCTAGGCACTTCCTGCCGCGACAGGGACGGCGCGCCCATACGAGTGGCAGGCGCGGCGATTGACATCACCGAAAAAAAACGCATGGAGCGCGAGAATTTGGAGTTGGCAGAAGCGGAAATTTTAAACAAGGCAAAATCGGCGTTTTTGGCTAATATGAGCCACGAAATACGCACGCCCATGAACGCGATTATCGGCATAACGGAAATTTTACTGCAAAGCGGCAATCTGCCCGAGGAAGCTATAGACGGGCTTGGCAGAATTTACAATTCGGGCAACCTGCTACTGGCTATTATCAACGATATATTGGATTTGTCTAAAATAGAAGCCGGCAAATTGGACATTGTTCCTGCGCCGTATAATTTCGCGGACATGCTAGGCGAATCCTTACAGCTAAACATCATGCGGCGCGAAGAAAAGCCGATAGAGTTTGACGTAGAGCTAGACGAAAATATTCCGCTGAATTTAATCGGCGACCAGGTACGCATAAAGCAAATACTAAATAATTTGCTTTCCAATGCGTTTAAGTATACGGAAGCTGGTAGAGTTACGCTTATGGGGTCGTTTGAGAATGATTCTCTCATTATAACCGTACGCGACACAGGGCAGGGCATGACCGCCGAGCAAATGCAAAAAATATTTGACGAATATTCGCGTTTTAACCAAGAATCAAATCGCACCATAGAGGGCATAGGGCTTGGAATGTCGATAACGTATAATTTATTGAAGCTAATGGGCGGCGATATAAAGGTAGAAAGCCAAAAGGGCAGGGGTTCTGTATTTACTGTGCGTTTGCCGCAGGGCATAGCGGACAATGCCGTGCTTGGCGAGCTGTCGCATAGTCTGCGGCTGCTAAGCCCGAGCAGTATCGGCAGTGCCAGAAGCCCGATTGTTCACGAGCCTATGCCTAACGGACGTGTGCTTATTGTTGACGATGTGGAATACAATTTGTATGTAGCTACAGGGCTTATGAAGCCGTATCGACTGCAAATTGATACGGCTAGCAGCGGAAGCGGCGCAATAGATTTAGTCAAAAGCGGCAGGGTGTACGACATTATTTTTATGGACCATATGATGCCTGTGATGGACGGCATACAAGCCGTAAAGCACATTCGAGAGCTAGGCTATACCGCCCCGATTGTGGCGTTGACCGCCAACGCAATTGTGGGGCAGGAGGAAATGTTTTTGCAAAACGGCTTTGACGAATTTATTTCCAAGCCGATAGACGTACGCCGCCTAAACGCCGTGCTTACTAAGCTAGTGCAAAACAACGCCCCTGCGAGCAAGGCAAGCCCTGCGGCGAGCCTTTTACACGAGTACAAAATAGATGGGCTAGACATAGCTAAGGGGCTAGATAAATTCGGCGGAGAACCAAGCGCGTATCTGCGCGTTTTGCAGAAATACGCGGACAGTAGCCGCTTGCTGTTAGGCACGCTGGAACACGCAAGCGAGGAAAATCTGCACGATTATGAAATATGCGTGCATGGCATTAAGGGGGCGAGCTTTGATATTTTTGCCGACGAGCTAGGCGAAATAGCCAAGGGGCTAGAAGCGGCGGCAAAGGAACGCAGACTTGATTATATAACCGAGCATAACTCGCATTTGCTAGACATGGCGCGTAAGCTCACCGCGGACATAGCCGACCTAGCCCGCGCCGTAGAAGCGGCAAACCCCAAGCCCAAAAAGGACAAGCCCGACCCGCAGACCTTATCAAAGCTCGCCGCCGCGTGCAAGGCGTATTCCATGGACGGCGTAGACGAGGCTATGGCGGAAATCGAGAGCTATCAGTATAGCTGTGATGATGGGCTTTCGGTGTGGTTGCGGGGCAAGGTTGATATTATGAGGTTTTCGGAGATTGTGGACAAATTGTGTGCCAAAGGCACACCCCGTAGCGAAGCGGAGGAAGCGTAGTTGGGCTTTGCCCAACGGAGCGGCGGGGTCGTAGGGGCAGAGCGACAAACGCACGAAGCGAAAATGTGTGAATCAAACACGGATTTGACGGATTTTCACGGATTATGCGGATTCGCTCGTGCAAAAATTCGTTCGTGCGTTTATCGTTCGTGTGTTTGCCGTTCGTGCGTTTGGTGTGGCGGTTACTGTAGGGGACGGATTTATCCGTCCCGAGGTACGCACGCTCGTCATTTCGGGGACGGATAACGCCCATTAACGCAAAGCGAGGTAATCTCGGGACGGATAAATCCGTCCCCTACGAAAACCTTACATTTTGCCTATTACAAAAAGCTCAATAAAATTCAAAAAGGAGGATAATTATGGAAAATGCACAAGCCAAGAAGAAAATCATTCTAGTTGACGATGTGGGGTTCTTTTTACTATCAATGAAGGAACGCCTAAAGGACAACGACTACGAGATTTTTCCTGCGCAGTCTGCCGCTATACTGTTTGACATTTTAGAAAACGTCACGCCCGACCTAATTTTGCTAGACGTGAATATGCCAGAGGTGGACGGCTTTGAAATTATGGAACAGCTAAAGGCTAACGCGCGCTTTGCCGACATTCCAGTCATATTCCTTACGAGCAAAACCGACAAGCCAAGCGCCATTAGGGCTATGGCTCTAGGCGCGGCAGACTATGTGACAAAGCCAGTAACTAACGAGGCTCTAATAGACAGCATAGAGGCACAGCTAAGCCCGCACAAAAAGGAAGCCGTAAAGCCCATAATCCTTGCCGTGGACGATAGCCCAAGCATACTGGAGGCCATTAAGCAAATACTAAAAACTGACTTTACTGTGTACACCATGCCGTCGCCGCAGGGAATAAAAGAGGTGCTCAAAAAAGTAACGCCCGATTTGTTCCTATTAGATGTGCAAATGCCAGTGCTAAACGGCTACGAGCTAGTTTCGATTATACGAGAACTTAGCGAGCATGAGGACACGCCCATTATTTTCCTTACCTCGGAGGCCATAAACGACAATGTATACGCGGCGGTACAAATAGGCGCGTCGGATTTTATGGTAAAGCCTGTAGACGAGGCCGTATTACGCGAAAAGCTAAGCAAGCATTTGCAGGGCTTTATACTGCGGCGGCGTATACGGTCGTTGGATAGGAAGTAGCCCGACAGCTAAAAAATTTCTTTTAAGTCCAAACACACAAAGTGTCCCCTCCGCATAAAATGAAAAGCGCGAGGGAGGATTCCTTCCCAAGCTGTACGGGAGGTGGCACAAATGTTTTTCGGGCTAGTACAGATGTTACAGGGCTTTTTTTTGTTTGGACATCTGGCGGGCGGCAATTCCTTTCCAAAGCCGATTTCCGCAGACGAAGAAAAAAAATACCTGCAAAAATACGCACAGGGCAACGAGGACGCGCGCAACATTCTCATAGAACACAACCTGCGCCTAGTAGCTTATGTGGCAAAAAAGTACAGCAACCACGCAAAGGAAGCCGAGGACATTATCTCGGTAGGCACAATCGGACTAATCAAGGCAATCAGCACGTACAGCCCCGACAAGGGGACGCGGCTTGCCACGTATGCGATACGGTGTATAGACAACGAAATTCTTATGTACCTAAGAAACCTAAAAAAGAACGCAGGTAACATTTATCTGCAAGATATAGTGGGCGTAGACCACGAGGGAAACGAGGTACGGATAGAGGATAAGCTCGCGGACGATAAGGACGAAATATCCGAACAGGTGAGCGGAAAAATGCAGCTAAAGAAGCTGTACGAAATATTGTGCAGGGTGTTGCATGGGCGCGAGAAAATCGTAATCGTTATGCGGTACGGGCTTGGCCCGACCATGAAAGAAATGACACAGCGCGAAATAGCGGCGGAGCTAGATATAAGCCGCAGCTATGTATCACGCATCGAAAAAAAGGCGTTAGGCAAGCTACGCAAGGAAATGTCAGATGCAAGCTGGGGGGCATAGGGACACAGTCCCTTTTCACCGCTGTGCCTTGGTGGGAATGTCGTCACGAGCCTTTACTGTAGGGGTTTGCTTATGGTGGGAATGTCGTCACGAGCCTTGGGGGCGTTTCCGTGCATAAAAAAGCACAAGAATTGTGGCGAAAATGCCGCGAGCCTGTGCTTTTTTTATTATAACGCGTATTTTAGCGGATTTACACAGATTTAAGCGGATTTACCCACGAACGAATCCGCACAATCCGTGAAAATCCATTAAATCCGTGTTGAATAAATCATTCATTAAACCACAGATTAAGGCAATTTGCAGGTTTTCTGTAGGGGGCGGACTTGTCCGCCCCGAGGTATGCACGCTCGTCAATTAGGGACGGATAACGTCCATTAAGCAGGCAGTAAGGTGTCAGTGGTTTTCTTAGACAACACCGCACGCCGACCAACGCAGAGCGAGGCAACCTCGGGACGGATAAATCCGTCCCCTACACGACAAACGCACGAACGGCAAAAGCGTGCAATTTCTTTAGTTTTAAATCCGTGTTGAATAAATCATTCATTAAACCACAGATTAAGGCAATTTCGCTATTTACTGAATAGCGGAATTGCTGTATTATTTTTGTGGGAACACGCCCCAATTATCAAGGAGAAACCCTATGAAATTTTATACAAATAACAGCTTTGCACAAATGCAGGCTTGCTTTGGCGGGCAGATAACACCCGACTATCCGTACAAGTTATACCTTGATTTAACACAGGATTGCAACATTTCTTGTAAAATGTGCCGTGACGGGCTTGAAATTAGCGGCAAAACAATGCCTTTGGATTTGTTTTGCCGTCTAGTTGACGAAACAGCCCCTTATGTGAGTAGTTATTCGCTTTTTAACTGGGGCGAGCCGCTTCTGTTAAAAGATTTTCGCGAACGCATCAGTTATATCTGCTCCAAAAAGAGAGCCGACTGCAAAATCGACATTTCAACAAACGGGGTGTTGCTCACGGACGACATGATTGATTTTTTACGCAGGCGAGATATTTTTGTGATTGTTTCCTTTGACGGCGCGGATAAAGAAACATTCGAGGATATTCGCCGCGGTGCAAATTTTGAGTTTATCTGTGACAGATTAAAAGCCCTCGCAAAGGCATATGAAGATGAACCCATTTTTAGCTCCCCCGAAATCTATACGTCCATTCAAAGGGATAACCAACATCAACTCCTCGCGATTGCCCATCTTGTTTATTCACTGGGGATAAGGCGAATGGGCTATGGGCTTGTAACCGCTCCCGCCGAATGCGCGGTTGAGATTACTGACAAATTGCGGTCAGAAATAGAAAAAACAGCAGAATTTATCGACAATCACGGTATGCTTAACAGCTTATACCCAACAAAGGTTGGCGATTATTTATGGTGGGGGAATAAATATGTAAGCAAGGATGATTTTATTGTTGATACAAGCTGTAACGCCCCTTTTATCAACGCTTCCATAGCGTACAACGGTGATGTGTTTTTATGCTGTAACGGCGGTGAAATTGCTGGAAATGTCAGCGACAAAACATTCCGCGAGGTATGGCAAAGCGCGAGATATAACGAATTGCGTTTAGCGGTAAATTCGGAAAAAAATATGCCAGAAAGATGTAAAAACTGCGCTTGGTTCAACAAGTGAGTTCTAGCAAACAAAAGGCACAGGGTATGCGGCAAAAAATGCCGTGAGCCTGTGCCTTTTTATATGCTCGAAAGCTGTCAAGGCTCGTGACGACATTCCCACCACAATACAGCGGCGAAAAGGGGCTATGCCCCCTAGTCCTTCCCAAACAAATCCCGAGTATAAACCTTACCCACAACATCATCAAGCAGGCCATCATACCGATTAGCCACAATAACATCACACATACCTTTAAACTCGCCTAAATCCTCTATAACCCTGCTACCGAAAAATTTCTCGGCGGGCGGCAGTGTTGGCTCGTACACCACCACCTCCGCGCCCTTGGCTTTTACGCGTTTCATTACGCCTTGTATCGAGGAGTGTCTGAAATTGTCAGAATTTGTTTTCATTGCGAGCCTGTAAATGCCTATGGTTACGCTCTCGCCAGATATTCCGCCGCGCCCCTTGTCGGTGGCGTAAAAGCCCGCCTTTTCCAAAATACGCTCGGCGATAAAATCCTTGCGTGTGCTGTTAGATTTGACGATTGCCTCTATTAAATTTTCGGGTACGTTTTTGTAGTTTGCCAATAATTGCTTGGTGTCCTTGGGCAGGCAGTAGCCGCCGTAGCCAAAGCTCGGATTATTGTAATGCGTTCCAATTCTTGGGTCTAAGCCAACGCCCTCTATTATGCTGGCTGTATCTAGGTTGTTTACCTCGGCGTAGGTATCAAGCTCGTTAAAATATGATACCCGCAACGCCAAATACGTGTTTGCGAACAGCTTAACTGCTTCCGCTTCCGTGGTGGGCATAAAAAGAATGGAAATGTCCGTCTTTAGCGCGCCCTCCGCAAGAAGCTGTGCGAATTGCTCGGCATATTCGACGGCGTTTTTGTCGTTCTCGGCTCGCCCGACAATTATCCGCGAGGGGTAGAGGTTGTCCAATAGCGCGCTGCCCTCGCGTAAAAATTCTGGCGAAAATAAAATAACACCGCCATATTTTTCCACGCTACGCTCGGTAAACCCTACGGGTACGGTGGATTTTATTACAATCACCGCACTCTGGTTTACCTCGCGTACCTGCCTTATGACGATTTCCACAGACGAGGTATTGAACGAATTTTTCACTGGGTCGTAGTCTGTAGGTGTCGATACAACAACAAAATCGGCGTTTTTGTAGGCGGCTTCATAGTCGGTTGTAGCTGTTAGGCTTAGGCTTTTTTCCAGATATTCCTGTATGGCTGCCTCATCCAACGGCGATTTTTTGCTGTTAAGCATTTCTACGCGCTCGGCGTTAATGTCAACAGCATAAACCGTGTTGTTTTGTGAAAGAAGTATAGCGTTGGAAAGCCCTACATAGCCTATTCCTGCTACCGCGATTTTTTTTTGCATCAGGTCACCAGGCTAGATGGGTGCTTCAGCACCATCAGCTCTACAAACAGACCAAGGCAAGTGGCTTGCATTTTGGACAAATTGCTCAGGCTCGCGCCGTACAAGAACCTCTTGTTTGGCAGCTCGCTCATGTAAACAATGTTTACGTCACATGAAATGTCCATGTTGCGGACATCGTCGGCTACCACGCCGCGAAGAACAATTTTTTCTTCCTTGCTAAACTTGGACTGTGCCACAAACCTAATGCCTGTGAGAGAGATGTCCTCTGTTTCGACGACCTCCCAGTCCATCCACCCATCTCTGCTGACCTTTACATCTACGTCTAGCATAGATGTACGCGCATTGATACGTCTTTCATTTCCGCTCATTGGCTGTCCCCACCTTTTTTTTGTTCGTCTAGTTTATTTTGTATGCTTTTTAGAAATCCGCATACCCACCTGTTTATAGCAGGATTTATTGTTGTTTCGTCGCCCTGTACCTTAAAGGTAGTGTCTATGTTTTTCATGTCGTAGAAGTATAACATATCAACAAGCCGCAGTACACTCATTAAAAAAGATGTCAAAACAATTTCGGAATTATGGTTGCCGTCTAGGGTAATTATATCAAAAACATCTGGGCGCGTGCGAAGCTCCTCCATAACGGCAGGGTGCTTCTCCTTGTGGGCTGTGTGGCGTTTGTAAACGATATTTAGGTTATCGTCCGCGCGCTTCCTCGCCAAAAGCCGCTCGATTATTTTTTCGATACCGCAGGTGATGTCCACCACCAGTACCCGCCAGTGGTTTTCCTTGGCAAAGCGAATAAGGTCAATGGCTTGGGCGCGGTTTCGCGGAAAGCCGTCAATAAGCCCAGGCGCATTTTGTAACGCAAACTCCCTAAACATGGCGCAGGTAATGTCGTCATCGACCAAAATACCCTTTTCTGTCAATTCCTTAATCTCAGGGTCGTCTGCCGCTCTTTTTCTAAATATATCGCCCATACTCGCCGAACGCAAGTCAGAAATCCAATATTTAATAATATTTTGTACAAGCGTTCCCTTTCCGCCGCCCGATTCACCAAGCAGAACAATAAAGTCCCATTTTTCAAGCAATAACGGCTTTCGACTCATATTCTTCCTCCATAATGTTAGTAATGTAAAAACATTGTACCGCTTTTTTACATAACATTCAAGAGGATAAAGTATAAATTTATATAACTCTAACAAAAACGAATACTTTCCGTGCGTTTTGAACAAAATAAACCCGAAAAAATGCGAGGTGGTTATTACAATGAAAAAACTTTTTGTCCTATTTGCAGTATTTATTTTATGTGGAAATGCTTACGCGCAGGAACACGCTCCCGAGGTCGCGGCACATGGCGCGGTGCTTATGGACGCGGAAACAGGGCGCGTTTTGTGGGGAAAAAACGAACATACACCGCTTGCTATGGCAAGCACAACCAAAATAATGACGGCAATACTCGCGCTAGAGAGCGGCAGAGAAGATGAAATTGTAAAAATTTCGGCTAGAGCCGCCGCCGCACCCAAGGTGAAAATGTTTTTAAGCACGGGCGAGGAGGTACGGCTAAAGGATTTAATGCTCGCGCTCATGCTGGAATCGTCAAACGATGCGGCGGTAGCCATTGCGGAGCATTTGTCTGGCACGGTAGAGGCATTTTGTCGGCAAATGACGGAAAAAGCAAGGCAAATAGGCGCGTTAAACACTATTTTTGAAACGCCTAACGGCTTAGATTCGGGCGAACATCATTCCACCGCGTACGACCTAGCGGCGATTACGCGCTACGCCCTACAAGTCCCTGGCTTTATCGCGCTTACAAACACACCAAACGCTTCATTTAGCAGTAACAGGCGCGAGTACGCGTTCACCAACAGAAACCGCTTGCTCCATGAATTTACAGGCGCGAACGGCGTAAAAACAGGCTTCACGAACAAGGCTGGGCATTGCTTTGTGGGCGCGGCGTTGCGTGACGATATGCAGTTGATTTCCGTGGTACTCGGCTCTGGCTGGGGCGAACGAGGAAAACAGCAAAAATGGGTAGACACAAAAAGCATTTTGAACCACGGCTTTGACAATTTTGAGTTTGTGACGGTAATTACGGCGGACACGCTGGCGGGTACTATGCCGATAACGCGCTCGCGCACGGCTTCCGTTGACTTTGCGTACAATAAAACCCTGCGTATTCCCATGGACGAAAACGACAAGAAAAATTTGTACGCCGAGGTTTCCGTACCCGATTCTACCAAAGCCCCCGTCAAAAAAGGCGATACGCTAGGCACTGTAAAAATTTTTATCGGCACAGATTTTTATAGCGAGGTTTTACTTTCGGCACTTTCAAGCGCGGAACGCCACGATTTCAAGACCTCGTTGGAAAAAATCCTTAATGAATATTTCGGGCAGATTACGGAAAAGCAAGTTGAGGTGGTTTTACCCGAGTTTTGAGGGTATAATAGTGCCATTGTAGGGGAGGGATTTATCCCTCCCGAGGTATGCACGCAATACGTGTGAGGTACGCAAAAACCGTGTGATGTGTGCGAAAATCGTACGTGTTTTCTGTTTTTTGTATGGGAGGGATTTATCCCTCCCGAGGTACGCACGGAATACGTGTGAGTCACGCGGAAACCGTGCAATACACAGGGCTGGTAACGTCCATTAACGCAGAGCGAGGTAACCTCGGGACGGACAAGTCCGTCCCCTACGAAACCGTGCGAGGCACGCAAAAACCGTGCAAAATACGCAAAAACCGTGTGTGGGACGTGAAAACCGCGCAGGATACGCAAAAACCGTGCGATATGTGCAAAAACCGTACGTGTTTTGTGTTTTTTGTAGGGGAGGGATTTATCCCTCCCGAGGTACGCACGTAATACGTGCGAGGTACGCAAAAACCCTGCAATATGCAGGGCAGGTAACGTCCATTAACGCAGAGCTAGGTAACCTCGGGACGGACAAGTCCGTCCCCTACGAAACCGTGCGAGGCACGCAAAAAATCTGTAAATTCTAAGGAGGCTAGCCCCATGCCAGACCACATACACACCATACCAGTGCTTGATGCCCTGCGAGAGCCGCAGGGCTGTGCCTTTTGTGTTATGCTAGACAAGCTCGAACGCGATGCGATTCAGTTCATTACAGGGCCTGCATACATGGAGGACGATATTCGCATGGAAACAAACAAAACAGGCTTTTGCAAAAAGCATTTGGAAGCTATATATAAGGAACAAAACCGTCTTGGGCTTGGGCTGATGCTACATACTCACGTACAGCGGCTAGTCAAGGATTTGACCGACATCACGGAAAAGCGTATTCCTGCCACGCTTTTTGCAAAGGACAGGGGCGGCGTTTTAAACAAGCTAAAAAGCCATTTGCAAAATGTAGATAACGATTGCTACGTTTGTAAAAGGGTCGAAAGCACATTTCTGCGATATATCGACACGTTTTTTTACCTTTGGGGCAGGGCAGGGGACGAGGCGCGGCTGATTAGCTCGCAAAAAGGCTACTGCCTGCCGCATTTTATCGCGCTTCTTGCCGCAGTAGAAAATCTAAGCGGCACAAGGCGCGAAAAATTCCTTGACGAAATTCTTCCCGCACAAATGGCGCGTTTCAAGGAAATGGAAAACGATTTAGAATGGTTTACACTAAAATTTGACCACCGCAACGCAGACGAGCCGTGGAAAAGCTCCAAGGACGCATTGCCGCGCGCGATTGGGCTTATGGGGGGCTATTTATGAGGGCTTTTGTAAAAACCGAGATGGACAAGCTCCGCAAAATGTCGTTTAAGGACAAACGGTGGTATATTTGGGAATATTATCGTGTACACCTTTTTACATTTGCGGCGATTGTGTTATTATCGGCTATGCTTATTAACTCGCTCGTAAATCCGCGCCCTAGCACATATTTATATATTGCGTGGTTTGAAGTGGAGGCGGACTTTTTACAGCTGCACGAGCTACAAAAGGCGTTGGACGTAATAGTGGAAAACCCCGAACGCCACGAGGTTTTAATCACCGATTATACTAACATGAACGACCGCAGGCAGAACAGCGGCCTACAGGCGCGCTTTCTCGCACTGCACAAAATGAACGCAATAGACGCGCTTATCACCACAAGGCAGGGCGCAGAGGGGCTTATTTCGGAGAATTTTTTAATACGCCCTGCCGACGAGGTTTTAGGGCTTTTGCCGTCCATAGACGAGGAAAGGCTTATTTGGGCGGACTCCTCTGTTTGGGCGATTTCGCTAGCAGGCTCGCCGCTTATGGAGCGATTATATATAGACACAAGTGATGTCTATTTGTGTGTAATTTTGAATACAGAACGTATCTATGAAATAGCAAGGGCAGTGGAGGTGCTTATAAATGGCGCATAGGCGTGGCTTGGTGTTTATGCTTTACATCTTGGTTTTTTTCCTGGTAGGCTCTGCCCTTTTTGGGCGGCTGCTTCCTTTGTTTAATGATGCGGACTCGCCGCTGGTTATGCTTGTGTATCAGGTGCTTACGCTGCTTGTTCCGCTCGGGCTTTGGCTTTTGTTTTTCCGCGAGGGCATAAATCTGCATTTGCCGCATATTCGCCTAGGCACAACCAATTTAATATATATTGTAGGGCTAAGCATTTTTTTACAGCCTGCCATGTCTGCTCTTTCGCTAGTCGGCTCACTTTTTTTCCCGAACCTAGTCGCCGAGCTTTTGCTAGAAAAAGCCGATTACCCCTTGGCACTGTTGATTATGGGAATGGCGGTTACGCCTGCCATTTGTGAGGAGGTCGTTTTCCGCGGCTATTTTCAGTCTACGTTCAAGGAAAAGCCGCTCGCTGTTATGCTTCTGCTCAACGGCCTGTTTTTCGGAATACTTCATTTTAATCCACAGCAATTCCTGTACGCGTTCGCCATGGGAATATTCTTTGCGTACATTGTACATCTGACAAAAAGTATTCGCGCCGCCATAATTTCGCATTTTATCGTGAACGCAAGCCAGGTGTCGCTTATGGTTTTTTTGTCTAGGTATATGGACACGCATACCGAGGAAATGGAAATAGTGGTAGAAGGGCTTGAAAATACGGAAATAATGGAAATTATTCAGTATTCGCTCCTTGGCGCGATATTGCTTGTGTCGAGTATATTTGCAGGGTTTATTTTTTATTATTTTAGGCAGCATAATTTGGAGCGGTTTGCTTTGTGGGGTAAGGAGGGGGTAGGGGAGGAAGTTATTGCGGAAGCTACGCAGGAAGAAGCGGAGCGGGGCGAGGTCGTTTTGGAAGAAACTGGACAGACTGCGAGCAAAAAATTTGCGTTGCTGGACTATGCTTTGATTTTGGCAATAGTTGCGTTGTATGTATTTGTGGTAAGTGGTATACATTAAAATAAGTCTTAAAAAGAAAGACCCGACCTCAGGGGGGGGGGGATGAGGTCGGGCTTTGAGGGGGGATATTTAGTTGTTCCTTAAACGATGTTTAAGGTCACACTAATAATATTTACCAGTTTAAAACAATATTATACTTCGCGGATAAAAATTTTTTTTTACCCGCATATGACAGTCGGAGAAAAGCGGCAAAGCCGCGATGTAACCAAATTGTAAAATTTTAATCAACCCAGACAGACATCAGCTTTAATAATTACAAGCGTTCGTTAAAAAATCCATGTTTGGGTTCTTTTAGCGAGTGTATAATTTTTCAAAATGAAGAAAAAGGAGGAAGTGTATGAAAAAGACTTTTGCAAGACGTACAGCCTCGGTTGTGCTATGCCTTTCCTTGGTTATGGCATTATTGACCCCGCTTGCGGTTTCGGCGGAGGAGGTTGTTTTTTCACTGGCAAATTATATTTCCGCAAATAGCCTTTCTGCGGGTGACGAGCTGCCCGAAAACACTGGGCTAGTGGGCGCAGGGGCTACGGTAACAGTTGCGGCAGGCAACACGCTTTCCGTTGCGCTCGACGGAACGGACAACTGGCGCGGGCTAGACCTAAACATTGCCGAGCTAGGAATTTTGGACGGCGACCAGGTGCTTATTGATGTCCGCAGACCTGCGGGCGTTGCGCCAAACGCAAGAATCGTGGTTAGACAAGGCAGAATCAACTGGGACCAACCCTCTTGGCTTACATCTGCCGCGCTTAACGCAGGTGATTCCTATTCCTTTGCCCTAGGAATTACGCCAGCACATCTCGTAACCGCAGTTCCAGGCGACTGGGCGGCGGCTGACCCCGAAACAATCAGAGTACGTCACGCACAAGATGATGCGGCTGTTACATCAAATTTTGAGATAACAGACATCAGAATTGTAAGAGGCGGAGAAGCGGTTTCACAAAACACCAAGCAAACCTTTGCAGGCGGAGTTCTTTACTCGTTGTTAGACGATATACAGGTTAAGGGCTTAAATATCGGTGCGACAATGGACGCTTCCATTTCCGACATTGACGTATTTACAAGCGCAGGCGACCCTGTTATTACCGCACAGGCAAACCCCTACGGCGGCAGGTCGCTACGCTTTACCGAACGCAAAAACGAGTGGGACGGTATCGACCTGCTCTGGCGCGAGCTTGGGCTTAATGACGGCGTTTACGAAATTATGGTAGTCGGAAATATCGAGCTAGAGGGCGAGTACGATTATCCAGAATTTGCGTTAGCAGGTTCTTCCTCTCCTTGGGGCTGGCTCGATGATGCCGAATTTACCGACGACGACGGCAATTTTGAAATAATACGCACATTTATTGTAGAGGGCGGCGAGGTTCACAGCGAGTACGCGGGCCCAATCGGCGGAAACATCAGAGTACGCCCACCCGACACAAGAAACAACTTTAGCATTTATCAAGTAGTGGTTGTTCCCTCGGGTACGGCTATTCCTGCACTTCCTGCACCTACAGTAGTTGTTCCTCCGAAAGACAACGACCCTATACCACCACCTCCCGACCCAGTGCCTACAGGAGCAGTGGTAATTCAACTAACAATCGACAGCACCTCCGCAACCGTAAATAACGTAGCGAGAACGCTTGATGCCGCTCCGTTTATCGCAGACGGCAGAACAATGGTTCCGTTCCGTTTTATCGGCGAGGAAATCGGCGCGTCAGTTGACTGGACTCCCGCATCTGGCGGAAATTCGGGTATCGCGCATTTTACCCTTGGCGGAAAAACCATTGATTTGCCCATAGGCGTGGCTCTTAGTGACGCTTCTGGCGTAAACATGGGTACTCCTGTAATCGTAGGCGGACGTACCTTCGTTCCTGCGCGTTTTGTAGCGGAATCATTCGGCGCGGAAATTGCCGCCGCGTTGCCTAGCGTGACTATTACTATGCAATAAAGGCAACCTCCGAAAACTCACCGTGAGCTGTGTCGCATCGCAGGAAATCCGCGGCAGTAGGCGGATTTCCGAGAAGCGACATATGCGAACGGCTGAGTTTTCAGAGGTTCCTTAGGCTTAGGCTTGAAGCGAAGCTGTACTTGCTACGGCTTCGCATGGGTATAAGAGGTTGTTCCCCGTAGCCCGAAATGTCGGATTGGCGGAAATTTCCAAGACGACATTGAGCGGCTGCGGGGACAGCTTCCAAATAAAGGAGTAGCTAAATGAAGAAATTATTGTTTCTTACGTTAGTAGTAATGGCTTTGGCGTTTACGGCTTGCGGCGGAACAGAGTCCGATAACGACACAAATATCACAAGCAACGACACGCCAGTTGCAGAAACACCTGCTACAGAAACGCCGTCAACGGAAACACCAATCGAGGAAGCTCCCATTGTGGAAACCGTGGTACGCGAAAGAGCGGAACGACCCGAGGGCGTGCTCGCCGTTGTGTATTCGCTTGAAACGGACGAGGAGCTGCAAGAGCTGCCCGTAGGCACATCTGGCGGCAGTGAGGACGTTTTCGTTTCGCCGTATCTTGTTGGCTCGGGCAATCCGACCTTCCGCATAGTGGAAAATCCCTTGGGCGGTAACGCCATTAGGCTTACTCACCGCGAGCAAAGCTGGTACGCCGTAGACATTATCACGCCCGAGCTAGAGCTTAATACCGCCGATTATTCATATGTACTGCTCGTGAGCGGTAATATCGCGCGCGCGGGAAGCATAACCGTAACAGGGGGCGATTCGCCGCACGCTACATTCTTTACACAGGAAGCCTCGGCAGGCGATTTTGTCTTGACAGGCATAATCAACGAGCGAGTGCTTGAAAACGCAGGCGAACGCGGACATCTACGCGTAGGCGCAAACAACGCCGCCGACCTAGAAATCCACGAGCTGGAAATTCTTAGAATAGAACGCATTGCGCCTGTTGTAATACCCGAAAGACCCGAAAATGTTTTGTGGTCGCTTGCGACTGACGAGCATTTACAAAACCGTTCGCTTGGCGATTCTGGCGCAGGCGGGGCGATTTTGGGCGGAACAAGCTACCTGCAAGACGCAGGAAATCCGCATTTTACAATCGTGGAAAACCCGAACGGAACAGGCTTCGCGCTTCGCGTTTCCAACCGAACGCAGGATTGGCACACGATTGACATTATGACAAACAACATGGACGGCTTTAACCCTGCCGAACACACCTACACAATACGCTTTAGCGGAAAGGTCGAGGAGCCGCCCGCCGATTCTACGGCGGATATTATGGGAACGGACTCGCCCTATGGCCGTTTTGCGGCGGTGGACGTGTCTGGTGACGGTGAATTTACTGTAGTAGCCGACAACATTAACGCCGAAACAATGGCAGAAAACGGCGCGACAAACCGTATTAGGATTGCTCCGTCGGGCGAAGCAGGCGCGAGTGTGTATTACATTTATGAGCTAGAAGTAATAAGAAACTAGGGGCATAGCCCCTTTTCTACGGCGGACTGTGGTGGGAATGTCATCTCGCAGAGCAGTTTCCTAGTGTATGAAAATCGCCGAAGGCGAATTTAAAAAAAGAGAGGGTATCAAAAATGAGAAAAGCATGGTTTTTAGCAGTAATTTTAGTAGTAGTGCTTGCCTTTGCGGCATGTGGTAGCAATGAACATCCTGCGGCAACACCAGTACCAACACAAGCAGAAGTAGCGCCGCCACCTGCGGACAATACAGAAATAGAACCCGTTGTTGAAGTAGACCCCGCAGACCCAACCGAAGCAGACCCAGCAGAAGCAGACCCAGTAGAGATTGACCCAGTAGAAGCAGACCCAACAGAATCAGACCCAGCAGAGGTTGACCCAATCGAAGCAGACCCAACCGAAGCTGACCCAACGGAAGTTGACCCAGTAGAAGCAGACCCAACAGAAGCAGACCCAGTCGAAGCAGACAACACCGTGGTGGAAGTGCCAGAGCCAACACCACCTGCACAAACCGTAAACCAAACCATACCAACTGGCGAAACAGTAATTTACACACTTGCAAACGATGAGGGCTTCCAAGGAATGGAAATCGGCGAAACTGGCAACGGCGGCGCGATTTTCGCAAACTCATGGTACATGATGGACGCAGGACAGCCACAATTTACCGTAGTGCAAGCGCCAGGCGGACATAAGGGCTTCCGTGTACATGACCGCGGAGATTCATGGGGATACGCTGTTGACTTTAGACGTAACCTCGGCGACGAGTTTAATCCGCCATGGGACATGAACACGTCCGCAAACACCTACAGAATAGTGGCGCGCGGAACAGCACCCGCAGGAACAACCATGTTATTACAGGCTTCGGGCAGACCGTGGAGCTGGCTGTTTACATCAGAAGCTGATGCAGACGGAAACTTCTTAATCCACGAGCTAGTAAGCGATGATATTTTTGTCGAATTTACGTCGCCCACTGACCCTCCAGGGCGTGAAGTGCCGCAGTTTAATGACGGCTTTAGAGTTACAACCATACAAGACGAGGGTGCGCCCATTCCAGATTATGTAATCCACGACTTCATAGTAACCCTAGTAAACTAGGGGGGCATAGCCCCTTTTCTCCGCTGTACGGTGGTGGGAATGTCGTCCCGAGCCTTTCGGCTTGTGCCGCTTTTTCGACTGACCCTTGGTGGGAATGTCGCCTCGAACCTTGAGATAGCTTTCGGGCGGACGAGAATCGTCACGAAGCCTTGACAGCTTTTCGGCGGTGGGAATAACGTCCCTAGCCTATACAGTCAAGAAAATCATTCCAAGCCTATACAGTCGGGCAAATTAAAGCAAAAATAAAAACTTCCGTGTTTGTTACAAACACGGAAGTTTTTATCTATGCTATGAAATTTTATTAAGCCTAGCCGATTATTATACTGTTGAGGTAAATATTATGCAAAATAATGCTTGGCATTTAATTAAACCGAATGATTATGACGCGCATATGTCACATCCAAACGTGGCACAAACACAAATGTTAAGTAAAATAATGAAAGAACAATTTGAATTACTTTCAGCAAAACAACGTTCTGATTCGTGTGTCGCCATATTAGGAATTACAAACGGAAACGGATTAGAGCATATTGAATCATGCGATGTGTCTAAAATTATCGGTATCGACATAAATAAAGCATTTCTTGAAGAATGTAAAGTGAGATTTTCTGAAATAGAACCAAAATTAAACCTTTATCAGATAGACTTAATGACTGAAACAATTCAAGCCGTAGAAGTCATTGAAAAATGTGATTTAATAATTGCAAATCTTCTTATAAAACACATACATCTTGATAATTTCTCCGAAATTGTATCGGGTTTGCCAAAGCGCAATCAAATTATTTCATGTGTTATTCAGGTAAATCCTGATGGCGTAGCGGTTTCTCAATCGGGTTTTGAATATGTTTTTAAGGCTTTAGCCGACCAACGAGAAGAAGAAAACGAAGATACGATTATAGCCGCCATGAATGAAAATGGATTTACGGTTACTAATAGAGTAAAATATGACTTGCCGAACGGTAAACAATTTATCCGATTAGATTTTACCGCATAATAAGCATTTTCTGTGCCATTGTTCTGCTGCTGTGGCAAGCGTCCTATTTGTCGTACAAATAGTGTCCTGTTTTTGCAAGATAAAATTCCCCGCCTTGGAGGGGAATGAATTATATCCCTATCAACAATCATATTACAGCGCAGAAAAGGGGCTACGCCCCAATTCATTCTCTCGGTTTTTCTGGCAATCCTAGCTTTAGCCATCTAAAAACGCTCGTTCTTTTCCGCTCTATCTTCAGCTCCTCTTTTGATAACTTATTAAGCCATAAGATTTCCCAAGCAGCCATATAAACAAGTGCAGATATAACCCCAATTAAAACATATATATCTTTTGTGTCGAATATAAAATAATCGTTACGCGTAAAGTGTAAATTTAAAAAATCCAACGAACCGCCCCAAAACATATTGTCAATAAGTATACAAACAAAGGCGGCAGAAAAGAAAGTTATATACGCTGTAAGTACATTGTTCCACTTGCCCCACTTAAACGTGCAATATTTCATATATCTATACCACGCCCATATAAGCACCCACCCAATTGTAGTACATACAATCGATAGGAATAATGGCGTTTTCCAACCAAGCAGGGCTGGAATCGAACCACGATAGACGTTTTGCCACGGTTGGATAAATAAAATATTCGGAATTACATAAAATTCAACGTCCGTTAGGAAATGAGAAACCACCAATTTAATCCCTTGGTCAAGTGTTGCTAATGCAATTATCAAAAAAATTATTGTTTTATTAGGCTTCACATCAATCCTCCACCACAGTACATTGAATGAAATCAATAAAAGTGTTGACTTGAATCAACGCCGATTATATAATGGTTGCCAAATCAATAAGAGGCAACCCTTACACAGTAAAGGATATAATGTATTGAAAAAATGTAACCCGTCCCCAAAAGTAAGTGAAGCAGGTAGAAAACTGTCAACTAGCAAATCCCCTGCCGTAAAATCTAAGGCAGGAAGAAAACTCGCCAAACATAGGCATGAAAATCATTAAAAGAGAGGAGCAAAAAAATGGCAACAGTAATAAACGTTAGGGGTAGCACTGTTAATAATAAACCAAACGCCGGCAAGCAGTACGAGGAATTAACTGGAAAACCCGTACCTCATGGAATGGTAGCCGCACATGTAAGAGTGCAAGGTGAAGGAAAAAGGCAATTTCTTGTGCCAGCAACTCCAGCACAAAATCATCACTCTAATACTAAACCTTATAAGGTAAGACATAAACCAGTACCTATAAATGGGTAGGTTTTTGAACAACAATTCCGTATGAAAGCCCATAAATGCCACTCAACTGTTTTTGCAATGGGTGGCATTTTGTTTCGCTGTATTTTTCTGCATTGATGGAATTGATTAAAAAGTCCTTGACAATTAGCCACTGGATAGATTAAACGCACTCTCCACCACAGTACAACGAAAAAAAGGGGGCTGCGCCCCCTTAATCCTGTGCCAAAAACCTCTCCACGTCCATCAACAATTTAACCTCGTCCCCAACTCTACCGATATTCCTTACAAACTGGTTAGCATAACTCAGCTTCGCGCTTGGCGGCGCGGATATTTTTTCCTCGGGGATAATCGCCGTTTCGTGTACTGCGTCCACTATCATGCCCAAGGTGTATTCACCGAAGGTCAAAACAATGATACATGTTTCCTCATCGTATTCCTTGGGCGGCTTGCCAAAGCGTTTGCGAACGTCAAGCACGCCTATGAGGTCGCCCCGCAGGTTGATTATTCCCTCGATAAAGCTCGGCATTTCGGGTACCTTTGTTATTGCCTGTATTTTTATTATTTCGTTTACATACGCGATTTCTACGCCATAATCCTCATCTTCAATCGCAAAGGTGAGATACTGGTCTTTTATTGTGCCATCGTGGTGGCGTTCGTCGTCGAGCAAGTTTAACATGGACATAGTAGAACCTCCCTATTTATCAAAGAACCCCGCAACATCAATAATCAAGCTGATGTCGCCGTTGCCAAGAAGTGTACAGCCGCTAAGACCGCGTACCTTTTTGAAATACTTGGGCATAGACTTTACGACAACCTGCTGCTGCCCGATTAGGTCGTCTACCAGTAGGCAAACAACGTGTTCGCCGTTGTCGAGCATTATTAGCGTACCCTCGCAAATATCGGTAATCGCGCCGTCTATATTGAAAAATTCATGCAAGCGCACGATATTAAATATTTCGCCGCGTTCGGTAATCATTTCGTTGCCGCTTGGGTCCATAAAGAGGTTTTCGGGCTGTGCCTTAAACGATTTGATGATGTGAACAATGGGGATTGTGTACTGCGCGCCTGCGACAAGCACGTTCATGCCCTCGATAATAGCGAGCGTGAGCGGAATTTTTAATGTAAAGGTCGTACCCTCGCCAGGCACAGAGTCCACAAGCGCAGTGCCGCCGACTATTTCCAGGTTACTGGAAACAACGTCCATTCCAACGCCGCGCCCCGAAAACGCGGTAACCTGGTCGTTGGTAGAAAAGCCAGGCAGGAAAATAAATTGTTGAATTTCTCTGTCGGTGTATTCGGCATCGGGCTTGCTTGTAAGCCCTGCCGCTTTCGCTTTTTGCAGCACTTTTTTTACATTTATTCCGCGGCCGTCGTCCTTGATTATAATCAGAACATCGCCGCCTGCGTTTTTAGCTTCCAATAGAACGCGTGCCTTTGCTGGCTTTCCTGTGGTTTTGCGTTCCTCCTGCGATTCCACGCCGTGGTCTATGGAGTTGCGGATAATGTGCATAATGGGGTCGGCGATATGCTCGATAATGTTTTTATCTACCTCGGTTTCCTCGCCCACTATGTCAAGCTGTACGTCCTTGTTTAGCTGACGGCACATATCGCGTACTATGCGGTGCATTCTAAAGAATGTCGCCGAAAGCGGAACCATTCGCATAGACATAACTGTCTGCTGTAGCGTGGTAATAATTTTCCGCAGCTGACGAGTTTCCTTGTTGAAGCTGTCTAGCTGTAGTCCGTCAAGCTCGGAGTTTTGCGTTACCATTGCCTCGGAAATAACAAGCTCGCCCATAAGGTTTAGCAGGGTGTCCAGCTTGCTTACGTTTACGCTTATCATGTTGGCGGGCGCGCCTTTTTTGGCGGCGGTGTCCACATGTGCCGCCGTGTCTGGGGCGGCCTCGGCGACAACCGTAAGCGGAGAAACATCTGCGGCGGCCTGGGGTAGGGGAGTAGCTACTTGCCCCATAGGCGCGGACAATTCTTCTAATATAAGCTCTCGCAGATACACGGTCGCGGCTAGGTGGCTATTGATATAATTATAATCATAGCTACTGGAAAATTCCGCAGTAAACCCATTGGCGCGGATAATAGGAATGGTTTCCTCGTCTATTACGTCCGCTGGCTCGTGGGTAATATCTGTGGCAAGGGATTGTAAATTGTGAACAAGTGTATAGGCGCGAATATTTTCCATTTCGCAGCCGTCTTGGAAGTGGATTTTCATTCTGTACTTGTGCATATTATCACCTGCCGTTCCTGTTTTTGTTGGTTCTGGTGGGGGCTGCTCGGAGGGCGGCGGCGGTGCGGGCGTTTTTGGCTCTGGGGCGGCGGCCTGTACGGGCTTGCCCTTGATTTTTTGTAAAAACCCGCTGATTTGCTTTGAAAGCTCTGAGCCGTCGCCGTCTGGGCTTTGCCCGTTTTGAATTTTCGCCAGCTCCTCCTTAACGAAGTCTGCGCCGCTCAAAACATGGTCGGACAATAGCTTGTAGTCAATATTTTTAGGGGTTTCCTCACGAAGATAGTAGAATAAATCCTCGATGGAGTGGGCTACCCCCGCTATGTTGTCGAACATCATCATAGCAGACGAGCCTTTAATCGTGTGCATTACCCTAAAAATCTCATTGATTTGGTCGATGTTATATTCCGATTCGCCTTGAATTACCGCCGCTTCGAGCTGGTCTATAAGCTGCGACATCTCAAAAATAAACATCTCCAGCATTGATTCTCTGTCAAAATCGTTCATCTATCGTCACCTCTCAATATCTCTATATATTAAACTACATAGAACGCTTAAATACAAGTGCTTTATCACACTTAATTACGGCTTTCTATAAATCGCGGGCTTGACATAGGTAAAACCTGCCCCCGAATTGCTTATTGATTCGGAATGACCGATAAATAAATAGCCGCCCGACTCCATTATATCATAAAATCGCTTGACAACATTATTTCTAGTTTCGGTATCAAAATAAATCATTACATTTCGGCAAAAAATAACCTGCATTTTTTTCTTGAACGGATACGGCTCTACGAGGTTAATTCGCCGATACAAAATTTCCTTGAGAATGGAGGGCTTTACCTGCGAGAATTGGGAGTCAATTTTTGTAAAATATTCGGTCGTCCACGCTTTGGGCAGGTTTGCCAAGGTTTCTGTCGGGTAAGTACCCTGTATGGCTTTGTCCAAAACCTGCGCGGAAATATCTGAAGCAATCATTTGCGTATTCCAGCCGTGGCTTTTTTTGAAATAATCCTGCATAATCATTTGCAGAGTAACTGGCTCCTCGCCCGACGAGCTGGCCGTACACCAAAGGCGTACGTCCTTTTGTGTAGCGTACGTTTCCTCTATATACGGAAGAACTATATCACGAAAATAATAAAAATGCTCTGTTTCCCGCATAAAATACGTATGGTTTGTCGTAATTTTATTAACAAAGCGCGTCAACGCCTCGCCGGATTTGTCCTTTAGCAGGTAATCATAATAATCCGAAAACGATTCCATGCCAAGCTCCTGGATAGTAGAACGAAGCCGCGAATGTACAAGCGTTTTTTTCTCGTCACTTAGGGATATTCCATAATTGGATTTTATATATGCCCTAATTGTGTTAAATTCGGCATTTGTTAAATCTTTCATTTATGAACCCCCCATCTTTTTAATTATATCAATTTTATTATATAAGAAAATAGGCAATCTTGCTAATCCTATTGCTATAAAAATAGCGAATATTGTCCCAAGCCCCTCCATTTATAGCCACCCTTTAAAATCAATCTTCCTCTATTTTAAATTTATCCCTAATCCGCTTCTCTATATCCTCCGCCGATGGCAGGGTATCGACTAGCTCCTGCGGCACGAAGTCAGACAACTTGTATTCGCTCACGCCTATGGGCTTGTTGATGTCGCGCAGGGCATATTCGGCGGTCATTTTGTCGCGTTCTTTGCAGAGGAGAATCCCGATTGTTGGGTTGTCATGCTCTCTTTTCAAAATATCGTCTACTGCCGATAAATAAAAATTCATCTTACCTGCGTATTCTGCCTTAAATTCAACATTTTTAATTTCAATAACAACAAAGCAACGGAGCTTGAGGTTGTAAAATAGCAGGTCGATGTAATAGTCCTTTTTACTTATTTCCAAGTGATATTGATTTCCTACAAAAGCAAAGCCCGTGCCAAGCTCCATGATTGTTTTGGCTATGTTAGCCACAAGCTCACGTTCAATTTCACGTTCAACAATTCCTTTGCGTTGTTCGACAAAATCAAAAATATAAGGATTTTTCAGTGTTTCGATTGCCAATTCGCTTTGCGGCAATGCAAGCGTAGCTTCAAAATTCGTGGCTTTCTCTGCTATGGCTTGCCGTTCATACAGCTTGTAATCTATTTGATTCCAAAGAATGTTTTTAGACCAGCCATTTTCAACTGTCTTGTCCGCATACCAAATCATTATCGCCTTGTCTTTTATCCTATCCATAAGCAAGCGATGGTGCGACCATGTTAATTGTGCCATCAGTGTTGGCACAATTTCGTCCTCGCCAAAAATTTCTGCGAATTTCCGCATATATTTGAGATTTCGCGGCGAATACCCTGTTGCGTCTGGGAACTCGATTTTAATGTCCCTCGCCAAGTTATCAATGAACCTATTCCCCCATTGGCTGTTAGCGATAATAACCTTGCCGATATTCCAATAAAGAATAATCTGCTCCCTGTTCGCACCAAGCACGGCTTTATATTGCGCGCTGTGAATCCGCGCCTTTACATCTTCTAATATTTGAAAGTAACCACTATCATTGATTAACACACCAACCACCCCTCCACCCAAAAAACCTAATCCTTCAAAACCTTCCGATGATAAGAACGCAGCTTCCTAAAAACCTTACCATGCACACTATCGGCAGGGTAGGGGAAACGCCCCGCAGGGAGCCGCATAAGGATTTCAAAGCCCTCGTCAATGTGGGAAATGGCGTAGATATGGAATTTTTTCTGCTTTACGGCTTCGATTACTTCGTCCTTGAGAACAAGGTCGCGAATGTTTCTTGTGGGAATGATTACGCCCTGTGCGCCTGTAAGACCGCGCTTTTTGCATAGGTCGAAAAAGCCCTCGATTTTGTACGTTGCGCCGCCTATGGGCTGGATTTCGCCGTGTTGGTTTATGCTTCCTGTAATGGCGATGTCCTGCCGTATGGGTATTTCTGCCAGGGCGGAAAGCACTGCGTACAGCTCTGTGGAGGACGCGCTGTCGCCGTCAATTCCGCTGTAATTCTGCTCGAAGCAAATTCGGCAGCTCAAGGAAAGCGGAAACTCCCTTGCGTAGGTTTGCCCAAGGTAGCCGATTAAAACCTGTACCCCTTTTTCGTGAATCGCGCCAGACATGTCCGCTTCTTTTTCGATATTTACTATGCCCGCCTTGCCCATGTACGCGGTCGCGGTAATTCTGGACGGCTTAGCAAAGGTGTGGTCGCCTGTATCCAGCACCGCCAAGCCGTTTATCTGCCCGATTTTTTCGCCCTCTGTGGAAATCATAATGCAGTCCTCCTCTATCATTTCGGACAGCTTTTCCTCGTACATATTTAGGCGGTATTGGCGTTTTTCGATTGCTTTTTTTACGTGCTTTTCTTTTACCTGCTTTGCGTTGTCCAGCTTCGCCCACGCTATGGATTCCTCCAAGACCTCTGTAAGGCGGTTAAAGCGCGTGGTCAAGCGGTCTTTTCGCTCCGCAAGCCGTGTAGAATGTTCGATAAAACGCCCTATAGCACATGGCGCGAAAGGCAACGAGCTTTCCTGCTCGGTATAACGGTTTATAAATTTAGCGATTTCCGACATGTTTTCGTCATTTAGCTTCATTTCGTAGTCAAAATCTACGCGCACCTTGAATAATTTTTCAAAATAATCGTCATAGGAATAAAGAACGTCATAATAATAGCTTCCGCCGACAATAATTATTTTTACGTCTACGGGAATAGCCTCGGGCTTTATTCCGCTTACCGCTACGCCCGTTGTGTACTCGCGGAGCGGCTCGGTGATGATGTTCCCTGTGGTTAGCGTACGGCGTAGTGTTTCCCACGAATGATAGCTACCCAAGAGGTCTTGCGCCTGCAAAATCAAATATCCGCCGTTGGCTTTATGCAAAAGCCCCGATTTAATTTTCATAAAGTCTGTAGAAAAATTGCCGTATTCGTTATCGTATTCTACCTCGCCCACTAGGTTTGTGTAGGTGGGATTGTAGTCAACCACCACCGGTGCGCCCTTTAGCTCGCTATTGTCGGTAAGCAGGTTTATTTTGTATTTTGTCAAGCTGTCCTCTATGTTTTTCTTGCCATGCCACGGCATAAGCGACTGGATTACGTCCTCCTCCTCGTTTTCCTCCGCGACAAAATCTACCAGATTATCTAAAATATTTTCCTTGACTTCGTTTAAATACTCGTAAAGCTCGGGTTCGTCGCCAAAGGCTTCCAGTATGTCGCTCATGTGATGTCCCACGGTAAACAGGCCTAGCGCGAAATCTAGCTCCTCGACCTCTTTTTTTGTCGTTTTTTCAAAATCCTTTATTTCTCGCAGGGCTTCGGCGGCGCGCTGTTGAATGGATTCCGACTTTTTTGTGATTACCTCTCTTTGTTCCGAGGAAAGAGAATCAAATTGTTCCTCGGTAATGGCCTCGCCCTCCACTATGGGTACAAAAAATATTCCGCTACTGGAATTTTTTACCTCAAAATCGTGCTTGCGTGCTTCTATAGACATTTCCTTTATTACCTCGTCCTGCTTGGCGCGTAAAACCTTAACAAGCTCGTTTTTCCGCTGTTCGTAAGACTTGTCGGCAAAATTACGCGGCAGCTCCTCGGACAAACGAGAAATAACCTCGCTCATGTCATCTTTAAGCCGTTTGCCTGTACCCGCTGGCAGCTTTAACAGCTTTGGGCATTTTGGGTTTTTGAAATTATAGACATAACAAAGGTCGGGCGGGGTCGGCTCGTTGGCGGCAATCGCCCTTGCGTACTCCTTCGCAAACGATGTACGCCCTGTTCCGCTCGCTCCGCACACATAAATATTGTAGCCCTGCGACTTCATATTAAGCCCAAATTCAAGCGCCTCCGCCGCTCTAGGCTGGCCGATTAGCTCTAGCGGCTTTTCCAACAATGCCTTAGAAATTTTCTGCGGCTTTGAAAAATATTTTAGCTCTTTCCAGTCTAGCTCTCTCATTCCAAAAAACACCTGCCTACATATATTTACCCATTATTATGCCATCTTCAAACGGCTGGGAATAGTATTCTTTTCTTATTCCTTGGTTGGTAAACCCAAATTTTTTGTATAAGCTAATTGCAGGAAAATTACTTTCGCGTACCTCTAGGGTAATGCTCTTTATATTACACTCTTTTGCGGCTTTTAAAAGAGCTTTTAATAAAAAACCTGCCACGCCCTTGCTTCGCTCGGTTTGCCGTACGGCGATATTTATTATTTCGCCCTCGTCCATAATATGCCGCATGTAGACATGTCCTATTACTCGCTCGCCCTGTATCGCCACAAAGCAAATGCACATGTCCTGCGATATTTCGTACGCTATAGAGGTTTTTGTCCACGGTATGGAAAACGCTTCTTTCTCTATTTCGTACATCTGGTCTACGTGGCAGGCTTCGCCTTTTTTTATCAGCATTTGTTTTTTTCCCTTACGGCCTGCGGCGCGCGTACATATTCCAGCTCTATCTGTGTAGGGAATGTATGCCCTGCCAAAATTTTTTCCAACGCCCACACCGCCGCAGAAGCCGCTCGCTGTCGGTTATTGTTCGCAGGGGCAAAAATCGCCGTTGGGAACTTTTCCAGTATAACACTCGCGTTCACGTCTGCGCCGTCACCAAGAAAAAAAACGCGCGTATTATGGTTTAGACAAGATAATATTTCCTCTACGGGCAACGCCAAAAATTCTGTTTCACGAGTAATTTTAGCGTTTTTGTCCGCTAGATATACCGCAGTATAAACCTGTCCGCGCCTTGCGTCCATCATGGGTACGATTGTGCAGTCGGGGCTTAAAATATTGTATGCGAGCATGTCGAGAGTAGGAACAGCAATCGCAGGTTTATTTAGCGCATGGGCTATTCCCAGCGCGGAAGCCGCCCCTATTCGCAAGCCCGTAAAGGAGCCAGGCCCGCTCGTGTAAACGACATAGTCAATTTCCCGAATATCTAGCCTAGTTAGCGTAAAAAGCTGTTCTATGCCAGGCATAAGAATTTCCGAATGTGTCCACGATTTTTCGCCTGTTCGGGCATTCAAAAAGATTTCGCCCGCAACTATGTACGACGAATTAGAGGCCGCAATAATAGCCGCGCCTGCCTGTAAGCCCGATGTGTCAATCGCAAGTATTTTCAATGTCTAACTCCCTGTACGTGTCGCCGTAATTTTCAATGTTAAGCTCCCTGTAGTCGCTACCGTAATTTTCGTCACAGCTTATTGTAACCCAAAAAACATTTTTAGGGAAAAAATTTATTGCGCGCTCCGCCCATTCTACCAAGCAAACGCCGTCAGAATAAAAATAATCCTCGTAGCCCACGGTTTCCAGCTCTGATTCGTCCTTTAAGCGGTACAAATCGAAATGATAGAGCGGAAGCGCGCCGCCATTGTATTCGTTCATTATATTAAATGTAGGGCTTGTAATGCCTTCGTAGCCCATAGCGCGCGCAAAGCCCTTGGAAAAAACGGTTTTCCCTGCGCCTAGGTCGCCGCTTAGGCAGTAAATATCGCCCGATTTTGCGGCCTTGCCTAGCTTGTATGCAAGGCCGAGCGTGTCCTCGGTACAAAAACTTTCATACTTCAATCTAATCACCTTAATTAACTCTAACACAATCATTTGTTTAAAACAAACAAAAACAAAACTATTCCATTTTTTTTTATTTGTGGTAGAATGAAATATATGTTATTATTTCCTGTGTACGGAGAAATAGGAGGTATCCAGTTATGGTCGGTAGCAGCAATAAACGGATTCCCGAAATGGTTGACACTAACGAGCAAACCCTACAGCTTATGGAGTTTGTTGTGTCGGGCGGGCATTTTGGAATAAATGTCGCCAAGGTAAGCGAAATAATGAAATACAGCCAATATCCCATTACCCCTATGCCAAACTCTAACCCATTTGTAGAGGGCATATTCCGTCCGCGTACAGAAACGATGACGGTTATCAATTTGGCGGCTTATATGGGCTTGCCTCCGTCCGAGGACGAGGAACGCGATATTTTAATTATTACCAAGCTGAATAATGTCGAAACGGCGTTCCATGTACACGGCGTGGAAACAATAGACGCAATACGCATGTCTGATATAGAAAAGCCCGACACCACCATTTACGGCGGCGAGGAGGGCATGGCTACAGGCATAGCCAAGCACAACGACAAGCTCATTACCATAGTAGACTTTGAAAAAATACTAATCGACATAAGCCCCAACCTAGGCTTTTCGCCAAGCGATGTAGACTCGCTCGGCATGAGAAGCCGCTCCACAAAGCCTATTCTCATAGTGGAGGATTCCCCTATTCTGGAGCGTTCGATTCTCGGCTCTATGGAAAAGGCTGGCTTTGTGAACGCAATAATGGTGTCCAACGGAAAGGAAGCGTGGGATTACCTAGAGCGGTTTAGAGGAAGCGAAGGCCCGCTAGAGGAGCATGTATGCGCCGTTGTCACCGATATAGAAATGCCGCTAATGGACGGCTATACCTTGCTTAGAAAAATAAAAGAGGACAAGGACTTTAAACGGCTTCCCGTGGTCGTGTTTTCGTCACTTGTCACAGAGGAATACCGCGAGCAGGGCGAAAGGCTAGGCGCGGTCGCTTGTATATCCAAGCCCGAAATAAACAAGCTCATTACTATTTTGGACGAACATATCCTTTAGGCAGGTGGATTGATGCCTACACCGCAATCGGATATTACCAAGGGTGCGATTCTCAATTTAAGCTCCAATGTTGACGCTTACGAACGCGGGGAGCGGTATTTCCGCGAGGGAAAGCTGCTGTCGTACACCGCGACAGAGGGAGCGGACGGCACAATCACCGTTTGCTCCATTGTAGAGGGTAACTATAAAAATTATAATGTGTCCTTGGAGCTGGATAGTGCAGGCGCGCTATCTGGCTATTCCTGTAGCTGTCAAAGCCACGTTATTTGGCGCGGTGCGTGTAAGCATGTTGTTGCGGTGCTTTTTGCAGAGCTAGAGGGAAGCCATATCGTATTTTCCGAAGCCAGAATGAAAATACACGCCCAAAGACTGACAAACAATCTGGAAAAAATAATTTTCGAGGGCATAGACGAGGAATTTCCTATGCAGGACGTGTATTCCGAGGGAAATAGCCCAAGGCTTACGCCGTCCCTGTCCTGCTCCAAGAAAGGCGCGTATGTTACCTTTTCGGTGGGCTATGCGCGAAGCTATGTAATAAAAAGCATTGCCAGCTTTGTAAAGAGCTTCAAAACTGGCGAAACGGTGACATACGGGCAGGGGCTTACGCTTACGCACCGCAAGGAAATATTTGACGAGGTATCGCAGGCTCTTATCGGCTTTATCACGCATGAGGACGCGCTGTACGCCGAGGTCGGCAAGCGTTTAAGCCGCCAATTTCAGTTTGCGAGCCACCCTCTTTTTTCGTGCCGCGAGCTAGAGCTTAGTCCGCGTAATGCCGACGATTTTTTTGCGATTTGCCAGGAGCTGGAATGTACAATTGACAACGACGAGGCGCGGCTAATGAAAATAACCGACGACCGTCCGCCGTTTGTGTTTCACATAAGCGATTCTGATGGGGCTACGCAGTTACATTCGCAGGAAATAGACTATTTTTTGCTACAGGGCGTTACCTTTTTTTATTTTTTCATAGGCGAGGACATTTTCCGTGTGCGTAGGGCGGACGGACAGCTGATTAACTCGCTGTTAAAGGCGATAGATGAATCGCCGTCTAAAAGGGTTTTGTTTACAGGCGAGGAACAACAGCGTTTTGTGTCTGTTGTTTTGCCGCGCCTAAGAAAGATGGGCGTGGCTTCTGGCGATTTCGGCGAAAATACAGCCTCGGCGCTTGTTACAAAGATGTTTTTTGATACGGACAATAAGGACATTACCGCGCGCGTGGAGTTTAGCTACGAGGGCGAAAATAATAATCCAGTTGCGGAATATATAACAAAACGTAAGCTGACGGCATTCGGCTTCAATCAAGAAGGCGGCGGTGCCGCCTCCAATTTCGCCGACCTATCACAGCAAGCAACACAACGTCACGAGGAGCAACAACCTCGCATACAAAAAAAGGAAAACAGCTTCCGCCTAAGGGGCAGCGAGCTAATCTACTCTTTCCTGCACGAAAAAAACGCAATCGAGGCGTTAAGCGATTGTGCAGAAATTTTTGTTAGCGAGGATTTACAAAAAAAGACAATCCGCGCACAATCGCCTACGGTTGGCTTGCGGCTTGCAGGTAATTTGTTAAAGGTTTCGTTGCAGGATTCGGGGTACGACATGGGCGAGCTGCTCGAAGCCTTAGATTCGTACCGCCTAAGGAAAAAATTCCACCGCCTTAAAGACGGGCGTTTTATTACGCTGGACAACGAGGCGGTTAATGCCGCGGCGCAGTTTTTGGACGCGCTAGAGGTTTCCAAGAAGGATATACGCGGAAAATCGCTGGAAATCCCTTCGTACCGCGCCTTGTACGTAGACGATATAACAAAAAACATGGAAACAACACGCGACAAGAATTTTGACGAGCTATTGGCTAATTTTAAGGACAATTCCGCGCTTGGCTTCAAAACGCCGAACGGCCTGGGCGGAATTTTGCGTGAGTACCAAAAGGCAGGCTATCGCTGGCTTAAAACACTGTCGTTTTATGGCTTCGGCGGTATTTTGGCAGACGATATGGGGCTAGGCAAAACGCTACAGATTATCGCACTTTTGACTAGCGACCTGCTAGGCAAAAAAGCCAAGCCTGCAATAGTTGTCGCGCCGACTTCCTTATTATATAACTGGGAAAACGAAATAATAAAATTCTCGCCGCAGTTGAAAACACAGCTGATTTCTGGCTTGCCAGACAAGCGGCGCGAGCTGTTGAAGGCAAGCGATGCGCATGTTTTGATTACAACGTATGATATGCTAAAGCGAGATATAGAATTTTACGAGAACATGGAGTTTTCGTATGTAATCGCGGACGAAGCGCAAAATATAAAAAACCCGACCACGCAGGCGGCAAAAAGCGTAAAGCAGTTAAACGGCAATGTACGGTTTGCGTTGACAGGAACGCCTATTGAAAACACGCTCACGGAGCTGTGGTCGATATTTGACTTTATTATGCCTGGTTATTTGCGTAGCCACGGCAGATTTTCGCGCATGTACGAAACGCCGATTATCAAATACAACGACACAGAAAAGGCGGCACGGCTACGCAGACAAATCGCGCCGTTTGTGCTTAGGCGCGTAAAAAAGAGCGTGCTGAAGGAGCTACCCGAGAAAAACGAAACCACGTTGCCTGCCGAGCTTTTCCCCGAGCAAAAGAAGCTGTATCAAGCAAATTTGCTTGAAGCTATCGGCGCGTTTGACGAAATGGCGGCAAACAAGGACACTATTTCCATTTTGGCACAGCTTACGCGGCTTAGACAAATTTGCTGTCACCCTGCCATGTTTTTGGAAGATTTTGGCGGAGAAAGCGGCAAATTTGCCTTGACGTTAGAAATTATACAAATGGCGTTAGATTCGGGGCATAGAATACTTCTGTTTTCGCAATTTACAAAAATGCTCGCGCTTTTCAAGGACGAGCTGACCGTGCCGTTTTTTTACCTTGACGGCGCGACAAAATCTAAGGAACGCATGGAAATGGTCGAGCGTTTTAATTCTGGCGAGCGCGATTTATTTCTTATTTCGCTCAAGGCAGGCGGCACTGGGCTGAATTTGACTGGCGCGGACGTGGTAATCCATTATGACCCATGGTGGAATCCGTCCGTTATGGAGCAGGCCTCCGACCGCGCCCACCGCTACGGACAGGAAAAGCCCGTACAGGTCTATAATATCGTAGCCAAGGACACTATCGAAGAAAAAATCATGGAATTGCAGGAGAAAAAACGAGGATTGATTGATTCGGTGATTACTGAGGGCGGTAGCTTTATCAATTTGCTTTCGGAGGAGGAGCTACGGAAATTGTTCGCATTTACGCCGTGATTACAATAAATTTACCCTATTAAATAAAAAATTTTGCATATTACGGAATATTGCATTATACTATGGTGTGACGTATGCCTTATTCCTTTCCCGAGGTGCTTGCCTATTATGAAGAAAAAAGAGATGTTCATCGGTATAGCCATAGTCGCAATGGTTCTTGCGATTATTACGCCCCTGCCTGCCTCCATGGTAGACTTCCTTTTGATGGTTATTATCGGGCTGGCGGTAATTATTTTGCTTAACGCGCTGTACGCAAAGGAATCATTGGAAATGTCGATGTTTCCTACTATTTTATTGGTAACCACGCTATTTAGAATTACGCTTAACATAAATACCACTCGTCTTATTCTGCGTGACGGCTACGCAGGCGGTGTTATTGAAACCTTCGGGCAGGTTGTTGTTGCAGGCAATCTTATCTTGGGTCTTATCCTGTTTTTGGTAATATTGCTTGCGAGCTTTCTCGTTATCGTCAAAGGCTCGGAGCGTGTAGCGGAGGTAACCGCTAGGTTTACGCTAGATGCTATGCCTGGTAAGCAGATGGCAATTGATGCTGACCTCAACACAGGACTTATTGACGAGGACGAAGCAAAGGCGCGCCGCAAAAAAATACAAGACGAAGCAAACTTCTACGGAGCAATGGACGGCGCGGTTAAGTTTATCAAGGGTGATGCGATTTTTAGTATCGTGCTTGTGTTTATAAACCTGCTCGGCGGTACTGCCATGGGCATGACTGGCATGGTGGAAACCGCAGCGCCTGGCGTATGGGGCGCGTTAAGCCACTTTGGCTTGCTCACTGTCGGCGATGGCATGATGTCACAAATTCCCTCGCTTCTTATTGCGTTGGCTACAGGTCTTATTGTTACCAAGGCTACCGCAGAGGAAGAAATTTCCGGCTCGCTATCCAAGCAGCTACTGGCAAGGCCGCTTGTGCTGCTGATTACAGGTGTTTCTCTTGTTTTCCTTGGCATTTTCGGCAATATGCCGTCGTTCATTTTTGTGCCTGCGGGGCTTGCGCTTATGATGTTGTCGCGGAAAATGAACACCTCGGAAACGCTTTCGTCTATAGAGTCGGAAATTACTACGGACGATGTGGAAGCCGAAGAAATGCGCCGACCCGACGATATGCTTCCCCTTACTGATGTGGATATGATACGCTTGTGCTTTGGTTATGGGCTAATTCCGCTCGTAGCCGCCGACCAAGGCGGCGATTTGCTAGAGCGTGTGGTAATGATTCGCAGAAATATTGCGCTGGAGCTTGGCGCGATTATTCCGCAAATTAGGCTACAGGACAATATCAAGCTAAGCCCGAACCAGTACACCATTTTCATAAAGGGCGTAGAGGTAGCTGGCGGAGAAATAATGTTCGACCACTATATGGCTATGAACTCGGGCTATGTAGAGGAAGAAATAGACGGAATCGAAACGGTAGAGCCTTTCGCAGGGCTTCCTGCCATGTGGATTTCCGAGTCGCAACGGGAACGCGCCGAAGCGTTGGGTTATACGGTTGTTGACCCGCCTGCGATTATCGCCACCCACCTCACGGAAGTAGTTAGACAGCACTTGCACGAGCTTATTTCTCGCCAAGACGTACAAAAGCTAATCAACCACGTAAAGGAAACGCATACCGTGCTTGTTGACGAGCTTATTCCCAAGTATATGTCCGTGGGCGAGGTACAAAAGGTGCTTTCCAAGCTGTTAAAAGAAAATGTTTCTATACGCGACCTTGTGACTATTTTGGAAACTTTGGCGGATTACGCGCCTATTACGCGCGACACCGATATGCTTACGGAATATGTACGCGCCTCGTTACGCCGCGCTATTTCCAAGAAATTCTTTGGGCAGGGCGTAAACACGGTAATCACCCTCGACCCTGCGTTGGAACAGGCGCTTACAGGCAATATCCAAAAAACGGAAATAGGCAGCTTCGTAAACATCGACCCGCAGCTAAGCCAAAAGGTATTCGACAGCCTAAAAAAAGAGGTAAGCAAGCTAACGTCACTTGGCGTTATGCCTATTATATTAACATCGCCGTTTGTGCGTATGTATTTCAAACAATTAGTGGACGAAATAGCCCCCGATTTGGTCGTATTGAGCTATGGCGAAATTGACCAGACGGCAGAAGTCCAATCAGTAGGTATGGTGAGTGTAACATGAAGGTAAAACGCTACGAAGGCAAGAGCGAGGCCGCCCTTATGCCCATTATAATAGAAGAAATGGGCGAGGGCGCAACAATAATAAGCGTAAAGCAAAAGCCTAAAACAGGCTTCTTTGGGTTTTTTAGAAAACCGAGCGTAATTATCACAGCGGCGTGCGAGGACGATTTAGAGCTAATCGGCTTAATAAACAAGTCCGAAGCAAAAGCCCCCGCCGCGCGTGAGGAACAAAAGCCGCTTTCTACCGACCTAGAGGCAAGCAAGCCAAGCGCGTCCTCCTCTATAGAGGAATCCATGTCTATTTTGTTAAAGGAAGCGCGAAAGGCCGCCAACCAAATAGAGCAGGAAAACAGCAATCAGCTAAAAAACAAAGCGGAAACGCCAAAAAAACCAGACCAAAAATACGCACACAGCATGGTGCAGTTATTTTATGATACAATGATTAAGCAAGAAGTTCTGCCAGATGTGGCGGAGCATATTCTACGCGAGCTAGAAAGCGTAGACGAGGATAGCCAGGTAGACGTTCGTATTCTAATCAAGGCGGTGTACAGCAGTATTGTTGATACACTAAAGGGTTCTACCTTGATTGACACTAGCAAAAAGGGCGAATCGCAGGTAATCGTGTTCATGGGGCCTACAGGGGTAGGCAAGACTACGACCATAGCCAAGCTATCTTCTGTTTTGACACTAAAGCACAATTTAAAGGTCGGGCTGATTACTGCCGACACGTACCGCATAGCCGCTGTAGAACAATTGAAAACCTATGCCGACATTTTGGGGCTTGATATAAGAGTAGTATACAATGCAAGCGAAATGGACGAACACCTAAAGGCATTACGCGCCAAATGCGATATTGTTCTAATAGATACCGCAGGGCGAAGCCATAAGCACGCCGAAAGCATGGGCGAGCTTAAAGCCCTGCTCGACACTATACCCGACAGCAAGCGGTATTTGGTGGTAAGCATAACAACTAGATACAATGACCTATGCAAAATAGTAAATATGTTCGACCAGCAAACCGATTTTAATTTAATTTTCACAAAGCTGGACGAGGCAGAGGCACTCGGCACGCTTATGAATTTGTGCTGTTTGATGGGAAAAAAGGCGGCGTATGTAACCTTTGGGCAAAATGTACCAGACGATATGGAAGCCATCAAGCCAGATAAAGTAGCAAAATCCCTGCTTGGCCTTGTGGAGGGCGAAGCGCACCCCTACGCGGAAAGCAGGGACACAAAATGATAATAGACCAAGCAAGACGGCTTAGAGAGCTAATGCTAGAGAGCAACAATGCCGCACAGCCCGAAAAAATAAAGACTACTATGTCCGCGCGTGTTATTTCTATAGCGAGCGGAAAGGGCGGGGTAGGGAAGTCTAACTTTACTATAAACCTAGCTATCCAAATGCGTAAGCTCGGTAAGCGTGTCGCTATTATTGATGCGGATTTTGGGCTTGCAAATGTGGAAATTCTGCTTGGTGTCGCGCCGAAGTATACCGTGGCCGATGTCTTGAACGGCACGGTAGACATGGAATCTGCGCTTACCATAGGGCCTATGGGCTGTATGTTTTTGTCGGGCGGCTCGGGAATGGCCGCGCTTACAGACTTGACCGACAACCAAATTTCGCGCTTGACACAGGGCTTTATACAGCTAGACAGCTTAGTTGACTATATTTTAATCGACACGCGGGCGGGCATATCCAACGCGGTGACAAACTTTATACGCGCCTCGTCCGACACAATAGTGGTAACTACGCCCGACCCAACGGCGATAGCGGATGCGTATGCCTTAATCAAGTCGGTAAAGGCGACCATGCCCGACATAGGCGTGCTAAAGCTAGTAATCAACTGCGTTATGAGCGAGGCGGAGGCCAACGATGTGTTTGAAAAGCTGAACGGCGTATCGGCGCGCTTCCTTGGCATAAAATTGCTTTTCCTCGGCTATATTCCGTTTGATTCGTACCTGGTACGCGCCGTGAGAAAACAGCGGCCTGTGTCTATGCAGTATCCCTTTGCGGAAAGCGCGAATAAATATAGCCTAATGTGTGCAAATCTTTTAAATATGGAAGCAAGCAAAAAGGGCAATATTCAGAATTTTGTAATGAAGCTAATAGGGCGGTTTGCCTAGGTTTTAGGAGGTTCGGGTGTATATTGACTATTTCAAATCGGGCGTGCGTGTGCAGATTCAACGCCCTAGTGATAGCCCTGCTGGCGGCTTCGTTTGTAAGGTAGAGGATTTTGTACCCGAAAAACGAGAGGTGCTTGTGCATACGCCTGTTGAAAACAATAGGCCTGTCGAGCTGAACGCAGGCGACAGGCTAAGTCTGCGGCTTATGTCCGACAACGCTATTTACTGCTTTAAGGCTACCTTGGTAGCCCATACCGATGTGGACGGCTTTGACGTAGTGCGAATCCACATAGACGACGACGGCGAAAAAATTCAACGCCGCTCGGCGTTTAGGTTCAACTGCGCTATTCCTGTCAACTTTAGCGTAATTTACACAAGCGGCCAAAAGGCAGAGCGCGAGCAGGGCGTAATAACCGACCTAAGCGCGGGCGGCACAAAAATCTACACAAACAAAAGCCTGCCGATGGGAACACTGCTAAATATTTCCATTCCGCTTGGCGACGAGCTAATTGTGGCGCTTGGTTCTATCCGTTCCAAGGTCGATATGCCCGAAAAATCAAAATTTACGTATCAATACGGCGTTAGGTTTGCTATGATGCCAGAGTCAGACCAGGAGCAGATTATACAGTTTATGTATAAAATGCAGAGGAATGAGCTAAGAAAAGCACGATAGGGGCGTTGCCCCGTTTCTCCGAAGGGTGATTGCAATGAGAAAAGCAAAGAATCTGTTTTGTATGTGCTTAATTGCCGTTGTTATTACTCTTTTGATAACGGACACAACCATTAAAACTGTTTTAGCCGTGCCTGTTTCGCCCGAGCCATTTATCGTAACCCAAGCAGACGGCACAACCCTTACACTCATAAATTTTGGTGATGAATTTTTCAAATGGCGGGAAACACTTGACGGCGATATTGTCAAATTTTGTCAAGATACCCGCAATTGGTATTATGCGGAAATAGCTAACGGACAACTCGTAGCAGGTGCGGAAATTGTTGGCAGTGCGACCGCACAAAAACGCTTAACGCGAGAGGATATTGGCGATTTAATAACTGACACGCTCCGCAATCACCCCGAGCTATCAATCGAACCCATAACAATAGGCGTTCACGAGCAAGAACCAATTGTCGTGACCTACGCCACCGAGCCAATCCACGCAATCGAGCTAGCAACAGTGACCCAAGCAACCGACCCAATCCAAGCCACCGACCCAATCTACGTAGCCGTAAACGGCGTGGTGGTAGACTTTGCCGACCAAGCTCCTGTCGCTGTGGGTGGCCGTACGCTTGTGCCTGTGCGTGGGGTGTTTGAGGTGCTGGGCTTTGTGGTGGAATGGGAACGTGACACACAGCAGGTAACGCTACGCAGTGACAATGACACTGTAATAATCGCCGTGGGTAGCGACACCTTTACCACGAATGGCGAAAGCCACACGCTAGACGTACCCGCACAAATAATAGGCGGACGGACTATGCTACCTATACGCGCGGTGTTGGAAAGTGTGGGCTGTGCTGTGGAATGGGACGAGGGTGGGAGGGTTGTTAGGGTGGTTGTAGGGGAGCAAGAGTATATCAGCTACCCCGACTCGCCCTTCACAGTAGACAAAGGCACAATCGTGGTATTTACAGCCACGCCCGATGCAGGCTACCAAGTAGCAAGCTGGGAAATAAAAGGCGGTACCGTTATTGACAGCACCGAGGACAACGTCCGCACAATAATTATAGACAGTGATGTTTTCGTAAACGTGATATGCGAGCCAATCCCCACATTCCTAGTCGTTTTTGACCTAGATGGCGGTAGCATAAACGGCGACACAGCATATATCATGGAGGACAACATCGTTTACGGCACGAGCGTGACTCCGCCCCAAGACCCAATCCGCGAAGGCTATATTTTCGACAGCTGGGACAAAGATTTAAACGAAATAACAGCAAACATCATAGTAACCGCACAATGGCTACAGATAGAAGCTGTTTCCATAGACTGAACGCGTAGCGTAAGCTCCGCCGACGTGGTTTTTTTGGCGCGGCATATTGCCGAACACGTAGGCTTTGGTGTAATATTACAAAGTATCGCAGACATAAACGGTGACGGCGTGGTGAACGCGGCTGATATTACCGCTTTAATGCGGTGGTTGGTTGGGTATGATTTAAACGAACTACAAATATAAGGAGTGTAACCCAAAATGATAAAAAAAGCAGAGGACTTATTCAGCAGTGAGCATTTTGACATTTTGAAAGAAATCGGCAGTATGGGTACTGCCCATGCCGCGACGGCTCTTTCACAAATGATAGGCAGAAAGGTGACTATGCCTGTGCCTAATGTGTCGTGGCTCGATTTTGAAAATGTCGCGGACATAGTGGGCGGCCCCGAGCATATTCTTGTGGGCATTCTTGTGTCACTTTCTGGCAATATTCAAGGTATGATGATGCACCTCATGGAGGTGGATTCGGCGCATAAGGTGATTGAGCTTGTCACTGGCACGCCCATACCGCCTGAGGAAAATAAATACAATTTCGGCGAGCTGGAGCAGTCGGCGGTACAAGAGGTAGCAAACATTATGCTTAGCTCCTATTTAACCTCGCTGTCCAGTCTTACAAATTGTAAAATAAACCAATCCATTCCGTCTATGTGCGTAGATATGGCAAACTCAATACTTTCCGTGCCAGCCATAGAATTTGGAAAAATGTCGGACAAAATGCTTTTTATCGAGTCGAAAATAAGCCTTGAGGACATGGAATTTTCGGGCTGTTTCGTTCTAGTGCCAAATTTACATTCTTTTTATAGGATATTACGTGGCTTAGGAGTTGAATAACTATGGCCGGTACTGGTAAAATTGTAGTTGGTATGGCAGACTTGAAAGCGACAAAGGCTCCTGGTATTCTTACCACGCTTGGGCTTGGTTCGTGTATCGGTATCGCGCTGTATGACGCTAAGGCAAAGGTGGCAGGCCTAGCGCATATCATGCTGCCCGATTCTACAGCCATTCACAATAATTCTAACAAGGCAAAATTTGCGGATACTGCACTGATTGAACTGATTTTGCAAATGGAAAAGCTAGGCGCGAGAAAAATAAACATTAAGGCGAAAATAGCGGGCGGGGCGCAAATGTTTGCGTTTAATGCCACGTCAGAAAACCTGCGCGTAGGCGACCGCAACGCCGAAGCCACAAAAAAAGCGTTACGCCTAAGCGGTATACCCCTGCTTGCGGCAGAATGCGGCGACAGCTTTGGGCGTACGGTGGAGTTGTACGCAGACGATGGACGGTTTATAATTAAGGCTATAGGGCAAAGTATACGTACTATATAGAAGCTGTGTTCATAGCCGCTCAACGCCGCCTTGTCGGTCGAATTTCCGCCACTCTGCGTCGGGATTTCGCTTGCGTGCCTCTAGCACGCGGCGCGAAACCCTCCTTGATTGGCGAAAATTCGCCGCGACAATTCGGCATTTCGGGCTATAAACACAACTTCTTAGAATGGGTGATGTGATGTCGTACCAATTAAACAGACTGCATTTGTTGATTTGCGTTTTTGCGGGGCTAGTGCTTACGGTTGGCTTCGTGTGGCATTTGTTCTTTGGGCTGCCGTTTCATTTGTTTACTATGGCGTTGTGGGTGAGCTTTGCTATAGTGTTCTTTTACTTTGTGGGGCATATAGTGCGTAGTATTCTTATTTCGCAGGTGTTTAACACGGGCGTGGTAGACTACGACCTATCCGAGGACGAGGAATATCAGAAATTCATGGCAAGCCTAGAGGCCGAGGGGGCAGAAGCTCCAGAGGGCTTGCTTCTTGCCGAGCCGCTTTTGGACGAAACGCTGTTTGAGGAATACGTAGAACCCCTCGATTAAGGGTGGAGTGTGTAACGCCCTAGAATTGTGAGCGATATAGATGACAAGCATTGAAAATGTATGGCAGGAATATATTGCCAACAAAAGCCCTGCGCTAAAAGAAAAATTGATTTTGCATTACGCGCCGCTGGTTAAGTATGTGGCGGGTAGGCTAATAATTCATGTCGGTCAGCATGTTGAGTTTGACGATTTAATGGGGTATGGTATTTTTGGCTTAATAGACGCTATAGAAAAATATGACAACAAAAAGGGCGTAAAATTTGAAACCTACGCGTCGTTTCGTATTCGCGGCGCGATTATCGACCAAATTCGTATGATGGACTGGGTTCCGAGAACGCATAGACAAAAAAACAAACAGCTAGAAAAGGCGTATTCACAGCTAGAGGAACAGCTAGGCAGACCGCCCACAGACGGCGAGCTTGCGGAAAGGCTAGAAATAAGCGTAGAGGAAACGCAGGAATTGATACGGAAATCGTCCGTGGTGTCACTAATTAGCCTTAACGAATATATGGAACAAAACTACGAAACAACGCTTGCGCCGCTTGTGGCGAATCGCTCCGAATCGCCTGAGGAGCAAACGGAAATAAACGAGCTGCAAGACATATTGGCACAATCCATAGATAAATTGACCGAAAAAGAAAAGCTAGTTATAACGCTCTATTACTACGAGGATTTGACATTAAAGGAAATAAGCAGCATTATGAAGGTGACCGAGTCAAGAATTTCTCAAATTCATACAGGGGCGCTTGCGAAATTGAAGGGGCGTTTAGGTCGTTTTAAGAGTGCGTTGTTTGCTTAGAAAGACAAGGATTAAGGGGTGAGCGGAATGTCAAAGGTAGCAACCAGCCCTAAGGGGGTTTTGTCATTTGATTTTAATTCTACACCGTATATTGATATGGAAGCATTAGAAGCAAAAAGAGAAGCTATGGAGCTAAAAAACAACCCGAATGTGAAGCGTTATAAATCGGTAAGGGCTATGCGTGAGGATATTTTAAGCGGTAACGAAGATGACTAAGCGTGAAATCATAACGACATCTAAATTCAGAAAAGAATACCGAAAAGCCGAAAAACAAAAAAAGAATATGGCTCTATTGGACTGGATTATTGAGGAATTGGCAAACGATAATCCACTGCCGCAGAAATATCGCGACCATGCTTTGACTGGCAATTGGCACGGCTTTAGAGAATGTCACATTACGCCCGACTGGTTGCTTGTTTATGAAAAAACAGACGAATGTGAGTTGCTTTTGATTTTGTCACGGCTGAACACACATAGCGAGTTGAAATTGTAAGGCATAGAAGGTAGTGTAAAGTCGCACATGAAAAATCGCCGAAGGCGAGGCAAAATAGGGGAGGGGAAATATTATGTCTGCTGTAATGGAAAAAAATATGGACATAATGGTAAAGGAAGATGGTATCTATCTTTCGCTTAATAACGCTGTCGCGCCTCGTGTCAGCCGTCAGGAAATAATGGAATTTGTGGAAAGCTATGGCATCAAGGACGTTGATTATGTAACGCTTAACCAAGCGGCGGCAAGCGCGGAGCAAAACGTCACCGTTAAAATTTCTAATAGTACATCTATCATACAAACGCCCGAGTCGGCAGGGGTGCAAATTTCTGACGACCGCATGGAGGCGTATATAACCTTCCAAGAGCCAGTCAATAACGGACGGCTGCTGTCTGCGGAGGACGTTATACAGCTAGTCAAGGACAGCCGAGTTGTGCCGAATGACGAATTGATTAACGCGGCAATCGAAAACAAGCGTTATGGCAAGAAAATAATTATCGCCCAGGGAACGCCGCCCATAAGCGGAACGGACGGATATTTGAAATTTCACTTTGACAGAAGCAATGTAAAGCCCAAGCCCAAAATCATGGAGGACGGCACGGTCAATTTTAAACAGCTAGATATGTTTAAGGTTACCAACCGCGGCGATGTGCTTGTTACGTCTGTGGCCGCAAGCGAGGGTAGGGACGGCGTTGACGTTTACGGCAATGCGATTCCTGCGCCAAAGGCACGCCCTGCCGCGCCCATTCCGCGCGGAAAAGGCACGGCACTTTCGCCCGACGGGCAATATCTGCTTGCTGACGTAAGCGGCCAGCTTCTGCTTGCGGACGGAAAAATAAATATTTCGCCGCATTTGGAAATACAAGGAAATGTTGACAACTCTACGGGCGATGTAGATTTTAATGGACAGGTGACAATCCGCGGAAACGTAGTTAGCGGCTTTACGGTAAAGGCAGTAGGAAATATCGAGGTTATGGGCGTATGCGAGGCCGCGAAGCTGATTTCCGGCGGAAATATTATTCTCGGAAACGGCGTGCAGGGCGCGGACAAGGGCGAGTTAATAGCCGAAAACGACGTTACCGCAAAATTCATCGAGAGCTGTAAGGTTACGGCGGGCGGCAATGTTATTGCGGATTCTATTAGGAAAAGCACGGTAAAATGTGACGGCAGCGTTATGCTTGTGGGCAAAAACGGCTTGCTAGTAGGCGGTAGCGTGGTGGCGGGCGAAAAGGTCGTAGCCTCCACGATTGGCTCGCCTATGGGAACATTTACCAGCATAGAGGTCGGCGGCTCGCCAAAGGAAATAAACCGACAAAAGGAGCTAATAGAGGAATTTAATAAATTGAAAATAGAGTACGATAAATGCGAAAAGGGCGTAGAAACGCTAAATGTTTTGCGTAAAAAGGATATGCTTACGGACGACAAAAAGGCGATTTTGGTAAAAATGGTAAACATGAAGATGGTCTTGCGGGAAAAAATGACACGCACGCAAAACGACATTGACGAGGTCAAACGCAAAATCACTGGCAATATCGGCATTGTTAGTGCGAAAAATGTAATCCGCCCGGGCGTGCGTATTACCATAGGTAACTCGCAAATGACTATAAATGACGAGCTTTCTAATTGTAGGCTACGGAACAATGGCGAGAAAATCGCGATTGGGCCTAATATTTAGCGGCTGAAAATGCAGGAGGGGGTTTTAAAATGCTACGACCCATAGACGTAACTATAACTATTCAAAACTCGGGTGATGCGGGTAGGGTAGGGCAGACTAACGCCGCCCGACCAGAGATTGCCGCGCAGATGTTTGCCGACAGGCTCGAAAAGCAGGTTAAGCAACAGGAACAGCAGGTCGCAAAAACGCAAAACGCGGACAACCCAGACGTAGACCCCGACAGACAGGGGCATGGCGGCGGGTACAAGCCTAAGCATAAAAGAACCAAGCCCGAAGAAAAGCCCAAGCCAAAGCCTAAGGCTACTGGCGAGAGCTTGTATGATATAATGATATAATCCTTGCACCCTTTGGAGGTCTTTTGTTGACTATCAATATTATTCTTGTTGTGCTGATTATCGGCTTTACGGCGGTTACTATTTCCGCACTTTTTGCCATGCTTATTATGCGGCGGCGCGAAAAGCAGCTTGAACAGTCGAAAGGTATTGCCAAAACGGTGGACGAGCTGGACGAGGCCCTAAACTCTGCAATCGGGGAAATAAACAGGCTTGGCGCGTTAATCAAGTCTGAAATTGACGAAAAATACAATGCCATGCTGTTTTTGTATAATCTCGTGGACGATAAGCAGAAAGAGCTTCCTAGCATAAGTAACGATGTTATCAATGAGGTGTTGGCGAAATACACGGAAAAAATCAATGAAGCAAGCGGAAATGTGGGCGCGAGTGAAGCAAGCGGAAATAGCGGGAGCGAAGCCATTAACGCGAGCGACGGCGGCGAGGACAGCGGAAGCATTGTTTCGCAGGACGAGTTAGCAGGGCTTGGCTTGCCTATCTTAACATCACAAAAAAAGCCGCGCACCTTTACAAGCCCCAAGCATAAGAAGATTTGGGAAATGCGGGAAAGCGGCCAAAACGTCACGGATATTGCAAAAAGCCTAAATATGGGTAAGGGCGAGGTTAAGCTGATTTTGGATTTGATTGATAGGAGCTAAATACTCCTTAGACACCTGTTGTATAGCCGTCCATTAGCAATTCAATCAATGATTCTGAAAGATACTCACCGTAATTTTTAGGAATATTCTTTCGTATCCATCTAGCAAGTTTGTCATGATATTTTTTCAAGTTTTGCAAAGCAATTTCGTTTTCAATCTGCCTTATCCATGTGGTTGCACTATATATACGCCCACGGGTAATGTGTTTCTTTTCATGTAAAATATATGTTGGACTAAACTCTATTGCATAGGACTCATGGATATTAACACTTGTTGCTCCGCTTTTGTGCTTACGGTATAGTAATTCTCCTAAATCCTCCTTATGAAAGGCTACGCTTCGCACTGGCGGCACATTAGGAAAAGCATCAGCGCGGAAAACATTATAGCCTTGCTTATCCTGTATATAAAGGTTAAATTTCAGCTCAGATACAACATAGCTTTCAAACTCTCTCATGGTTGCGGAATCCATAAAAAAATTGATTTGCTTTCCCATAAGCTACACCACCCTATTATTTGTTTCTTGAGTTTGTCGCTTTCCCAGCTTGGAATATAGCGGGGTAGGCTAGGGGAGCTTATACTCCCTCTGCATTTGCCGTTCCTGTGTTTTCTTTGCTATGGCTTCGCGCTTGTCGTACAGCTTTTTACCCTTGGCGAGAGCTATGTCGATTTTTACATAACAGCGTGAAAAATAGGCTTTAAGCGGCACGATTGTGTAGCCCTCTTGGGTTACGCCTGCGCGCAGCCTGTTTATTTCCTTGCGGTTAAGAAGCAGACGGCGGCGGCGTGTCGGCTCTAGGTTGAAAATATTTCCATGGGAATACGGCGATATGTGCATACCCTCGATAAATGCCGAGTTGCCCTCTATGCGAATGTAGCTTTCTTTAAGGTTGCATTTGCCTGCACGCATAGATTTTACCTCCGTGCCAGATAGAGATATTCCTGCTTGGAATGTTTCTTCTATAAAATATTCGTGGTAGGCTTTTTTGTTTTGGGAGATTAGCTTTGATTTTTCCATGGTGTACGCTCCTTGTCTGATTGATGTTATTATACATGTAAATACTTGGTATGGGAAGCGGTGTTTTTTTATTGGAATTTGCAGGGTTTTTGCCTAAAATAAAATTACGAAGATTCACACCCTTGCAGGGTATTTGTAGGTTTTTCGTAGGGGACGGATTTATTCGTCCCGAGGTTGCCTCGCTCTGCGTTAATGGACGTTATCCGTCCCGAATTGACGAACGTGCATACCTCGGGGCGGACAAGTCCGCCCCCTACAAGAGCCTGTCGTGTATGACCTGTATAGTGTATGACCTGTATAGTGTATGACCTATAGTGCATATTGCAGTATTTTCACCATATACGCAAATTCACCCACATCTATTCGCAAAAGTTGTCTTTTGCGAATAGATGTGATGTCTTTCCACGACCACGACAAACGCACGAAGCTAAAATGTGTAAATCAAACACGGATTTAACGGATTTACGCGGATTTTATCTGGCGCGTTTTTTTATCCGCGTAATCCGTGTAAATCCGTTAAATCCGAATAGCCTTTTT
>WRLD01000022.1 GCA_009777845.1 Defluviitaleaceae bacterium
CGAAACCGCCGAGCATGACGGCTACAACGGCCAGCTAGTAATAACAAGCGACTCCGACTGGTGGCAAAGCGGCACAGTAATAGTGCCAGCAGGAGCAACCACAGCAACAGGAACAATCATAGTACCAACAGATGCAGAAGTGACAATCCATGACATAGTATTCACAGTGTCAAGGCTTAACACAATGCCGGCAAATATCAAGGTAGAATCCGCCGATGCAACGCTAGCAATCACAATAGAAAAAGACACAGACGTAAAAATAACAGACATCACAGTCACCTCACCGTCACCGCTAGCAATCGCCCCCGCAGGAAAAGCCCTAGCAGACGAGCCAAATATAATATTAGAAGTAACAGGCGAAAACCTAGGCGGTCTGACAAAAGACGACCTTAGCGTGGTTATTCCTCTGTCTGCTCCATGGCTAACAGGCTCCGCTGTAGTAATCGAAGCAGTAAACGACGAAGAAACAAGCGCGACAGTAATAATTCAGCTATCCGCAACAGCAAACACCACAAACGCACTACGCCAAATACAGCTAAGAATAAACAACGCAATAGATTCGTCACAGTTTAACCTAGTAACAGTAAGCCAAAACCCAATGCCCGAAAGCCATACACTGGGCTTAACAGTCACACCAACAAATATAGATGTAACAGTAGGCAACTCCGCAAGCGTACTACTAACCTTTGAAGTAGACCGTGGCGAAACCGCCGAAAGTGACGGCTACACAGGCGCGCTAGGAATAACCACGCCGTCAACATGGCTAGGCGACATAATCCTACTAGGCGGCACAACAACAACAGCGACAATAAGCGTACCAGTGCAAACCGCAGCAGACCTGCTAAACAGCCCACACGAAATAGTGTTCACCGTATCGCCAATAGGAACAATACCGTCACACGTAACAGTAACCAACGGCGAAGCAACGCTAACAGTAACAGTAAACGAACCAACCGACATGACAATCGCAACAATCGAAGCCGCTCCAACAACGCTATCAATCGACCCAGCAGGAAAAGCCCTAACCGAAGCACCGCATATAACAGTAACAATAACAGGAACAAACCTACAAGACCTAACAGCTGCCAACCTAGGAATATTAGGTAGCTCTATTCCCGCATGGCTAACAGCCCCCGACATAACAATAAGCGAAATAAGCCTAGACGGAACAAGCGCGACAGCAACAATCCGCCTAGCCGCAACCGAAAACGCAACAGGCACAGATAGGGACGCAACCCTAACAATAACCAACACAATCAACTCACTAACCACCCCAGTAACAGTAACTCAAGCCACCCAAAGCGAGGTTATTAACCTAGGTCTAACAATCGACCCAGAAACCGTGAGAGTATACGAGGGAGTAGCAAGAAATGTCGAAGTAACCTTCACAATAGAACGTGACGGCTATGCAGGTCAGCTATTGATTACGCCATCGCCGAACGACTGGATTGACGAAATATTTGTAGCCGCTGGCGTAAGCACAGTTACTAGAACCGTAATTGTCCCAAGCCTAGACACAATCGCAAGCTACGAAATCGTATTCACCGTAGACACAATAATACCTCCGTCCCCACACATTACAGTAAACACGGACGAAGCAACGCTCACAATAAACGTAGAGGAAATAGTGCCGCATATAGAATACGCCAATTATGACGGCATAGACGGCACGTACAAGGTAGACTTTGAAGTAATAAACCTGCCCACAGAACCCGACACAGTCACCATAGGAATAGAAAACAGAACCACAGGCGAAACAATAGTAGTGGGTCAGTTTGCGGTAGAAGCAGACGGCACACTAACAGGCACACTAGCGCCAGGCTTCCTAAATGACGAGGACGAATACTATCTCGTAGTAGCAATTGACGGAAAATGGGCGGCCGACAAGCTAATAGAAGTAGCAGAAATAATAAGGCATACGCTAGAGCTAGAAGTAACCCCCGAGCAAGCCGAATTTACCGCAGGAATGGGCGGAACGGTAGACCTAGATTTTACAATCGGGCGTGACGACTACGCAGGCGCGCTTCTAATAGAAGCAGACTCACCGCTGTGGGCGATTGCTGAAATTATCGTAGACGAGGGCGAGGAAGTAGCCCATGTAACGGTAACCGTTCCCGAGGATATAACAGACGGCGAGTACACCATACGCTATACAGTGTCGCGCATGGCAGAGCTGCCTGCAAACATCATAGTAACCCCTGCTTATGTGGACGTGACAATAACTGTAAACGTGGACGACAGACCAGTTATTCACGAAATACAACCGCTCGACCCGATTACCATTCCGCAAGCAGGAACGACATTCACTACACCGCCAACGGTAGAGTTTACCGTAATAGGCGAAAATCTCGGCAAGCTAACGCCAGAGCATTTTGAAACATCGCTGTTCGCAGATTGGATTACGGCTGACGACATTGGCATTGCCGACATCATGGTTTCACTTGACGGAACAAGCGCGACAATAAGGGTACGCATTGCCGCAGACCTTAATCCTAGTGATGCAACTCGCGAGGCTACGCTTATTCTGCAAAATACACTCAATCCGTCATTAGAGGGTACTGTACTATTGATACAAGAGGAAGCCGTAATCACTACCCCAGTAGTCATTAGCTCGATTGCTACGTCAAACGTACACGTAACCTACGAGGGCGCGATTTTCACAGACGGCTTGCAGGTAGTATTCGATATAACAGGCACAAACCTACTGGAGCTTACCCTTGGGCATTTAGACCTTGTACTGCCTGCCGCGGACTGGCTCGCTATGGGTACGCCAACGCTTGAATTGACCGAAACGACCGCACGCTTGACCGTGCCAGTGATTACGGTACTGTCATATTCTGGCGACGAGCCTCGTAACGCGGTAGTAACAGTAGCAAGCGCGGCTAACCCGTCCGTAACCGCCACTGCCAACATTATCCAAACTGGCACGTCCGACCTGCCCGTTATCTTCGAGATAACCAAGCTAGAGGACGTAACAGTGCCTATTATGGGTACAACGCTAGATACTCCGCCGTACGCGGTATTCCATGTAGAGGGCGTAAACCTCGAAGCACTCACGGCGGACAATTTCGCCGCGGTTGTAACGACTGGCTATGACTGGCTTACCATTGGCGAGCTTACGCTTACGGACAGAACAAGCACAAGCATGACGCTTACCGTGCCTATTGCCGCAGACGGCGAGGTTGGCGCGGCGCGCGTGGCGACAATCATGGTTACTAACGATATAACCACGTATGTATACGACTTTGCGCTTGTGGCACAAGCACAGCGCGACCCGATGGCGATTTTCGCAATCGAGCCTACGCCTTACCGTGTACTGATTGAGCAAAAGGGAACAACCGCAACCGAGGAGCCAAGCATTAGGTATATGATACTTGGCGCGAATATAAGCAATGCGGCACTTAGCGTAGAGGACTTTACGCTTGGCGACCGTCCCGATTGGGCGCAGCTTGGCACGCCTACACTGGAAATACTTTCGTCCGCACAGGCAATATTAACAATCCCAGTCACGGTAGACGCTAATTCCGACACCGCAGAGCGTGAGGGCTTGCTAACCGTAATGTATGACGGCGATGAGTACAATGTCGAAATCGCACAGGCGGGCTTTATTCCCACAACCATAGATAGCCTAATCTATGACGGCGCGTTTAATGGGCCTGACGCTACGCATAGGGTGACGTTCACGGTATCGAATATCCCAGAGGGCGTTGAAACCGTAACAATTGGAATAGAATCGCGTGACGGCAGCAGAGAGCTAATAATTGTCGGCGAATTTGATGTAATAAACGGCAGAGTAATAGACGGCGTGCTAGTGCCTGGGCTGCTAGACGAGGACGGCGATTATTTCGTAGTAGTAGTAAGCAACGAGGAAATACTCGCCGAGCGTAAAATTCTTGTAGAGCCTACGGAAAATTACGTTCTGGGCTTGACCGTAGAGGTAGACCCAACAATAGAAGCCGTACCAGGCATGAGTATTCCTGTTACGTTTGAAATCGAGCGTGACGGCTACAATGGCGTGCTTAGAATTACGTCGTCAATGTGGCTGCTGCCAATACTTGTAGAGCCTGATGTAAGCCTTGTGGAAAATGTAATGCTTTATATTCCGCCAACGGCAGAGCCTGGGACGTACACGCTAGACTTCACTGTATCGAGAGTGGCGACAACGCCATTGAATATAAACGTAGTCCCTGCCTATGATTCCTTGACAATAGAAGTATATCCGCCGGATACGTCCACTAGGGTTATTGCAATTACTCCTGCGGAATATCAAGTAACAGTACCGTTTGCTCCCACTGAGGAAATCTACGTTGTATTCAATATAATCGGCGAAAACTTCATTTCGGGCGGCGGATTAAATGTGGAGGATTTTGCTCTAGGGCTTCCAACACATGAATCGTGGTTAGTAGCAGGTACGTTTGTTCTCGATATTACAAGCGAAACAACCGCGACCCTAGCTATACCAATCACAGTGGAAACAAATCCGCTAGGCTCTCCGCGTTCCACACACCTTTCACTAGATAGCGAATGGATTACGAGCCATGGCGCGGTTCACACTCCTGCGTTGATTACCCAAGAGGCAAATACCTCGCTAGTTACGATTAGCGGCATTGAGCCAGTAGTCGGCGGCGGCATTGTGAATATACCAGCCGAGGGTACGGCGTTTGACACAGAGCCGTATGCGGTATTTACCGTAACAGGCGAAAACCTAGATGCGCTAACGCCAGAGCATTTTAGCGTAAGAGAAGAAGCTACTCCGTCTGGTATCAATGTCGGCGAGATTATTTTCTCGGAGCAAACGGCTACAAGTATTACGCTGTTGGTGCAAATTGCCGCAGACGGCGAAGCAGGCCCGCAACGTGTACGTCAAATCGTGGTTCAGTATAATGCTAACCCATCTACTACGGGGGCGGTAGTAGCCATTCAACCCGTGCGGATTGACGTAACCCCGACAATAGACGGCATATCTAGCACAGACGGCGTTGTGGTTGTTCCTGCACAGGGTACGCCAGTCGGCGAGCCGCTGAGCGTAGAGCTGATTGTCACAGGTGAAAACCTTCGCGTACTAAGCGATAGTAGCTTCTTTGCAGACGAGGTACCGTCATGGATTGACGTGGTTGGTATTAGCTTTGTGGCAGATGATACTGATACGCAGGGTACACTAACGGTGGAAATAGTCGTAGGCGAGTATGAGCTTGGTCGTATGGATACGTTCCAAATATACAATACAGTAAACGCTGAATACGGCACGATTACAGTACGTCAGCTTGCACTAAGCACAGGCACGCCTAATATAACCGCAATCACCGCAGAGCCGGAAAGCCTACGAGTAACGGCCTCCGAGCATGTGAGAGATATTGTATTCACTATTACAGGCGACAGCCTAGAGCATTTGGCCGCGCAGGATTTTGAATACGCGTTCGAGGATTGGGTTACTGAGCTAGACATGGTAATTGATGTCAATGACGACGGCACAGAAGCGACAGTTACACTCACCATAAGGATAGACGAGAATGGCTCGGATACCTATTTCGCGCCCGACCGTGGCTTTGTGTTGGAGCTTGGGTATAGCGGAGTGGCGGAAGTGTGCGAGGTGGCTATTGACCAAGACCGTCGGTATTCTCGGTTGCAGGCGGCGTTAGCGGCGGTGGTTGACCCTGCGCGTGTTGGCAACGCAAACATAATTGCTGCGGATGTAGCGGCTATCCAGCGTTTCCAAGGGCAAGGCTTGAACTGGGGTACGACCGTAAGTATCGATATTATCCCACTTGCAGCACAGCGTACCGCAATCCAGCGCATGATTGATGCGGCGGCTAGGGTTGAAGGTGGCGACTTCTCGGATATGGCAAATTTAACATCCCTTCAAAAGGCAGTAATAGCAGTTGTTGACCCTGGTCGTGTCGGCAACGCAAACATAATTGCTGCGGATGTAGCGGCTATCCAGCGTTTCCAAGGGCAAGGTTTGAACTGGGGTACGACCGTAAGTATCGATATTATCCCACTTGCAGCACAGCGTACCGCAATCCAACGCATGATTGAGGCTTCACAAAACTAGGGTGTTTCCCAAGAAGTATAGCTTTAAACAGCTATAACCAACCCCAACCCACCCACAAAACCAAAAAAGGTTCATCTGCCCAAACACAAGCAGACGAACCTTTTTTATATATTAAAAAAATAACCGCCCCCACTCGTACACAAAATCAGACCCATTTGCATAACATGTTTTATAAAAGCGGCAGCGTAAAGCCGCACATGAAAAATCGCCGAGGGCGAGCCAAAAAAAGTTTGGGGGTAGGTTAATGAAAGGGATTATTCTCAAGGATGACGCAAGATACGAATATACGGAAGCATATTTACGCGGCAAGGGTTATGTTTTTCATGCGATTGATATTTACCCGCGCGGCTTGGAGTTTGCTATTTTTCCGTTTAAGGAGCGAGTAGACACAAGCGCGTACAACGACGATTACTTTGAGGCGTTCGGGGAGCATTCCCATGTTTTTTCGGGAATAAGGAGCGAATATCTGGCAGAAAAATGCAAAAAGCACGGCGTAAATTACCATGTGATGATGGAGGACAGGGGTACAACCGTAAAAAATGCGGTGCCAACCTCGGAGGGCGTAATCGCGTACCTTATCCATAATTTGGGGCGGACAATCGCAAGCAGCCGAATTTTGGTCGTGGGGTACGGCGTTTGCGGCAGGGACTTGGCGCGGCGGCTTGCCGCACTAGGGGCGGACGTAAGCGCGCTTGTACGCAGCCGCGAAAAAGCGTGTATCGCGCAGGCCGACTCGGTTTCGCCGGTTTATTTGAGCGACAGCGTGTTAAAAGGCTTCGACGCGGTTATCAATACCGCCCCCGCACAAATAATTTCCAACGAAATGCTAAAGCAGGCGGACGACACGCTTATGGTGGACATAGCGTCCGCGCCGTTTGGCTTTGACATAAAATTTGCGAAGGAGCAAAATAGCCGTTCCGCGGTGCTTGCGGCAATTCCCGGGAAATATGCCGTGCAAACCGCAGGCGAAATTTTGGGTGAATATATAGATTTTATTTTGAAAGCGTGAAAAATCGCACATCAAAAATCGCCGAAGGCGAGCCGAAAAAAAAGGAGAATTGACATGAAATTAAAGGGGAAAAAAGTCGGGTTTGGGCTGACTGCGTCCTTTTGCACATCGCTCGAAATTTTGGAGCCGTTACGCAAGCTAAAGGAAATGGGCGCGGACATTTACCCTGTAGTTTCCGACAATGTAAACCGCTTTAGCTCGCGGTTTCACGACAAGGATTCGTATTTGCAGGAAATATCGGAAATTTGCGGCAAGGACATAATCAGCACCATCGCGCAAGCCGAGGCCTTTGGCCCGACCACAAAAATGGATATAATGGTAATCGCGCCCGCCACAGGAAACACAATCGCAAAGCTCGCTAACGGCATTTCTGACGGCGCGGTCACTCTCGCGACAAAGGCCACGCTACGCAACAACAAGCCCGTCTTGCTCGCGCTTTTTTCAAACGACGCACTAGGAATGAACGGCACAAATATAATGAAGCTATACAACACAAAAAATATGTACTTTGTGCCGTTTGGGCAGGATAACCCTGTGCAAAAGCCCACAAGCATGACGGCGGATTTGTCGCAGCTGGTCGAAGCCATAGAAAACGCCATTGACGGAAAGCAAATGCAACCCGCAATAATAATGCACTAGGGGGGGGCGTAGCCCCTTTTCACCGCTGGAGTGTGGTGGGAATGTCGTCACGAGGGGCATAGCCCCTTTTCTCCGACTGATTGTTGGTGGGAATATCGCCTCGAAGCCTTTAGGGTGTTAGCCCCCTTTTCTCTCACCAAGTTGATGTTCTGCGAACGCAAAGCATCGACTTGGTGAGGAATGTCGCCACGGCAAACGCACGAATGGCAAGGGCGTGTAGCTTATTCGGTTTTAAGAGCGATTATACACGGATTTAACGGATTCACGCAGATTTACGCGGATTTTTCCCACGAGCCAATCCGCGTAAATCCGTGAAAATCCGCTGAATCCGTGTTTGATTTACATATTTCGGCTTCGTGCGTTTGTTGTGGGAATGTCGCCATGGCAATTTGATTTGAGGTGATAATTGCCAGTTTGCAAGATTTATTGTAGGGGCGAGGCTTGCCTCGCCCGAGGTATGCACGTTCTGTAATTCGGGACGGATAACGTCCATTAGAGCAGAGCTAGGTGACCTCGGGACGGGTAAACCCGTCCCCTACAAAAAACACGGCAAATTTACATGATAAACGCACGAACGATAATAAACGCACGAACGATAAAGGCGTGTAGTTTATTCAGTTTTGAAAGGCACTTATACACGGATTTAACAGATTCACGCAGATTTACGCAGATTTTTCCACGAGCCAATCCGCGTAAATCCGCTGAATCCGTGTTTGATTTACACATTTTGGCTTCGTGCGTTTGTCGTGGGAATGTCGCCATGGCAATTTGATTTGAGGTGATAATTGTCAGTTTGCAAGGTTTAATGTAGGGGCGAGGCTTGCCTCGCCCGAGGTATGCACGTTATGTAATTCGGGACGGATAACGTCCATTAGAGCAGAGCTAGGTAACCTCGGGACGGATAAATCCGTCCCCTACAAAAAACACGGCAAATTTACACGACAAACGCACGAAGGGCAAAAGCGTGTAGCTTATTCAGTCTTAAAAGCGATTATACACGGATTTAACGGATTCACACAGATTTACGCGGATTTTCTCACGAGCCAATCCGCGTAAATCCGTGAAAATCCGCTGAATCCGTGTTTGATTTACACATTTTGACTTCGTGCGTTTGTTGTGGGAATGTCGCCATGGCAATTTAATTTGAGGTGATAATTGCCAGTTTGCAAGGTTTAATGTAGGGGCGAGGCTTGCCTCGCCCGAGGTATGCACGTTCTATAATTCGGGACGGATAACGTCCATTAGAGCAGAGCTAGGTAACCTCGGGACGGATAAATCCGTCCCCTACAAAAACCCCTGTAAACTGGTAATTATCGCCTCGAAGCCTTAAAAAATTAGCGATAAGCAAAAAGAGCGAGGATTTTGAGTGCTTTTCTCAAAATCCACGCTCTTTTCTGTTATGGCAAAATTATATCTTCTCAATCACAATACTAGTAACACTAAAATCACCAACATTAACGCTATCCTCGCCTCTTGCGTTTATGCGGACTCTCCAGCCGTCGCCTGCGCCTTGACCGGGGGCAACCATCATGCCTGGTGTTTGTGCGGGGTTGCCTGAGAATGTCATGGATACTGTGCCGTTAGCGCCTGCTGCGCGGCCTGTATCCCATGGGTCGCCGTCTAAGGGCCACTCGATACCAAGCTCTGCGCCTGTTCCGCTGCCTGTTACGGTTATTCTGTATTGTGCGGTTGCATCTAAATCCATGTCGCCTAGCATGACATCAATGCCTTGCCAGCCCGGCCATGCGGTTTTGTCCCTGCCGGAAACAACTAGCGCGCCGTTTGCAAAGCTAATGGTAGCCGCGCCATCGCTAAGACCTGCGAGAGAAAGACCAAAGGCTTCCTCTGCGGCAATAGCTGTAGCCAGAGCCGCGTTGATTTCTGCTTCAAAAACAACGTCGCCTGCTTCTGCTGGTTCTTTTGTTTCTTCTTCTGTTTCTTCTACTTCCTCAACTTCTTCTGTTTCTTCAATTTCTTCCACTTCTTCGATTTCTTCAACTTCTTCTGTTTCTTCAGGGGTTTCTTCGGGAGCTTCTACTTCGTCACTGCCAAAGAACACAGAAACGGTTCTTGTCGCTGCTTCCCAGTCAATTTCCGCGCCCATTTGTGTGGAAACAAACCTTACAGGAACAAGGGTTCTGCCGTCTTGGATAATAGGCGTACCCATGTAAGTGCCTGTAGCGTCGTTTAATGGTTGGTCGATTTGCACGCGTACCACTTTCGCGCCGTCAATGAAAACAGCTGTTCTTGTTTCTGCTTCCCATTCAAGCGTTGCGCCGAGCATTTCGCCGATAAAGCGGAAGGGTACCATTGTTCTTCCGTCAATGCTTTTTGGCGCGACCTCGAGCGTATCGGGCGTGCCGTTAAGCGTGTAGGTTGTGCTGTCAAGCACTAGCTTGAGTACGTTTCTGCCTACAAGGTTAGCAGGTGGGGTAGCTATTACCATTGGTGGGTTTTCTACTGGCGTAGCAGTAACAGCTGGTGGTGTAGCAACAGCTGTAGAGCCGCCTAAAACCAGCTTCGCACTGTCCAAAATTTCGTCTAGGTCTGTATGACCGATTAGAAGCCTTGCACTGTCAGAGCCGATTACGGTTTCCCAGTCCTTGTGAGCTGTGAGGTCAACTGTGATAGTGGTAGTGGTATCGTCGTCAAGAGCATAGAGATTTTGTTGACCCCAGTTGACAGAAAGACCGTCAACATCGTCTTTAGCTGCTTGGAAAATAATAACCATGTCCTCAAACGGCATTTCGTTAAATTCAAGAACTAATGCTGTTGCAGAGCGTAATGTAGCCATGTCGAAGCTAGATGGTGTTTCGTTCCAGCCATCGGTAGCCCAGCCGAACCACCAGCTACCGCCCTCGTTGCGGTGATTCTCGGTGATTTCCCCGAGGTCGTATGTTCCCGAAGCGGAAACGGTGAGTGCGCTAAAAAGCGCCAGTGTTAAAATGAAGCTGATTACAAGCGCGGTTGTACGCCTTGCGGATTTGTACTTCATAATCTTCCTCCTGTGATTTAAAATTTTATGATGGGCTATTACCCATACAACACTATTGTAAATGAGAAATGCCAAGTTAGCAACAAGAAATAAATAAATATTTACAGCAGTGGTATAATTTTTTAATTTTATATGAAACTAAGCCTTATAAAAGCTGTATTTTGATAGCTTGCCCATATAATAATTTTATATAATTCCAAGTATTTCTCGCGAGAATGTTACTAAAGGCATGGAACGCGGATTTTCGCGGATTTGGCGGATTTACGCGGATAAAAAAACGCGCCAGATAAAATCCGCGTAAATCTGCGTAAATCCGCCAAATCCGCGTTTAATCTATAATATTTTTGCACTGCCTAAATAAAAACACAGAACGCAGTTTACGCAGGCAGAATCCGCGAAAATCCGTTAAATCCGCGAAAATCCGCGTTCCATGCCTTTTATTAGTTCATAAATTTCTCGCGAAAGCTCCTTGAATAATTTGACAGTCTTGTTTTTTGCGGTTATAATAAAATGGCTCGTGCTAGTCGGGGAAGTAGCGGCTCCCTGTAGCTTGCAATCCGCTATAGCAAGGGTGATGCCTGTACCTAGGCTCCTTTTCTGTGAGGTCTGCCCTGTGTAAGTAGCGTTGACGGTTAGGTCCGACGCAATAGACACTTGTGAATCGTGTCAGGTTCGGAAGAAAGCAGCACTAAGCGAGGCCGTTTATGTGCCGTGGGAGTGCTTGGCTTGAGCCAACTGCATGGGTAACGCTTGGGGGAAAATGTCGAAGTCAGGCGCACGAGTTTTTTTAAGAGGTATGTAATGGAAATAAAAAGTATTGTAAGCAGCGGCGGAGTGGTGATTTTTCGCAACAAGGTGCTTGTGCTGTACAAAAACCAGCACGGGCGGCACATGGGCTGGGTCATGCCAAAGGGCACGATTGAGCCTAACGAAACGTACAAGCAGGCCGCATTGCGAGAGGTAAAGGAGGAGGGCGGCGTTTCCGCACGAATAGTAAAATATTTGGGCAAAACGCAGTATTCGTTCAAAGCCCCCGAGCATGAAATTATTTACAAAACAGTGCATTGGTATCTTATGACCGCCGGCTCGTACCACTGCAAGCCCCAGGCAGAGGAATTTTTTATAGATGCGGGCTTTTACAAACAGCACGAAGCGTACCATTTATTAAAATTTCACGACGAGCGGCAGGTAGTAAAACGCGCGTTTGCGGAATATGATAGATTAAGAAAGGGAGAGTGTAAATGACACATTTAAACGAATGGAAGCTAGCAGAGAGCTTGAAAGAAAGCGGCAGGCGCGACGTGGTAGTGGGCCTATGTATCGCAGTATTGCTGATTACCACCCTTGCGGTCTTTCTCGCAATCAAAATTGACTGGCTAAAGCAACGCGGCTTTTTCTGCGACTGCGACGGCTACGACGACGATTATTACATGGACACAGACGAGCTAGACGAGAATGGCTGTGCTTATACTAGTGAGAGGGATTTTGTTTGATATAGGTGGTTAGTGAGAACGGCACTGGGATTGGGAATCCTTGTGCCGTTTTTTTTGTGTGCTAGGAAACTGCTAGTCGTGACGATATTCCCACTATCGTCCGCCGAAATTGCAAGCGGCGCAGCCGCTTTTTTTGTGTAATTGACTTGGGGAAATATAGGCTCTATAATCCAAGTAGGTACATCGCGTAAGGGTGCGTTTTTTGTGGGCTTGCTTGCCTGAAAGGAGGGTTGAAAAATCCGACAGGAAGGGAGGCGGCATATATGACGGTATACGAAACACTGACTTTACTATTTCACGCAGGTATTTTTCTTCTAGCCCTGCTTATGTATATCGAAACGAAAAACACAAAAAAATAATCAGCCCTACTCGCAAAAGGCAACTGATTATTTTTTGAAAGTAATCTAGCAAGCCTGCCGCCTTTGCAGCGGTCAGTGCCTAGAGGGAGCGTCTGACAGGACAATCCCTCTTTTATTGTGTCTTTATTATATGCGAGATATACGTACTTGTAAACCCCCTATCGCGACAAACACACGAACAGCAAAAGCGCGCAGGTTCTTTGTAGGGGACGGATTTATCCGTCCCGAGATTACCTCGCTCTGCGTTAATGGACGTTACCCATCCCCAAATTGCCGAACGTGCGTACCTCGGGACGGATAAATCCGTCCCCTACGAAAAGACTATTCGGATTTAACTGATTATTTTTTGAAAGTAACTTTGTAGGGGACGGATAAGCAGGCAGTAAGGTGTTGTCTAAGTGGTTTTCTTAGACAACACCGCACGCCGACCCTGTCCGTCCCGAGATTACCTCGCTCTGCCTTAATGGACGTTACTCGTCCCCAAATTGACGAGCGTGCGTACCTCGGGACGGATAAATCCGTCCCCTACAAAAAGACTATTCGGATTTAACTGATTATTTTTTGAAAGTAACTTTGTAGGGGACGGATTTATCCGTCCCGAGATTACCTCGCTCTGCCTTAATGGACGTTACTCGTCCCCAAATTGACGAACGTGCGTACCTCGGGACGGATAAATCCGTCCCCTACAAACTATAATCTCAACTTCAAAACATCTTTATCAGTCCCCATAAGCACAACAATATCCCCCTCCTTAAACACATACTCCGCGTCAACCACCTTATTTTTCCCGCCGTACAAGACCAAAAGCACGTTTACATTATATTTTTGCCTAATTCTTAGCTTTACTATATTGTTGCCAATCCATGCGGGCGGTACTTCTATTTCAAAAATGGAATAGTCCCTGCTTAGGGGCAAATAGTCGATAACGCCGACATTGCTGTGCTTTATGGCGGTTTTTGCCGCCATGTCCCTCTCGGGATAAATTACCTCGTCTGCGCCGATTATTTTCAGAAGCTCGATATGAATATCGGACGATGCCTTGGTGACGATGTATTTCGCGCCGTGGCGTTTCAAATATGAGGTGATTAGCATAGTGGCCTCGAAGGTTTCGCCCGTCGCTACATAGCAGATGTCATAGTTGCTTACGCCGAGCGTTTGCAGGAATGACTCCTTTGTGCAATCCGCTATCATTGTGTTTTCCAAAACGTCCGCCAAATCCTGCATTATGCTTTCTTCCTTGTCAATGGCAAAAACCGAATTGCCGTTTTTCTGCATACTCATAGCCAAATGCCGCCCAAAACGCCCCATTCCGATTACGAGAATGGACTTGTTTCGTGGTTTTCTTTTTTGTTTTTTAGTCATGCGAATCGCCCCTATCCTATCAGAATCTTCTCAGGCACATACTTCTCATACTTATTACGCTGTCTGCCAAAAAGCGCCATGATTAACGTAATAAAGCCCACTCTGCCGAAAAACATCAGTAGCATGAGGATTACTCGCGAGAATGTTTTAAGCGAAGCGGTTACGCCCAGCGACAAGCCAGTTGTTCCCATAGCCGCGATTACCTCAAACGCCGTTTCCAGTAGCGGAGAAGGCTCTGCTAGGCTGATTAAAAACACCGCGCAGAAAATGACGGTTACATAAATGCTAAATACTGCGTGCGCGTTTTTTACGGTGTCGTTGTCTAGCCGTCTGTTAAATACCGCCGTGTACTGGTTGCGGTAATGCAACGCGCATAAAACAAGCACGAGCAGTGTCGTGGTTTTTAGGCCGCCCGAGGTCGAGCCTGGGTTGCCGCCCACAAACATGAGGAACATCGTGAGTAGCTTGCTTGGCTCGGAAAGCGAGCCTATGTCAAAGGTTGTAAAGCCTGCGGTGCGTGTCGTCGCCGCGAAAAAAAACGAATTAAGCGCGCGCGCAGGGGGAGCAAGGTCTGCCAGTACGCCGTTCCATTCCAACAAAAGGAAAAACAGGAACGAGAACGACAGCAAAATCACCGTCATAAGCAGTACAATTTTTGAGTGCAGGGAGTACCGCTTGGGCTTCAAGCCATGCTTAAAAATGTCGTTCCACACAAGAAAGCCAAGCCCTCCGATTATAATAAGCATACAAATAGTAAGCAATATAACAGGGTCGGTTGAAAAAGCCGCAAGCGAGCGAAACGGCTCGCCCTTGCCCATTAAGTCAAAGCCCGCGTTGCAAAACGCCGAAATGGAATGAAACCACGCATTGTAAACGCTCGCGCCCACGCCCATGCCAAGGCTAATAAAACGCAGACTTAGAATAATCGTCCCCACGCCTTGGAAAAACAGCGTACCAACAATTATTTTTTTAATTAGCCGTACCGCTCCGCTCATATGTATCATTCCCGAAGCCTGCATGATAAGCTGACGTTCGCCCAGCCCTATTTTCCGCCCAAGAAGCACCGAAAAAAGCGTGACAATAGTCATAAAGCCTATTCCGCCGATTTGCACAAGGCAAATAATAACAGTCTGTCCAAAAGCTGTAAACTGCGTATACGTGTCATACAAAACCATGCCAGTAACGCACACCGCGCTAGTGGCAGTAAAAACCGCGTCCATAAACGGCACGCCCTCGCCGCCGCGCGAAGCAATCGGCAGGGACAACAAAAAGCCCCCGATGGCGATTAGGAGTAGGAATGAGAATACTATTATTTGTGTGTTTGTGGGTTTCATGGGGTCGGCTGGTTTTCGATAGTGTAAATATGCAGAAGCCTTTCTTCGGGCGAAAGCGGCGGCGCGCTGAGGGTCTTTGTTAGCCTGAGAACATTAAAATCATGGCTAACCTCCCAGTTGAAGTATTTTAATAGGTCGCTTCCAAAAAGACTGCGTAATCTTGTCCCCAACGCAAAGAAAATTCGGCAGCCCTGCAATTCGCGTTCGCCGAACTTGATTGAAATATCGGAGAGATATTGTAACGGAAGCTCCTTGACCTCGGAAGCGGTCGAAGCACTAACATGATGAAATGGACAGCTTTTAAGAAATTCGTGGGTGTAGCCTAGGGCGTACAGCTCGTCACAGGCTATTGTTGTAAAATCTGAACCCGAATCAAGTTTAAAACGAACACGCCCAAAGGATTTGCGGTCGCTCGTCATAATTTCGGCACGGAAATCAACTCGCCCTAGATTATTTGGCGAAAAGGCTATAACTATTGGCTCCACAGCTCTAAGCCCCCTATCTGTGGGGTATCATTAAAGCCCTCCACAATCATTGCATAATCCATGCCGTTTGTGTTTCTAAGCTCTCTACAAACATCATAGGCTTCGTTTTTATTTGGGGTAACAAAATACACCGCCCCAAAAGCCTTAAATGTTTTCGGCTCATCTTCCATATCCGCCAAAACCACCCATTGCCTTGGGTACATCATGGCTACGTCCTCACACCATAGTTTTTCCGTTTTCATGTCAAGCCCCCTATTGTATCAACACACATCAAAAACACTTCCCTAACACGCGCCGTTTGCCCTTGCTTATGCAAGTACCCAAACAGCGTTTCCAGCCCTGTGGCGTGGCGGTATTCCGACACTCCTGCGCTTTTTGCACGCGAAAGGCTGTGCAGGTTTCTGCCGCGCTTTATTATACTTTGTTCCTCGGGCGAAAGCGAGGGGAATATTCTATGGTACATTTCCGATTGTGCCGTGGCGGAAACGTAGTTTTTTGCGCGGCGGTTGATTGTGCGAAAGGGTATGCCTTGGCACAGAAGCATTTCTCGCACCATTAGCTCAAATACGGCATCGCCGAGATATGCAAGCTCCGCGGCGTTGAGGTGGGTAGGCTCATTCATTTATTAACCTCCAAGCTGTAAGGATTTTAAGGGCATGGAACGCGGATTTACACGGATTACGCGGATTTTGTCCGCGTAAACTACTAAACGGCGATATATTTTCCCACGAGCCAATCCGCCAAATCCGCGAAAATCCGTCAAATCCGTGTTCCGCTACCTTTAATTTACATGGATAAAAGCTGTATTCCACTGCCGCAATTTACACGGAAAAAATCCGCGAAAATCCGCCAAATCCGCGAAAATCCGCGTTCCATAAATCACTTTATTAACCTACGCAAATCCTACGCAAACCCCACGCAACCCCACGTTCCTTACTTACAATTTCCTAAACACCAACCACTTACTAAACAAATAATTCCCCACAATCACCAATCCCGCGGTAAAAATCTTCGCATACAAGCCCCTAACGCCCACCCAGTCTATCAGTACCTTTAACAACGCCGTTTCGCCCAAGAAGGTAATAAGCCTTGCGCCGCTAAATTTTAAAAGCTCCGCTACCAAAAACCCCATTTCCCACCTTCGGGAGCGAAACACAAACACCTTATTGACAATAAACGCAAAAATAACGGCAATGACAGTAGCCGCGGTGTTTGCCATAACTGTGCCAAGAAAGCCAAACAGCTCGAACGCAACGACCCCTAAAACGGTAGTAAGTCCGCCGCAAATAAGGTAGCTAATGGTTTCTCTGTTTAAGAATTTCTTCGCCAACGCACACCACCCACCGTATCCTCCAACACAATGCCCATGCGTGAAAGCTCGTCACGTATTCTGTCCGCTTCCGCAAAATCCTTGTTTTTTCGTGCTTCCTGCCGTCTGGCGATAAGAGCTTCTATTTCCTCGGTTTCCTCGGTGTTTTCCAGTGCGGAGCTTTCTAGCGTTATTCCCAAGATGTCACAAAGGAAAACCAAGACCTCGCGGAGCTGTGCCAGCTTGCCTTGGGAAGCCTGTGAATCACTGCATATATTAGCATATTTAACCAGCTCGAAAATAGCCGTAATCGCATCGGCGGTATTAAAATCGTCGTCCATCGCCGCCTCAAAGCTGGCTTTGAATTTTTCCGCTTCCTCGCAAGGCTCGCTACCCCTTGCTTCCTCGCAAGGCTCGCCGCCCTCCGCCCCAAGCAAACGCTCATAGCACGTTCTAATCCTCTGCAAGCTCTGCGTAGCCGCCGCCAAAACTGCCTCGTTAAACTCCATAGGCATACGATAATGTCCGCTTAGAAAGTAAAAGCGAATGACCTCTGGCGGAAATTTTTCGCTCATTTCTCGCAGGGTAAAGAAATTGCCGCGAGATTTTGACATTTTTCTGTGGTCGGTGGTGATAAAGCCGCAGTGTAGCCAGTATCGCGCAAAGCTCTTGCCTGTTACTGCTTCGGTTTGGGCTATTTCGTTTTCGTGGTGCGGAAAAATCAAGTCCTCCGCGCCGCCGTGAATATCTATTTCGTCGCCAAGGTATTTTTTCGCCATCGCGCTACATTCTATATGCCAGCCTGGGCGACCGTCACTCCACGGGCTTTGCCATTTCGGCTCGTTAGGCTTGGCAGGCTTCCACAAAACAAAGTCGGACGGGTTACGCTTGCCTGCTTCCACCTCTATGCGAACGCCTGCCTCTAGCTCGTCTACTTTCTTTCCCGATAGCTTGCCGTAGCTCTCAAATTTGCTTACATCGTAAAAAACAGTGCCGTTATTTTCGTAGGCAAAGCCTTTGTCGATTAGGCTCTCGATTAGCTCGATTATGCCAGAAATTTCCTCTGTGGCGCGCGGATACGCGGTCGCGGGCAGGACATTAAGCGCGGCGAGGTCTTGTAGGGTATGCGCGATATAACGCTCCGCTATTTCCTCGGCGGAACAGCCTTCCGCGTTCGCTTTTTCGATAATTTTGTCGTCTATGTCAGTGAAATTCTGCACAAAGTTTACGTCATAGCCCTTGTGGCACAAATAACGCCGTATTGCGTCAAATACCACGTAAAACCGCGCGTTTCCCATGTGTATATCGTTGTAAACGGTTTGGCCGCAGGTGTACATTTTTATTTTTTTCGGCGCGAGTGTTTCGAGCGTTTCTTTCTTGCGGTTCATGGTGTTATAAACCTTCATATAGACCGTCCTTTTTCAGAAATTAGGCAGACCGCCTGTGCGGCAATGCCCTCGCCAGAGCCTGTGAAGCCCAGCCCCTCCTCGGTAGTAAATTTCACGTTCACCCTGTATGCGGAAATGCCTAGCGCAGTGGAAATGTTGCCCTCCATTTCCTTGCGGTAGCTTGCCATTTTGGGCGCTTGCGCAATAACCGTGCAGTCTACATTCTGCACGATTAAGCCAGATTTTGCAAGCGTTCGTCCCGTTTCCCAAAGAAGCTGTAGACTGGAAATATCCTTGTATGCAGGGCTTGTGTCGGGAAAATGCTTGCCAATATCGCCCAGCCCTGCCGCGCCTAGCACAGCATCTACCACAGCGTGCGACAAAACATCGGCATCAGAATGACCCAGCAAGCCCTTTCCGCCAAAGGGGATTTCCACGCCGCCTATAATTAGCTTACGCCCATGCGCTATTTTATGCACATCGTAGCCTTGACCTATTCTAAGGTTCATGGGGTTCCTCCTCCCTTGGCTCTACATACCCCATCATAACCGTTTCGTCCCTAGTAAAGCCCAAATTAAAGTCCGTAACGCCATGAAACTCGTCGCGGCGTTCGGAGGCTATGAGGAAAAAGACTTGCTGTTGGTCGTTATGCTCTAGCACTGTGTGTGCGATAGATTGCAGCATCATGCGCGCCTGTGCCGTTGTGCCGCTAAAACGGCTATGAAATTCTGCGGAAAAGACTACGTATATTCCTGGCGAGTTTCTGCCGCGGTCGATAAGCACTCGGCGTACCTTTGTTTCGGGCGGAATAAGGGGCAAAACGCCCTCGGTTGTGCCTTGGAGTTCTATCAGTGTTTCCAGTAGGTGCTGTGTGCGGCGGTGGTGCTGTACGTCCGCCACAAAATAGTCCTCGGTAATAAGCCCCTCGCCCGATTCGTCCACAAAAAACAGCTTAAACATTTCGGAATGGCGTTGCGTAGAGGCAATGGTCGGATTGTTTGCTATTTCCTCGGCGGATTCCTGCCATTCCGCGGACGAGGTACGGAAAAGCACGCTCTCGATATGCGGCAGGGCGGTCATGGTAAGCGTAAACGCCGAGCGAAACAAAATTTCGTCAGTGGGCGGCATTTCTTCATATAAATCGGAAAGCTCCACGACAAGAACGCCGTCCTGTATATAAAACGCCGTGACTAGCTCGTGGGTCTGGGTATTGGCAGGCCAAATACGCGCTAAGGCATGGCTACGCGGGCCGTCCACTAGCTCATACAGCGCGGCCGCGACCTGCTCGCCCAAGGGTAGCTCGCGGTACTCCGCTTCGAGCCTGCCCTTGCTTGCGTTGTAAAAATAAATTTTCGCGCCCCTGTCCTCGTCTAAATTGCCGCGTAAGAAATAAAACGCTACGCCAGACAAAATAACAAGCAACAAGACCGTTATCACAAATATGTGCTTTTTGTATGATTTTATCACGCAGTCGCCCCCCTTAATGGAATCCTAAGCACAAAAACCGACCCTTCCTCGGGGCTGGAGGTCAGCTTTATACTGCCATTGTGAAGCAAAATAGTGGAGCGTGAAATAGCAAGCCCAAGCCCTGTGCCGCCTGTGTCGCGGTCGCGCGTTTTGTCTACCCTGTAAAAGCGGTTAAAGATTTTGTCCTGCTCCTCCTCGGGAATACCGATACCAGTATCTTGGATTGTAATAAATGCGTTTTGGTGGTCGCAATCTACTATTACCTTAACCGTACCGCCCTTGGGGGTATATTTTATTCCGTTCTCGACAATATTTGAAATAGCAAGCGCGAGCTTTATTTCGTCCGCCATGGTTACTGCGGTACGCCCCTGCTCGTACAGGAGAACGACCTTTTTTTGCTCCGCAATCGGCGAAAGCCGCTTGAGAATATCCTCTACAAGCACGTTTATGTCGGTGGAAGCGAGGTTTAGGCTTTGCTCGCGTTGGTCTACCTTTACGAGCGCGAGCAGGTCGTTGGTGATTGTTACCATTCTGTCTACCTCGGAGCTTATGTCCTGCATAAACTCGCGCGAAACGGCCTCGGGCACGGATTCTTGACTTAGAATCGACTCGCTCAAAACCTTTATTGCGGTAAGCGGCGTTTTAAGCTCGTGGGAAACATTGGAAACAAATTCCTCTCTTGTTTTTTCCACCTGCTCCAGCTTTTCGGTCATGTCGTTAAAGGTACGCGAAAGAATGGAATACTCGTCGCGGCTTGTCACTGGTATACGCATGTTTAGCTGTCCTGCCGCCAGTCTTTGCACTACGCGCACGATTTGCCGCAGAGGTGTAATAAGCATATGCGACATAACAAAAATAAGCACCATCACAAACAAGCCCACAACTATGGAATACAGATATAGCTGTGTGCGAATTTCTGCCAGTGCGATAAAAACATCTTCCAAGCCGTCCACAAATAAAACCGCGCCTACCCTGCCGCTAGATTCGTCACGTATAGGCTCGGCGATATTAAGCACGTATTCGTCGTCACGGTAAAATTTTGTACTGCTTCCGCCGTTTAGGGCTTCTATTACCTGCGGGTGTAAAAGCGTCTTGCCTACTAGGGAATCCGCCGCGTCACGGTTTGAGTCGTCTATTACGCGCCCGTTAGGCTCGACAATAATAATTCGTACGCCCAGCTCCTCGCTGTGAAGCCTTACGGTGTTGCGTAACGTCCACATAATCGAGTTGCGTTGCAGGCTCTCGAAGTTAAGCCCTGCGACAATATCACTCATAAATACTGCGCGCGGACTTATTTCTCCGATACGGTCATTGATAAAATAGTCTTGAATGGAAGCCATTATTGTAAAGTTGAAAATAAGCAAGGGAATGATGCTAAGCGCGACATAGCTAAGCGCGAGCCGCAGACGTATGCTGTGATACCACGGTAGCTTATCTGAAATAGTAGCCCACTCCCCACTTCGTATATAGATAGCTAGGCTCGGACGGATTTTCTTCTATTTTTTCACGCAGACGGCGTACATGTACGTCTACGGTACGCACATCGCCCGCGTTTTCTGCGCCGCCCCATAGCTGAGAAAGCAACGCCTCGCGAGTATATACCTTGCCTGCGTTGGTCATCAACAGCTCTAATAAATCGTATTCCCTTGCAGTCAAATAAATTTCGGAATCCATGACGTAAACACGGCGTTCTGCCATGCTTAGCACGACCTCGCGTATTCTTATTTCCTTGGGGCGGACGGCGGCGGTTTCCCTCGCGGCGCGGCGTAGAATGGCTTTTATACGCGCCTTTAATTCGAGAATGTTAAACGGCTTGGTAATATAATCGTCCGCGCCGAACTCCAGCCCCATTATTTTGTCCATGTCGTCGCCCTTAGCCGTAACCATAACCACAGGAACCGCGCTAAATTCCCTAATTTGGCGGCATACGTCCGTTCCCTCGATTTTGGGCAGCATTACGTCTAGGATAATTAGGTCGTATGGCTTGGTACGTGCCATGCTGAGGGCTTCCTCGCCGTCATGCGCCATGTCTACCATCATACCGTCCTGCTCAAGACTAAATTTAATGCCCTTGACAATGTTTTTTTCATCGTCCACTACTAAAATTCTTGCCATTACTTCACCCCTTCTTTTTGGATTTATCATGTTTGGAACGCGAGATTAAAGATTTAAAGGCATGGAACGCGGATTTTCGCGGATTTGGCGGATTTTCGCGGATTCGTTCGGACGTGTTTTTAAATCCGTGTAATTAAAAACCTCATGCCTAATTGCCTTTAAATTCACATTTTATTGTCTGCCGTGCCTCGTTCCCTCTGTGCCTCTGTGCCTCTGTGTGAAAAAATCTTTTAACTAAAGATATGGAAGCTATACGCTTTACCTACGTTCATTACTTGTCAAAAAGATTTTTTCACACAGAGGCACAGAGGCACAGAGGGAGCGTGGCACAGAAGGCAATGCAACGTGGATTTAAATATTGCGTTTGTTGTAGGGGCTTTGCAGGTTTTTTGTAGGGGACGGATTTATCCGTCCCGAGGTACGCACGTTTTATAATTCGGGGCAGGTAACGTCCATTAAGCAGGCAGTAAGGCGTTGTCTAAGTGGTTTTCTTAGACAACACCGCACGCCGACCAACGCAGAGCGAGGTAATCTCGGGACGGATAAATCCGTCCCCTACAAAAACCGTTACCGTGTATTTTCCCACGAACGAATCCGCTAAATCCGCGTGAATCCGTGTTCCGCTACCTTTAAACTACATGGATAAAAGCTGTATTCCACTGCCGTCAATTTACACGGAGAGAATCCGCGAAAATCCGCCAAATCCGCGAAAATCCGCGTTCCATGCCTTTAAAATTCGCGTTCCATAACCAAACTAATAATACAACTGCGAAAGGAAGATTCCCATTACAAAGAAAATTTGCATGTGCTTTTTTGCATTATATCTGCTTGCGGCGAAAATTACTAGTGTTTATGCGGAAAATGACACATTTCTAGCGTTGCCAGAATATTCCGCGGACGCGGTAGTCCTGATGGACGCAAATACGGGGCTTGTTTTGTACGAGGACGAGGCGCGTACGGAGATGTATCCTGCCAGTATAACGAAGATTATGACGGCGTTAATTGTGCTGGAGCAGACTACAGATTTAGAGGAACGCATAGAATTTTCGGACGAGAGCGTGTGGGGGATTCCCAGAAATTCCAGTCATATTTATATGGACGTGGGCGAAACGCTAAGCATACGCGAGGCGCTTTACGCGCTTATGCTAGAGTCGGCAAACGAGGTGTCCGTGGAGCTGGCTACCCATATAGCGGGCAGTGAGGACGAGTTCGCCGACCTAATGAACCGCCGCGCTGTTTCGCTGGGCGCGTTCGACACGTATTTTGTAAACGCAAGCGGCCTGCCTGCGCGAGGGCATGTTACCACGGCTTACGACATGGCGTTAATCATGCGCGAGGCAATACGCAACCCCATTTTTGTGGAAATTATTTCCTCGCGGCGGTTTGACATTCCGCCTACGGAACGTCAGAGCGAAACGCGCCATTTGCTAAATACTAACAGGCAAATTCACCCAGGCGTGCATTACAACGAGGCAGTAATCGGCGGAAAAACAGGCTGGACGACCGCCGCAGGCAACACGCTCGTAAGCTACGCCGCCAAGGACGAGCGCCATTTGATTGTCACCGTGCTAAAGGGCGACGGCGCGGCGGCGTTTACTGACACAACGGCACTCTTGGACTATGGCTTTGCGTTGCCGCTAGAAACGGTGACAATTTTCGACGCTTCGACCTATACGGCGAGCGTTCCCGTAATACAAGAGGTAAACGGCAGCGATACCGAAATAGGGCGAGTGCTTCTCGCACCAGAAAAGGACTTGCAGTACGAGCTGCCCTTGGACTGGTCGCCTAGCTGGCTTCGTTACGAGCTTTCCGTGCCGGAAACGCTCGCGCCGCCTGTCGCCGCGGGCGAGGCGGTCGGCAGAGTGACTGTGTATGTGCAGGATATTCGCGTAGACGAAATAGTGCTTACGGCACAGGAGGACGTTTTGGCGTATTCGCCTGTTGTGCAGGACATGGCGGACGAGGGCGAGGCGGCGGACGTGGGCGTGAGCTTGGCAGAGGAAGCGGCAATCGCGCCGTATGAACGGTTTGCGTTCTTTTCGGGCAGGCTTGCGTTTTTGAATAACGAATATGTACTCACGCTGATTGTTCCGCTCGCGCTTTCGGGGCTTGCGCTTGTTTTTTCGGGGCTTGCGGCTGTTACTCGGAATAGGCGCAGGCTGAGGAAGCTGTTGAAGGCGCGGAAGGCGCGGTTTGAGAGGTATCCGCATTATCGGTATAAGTAGGGGGGTGTAAGTGCGGTACGGCAACTCACCTAGGTAGCCCTTGTGCAAGATGTACAAGGGTTATTTAAGAATTGTTTTTTCGGTATTGAAAAAAATATAATTCATATGTATAATATACTGGTGATTTTAGTAAATTTCTGAATTGTTGTGTCGCAACTTTAACTGTAATATAGAATGTCCTTCAAGGGGGGAATATTTAGTGGAAGCTAAACCTAATGAATCTGAAGCTAAACCTAATGAAATCATTGAAAAAATCAAATCAAGTGAAAGTAAAAAGATTCTTCTTTTTGAAAATTTTATTCCCACACCTAAGTTTGAGAAGAAAGACCGTCCTGCGATATTGACAATTAAAACGATAGCAATAGCTGTTGTTGCAGTGCTGCCACCTGTTTTAGTTAGATGGCTAGACTTATCGCCTACTCTTTTAGCTGCATATTGTGTTGCCCCCTTAACGTTTTTGATTCCTGCTGCTTCGTGTGCATGTGCAGCAACATTAAACATATACAAAAAAGAATCAACAAAGTCTTTATCCATTATTAGAAAATTATTCTTGGTAGGTGCAATACTTTTAACTGTCACCCCCATATATGGGTGTGTGGTAGTATCGACAGTCGTTGTATCTTCAGTTGTAGCGATTACAATTGACTTAAAGAACAAAGACCCCCTCGTGGATACTGACGATAATGCAGGTACTGAGGTTAATGCAGGTGATGACGATAATGCAGGTGCTGAGGTTAATGCAGGTGATGATGATAATGCAGGTGATGATGATAATGCAGGTACTGACGTTAATACAGGTACTGACGTTAATACAGGTACTGACGTTAATACAGGTACTGACGTTAATGCAGGTACTGACGACAATGCAGGTGCTGATGACAATGCAGGTGCTGACGACAATGCAGGTGATGAATCCGTTGAACCAATCTTATATCCTTTATATTTGACCCATTTAGGGTTTTATCCCTCCAAATCTTTTGAAGATGAAAACGAAAAAATAGAATATATCAACGAAAATGTAAACAGAGCGATATTAGGAATTAACAGTACGCCCCTTAGAGATGCAGGAGATAATCGCAGTCAACTGTATGATAGAAATGTTACCAAGGCTTCTGGCTTGGAGGTACAGGCAAAAGAGGATTTAAACTTTAATGAAGCTGAATACCGTGGACTAAGGCATCCTTTACCTCCTGAAAAAAAAGAGATTAACGAAGCATACAAGTCTGCTTTGTTAGAAGGCTATCAACTTAGAAAAGATGCTGGTATCGAGACAGTAACATATTTAAACGAAAGAGAAATGGCAAATTATCAAAAATCGGTTGGTGACATTAACATAAGGCTTGGACTGTTGGATATGGCTTTTGATGCTTTTGAATTGTCAAGACAGCATTATGTTAACGCCCTCCAGTTAGCTCTATCAAGAAATGATACAATAAACGACGCTATTTCAGCAATAAATGGGCTGATAGAGCTTTACAGTAACAGGCGATTTTTGGATGGTGAAATCCTAGAAATTACTTTGTCCAATGGTGTAACACTTGAGCAAATGGAACAAACGGCTATTTTTTTACAGTATTTGTTACAATCAGTGGACAGGCTTGAATCTAAGGTTTCATAGATGTAATAAGTGGATTTACAAAAAACCGTTTTTGTGCGAAAAATTAAACACCCACCCCAACCCTAACCCTCTCCCCCTCCAAAATCTCCCGAATCCACGCCCCCTCCGACTGCTCCCGCAAGCTCTCCACCCCCACCACAGACTCGTCAGCATAAGCATCAAACTCCAACTGCTTATTAGCTAGCATTTTCATCATAGGCTCGTCTACGGTGTCTACACATAGTAGTCTATGCACATGTACATTTCGTACCTGTCCCATTCTGTATGCGCGTGAAATGGCTTGAGATTCCAGTGAGGGCTTTATTTGCGGTTCGCAAAAAACAACCACGCTTGCGGCTTGAATGTTCAGCCCCACGCCGCCTGCCTGTACCTGCGCGACAAGCGCCCTGCCGCTTGGGGCTTGGGTAAATTCGTCTACGAGCCGCTGGCGCGCGTCGTTGGACACGTTGCCTGTGATTGGGCCTAGGGCGCGGCCGCCTAGCAGTGTACATACCTTGTCTAGCGTGGTTCGGAAGAACGAGAACACGATGACACCGCGCCCCTCGTCGCGCGCCTCGTCGCATAGCTCTAAAAGCCTGTTGGCTTTGCTAGACTTGGAAAGCTCTACGTCCCACGAAACGCGCCGCATTGCCATGAAATTGCCTGCTTCTACGGTTTCGCGGTAGTCGCGAAGCTCCTCGGCGTTTGGCTCTAGCCAGTCCTCGTTCTCGATTAGGTCGGGCAGCTCGGTAAGTACATCGTCACGGATTCGCCGCAAATACACAGGCGCGACCTCGTTTTTAAACTGCTGTGTCGCGCTTAGTGTTTTCATGGTTGACAGCTTCGCGGCAATGTCGGGGCGTAAGCAGTTCACGAGAAAGCACATCTCGTCTACGCGGTTTTCTAGCGGCGTACCGGTCATAAAATAAATGCGTTCCGCTTTTTCGGCGGCGCGAATGAGGGCTTTTGTGCGTTGGGCTTCGGGGTTTTTGACAAAATGCGCCTCGTCAACCACCAGCGCGCCGTAAGTGAAATTCAACTGGTCGGCGAGCCTTATCAGGCTCTCGAAATTGGTGATTCCTACGCCGCCCTCGGCTTGCCATTGTTCAAATTCCATTGCCTTGTCCCAGCCGTGGATAATTATGGAAGAAATGCTCGTGTGCTTGTCTGTTTCGCGTTGCCAGTTTACAAGTACGCTGGCGGGGCAAACTACTAGGAAATGGCTTGCTCCCTTGCTTTTGGTGTCGGCAATGGCGGCTAGGGCTTGCATTGTTTTACCAAGCCCCATTTCGTCGCCGAGCAGGGCTTTTTGTTGCAAAAGCATATATTTTGCGCCAAAGGTCTGATAATGTCTAAGCGTTGTTTTCATGTGCGTGAGGTCGAGCGGATACTGCTCCACCGCGGAAACTAGCTCGTCCGATAGCCCCGTAGCCGCCAGTCTTGGCGGACTTAGCCCCAAGCCCTCTAAAAGGGTATAGTAGGCGGCGGCGTTTTTTTCGTAGTCGCGGTACGCCTCGTCTATGGGTTGTGCTAATACGCCGTTAAACGCTTCCTTACATAGCCGCGCCTGTTGCCCGAAAATGCCGTTGACTAAGCCGTTTAAATACTCGAACGCCTGAACGGAGTTGTTTTTGGCGGTTTTTGACGAAAAAAGCCATTTAAGCATACCCGAGGCAGGGCTTGCTTGCCGCAGCAAGACCTCGATATTGCTTTCCTGTGCCAAAAGGGTAATCGCTTGGGTTCGCGCGGCCTCGCTGTTGCGTAATAGGTATAGGCTTTGCACGGTGGTATTTTGCGAAGCGCTTCTTTTTTGCGGGTTAATTTGTATTTTTGCAGAGCTAATAACCGCGTTAAACATTTTGTCCGCGATTTCTTTTATTCGCTTGGCTGTCTGCTCGCCGATTCCGCTAATGCTTGTTAGCCTGTAAATAGGCATTTCGCAGACCTGCGACATATTCGTGATTCCCGCCGATTTTAACGCGGAAACGCGAATACCCTGCTTATCGGCATTAAGCGCGTCCACGTCTATGGCCTCCAACTCGGCAATCGCCGAGGTGCGGCGCGTTTCCGTCGCCGTTTTGGCGATTGTGGCTTTGACGGCTTCCTCTGTCTGGGAAATGCCTAGCAGGGTTTTGTGCAGGGCGGAAATTTCTTTGATTGTTGCGTTTGCCGTTCGCTTATCGGGCTTCATGGCTAGTCTGCTTTCGTAAAGCTCTGGGTCAATTTAGGCGCGCGAATGGAAGCCACGTCCGACTTGATTATTGGTATGCGAACGCCGCGATTTGTACCAAATTCTACGATAAAGCAGTCCTCGCCTACTTCCACGACCTTGCCGAAAAGGCCGCTGGTGGTGACTATTTCGTTGCCTACGGTGATTGCCGCCTGTAGCTCGCGCGCTTCCTTTTCGCGCTTGCGTTGCGGCCGAAGAAACAAGAAGTACATTCCGCCAAACATAGCGGCGTACAAAAGAAAAATAAACCACGGTGTACTCTTGGGCTGTTCCTGCTGCGGCGGCGGAGCGGACACGGGTGTTTGTGTGGTGGCGTAGGTTTCTGTTGCTCCTGTTTCGCCTGTTTGTATTGTTTGTAGCTCCTCGCCGTCTAGGGGCATAAGGCTTTGAATGGTGCGGGGGGTTGTTTGCTCGGGCATGGTTTTCTCCTTTGGGGTTTTTTTAGGGGCTATTTAATATCTCGGAATGAGATAGTAGATAGGCTTTAGAATTATATTGTTAAAGTGGTGAATTAGCAAGTGTGTGTGTTTTTGTAAATTGACGGCGGTGTTTTTGGTAAATTGACGGCGGTGGGGTACAGCTTTTAGCCATGTGAATTAAGGGTAGGGGAACACGGATTTGGCGGATTTACGCGGATTTCGCGGATTGGCTCGTGCGAAAATATATTGCCGTTTAGTAATTTACGTGGACAAAATCCGCGTAAATCTGCGTGAATCCGCTAAATCCGCGTGAATCCTTTGAATCTGCGTTCTATTGTCTGCTGTGCCACGCTCCCTCTGTGCCTCTGTGCCTCTGTGTGAAAATCTTTTTGACAAATAAGGGGCGTATGTAAAATGTATAACTTCCATTCTTCAGTTAAAAGATTTTTTCACACAGAGGCACAGAGGCACAGAGGGAGCGAGGCACAGCAGAAGCGAGAACGAATCCGAGTAAATCCGCGTTCCATTCCTAGCGATGAACAACGCAATAAACGCAAAAAATAGCCGTCCTAGACCAATGGGATACGGCTATTTTAATTTAACTTTTGATTAAAACCGTGAACCAGTCGAAACGACTGCGTAACACACGAGCTACGAGGTCGCACTCGTGGCTCGTTTTTATTATAACCATATTCAAAAAAAATTCAACCATTATTTTATCAACCACATTTCCGTAACACATTTTTAACCAAAAATTCACCAATCTGTAACTTTTGCTTGATAAATTTTTCACAAAGGGGTAAAATCGCTAGACTTATAAACATTGCCGCAAATTCGCGCACGAAAAATCGCCGCAGGCGAAGCAAAAACCCACTGGAGGGATTATTTTGAAAAAGAAATACATAAAAAGGAATTTATTGACACATATTATAGTTACTCTCTTAATTGCTACTCTAGCCCTACCAGTAGCGGTAGGGGCTACCCCTGCCACTCGCGAGCGGTACCGTCAGCTACAGGAACAGCTCAACACCTCGCGGCAAAGCGTGCGGGAACAGCAGAGCCTGCTCACAGGCACACGGCACGAGATGTCCAGAGTTATGGCGGAAATACAAGACCTAGACCAAAAAATCCTTGACGCGCAGGAAGCACTTGAAGAAATAGAGCTGTCGCTTCTTAATACTGAAATTCAAAGCACGGAGGCAAAGGAAGCCCTTGACGCGGCGCGTGACGATTATGACAGGCAGTTCGAGGTGCTTCGTACGCGCGTTAGGGTGCTTCACGAGCATGGCACGGTCGGTTTTCTCGACATTGTTTTTCAGGCGGAAAGCATATGGGATTTTTTGGCACGGTGGGAATACGTACGTGCTGTGGCGCAGTTTGACCGCGAGCTGTTAAACAATTTTGAACGCGCGGAGGGCGATATTGAGGCGCGTGTAATCGACCTGGCGCGGTGGACGAATCTTATAGAGGATTTGCAGTTTCAGTACAATCGCAGTCTTAGCGATTTGGAATTTACGAAGCAGGAAAAGGCGGTATTTTTTGAGAAGCTCGCGGAGGATACGGCTAAATTTGAAGAAGTGCTTGCCGTACTCGAAAGTGAACGGCAAATGGTGGAGTCTGCTTTCGGCGACATAACCGCACAATTGAAAAAAGAGGAGTCGCAGATTGCGCGGCAACGAGCCGAGGAACAGCACAACGCTAGGCTCGCGCTGTTAAATAATTTTGACGGACAATTCGCGTGGCCCGTTCCTACACATTCGCGTATTTCCAGCGGCTTTGGCATGAGAAACCACCCAATTTTGCGTGTAAATCGTATGCACCACGGCATAGATATAGGCGCGCCTGCGGGTACTAGGCTTATAGCCGCCGCCGAGGGCTACGTGCGTTTTGCGGGCTGGAGCGGCGGCTACGGCAACACCGTAATAATCGACCATGGCAACAGCTTCAGCACGCTGTACGCGCATAATTCGCGTAACCGTGTAAAAGAGGGCGAGCGAGTTACACGCGGACAGCATATCGCCGATATTGGCTCTACTGGGCTTTCCACTGGCCCGCATGTGCATTTTGAAATCCGCATAAATAATACAGCGGTTGACCCTATGAAATATTATCCAGACTAAATCTTAACAAATTATTAACAAAATGTTAATTTACTCTTGCAAAAATATTACAAAGCTGTTATATTCTTTTTAACAAAATCTTTTAAAGGAGTGCCACAAATGTTTTTTAGGCGAAAAGAGCCTCAAATACGTCCACCACTCAAGAAAGCAAGCGAGCTAATTAACAAATCCCGCACACAAAAAAAGTATATTTCTCTCATGCTTGTACCCTCAGACAGCACTGGCAAAACTCGCAGCCTCAACATTCCAAGAACGGTTATTTATGGGGCGGCGGCGTGTGTTGCCTTTTTATGTATGGTCATCATGGGCTTCTATCTGCGTAGCGTGTACCACGAGCGCGAGGCGGTAAACTTGAGTACAACCTTAGAGGAGGTACAGGAAACCTTTCAGACGTTTCAGCAGGAAGCGGAAATAATGCAAAGCGAGCTAATAGACGCGACTGAGCAAATGTCGGAACAGCTAAACGAGGAGCAAACGCGGGCACAGCAGGAAATTTCACGGCAGGAGCGCGAGCACCAGAACGCGCTGGAGGATATATGGGATTTAATTAACGGCCTAGAAAATCAAATACGCGAATTTGAGGAAGTACAGCAGGAAATAGTAAGCGGACTAAGCACGCGGAGAATTATTCCGCCGATTGCAAATATTCTTGACGAAATGGAAAAAACCCACGATAATTTAAGAGAGGCGTTGCGTTATGAAGCACCGCCGCAGGGCGCGCCGACTGTGGGGCTTCTTAGCCATGCCGCTCCTGCGAATAGCACCACGGACGAGCTGCTTTTTAGGCTTAATTTCCTGCAAGGCGAGTTGGAAATACAACGCGCCTTATTGGAAAATATAGAGCAATACAAAAAAAGGGTCGAGCCGTATTTGCTAAATTATCCCACCATTTGGCCTGTGAACGGAAGCATAAGCTCGGGCTTTGGGTGGCGTAGTAACCCCTTCGGGCGTAGCGGAAACGAATTTCACAGCGGTGTGGACATTCCTGCCAAAAGCGGTACAGCCATAAGGGCGGCAGGCGGCGGCACTGTAATTTTCCAAGGCTGGCGTAACGGCTACGGAAACACCGTGGAAATAGACCACGGCGACGGAATAGTCACGCTATACGCCCACAATACGCGCAACAGCGTGACCCAAGGGCAACGCGTAGAACGCGGCGGCGTTATTGCCTATGCAGGAAGCACAGGGCGCAGCACTGGCTCGCATTTGCACTACGAGGTACAAAAAAACGGAACGGCGGTAAATCCTATGTCGTTTTTGTTGGAATAAGGGACGAGCAAGCTCGTCCTCCGCAGGAAGCGTAAGCGGGCTTTGCCCGCTGGAGCGGCAGGGTCGTAGGGACAGCGTCCCTACTGAAAAAGGAGGCTTTATGGCACGTACACAAGACGAATTTTTAAAGCCTACAGGCACAGTCATAGGCATGGGCTTTACTATTGATGCCGCCAATTTTACTTGTGACGAATCGGAATCAATGCGGATTGACGGCGTAGTAAAGGGCGACATAGAAATTGAGGGCTTAATCAATATAAGCGAAACAGGGCGAGTGGACGGCAATATCCACGCAGGCTCTGCCCGAGTAGCAGGGCGTATCTTCGGCAATATCCATTGCCGCAATACGCTTCACCTCGCTTCCACCGCCGATGTCACAGGCGATGTGCTTACGTCCACTATTATTGTAGACGAGGGCGCAGTTTTTCGGGGCTGTTGCAAGACGAATGTGTCGTTGGATAATGTGACGGTGAAATGACGAGGGGCGTTTGGCATGGGCGATATAGAGAATAAGCAGGCTTTTAATGTCGCGGACATTGACTTTTCTGGGCTTATGGATTTGCGGGTGGATTATGCCTTTAAGCGGATATTCGGCGAGGGCGAGGATATATTTTTGATTTCGCTTCTTAATGCGATATTTGAAAGCAAGAAGCTACCGAGGGTTATAAGGTCGTTGACGGTGGCTAATCCGTTTTTGGAGAAGCAATCAAAAGAGGATAAGCTGTCTATACTAGATATACGAGCGGAATTAGATGACGGCGCGATTATACTCGTTGAAATGCACTTATACGGCATAGACGAAATAAAATATAAGACGATACGTTCGTGGGCGAGGACGTACGGCGAGGAGCTAAAAGAGAGCGAGCTGTATTCCAAGCAACCGCCTGTTATTTGTGTTACGTTTGCGAATGGCTCGTTGGACGGCGCGGATAGTGGGAAAATACACAAGTGCTGTAAAATTATGGATATTGACGATAGTACCGTTTTTTCTGATGCGTTGGAGCTGCATTATATTGATATGAAAGCGTTCGTGCGTGCGATTAACGAAACGGACGGCATAGAAAAGGGCGAAACCTTGGACAGTATGCTTGCTAAGTGGCTTGCTGTTATTACTGAAAAGGATATTCGGGATAAGGGAATAATAAGGGGTATTTGTGAGGAAGAGGAGGAGATTGGTATGGTCGTTTCTACGTTAGCGAGATTGAGTGAGGATAAGCTCGTGAGGCAGGCTTATCAAAGACGGCAGGACGATGTTGCTGTTTATAATATTAAGGTGCGTAATTATGAGGCTACTATTGCGAATCAAAGCACTACTATTGCAGACCAAGCCGCTGCCCTTGCATTCAAGGACAATGCCCTTGCAGACCAAAGCACCACCATTGCAGACCAAGCTGTTGCCCTTGCAGACAAGGACAATGCCCTTGCAGACCAAAGCACCACCATTGCAGACCAAGCCAACAAAATCGAAATGCTCATGCGACAGCTCGCCATGCTTACACGAAAGCAGGGGGATTAGCTCCGCCCACCAACTCCACACCATAAAACCTAACCATTGTCAAATTTATGTCAAGTTTACATTAAAAACTAATCAAAAACTATTGCGTAATTTTTCATGGCGTTGTATTATAGCAAGCAAGACTTTTTTTTCTATACATTAAGGGGGTGCATGGGCGAACCCGATACAGGTAAGTTGTACATACCTGTTATTTTTGCGTGAAATAGGAAAGCTCCGCCAACGCGGAAAACCGCAAACGCGGAATCCCCGCAACCACGCTAAGCCCACAGCCCCACAACCCCCACCAATTATTTTTCAACATACACCCCACAAGGGGTACACACCAAAGGGCAGCCAGCCCTAACCAAAAAGGAGGACTAAAATGTTCAAAAAGCAAAACTGGTCACGTCTGCTTGCGTTGGCACTTTCCGCTATTATGGCGGTAGGTATCCTGCCTGCGGGCATTTTCGCGTTCCAAGCATCGGGACAGCAAAAAACGGCCACAAGCATCACCTCGGCGGAATATGTGTTCCAGGTCGAGGAAAACGCGGTACTCACAGTAGACGGCGTTATCGCACAGCTAGTGTCTGGCGGTACGGAAAGCCTAGACGGCATAGCCGTGCTTGGCGGTCGCGCGGTTTTACCGCTAGAGGGCAAGCCGCTTGCGGCGTTCGCTGACTTTGGTGCGGTTACTGCGCCGCAGGACACCGATGTCACGCTTACCGCAATGGTAGTAAACGGACAGGAGCTACAGCTCGCCCAAGACCTAGCACTAGTGCCAATACCAGAAGCCGCGGCAGGTGACGTAGACGAAGCCGAAGCAGACGAGGAAACAGAAACCGCCTACGTAGTAATGCCTATCGAGCTTGCCGACCTCGCAGACGGCGCGATAATCGCAAGCGGCGACTCCGCAGAGCTAGTATACTCTGGCGGAGTGTTTGTGCTGTATGCAGAGGGCGCGGCACAGGTAGTACACGACACGGCACACGATGACGTGGTAGTGTCTGGTATGTCTGACGTAAGACTGCCCGAAAACTGCGACAAATGTATACCTATGTGGAAACCCACGCTAACAGACAGCGGCGCGAATGTCCAAACCTTTACAGCACAGGGTCACCCAGAGATATTTAGAGAAACCGCAGCGACTTTCCTAGACATGAGGAGCATAGGCGGTAACATACAGCTTACCCCTCTCGCGCTTGCGGGGAATACAGCCCTTGGTCAAATGTACATCATTGTCGGCGGTGCTAACGGAGTTCCTCTGTCGGCTACGACCGATTACAGAATTGCATACGATATTTCCTCCCCCGAAGGCGGCACGGTAGGTGTCACATTCGCGCCAAATAACGGCATATCCAACCAAACGAACATTGACAATGGTAATGTAATCCCTGCGAATGTAAGCGGAACAGACGTAAAAACAATAGCCCACACATTTGCCACAAGCAGTGTGGTAGACGGTTCAGCAACTGCTCGCATAAGACTATCCACCATGATGGAGGACGCGACCAACACCGCCGCAAATGCGCCGATTCTTATATCCAATCTGCGTATTTATGACGTAACAGAATGTCCCCACAATGACTGTATATGTAACATAGAGGTATACAGCATAGCCTCAGACCCCACTCTAGGCGCGCTAAGCAACGCCACCGTAGCAGACCACCCTATCTTTGGGGCTACTAGCCTAGGTGCTACACTTACAGGCTACACCACACCCAACAGAAGAATAGAATTGACCGCAAGACCCGCAGGTAACGGTAACGGCGTAGATATAAGTATCGCCAAGCTCAAGGCGGCACTAGATGCTAGCCCCGTAGAAATCACTGGCTTTGCTTTCTCTATAGAAGGTACAATGGGCGTTAGCACAAGCAGTACCTCTGCGGTTAGGTTTATACGCCAGGGCGGCGGAGCGGTAAGCAGCTCGTTGAATCTAGCTCAAACCGCTGTAACGGCAGGCACGGTGTTCTCCCTAGAGGGCTATGTGCCTATCGCACAGTTTACAGGCTGGACTACTGACGGCGGTACAGACATGCTACGCCTAGGCACAAATAACGATGCTACAAACGGTCAAAACATAACCGTCACAAAATTCACTATTACACAAGAAGCGACCCAAGCCGAAAAAGACCTCTGCACAGACTGCCAATGTCCAAAGGAGATTGAGCGTGTCGATTTTGTATGGGGTTCGGCGGACGGCCCTGCACTACACCTCCCAAATTCTAACAATTTTGTTACCAGCAGGGGCGGAGATGTAAGCATCGTTTCCACAGGCTCGGGCAATAGCAACATAGCCGCGCTTGTTATTGATAATGTATCAGACACAGACGAAGCAAAGGCCTCTCTGCGTGAAGCAGTAAACACAATGCTTGTGCTTTCCCCAGGTCAAGGCAGTAGTGCCAACCGCGCTATTTGGGTATGGACAGACCTAGCGGGCGACCTGCCAGGCACAGTGGGCGACCCCTCTATTATTAACTTCCGCGCCACTAACGCAAACACATTCCTTTACAACGCAAACGTGGACGCAGGCGCGATTTTCCGCACCCCTGCCCAAACCAATCCTATACAAATTGAGCTTCCGATTAACCTATTTTATACACCAGCCGCAGGCGGTCAGCCCGAAAAATTTGCTAACAAGATTTATGTGTTGGCTACGCTTAATGCAAGCGGTAGCTTGTCGGGCATAGAGGACTACACAGGCGGTACTGGTACTACTGCCGATGCAAGGCGCGACCATATCGAAGCCATTACGTCCATTCGCCTGCGAATGGTAGACCCACCACCGCCAAACCGCTTTATATCCCTCAACATCGGCAGAACCGCAAGCGAAATGAGCTTTACATGGTGGTCGCCAAAAGGGCAATATGCACAATCTGTAGTAGAATATGCGCCATATAGTAGCCTAGTAGACGTAGGCGGCGAGCTGCAAATGCCCTCGACCGCAACAAGAATAACAGCACCTACCGCACCATTCCCCATACCGTCAGACATGATACGTTACGCCTTTGACGTAAACAGAGTTACGCTTACAGGCCTAGCCGCAAACACAAAGTTTGCATACCGCGTAGGTGACGGAAACGCAGGCAATTGGAGCAAAATTGAACACTTTAACACCTATACGCCAAACGACAAGCAAGTAATCATGGTAGTAGGCGACCCGCAGGTGGGTAATAGCTTCCAACGCTTTATCGACCGCTGGCAGCATGGCTTGGATAAGGCTATAGCAAGAGCCGCTGGCATACCAGGCCACGGCGGTATAGACTTTATACTAAGCGCAGGCGATAATATCGTAAACCACAACCACGAGGGACAGCTAGAAGCGTACCTCACGCCTACACACCTTAGAAATATCCCAGTATTTACCACAGTGGGTAACCATGATACCAACGACCCGGCAGGAAGCGGCTTTGAGCCTAACCTAGGTGTTATGCCACTGGTATACAACTGGCCTAACCATAAGTGGCTAAACTCCGACCCTATTCCCTATTTAACAGAAAGTGCCAACTATCGCGGCGGCGGAAACCACTATTTCAGCTACGGCGACGTGCTTTATATCTCGCTTAACCTTAACGTAATAGACATTGCCGCCCACAGAGCGACAATAGAGGAAGCGGTAGCCTCACACCCAACCTCAAAATGGCGTATAGCCACGTTCCACCAGGACGTATTCGGTAACGGCGTAGGTCATGCGGCAGGTATGCCTGGCAGCGGACGGCAAGCAATAAGCCAAGTATTGTACGACAACGGCATTGACCTAGTTATCAACGGGCATGAGCATACCGCGGCACGCTCTCACTTTATGCGCGGCACTGCACCACAGCTAAATCAACGCCCTGTTAGCTTCACCGATAACCTAGGCGAAAGACTAGTATACAACGACAACCCAGGTGTATTTGTTTCGCCCGAGGGCATACCGTTTATTACGCTAGGCTCTGTTTCCGACTTCCCCAAATACGGCTCGGCGTATCCGTTCTTTTCATGGAGCGCGTGGACAGACCCGCCAAACGCGGACGGCCGTTCACAATATACTATTATGGTAATAGAGGGCGATACCCTTAGCTTTGAAACGTATTGTATTCCTTATGATGCGGCTGTAGGCATAGGCTCTGACCCAGAATTTTTAACCAGTAGCTTTGTTTTACGCAAAACAGCCACATTTGACGATTTAAGCACGCTACGCACACAAGCAAATGCAATGGTACAGAACCAAATAGACACCACCACATGGAACGCGTTCCGAGCCGCGATTACCGCCGCCAACGGCGTAAACGCAGGCGCATCAGCTACCGCTATACACACAGCGTACAACAACCTATATGACGCATACTACGCGCTAATAAACACCGCGAACTACACCGCGCTTGACACACTAGTAACCGAGGTAGCGGCGACACTCGCTACCGCAGTAGAAGGCCCATGGGAGGGTCAATATCCCATAGGCTCAATCCTTACACTGCGTACGGTATATGACGGCGCGCCGCATGACGGCGTAGTAAAAACAGGCGCGGCGTATGTAAACTCGCTACGCCTAGCCACACAGGCACAAATCGACGCGCAGGTAACAGCGTTACAAGCCGCGTATACGACATTCCTCGCAGGTGTAAGCGATGTACCTCGCCCATGGGTAGACGTGCATAATATACCTGCTACAGGCGAGTATACAATGAACCTAGTACACTGGATGGCAGACGATGAAATCCTAGACCTACAGTGGACAGCGCATGACAACCTAAAAACAGTACCGCGTTATTTTGCACACTTTACAAAATCTGACTTTGCCGCACGTCAAATTGCTTCGGGCAATGACGGCAGCTATACTAGCCCGCTAACCGTGTCTGGCGCAGTACGTCCCGATAAGCCATTCGGGCCTGCCAACGCTTCGGGCGGTCGTCTAGGCTCTGCGCTTGCTCCAAACGGTGCGGCTCACCCTGCCGCTCACGTAACCAAAACCCATGCAGGCGAATGGATACGCTATGAGCTTAATGTGGCACAAGCAGGCATGTACTCGCTACAGCTAGGTGCGAGAAATCCGTCAAGTGCAACATGGCAGGTATATGTAAGAGATTTAGAACAAAATAAGCTCGCAGATTTCACCGTAGCAGGAAACCACGGTAACGCCACGGAGTGGGCTACTGCTCCTATGATAGATGCTTCCAACACAATTTATCTGCCCGAGGGCAAGGTAATAATCGAGCTAGTGTTTGTGTCGGACGGTAGCCCTGCTACAGGCCCGACTCGTCCAGGCGCGAGCGGTAGCCCTGCGGCATACCCAGACGGCCCGAACGTAGATATTCTCACGTTCCAACGCGTAGGCGACGGCACAGCTCCCACAGAGTTCCCATTGCCAGACGGCGTACAAAACGTAATCGACACCCTAATTGCGAGCGGAACGTACAACGGAACACCAACCGCATACAAGCTACCCCTACAGCCGAATATATCGGCAGGTAACGGCGGCAGACAGCGCGGCTGGGGTATGATGGGCTTGTCGTACGAGTTTGGTACGGTCAATCGTTATGCGTACACCTTCAACGAGGTTGCGGCGGCCACTCACCTTGTATTTGAGGTAGCCGGTAACGTGCCAGGAAGCATTGACCTTGTTCTCGCAGGCGGTGCGGCAGGTACGTGGGAACAAATAGGCATACCTCGTGACAACCATTACAGCCAAGCCACAAGAACAGTATCACTAGATATAAGCCGCAATCCTGCGTTTGCAGGCTGGCGCGCAGTGGGCGATAGCGCGGCTCGCCGTATTATCGCTTCCCACGGTACAGATTTGTGGGACGAAATGAACGTAATTTCCGCGTGGTTTATTCTTGACGGCGATTATGTTCCGCCCGAAAGATGTGAGGAATGCGGAGAAATTCTGCCATGCGATTGTCCCGAAATATGCCCCGAATGCGGACAAATAATGCCCTGCGACTGTGTAGAAACGACTGTATTATTTGACCTTATGTCGTACCTCTTGGCAGGCGGAGAGCTTGACGAGGGTGCTTCACGAGTATTAAATTCCTCGTCTACACTCACAGTGGAAAATAACATGCTTCGCGTAGAGGTAGACCCAGTTTCAGAATGGGCTGGCTACCAAGGCGTTGACTTCGCGTTCCACGACCAATTGCAGGTTGGCGACTATGTGTCAATTACTGTGGTAGGCGGAAGCGGCGGCAAGCTGATTAAGCTATCGTCCGAGCATGAATGGGACGATGCCGCACAAACAGCAAGCGAGCTAGTAATCGGCTCTGTTACACTAGCGGCAGGCGCGGAGCATACCTTTGCCTTCCAAGTAACCGCGGCACACCTAGCCATGAATCGTACGCATTTCCGCGTAAGCATGGGCGTGGAAAACAACGAGGGCGGTCACTTCTTCGTGTCCGAGTTCAAAATCACCAGAGCGGGCGATGTTATTATTGACCCCGAGTTCGGCGATGGCGACGAAATCTTTAACATGGTAGAATATATCCAAGACGAGGGCGTAGATGCAGATACACGCGTACAAAACGCAGGCTCTGACCTAACAGTCTTGGGACACGGTAGATTACGCGTAGACGTTACCGCACAAGATGCTTGGGGCTGGCAGGGCGTAGACTTTGTACTGCATGACATGCTCAAGGTCGGCGACAATGTGTCGATTACGGTACGCGGCGGCAGCGGCGGCAAGCGTATAAACGTGCTTTCGCAAACCCCATGGGACGAGGACTTGCAAACAGACAACACGCTGCAAATAGCCACTGTGGCAAGCCTAGCGGCAGATGCGGAGCATACGTTTACGTTTACCGTAACGCAAGCGCATTTAGACCTTGGCAGGACACACTTTAGAATAAATATCGTTACCGAAGTTGCAGGCGAAACCGCATTCTTCTTTGTAGAGGATTTTGTGGTGACAAGAGCAGGCGGCGGAGGCGGCGGAGATGTCACCTTTCAAGATGTTCCTATTACTTCTATTCATTACTTTGTTGACGTTGACGGTGCTGGCAGTGAAGGCTCGTTCTTCTTCCAAATCCGCGAGGACGGAACGTGGAACTGGACTGACAAGGATATTCCTGCGACTAACGAGGAACATCTGATTGCGTTTGACTTTGGCGCAGGCACGGCAGGACTAATCAACATGGGTCAGGTACACCATGTAGCAGGAAGCAACGCAGAGCTGACATTTGCTCACATGATAGTAAACGAGGAATACCTCTTGAGCTTTGTAGACCCGATTGTAATTAACCCAGGCGAGCAAGGCGAATATGACGAGTGGCTGAACCCGCCCGCATATATTCACCACCTACCCAATAGATGGGCGGCAGGCATGGCTGACGGCGATGTAATCGCAAGCAGCCCTGCATCTATACAAAATGCAAGCCTAGTATTTAACGCTACCGCAGGCTCGCCTGCTTCTATAAGTGACGGCGAAAGCGGTCTAATTGTACTGCGTATAGCAGGTACGGGCGGCGGCGACACCGACCCATGCGGAAACAAGCCTTGCACATGCTGTAACCGTTGCGGAGCAACAAACAACCCAGGCGACAAATGCACATGCGCAGGCGAGGTTATTAACAACGTAGTGGACGGCAACAGCCGCCGCGGCGGAGGCGGAGGAATACTCGGCGTAGTGACACCTAATAAGGCAGGCACGATTGTTATTCCGCAAACCCTAGGCGAGGGCATAAGCGTATCTAACGTAAACGGTGCTACAGGCGCGAACACCGCTATAAGCAACCTGCGCGTAGAGGTTACGCAGACCCTAGGCGACTTCGGCACAGAGGGCGGCGGCAATGTTCTTACCACGCTTCATGTCGGCTTCTTCTCGGGTAGTAGTGCAATCGCTAGAGTGAACGAGCCTATTACCATTGCTGTGGCTCTTACGGCAGACTTGGCAGGCGTAAACACTCACCGTATCGTGGCAGTACAAAACGGCAAAATAATAGGCGGAAACGTAGTAGGCAACAGCTTTGTGTTCCAAACAGACACAGCAGGCGACTACGAGGTACGCTACGTGCCTACACTCAAACGCCTTACGCTCACACTCGGCACAAGCGTAATAACTGACCTAGCAGGAAACGCGGAAACACAAACAATGTCCGTTGTGCCAACTATAATAGACGGCAGAACGCTTGTACCAGTGCGGTATCTCTCGTACGCGCTAGGCACTAGCGTGGACTGGAACGAGGAGACACGCGAGGTTTCGTTGGGTGCAGGAGGAAAGAGCCTTACCTTTACGCTAGGCGCGTTGACACCCGAAATGCGAGCCTTAGGCATGGACGTACCGCCTATGGTAGAGCAGGGCAGAACCATGGTACCGCTACGCTTTATCAGTGAGTTTTTCGGCGCGGTGGTGAACTGGGACGCAGGCACGAGGACAATTGAAATAATAATGTAACAATTTAGAACAAGTAGTATTGTTTTGGTAAAGGAAGCAGGAGGAACGCCGATATTTCGGCGTTCCTCCTGTCTGATGTGGCTCTAGGGAGCGTTGTGAGAAGCTCCAGTTTAACTAGCCTTACTTGACAATTGCCTGTTGTATAGTATAATTACGCTGTTTTTATAGCTGTATAGTGGCGATAAAATACGCACATAATACTGCTATGTATTGTTAAGGGCTTTAATGCAAGGCTTTTTTGCAACTGGAAAATCTTCACATCAGGAGGTGCCATAACATAGCAAAGGGTAATTAAGGACAGGTTAGGTGGTTAGGCTATTGCTTAACGGATTATTTAACCGTCCATGAATGAGGTTTTTTAGAAGCTATAAAAAAATTAAGCAATGAAAAGGAGAAGAAATATGAAAAGCATTAAATCAAGAATTACATCAGTAGTTATGGTATGTGTGCTTGTTATGTCTATGCTTCCGATGTCGTTGTCGGCTATGGATAGTACATTCGCAGGAAGCAGTGCATGGCAGCTTGCGGGCAGCAAGACATCGTATGCCGAGCTAAAGGCTGAAGCTGTCAAGGACGCAGACGATGGTGAATATTTCCTAACGATGGTAGCCAGCGAGGATGCGGCGAAAGGGCAACTGATTTTAACTATTGTCAACATACAAGGTCCAGCTGTGGGCGTTCCCATGCTTGGCTCGATGGCATTTATAGTTCACTTTGACCCTGCCTTGTTAGCTGTACCAGCGCGTACTGAGCTAATCCATGCACAGGTACCCGAAGGAATGACAACTAATATGTACAGCCACTATCGTTTTATCACGGGTCGTAATATAGTACCAGCACAGGACGGAAGTATGACTTATACTGGCGGTAGCAATACTGCCGATAACACCGCTGGTACGGTGCATTTCCAAGCTAACACAAGTGAACCTGGAAGCACAGTTCATATGGGCTTTACCAATACTGCCTATAACGGTGCTGGTGCTTTCAACGATATAGCTCGTATAACATTTGATATTTTAGACTTTGCTAACGTAGCACCAGATACAGAGTTTAAGTTTTGGATAGAAATGTGGAATGATGAATACGACAACCAAAGTCTTGACTCAGGCGAATTTGCCGTCTTCTCCCTCCACGCCGACGACACCTCCGCATACGTCCACGCCTTCGTAGGCGACCCAACAGCCGAGCTAGGCTCGCTAATCGACCTAGCACTAGACGACGGAGTACGCACAGGTACTGTCCCCGCAGACGAGCCATGGGGTCAGCAGTTTGTTACAGCGGCAGTAAACGCAACCTATGATGCCGCTATATCAGCCGCACAAGCTGTATACACTGCCCAAAAAGCAATATTTGACGGAGGCGGTGCTGTAGACGAAACCGCGCTTAATAACGCTGTAACCACACTACAAGCCGCTATGGACACGTACAAACTCGCAATCCAAATAGGTGAAATGCTCGACATCGTAATAGAAACGTCTACAACCTCAGGCGGTCTAGGCACAAACCTACAAATCACAATCTATAACAACACAGAGGTTGACTCGAACGACGACTTCACATTAGTACCACCAGCTTCTAACCCAACAGGCGCATTGCCCGCGGCTAGATTAGCGACATTCATACAAGGCTCAACGCTCGCCGCTTCCTCTGGTTATCTTGTACTAACAGAAGAAATCGCAGCAGGTGAAGACCTTGTTATGAGCGGTATATCACTCGCGCCAAACTCGGGAGATATTTATATCTATCTTCTCAAGGGCGAAGCAAGCCTTACCGCTACAGTAGGCACAACCTCATTTGTCCCATCAAATCTATATGCAATGAAATCAGTTCCTAAGGCATAACCGAAAGGAGGAAATAAACAAATGCGTAAACGGATAATTTCGTTTGTACTTGCACTATCCATGGTTTTCAGCTTAGCGTCGGGCTTTGCCCTTTCGGTTAATGCTCTCGACACAGTCGGCAGCGGTATAGTAACCGCGCTGTACAACGCTTCCGACCATAGCATTACCTTTACCGCCACCAACTACGACGCAGGCACAACAACCTTTATTACTGGCGTAGAGGTATACGACAAAGCCTCAAGTAATACTCTCGGTACACTCATGGTAATATATCGCGGCCCTACTGCTCCTGGTGAAACCAGTAGCAGTAGCCCCGAGGGCCCGTTCTTTGTAGGCGCTCTCGACCCCAACGTACCGCACAGAGTAGTAGTTATCGCAGAGCCAAGCGGAGATGTGTCATGGGCGGAGGTTTCTCACGAACCTCCTACAGTAACACACGACCTAGGGCTTACTGTAACCCCAGCTACCACGAGCGTAACACAGGGCGTGGGCGGTACTGTTCCCGTAAACTTCACCATAGACCGTGACGGCTATACGCGCAGCTTGACAATATCGGCTAACCAATGGTTTACCAATGTTGTCGTTGCCGCCGGTAACGGAACGACCGCAAGCGGTACAGTAAACGTGCCTGCTTCTATAGCGGCAGACACAAATGTTACGTTTACCGTAGCCGCCACACCTGGCACATTACCATCTGACGGTAAAACGCTGGTAAACTCGGCTACAGCTACCCTAGCTGTTACCGCTGTGCCGCCAGTGCCAACCATTACCGAAATAAGGGTACAAAGTGCTACACGCCCCATTAACCTACGGGCGATTCCCCCATCGGGAAATAACTTTGTCCACCGTGTTAGGTATGACGTTTTTGGTGAAAACCTAGACTGGGCAGGAGCTACAGGCTTAAATGCAAGCCACTTTGATATAACAACCAAAGACCTGCTTCCCTCGTGGGTAGCTCTAGGCGCGCTAAGCGTTACAAGGCAATCTGACACACACTATGTTCTTGAAATACCCTTAACCATATCGCTTAACACAGGCGATGGCCGCTCTAGCCAAGCAGCTGGAACTAGAGGTCTTGTTATCTCTAACACGATTACTCCAGGTGCAGAGCTTAACCCTGCGGAACAGCATATAACCCAAAACGGCACAACCCCCGCTCCTATAATTGAGGAGGAGGAAGGTGGAGGTCGTCCGCGTTCTGGAGGAATTATTGTACCTGGGATACCGATAGACCCACCTATTGTTATCCCACCACCACCACCAGTTATCATCGACCCAACAGTAATAATGGGTCACATGCTATTTGACGATATAAGAGTAGGCGACTGGTTTGACGAAGCAGTGGGTCTTGTAGCGACACGCGGATTATTCCACGGCACAGCACCTAGAGTGTTCGACCCACAAGTACCCATGAGCCGCGCAATGTTCGCACAAGTGCTTGCTAACCTAACAGGAGCAAATACAGCGGCGTTTGCAATGCTTGACCCTGTATTCACAGACGTACAGCCAGGCGCATGGTACTACCCAGCCGTACAGTGGGGCGCACACGCAGGCATAATTTCGGGTATCGGCGAGGGCTTATTCGCGCCTGACCAGCCTGTAACCCGCGAACAAATGGCAGACCTACTATACCGCTATGTACGCGCCAACAACATCACCCTACAATCCGGCCCTGCAATCGACTTCACCGATGCCGCCGACATTTCATGGTGGGCAGCCGAGGGCGTAGGCGTAATGCAAAGAGCAGGCATACTAGGCGGCTATCCAGACGGCAGCTTCCGTCCAAGAGCCGCGTCTACCCGCGCAGAGGTAGCCTCCATGTTCTCGCAATTCCTGCGTATAACAGGAGCTATAGGCGTAGAAGCAGTAACCGAAGAATTTGACGACTTTATGGGCGTAGTCACCCTGCCCGCAGAGCTTACCGAGGAGGACCTCGCAGGCTTTCTAGTACAAGAAATACTAGACCAAGCCGCCGAGGAAGCCCCAGGCGAAGAAGAATAGTAAAAACAGACCCCCCACCACCGAGACTCGGCGGTGGGGGGTTTTTTGTTAAAGTGGCGTATTGTCACAACAAGGCAAATGCACGAACGGCAAAAGCGCGTAGCTTCTTCGGTTTTAAAAGCGATTAAACGCGGATTTGGCGGATTCACGCAGATTTACGCGGATTTTTACCACGGCAAACGCGCGAATGGCAAGAGCGTGTAGCTTCTTCGGTTTCAAGAGGTGATTATACGCGGATTTAGCGGATTCACGCAGATTTACGCGGATATAGCGGACGTATCGGATTTTCCCACGAGCCAATCCGCGTAATCCGTGAAAATCCGTTAAATCCGTGTGAAGCCCTTGAATCCCTTAAATCCGTGTTTATGTTTTTATCTGCTCATACGCAACATTTTCCGCAATAAACGCCGCTCTTTCCCCCTTATCCGAAAAAGAGCCGTAAGCAATAAGCAGCTTAACATACGCCGCGGCACAGTGCGTATTCGCGATAAACACAACGCCATTGTCCGCCATTTCCTTTGTAGTGCTATAAAGCAAATGCCCCTGCTCAAACGGCGCGGCGTAAAGGTCTATGCCCTGCGCTAGGCAACGCTTGACGAATGGGATAATTGAGTGCCTTTCGTAAACAGGATTGACACATGCCGTGCCCGAATGAAACAGCTCGTGAAGAATAGCATCGGGCTTTTCCTTAAAATCTAAAATAGTGTAGTTCATTGTGGGGTAGGCTTTAAGGTACAAAATGTTTTTTTCGCTTGGGAATTTAGGGACGGTTAGAGGGCGTATGCTTAGCTGTTCGGGCGTTGGGTTACGCTTATTCTCAAGCCGCTGAAAATTGCCGTACCCGTCCATTTGCCCAAACGCGACATCACCTGCGCTACTAAATGTATGCGTAAAGGGCAATGCTTGCTGTAGCCGCGAGCCTAGGTGGATAGTCGTTTTGCCTGCCGTCATTTTCCCGAACGGCACAAACACGCCCCTGCAACGCACATTGGCGATAAAGTCCACGGCGGCAATAAAATTGCGTACGCCGTTAGCCCTAACGTCACCAAGCGGATAATCGCTGGACACCATTAGCACAGGGAGCGCGGCATCAAGCATAAACGCCATAAATGCCGACGTGTACGCTAGTGTGTCCGTTCCGCAGGTGATTATTATTCCGTCATAGTCGTTTTGGGAAAGCTCCTGTACCTTGTTGTACAGCTGCTCCCAGCTTGGCAGGGATATATTTTCGCTCAACACACTAAAAAGAGAGGTTGACGAAAATTCCACATGAGAATTAGCCCGCTCCTTGCGGAACAGGCTAAACAAAAGCGGAATTGCGGCCTCCGCAACATCAAGCGCGGCGGTGGTGGGGCGGGCTTGACTACCGATAGTGCCGCCAGTGAAAATGACGTGGATTTTCATAGGGGGTCTAGCAGGCTGATTGCCTGCACTCTATTTAGGATTTTAATCAATATTTCATACGGAATGATTTCTTTAAATTCATAATTGCGAGAAGCTATATCTAGCACCTTAGCCTGTTCACACATTACAAAGCCTGTAGTTTTTGTTTGCCTGTTTAGCTCTATGTGAAGCAATTTAGCCCTGCTTGTGTTTGTAATAGGGCAGACCATTGCTAGCTTATTTCCTGTTATCAAATGAAATTCCCTATTACTGATTACAACGACTGGTCTACGCCCTTTTTGCTCGTGTCCAGATTGTGGGTCAAGGTCTAGCCACGCAATAGCCCCCTGTTTTATCATATTTCTTCACTCCCCGACCGCCCAAATTCTAAATAATCGGAGGTGTCATATGGGCTTGCTTTCACATATTCCTCTAGGCTCATTCCCATTTCGTCTAGTGCCAATTCCCTAAAGGAACGCACATGGAGGGGCGTTTCGATGGTGTTGTCACGAGGAACAATTCTATTTAAAACCATAGCTTCCATTAAATTCAACTCCTATCTCAGATTGCATACATATTATACAGTATAAGCGGTATACTCATATTGTCAATTATTGCTATGAAAACGGCACGACAAACGCACGAAGCCGAAATGTGTAACCCCGAAGGGTCTTTTAATTCTGCGTTTTATTGTCTGCTGTGCCTCGCTCCCTCTGTGCCTCTGTGTGAAATGTTTTTGACAAATAATGAACGTAGGTAAAGTGTAGAGCTTCGTTTTTTAGGTTAAAAGAATTTTTCACACAGAGGCACAGAGGGAACGTGACACAGCAGAAATGAATTTCGTGTAATGGGAATGTAAGATTTTTTAAATCCAATAAGCACGATAAAATCCGCGTAAATCTGCGTAAATCCGTTAAATCCGCGTTTAATCGCCTTTAAAGCTAGAGAGAGTACACACTTTTGCTATTCGTGCGGTTGCCGTGACAAAAACAGTAATTGCTATGACAAAAACAATAATTGCCATGACAAAAACAGTAACTTGTTTGTAATTGCTTTGCCCCTGCAAATAATGCTATAATTCGCTTAACAGCTAACCAATATTCGGGACGAGCAAGCTCGCCCCCTACAAAGTATTATTCGGGACGAGCAAGCTCGTCCCCTACAAAGCATTATTCGGGACGAGCAGGCTCGTCCCCTACAAAGTAATATTCGGGACGAACAAGCTCGTCCCCTGCAAAGCATTATTCGGGACGAGCAAGCTCGTCCCCTGCAAGGCATTACCACCCAAACCACCCAAACCACCCCAATCCACCAAAATCGGAGTTGTCGCCCATGAATAACAAACCCATGAATAGCAAACCCATGAATACCAAACCCCTAAATACCAAACCCCTAAATACCAAACCCCTAAAAAAACCCACCTACCTCCTCCCCCTCCTCCTCTCCCTCACCCTACTCCTCCCCCTACTCCCCACCACCACCCTATCCGCACAAGCACAACCCCCCACCTCACTACAAATGCGCGGCCTATGGGTAACCACAGCATACAACCTAGACTGGCCTACGCGTAGCGACCTAAACACCGAACAGCTAAAACACGAAGCCGCACTCATTTTAGACCGCGCCGCTTCACAGGGCATTAACACCATATTCTTCCAAGTACGCCCTGCGGCGGACGCTTTCTACAGCTCCGACATTTTCCCATGGTCGCATTTGCTTACAGGCACGCAGGGCAACGCGCCCGACAGCTTCGACCCGCTAGAATACTGGCTAGAGCAAGCCCACGCACGCGGAATACAGCTTCACGCATGGCTTAATCCGTACCGTATTACTCTGCCTAACCAAAATATAACAAATACCAACGCGCTCTCCGAAAACCACCCCGCGCGGCTAAACCCTAGCCTAGCGATTGCACACGAAACGTCCCTGTTTTTTGACCCAGGCAATCCCGAGGTGCAAAATCTAATTTTTCGCGGAGTAAGGGAATTGCTGGAAAATTATAAGAGCCTAGACGGCATACATCTGGACGATTATTTTTACCCCTCGCGTACCTTTAATGATGGCGCGAGCTTTGCTAAATACGGCGCGGGCGCAGATTTGCACGACTGGCGGCGCGAAAACGTAAACGCGCTTGTCCGCGGCTTGCAGACTATTGTAAGGGAAACGAACCCGCGCGCGCGGTTTGGCATAAGCCCAACGGCTATTTGGCAGAATGACACCAGTGACGAGCGCGGCAGTGCCACACGCGGAAACGAGTCCTTTCACTCGCTGTACGCGGACACGCGCCTATGGGTGCAGGAGGGCTGGCTAGACTATATCGCACCGCAAATTTATTGGTATATAGGCTTTGAGGTCGCCGATTACGAGGTCGTGCTTTCCTGGTGGGAGGACTTAGTACGCGGCACGGACATTGACCTGTACGTGGGTCACGCCGTTTACCGCGAAACGGAAAAGGCCGCGAATTGGGACGGCGAAATTCTCAGACAATTGGAACGAAACGCGCGCTCGGACGTGGTGCGCGGCAGTATCTTTTTCCGCGCAACGCATATGAACAGTAGCGTGGGCGCGGCAATCGGTGCGTTTTTTGAGCATTACCAAAAATCGCCAACCACGGCATTTGACGCGCCTAGCGTAAGAATGGACTCGCTCACGGTCGTACAGCCGCGAACGAGCGAGTTTTCGGTAACGGACGCGAGCGGATTTAATTTCTTTGGCTCGGCGTTGCCAGACGTGCCTGTATATGTAAATGGCGAGCTTGTCACAAATCGTACCGCCGAGGGCTTTTTTAGCATATATTTACCGCTTCCTAGCCGTGGAAATAATTCGTTTACGTTTACGCAGGAGGGGCAGCCCTCTGTTACGCGAATCATTACAAACAACGCGCCGCCGCGTTCCGCGCCGCCCGAAACTATGCCGCGCGCGAGCGTTAGCAATGCTTCGCCCACTGCTGACGAATATGCGCGAGCTGGCATGACGGTGACCTTGGGCGCGACTGCTCCCTCTGGCGCGACGGTGGTCGCACAGGTCGGCGAACAGCAAATTACGCTTACGCAATCCACAAATACGCACTTGACATCTACGACAAATAGTATATATACGGCGCGTTTTACTGGCAATTTCACACTAAACGCGGAAGCCGCCGCCGATTCCATTACCGCGCTCGGCAAGCCAGTGTACACCATGACATGGAACGGTCAAACCGCCGCGGCTACGGCCTCGGGGCAGATTTATCAGATAGGAAGGGAAGCGGCGTTTTTTGCGGAAATTACTGACGATAATACGTGGCTATTCCCAAATGCGACAAGCACGGGCGGCTCGCACTGGCTATTGCAACGAGGGCAAATCGACCGTGTAGCCGCCATAAGAGGGGGCTGGACGCGGCTTGCCTCGGGCGGCTGGGTAGACAGCGACAATGTACGGACATTCCGTGACGAAAGCATAAAGCCGCAAACGGTAGTAAATACGCCGTTGGCAAATGTAGGCTTTTTCTCGGAAGGCTTGTATATCGTAGGCGCGGAGCAGGACGAAATCCGCTGGAGCGTTCCGTTTAGCCCTGCGGTTTTCGCCGAAATAAAGGATAATACGCTGATTTTCGCGCTTGGTATGCAGTCTACAGTAACGCCGATTTTTGTAAATATTCCCGACACTATTTTTTCCAAAATAGACATAGGAACGCACAATGATGCGCCTGCGTATTTTATGCACCTTCGCGAGGGGCAACGGCTCGAAGGCTTTTATACCGAATATGCGGACGGTCAGCTGCGGCTAATATTACGCAAGCGTAAGCAGCTAACCCCAGGGAACGAGCCTTTTGTTGGCTTTACCTTTGTTATAGATGCCGGGCATGGCGGAAACGACACAGGCGCGCTGGGGCCTATGGGTACGGCGATTACGGAGTCAATGATTGTGCTTATGCAGGGGCAAAAGCTACGCGAACGCCTAGAAATGCTAGGCGCGCAGGTCATAATGGTACGCGGCACGGACACGCGCCTTGAGCTACCCGAGCGCGTACTAGCCAACAGCGCGGCAAGACCCGACATGTTTATTTCCCTGCACACAAACTCTACCGCCGAAACCACCAACGCCACAAGTATCCACGGCTTTTCCGTCTGGTACAGGAACGAAACGAGCCTGCCTGCCGCACAAATTTTTATGAACGTAATGCGTTATGTAAACCCGCGTACAAACCGCAACAACGCACCGAACCAAGCGAATTTTTTCGTCTGCCGTCCGTCCTGGTCGCCCGCCATTTTGTTGGAAGCGAGCTTTACGAACAATATCCACGATTTTTCGTGGCTGATAAACGAGCGAGGTCAGGTTGATTATGCGTGGGGGGTTGTTAATTCGTTGCTTAGGTATTATGGTAGCCGATAGGAGGTTGCCTCGTGTCTAGGTGGTTTTTTGCGATTTTATTCACTGCCGTTATTGTGGCTTGCTACACCCTGCCCGCCGTAATTTTGCGGCTTACCCTATGGACGAAAAGCAACACCTACCATTTTAGTATCAAAACACCCTTCGAGGGCGAGGGCTTTTTGCAGAAGCTAGAAATGGATAGCTTCGATTTTTCCGAAAACGAAGCGGCGGCACGCATAGCCAAAAGAATAATCATATCCGTTGTTGCTTATTTTTCGGCGATGGTTTTTTTGGTTGGGGCGGTTTGGGGCAGATTTTGCCGAACGAGCAGGGCGTTGGACGGCGTGCGGTGTTGTCGTAGGCAACACCTTACTGCCTGCTTGGTCGGCGTGCGGTGTTGTCGTAGACAACACCTTACTGCCTGCTTATTGTACGCCGCGGCGATTGCTTTGCATGGCTTGTCTGGGCGTTTGATTTTAACCGTGCCTAGGCTTGTTGTCGATTCCGCCGAGGGGCTTTTTGGTTTTTTTGCTATGTTTATTGAGATAGAGGAATTGATAGAAATTTCACTGGGCATGGGATATTGGGTCGTGCTTGGGTTGATGTGCTGTGGGCTTTTGGTTGATTTCAAAAGGTTGGTTTTCCACGACAAATGCACGAATGGCAGAAGCGTGTAGTTTCTTAGGTTTCAAAAGGCGATTTCACGCGGATATATAGTTGTTTAAGCTAAAAACGGCACTGTGCTTGCGGTCTTTTTGCCGCAATACTTCGTCGCAAAAAACCTTGCGTGCCGCTAGCACGCGGCGGTTTTTGCTCCTCGTCTTGCGACAAAAATCCTC
>WRLD01000023.1 GCA_009777845.1 Defluviitaleaceae bacterium
GCCAAAATACACAGCTTCGTGGTCTGATGCTGCCCTGTGCCAAACGCCGAGCCAGGGTCAACCTTAAAAACAATCTCGCCCTCGCATGGGCTTACGTCCTCCCATTCGGGAACGATTTTCACCCTGCCCACATTAAACGGCTTAAAATGCTTTTTCCATTCATTAAGCCAGTCGCTATCGTCCGCCGATTCGACCTTTAGCTCCAACGCGCCAAGCCCATCAAATTCACTCGCCAAGCACGCCAAGGCTTTCTCGATTGAACGTATTAACGTCATGCCGTTTTCGCCTTTTGCTTCCGTGCCGTCTGCTTCCGTGCCGTCCGCGCCCCTTGTTTCCGTGCCGTCCGTGTCCCTCGCCACATAAAAAATCACATATATCTCATTATCGCCCACATCAAACAGGCTTTCCTCGGCATAATCCCATGTCGCGGCGGCTTCGTTCAAGTGCCTTACTCGCTCCCGAGGGTTAATTATTTCCATGCCTGTGACATTGTTCTCTAACAGCACGCCAGTCACTACCTCCGCGCCTAGCTCCGTTGTTTTTATTTGCACTTTAAGCCAGTCCATACGCCACCTCAATTTCTGATATTGTGTTTTCCAAAGACGTGTTGCAATTTCGTGATATTGGATATTGAGTTTTTCTTCTCGCTTTCCCCCTGCAACCTTCCTCACAACCCACTATACTAAACCTACTCCAAAAATGCAATTTCCGCAACACGGACACGGCAATCTGATTTAAGACAACAATTACCAGTCCACAAAATTTGTGAGGTTTTCGTAGGGGACGGATTTATCCGTCCCGAGATTACCTCGCTTTGCGTTAATGGACGTTACCTCTACCCGAATTGACAAACGTGCGCACCTCGGGACGGATAAATCCGTCCCCTACAGTAAATTACCGCATTCTTCCTAAAATCAAATCGCCGTGCAACACGGATTCAACAAATTTTCACAAATCACCCACCCCCCAAAACCTCCACCCCAAACCCACCAAGCACCCCTGCCCTTACCCTCACCGCCACATCAGCCACCATACACACATCGCCGTCACGCAAATACACAATCTCCACCCCGCCCAAGTCCACCTGCCCCAACGCCCGACCCATCAACGCCGCCACCGTGCCTTCCGCATGTTCGGGCAAATACAGCGTATGCACCCGCGGAATAATGCGCGCAAGCCGCTCACTATCCTGCGGCATAGGCGGCGAGGTAAGCAAAAGCGCGGCCTTGCGGACGGCGTTCCTGTTTAATTCGTCCAACAAAACGCCCTCGCCGCCCTTTACCTCGCCGACCACAAGCACATCTGCACGCTTACGCAAAACCATATATCCGCCGCTCGTGTCCAGCTCCGCCACCTTTAGCCCAAGCGGGTACATATCAACAAAAATCGCACCGATTAAAACAGCCACACACGCAACTAGCACCCCAAATCGTTGCTTAATCCGCCCAACTCCACTAGGGGCTTGCACAGAATCAAGAGCTTGCTCGGAATCAACGCCCTGCTTTGAATCAATGCCTTGCACAGAATCAACGCCCTGCGTGGAATCAAGAGCTTGCATGGAATCAAGGGCTTGCACAGAATCAACGCCCTGCATGGAATCAAGAGCTTGCTCGGAATCACCCCCACCAAACACATAAACAACCCCCAAAAGCACCCAAACCCAAAGCATAGCCACCAGCACATTGCCCCCACCACTAAGCACCATAGAAAACGGCAACGCAGAAAAAAACATTGCCGCCGCCTCGTAAAACTTCAAAATATAAAAAATCACGCCCGAAAACAGCCCTGCCGCAGGCAAAAACACCAGTCCGCCAAGCCCCACCAAAAAGCCCAAGACCAAAATAAGGCTAACCGTAGGCATAATCACTAAATTCCCAAGGACGGCATACAGCGGAAATTCATAAAAATGGTACGCAAAAACAATGCTAGTAGGCGCGTAGGCGGCTATGGAAACCGCAACCACAGGGCAGAATCTTTCCATTATCATGCCACCAACTAAATCATGCTTTTTTCTCGGTTGAGTAGCAGGAGTTGAGCGGAGGAATAACCCCCCCGCCATTTCCAACACCCGCTCAATCGGCACAGTAAGCACCGCAATCCCAAAAACCGCGCCAAAGGAAAGCTGAAAGCCCACATTAAACAAATACAACGGCTCATACACCAACAGCAAAATACACGCCCACGCCGTAGATGCCAAAAGGTCATAATCGCGGTACAAGAGCTTTGCGCCCACAAAAAAGCCGCCCATAGTCACCGCCCGAACCGTCGCCGTCCCTGCGCCTGTCATAAGGCAGTACAAAATCATCACAACCAACGCCACCACGGCGGCGCGGCGCGCAGACAAAACAAGCGACAACGCCTTATTCACCGCAAGCATAATCACCGCGATATGCAGCCCCGAAATAGAAAGAATATGAAAAATACCCATTCTGTGATACATGTCCGACAAATCTCGCGCTAGGTCTAATCGGTCGCCCAAAATCATGGATTTCACAATGGCGGCCTCACGCGGCGGCAGAATTTCATCATACACCGCCGCGATTTTGTCACGAAGCCCACGCAAGCTAACAACAAGCGAAGCCCTCACCTCGCCTGCGATTATTTCCTCGGGCAGGATTTTTGCATCTATTTTTTGGGAACGCAAATGCAGAAATTCGTTATAGCCAAGGCTCGCCGTTCGCTCTAGCGGAAGCAGCTCGCCAGTAACCGTTACCTCCTGCCCCAACGCTAACGGCTCTTGGTGAGGCGCGATATACGCCATCACGCGGCTGCGCCGCTTGCAATTTCGGCGGACGATGGTGGGAATGTCGTCACGAGGGGAAGTTTCCTTGTATATAAAGGATTCCATTCTAATAATAACCCTCTGATTCCCACCGCCAGTGTACCCCATATCGACCACCACGCCAGAAAAAACCGCAGGTGTAGGCTCGTTTATATAGCTATGTAAGCTCGCTTCGCTTCGCCACGCCCCGAGCAAAAAGAACGCGATACAAAAAACAAACGGCAGATACCGATACACACGAAACAAAATAAACGCAAAGACCACAGCCGCCGCAAAAAAATAAAGCTCGAACACCACGCCGCAAATAAAAAAAACCAACAGCCACAAAACAGGGCGAGTTAATGCCTTAGCTTGCGATTGCTTGTTCACAATTCCTTGCTCAAAAATTTTCGCTCTGTTCCGTTTAGTAGCTTCGCTATGTTGCCCCTATGAAGTACCCAAATAAGCGCGGCAAGCCCGACCATAAGCAAAACCACTTCCAAGCCGTAATCGAAGAAAAAAAACAACAAAACAGGCGCGAGTGCAGTCACCACAAGCGAGCCGAGCGAAATATACCGAGTAATCGCAACCAAAACCGCGCCTATTCCAAAGGCGATGAGTGCCATTCGCCAATCCAGCATAAGAATAAGCGCGACCGCACAGGAGGCACCCTTGCCGCCGCGGAATTTTAACAGCACAGGGAAGCAATGTCCCAAAACCGCGCCGCAGCCTGCATAAACGCTAGGCAAAACGCCCTGCTCCTTGAACACAAGCCCAGCCAAAGCAAACGCCAAAATCCCCTTGCAAATATCCACCGCAAAAACAATTGCCCCAAACCGCTTGCCCAAGGTACGTGTCACATTCGTCATGCCTGCGTTTTTACTGCCATGCTCGCGAATGTCTATGCCCTGCATTTTTCCTATATAGTAGGCAGTCTGCACACAGCCCAAGGCGTAGCCGATTAGTAACGCAACTAGTCTGTACATGCCGCTACTCCTTCTTATCCCTAACCACAAAATGTATAGGCGTGCCGTCAAAGCCAAACGCTTCACGGATTTTATTCTCCAAATACCGCGTATACGAAAAGTGCATTAGCCGACTGTCGTTCACAAACAGCACAAACGTGGGCGGCTTGACAGACACCTGCGTGGCGTAATAAATCCGCAACGCCCTGCCCTTGTCGGTGGGCGGTGTGTGCATGACCGTGGCCTCCAATATTACGTCGTTTAGTACGCCTGTAGCCACGCGCTGTGCGTGGTTTTGGTACACCGCGTAAATTAGCTCAAATAGCTTGTGGATTCTCTGCCCTGTCAACGCGCTTACAAACAGCTTGGGCGCGTAGGGCATGTATTTCAGCTCTGTTTCTAGCTGTGCGGTAAATTCGCGCATTGTTTTGTCCGTTTTTTCTATTTTGTCCCATTTGTTTACCGCAATAATAGCGGCGCGGCCTCGCTCGTGTGCTATTCCTGCGATTTTTGTATCCTGCTCGGTTATGCCCTCCTCGGCATCTACCAACAGAACGCACACGTCACAGCGTTCCACCGCCGCAAGGGTTCGCACTATGCTGTATTTCTCGATATTTTCCTTTATTTTGCTTTTTCTGCGAAGCCCTGCTGTGTCTATAAACAAATAGTCATGCCCGTCCCGCGTGAAAAACGTGTCCACAGCGTCCCTTGTTGTGCCTGGGATATTGCTGACAATAAGCCGTTCCTCGCCCAAAATTTTGTTTATAATAGAAGATTTACCCACGTTGGGCTTGCCTACAATTGCCACGCGAATCCTTGTATCGTCCCTTTCGTCCTCGTCAGTGGGCGGAAAATGCGCCGCCACCTCGTCAAGCATATCGCCCAGCCCCAACGCCTGCCCTGCCGAAATAGGAATAGGCTCGCCGATTCCAAGCTCGTAAAATTCGTAAAGCTCGTGGTTGTCCCGCGTTGGCACGTCCACCTTGTTCACGACCAGCACCACGTTTTTATTCGCGCGGCGAAGCATGTCCGCCACCTGCTTGTCTGCGTCCATTATGCCCGACTTTATATCCACAAGAAAAATAATAACGTCCGCGTTCTCAATAGCGGCTTCCGCCTGCCTAAAAATATGCTTCGTCATAAAATCGTCAGAATCGGGGTCTAGCCCGCCAGTATCAACCAGCGTAAAGCTCCTGCCGAGCCATTCCGCGTCCGCATAAAGCCTGTCCCGCGTAACGCCAGGCTTATCGTCCACAATCGCCACACGCTCGCCCACAAGGCGGTTAAACAACGTAGATTTGCCCACATTCGGCCGCCCCACTACTGCTACTATCGGTTTTGCCATTTATGTCACCGTCCAATCGGGGTATATGATAACACGTTATTGATTTTCAAGCAATGGAGTGGGGGTTTAAAGATTGTTGCAAACCGTCCGACGATTTGGCATACTGAATCAAAGGGAAAGGGCGTATGTCTTATGGTCTGCACGGTTGATACAGAGAAGAAGGACATGGCTGACACGGCTAATGTGCTTCGCCACAATCGCTATGTCAACGAAAAATTAGAAGAATCCGACAAGCGAATGAGCGAGCCTAACGCGGTATGGTTTGAGCATGGCGAATTTTGGGAGAACGTAGCCGCTCTGTAGGTGTAATTTTCACACAGAGGGAGCGTGGCACAGCAGACAATAAAATGTCAGTTTAAAAGCAATTAAACACGGATTAAGCGGATTTACGCAGATTTACGCGGATTTTTTCCACGTAAACCACCAAACGGCAATATATTTTCCCACGAACGAATCCGCGTAATCCGTGTAAATCCGTTAAATCCGTGTCCCATTACCCTTAATTTACATGGATAAAACTTCTATTCCATTGCCGTTAATTTACACGGAAAAAAACCGCGTTCCATTGCCTTTAAATTCGTGTTACATAAATCATTCGTTACGCCACTAAGGAATTGCAGGTTCTCGTAGGGGACGGATTTATCCGTCCCGAGGTATGCACGTTCGTCAATTCGGGACGGCTACCGTCCATTAACGCACAGCGAGGTAACCTCGGGACGGATAAATCCGTCCCCTACAACTAACCGACACAGCCCACAATCATGGTGAATACTCTATATCATTACCCCTAAACCAAAAGGAGTACCCCATGACCACCCCCACCCCCCTAAAACAAAACGACAAGGTAGCCCTCATAGCCACAAGCGGCATTGTAAACCCCCAAAAGCTCAACCAAGGCATAAAAATCCTAGAAAACATGGGCTTACGCCCCTATGTATCACAAAGCTGTTACGCCAGCCACGAATATCTCGCGGGCGACGATACGCTACGGCTTCACGACCTGCACGCCGCGTTTGCAGACACGCAAACACGCGCTATTTTTGTTGCGCGCGGCGGTTATGGCGCGGCGCGGCTACTGCCCCATATAGACTACGGCTTAATCGCCAAAAATCCGAAAATTTTCGCTGGCTATAGTGACGTAACCGCCCTACACATAGCTATCAACCAAAACAGCGGTCTAGTCACCTACCACGCGCCCATGCCAGCCGCCGATTTACCTACCGCCGACAAGCAAACGCTAGACAGCTTTTATTCCATGCTTTTTACGCAAAGCACGCAAATACATTTTGATAGGTTTTCAGAGCTTGCCGTCCGCATAACCGCGCCAATAACAGGCGGCAACCTAACCCTAATCGCCTCCACGCTAGGCACGCCCTACGAAATAGACACACGCGGCAAAATGCTATTCATGGAGGAAGTAAACGAAGAACCCTACAAAATAGACAGGCTGCTTACGCAATTAAAGCACGCAGGCAAATTGCGTGATGCCCTAGGCTTTATCTTGGGCAGCTTCACCACTCCAAGCTCGTACAAAAAAATACAACTCGCCATAAGCGAGCTGTTATTCCCAGAAAACAAGCCGATAATCAGCCACTTCCCCAGCGGACATTGTATGCCAAACATCACATTCCCACTAGGACAAAACGCCGAAATCCTCATGGAAGCCCCAAACGAATTTCAAATACACTTCCAAAATCAAGGCATGTCGCCACTATCTCACCTTTAACCAACTGAACCGTTCGCAAAAATCGCGAACGCCTTACCGCGATTTTTGCGAACGGTTCAGATTATGTTAAATAGTCACGCCCCACTACGGTATCGCCACATGAATCTCAAACACACTCCCATTAGCAAAATGCAACGGCACGCAAACAATCTTAGGTACCTTTACTACATTCGGGAAATCTGCCGCCGTCGCGCCCAAGCGGATTTTCGGCGGCTTTATGTCTATTAGTATCTTTTTGCCCGAGAAAACGGTAGCCACATTGCCCGAGATAATGTTAGCAAGCTCCGAAAGCGCGGATTTTGCCATATCGTCAAGCGCATCCACTGGCATACCCATCATTAGCCGTGACGCAAAAAAGCAGCCCGCGCTTTCGTCCATATTGTACACAATTTCGCCCTCAAACGCGCCGATTAGCCCAATAGAAACGGAAACGGGCGACACAGTATAAGGGTGCGTTTTTACAGACACCTTTCCCAGTGACGGCGTTTCGTTGCATACAGACTTAAAAACGCGCTGCGCCCCTTGCACAATAGCGTTTACATACGACACGTCCATTTTTATTCCTCGTCTGCTTCGTCTTTTTTGCTAAACATCGAGCCTAGGTTGAACTTGGACAAAATGCCAGGCACCATGTCTATTAGCTTGCTTACGCTCTCCTGGTGCTTCACGTTCACTAGCTGCACAGTGCCGTCCACGATTACGACCAGTGCAGACGGTGTCATCTTCGCGCCGATTGCGCCGCCGCCGCCGATACCGCCCTTGTCGCCCTCGCCGCCGCCCATGCCTGTACCCATGCCAAAGGTCACGTCCACAAGCGGCACTATGACGATATTGCCAAAATGCGCAGGCTCGCCCACCACGGTCTTAGTTGATACAAATTCCTCCATTTTGGAAAACAGCATTTTTAAACTTTCGTGTACATTTGTCATTTTTTTATCTTCCTTTCAATAGATTCAAGAGAATAGTACGCGTCGGGTTTTTTAATACCATTAGCATAACAGGCACAATCACCTGATATGGTCGAATCCTGCCGCGAATGTCTGCCTTTATGTCAATGACGGTCGTGTCGGAAGCAAAATCGCCCGTTAGCCTGATGTTTTTGCGTAAATTTAAAACGGACACGAGCGCCTCGTACATGCCAAAAAACATTGCCGTATCGAACGGACAGCCAAGCCCCACCACGCCGTAAATATTAAACCGCTTAGGGCGTGCCGCAGAAAGAATCTGTTTAATTAGCGTGAAGCCTTGTTTTATCATAATTTTTACTTCTTTGTCTGTCAAGGCTTGATGTAGACTGCCTAGCCCATTAAACCATGCTTTTAGTTTTTTCTTTCTTTTTATTTTACGCTTTTTTACTGGCTCTGGTTCGGGCTTAGGCTCGGGAGCAGTCGGCTCGCTCGCGCTTGACTCTGCCGCGCTTGGCTCTGTTTTAGGCTTGTCCTTGCTCTTGCGTTTGCCCAAGGGCAAGGACAAGCCCTTATCCTTTTCATGCGAACGCCACCAGAAAAACAAATACCGCACCTTCAAAAAGCTCTCGCCGTCATATTTAAAATAATACCTAATAGGCGCGGTCATTAGCACCAAAAGCGCGCCGAAAATCCCCCCGATAATCCACAAAATCATACGCGCCTATCCTTGCTTAAATGCAAATATGCCGAGCCGCACGCCACTACCACAGCAGAAAAGGCAACCACGCGCGCCGCAACAAAGGCGGCTATTCCCATAAAAAAGTCGAGCGGAAACAAATTTATCATAAGGTCACGAAAGGGCGTAAGCTGATAGAATTGCCCTGCCTCGCCGCGAAAAAAGACATGGTGAAAAATGTCCCACGCACGCTCAAAATTCAAGCAAATAAACACCGCAAACACCACGCACACGCCAAAAAACCCTGCCACCACCTCTCGCGAGCAACGCGAAAGCAGGTACAACGGGCTTTGTTCAAGCAACAGCATAGCCAACACAAGCGCGGCAAGCAAAAAAAACGCCACCGCACGCGCCTTGTACACCAACACATACAAATCTCTTACATCATACATATGCCTTATTTCCTTAGCAGAAAAAAAGTTTTCGCCTAGCTGGCGTACGCCCTGTCCGTTGTTTCCTGCCACGGCCACGGTTATGCCGTCCAGTGACTGCCGCTTTCCGCGCATATACGCCAAAAGCTCCGTCGTCACGTAGTTTAAGTCGCTTTCAGTTATTCCTATGCTAGCGTGTGTGCCGTTCCGCTGATAATGCCAATTAAAAAAGGGCATGAAAAACGTGGTGCTTAGCACGCTCTGGCTTATTATAAGCAAAAGCACACACAACGCCCCCGCGTATCCCAGTACCCAACGCATTAAACAACCTCTTTCATTTGGCAAGTGTGATGGAACGTGGATTTGGCGGATTTTAAAGGCATGGAACGCGGATTTCCGCGGATTTGGCGGATTTTCGCGGATTCTATCTGGCGTGCTTCTTAAAATCCGTATTCATTGCCTGCTATGCCACGCTCCCTCTGTGCCTCTGTGCCTCTGTGTGACAAGCCTTTTGACAAACAATGAACGCAGGTAAAATGTAGAGCCTCGTTCTTTAGTTTAAAAGAATTTTCACACAGAGGCACAGAGGGAGCGTGGCATAGCAGACACGAAACGCAGATTAAAATATTGCGTTTGCAGTGGGCATTTGCAAGGTTTTTGTAGGGGACGGATTTATCCGTCCCGAGGCTACCTCGCTTGCGTTAATAGCCGTTACCTGCCCCGAATTGACGAACGTGCAAACCTCGGGGCGGATAAATCCGCCCCCTACAATTGTAAACCTTCGCAAGTAGTAGATTTAAAGGCATTAAAACACGGATTTTAAAGGCATGGAACGCGGATTTCCGCGGATTTGGCGGATTCTCGCGGATTCTATCTGACGTGTTTATTAAAATCCGCTCAATTAAAAATCCACGCAATCCGCGTTCCGTTAGTTCTTAATAAACGCAGGAAAAAATCTGCGAAAATCCGTTAAATCCGCGAAAATCCGCGTTCCATTGCTTTTTAATCACTCCGTAGCATAATCATCAAAATACCCGCGTATAAAAATCACTGGCGTACCCTTATCGCCGCTGCCGCTCATTAGGTCGCACAGACTGCCCACCAGGTCGGCATATTTACGCGGCGTAGTCCCCTCGCGGTACTCGTTCGGGTTCTCGTTTTTTGTCTTTACCATATTTACTACTGCCTCGCGCTTTTCTTCCCCTCGCAGCTCGCCAAAGGTAGAGTCCGCAACTAGCTTAATCTTGATTTCGTTGCCGTGGCCGCCCAGCCTTGCCGTATATCCAGGCGAAACGACAGGGTCGGCAAGCTCCCATATTCCGCAGGCAGGGTCTTTGAACGCGCCGTCGCCGTATACCATTACCTCGGGCGCGACACCAGTTGCTTCCTTTAGGCGGGCTTGTACAGCCTCGACAAAGGCCTGCGACTTAGCAGGAAACAGCTTCAGCGTGGTGTCCGTAGAAAGGTTCGAGCCAAGCACGCCGTACTGCGGATTGCAACCGCTGCCGTTGACGCTTTCGCTCAAAATATCGGATAGCGTAAACACCTTTTCCGCGCCTGCTTTCAGAAGCCGCGCCTTTGTCAAATCGCGCGTATGAATTTCCGCCACAAGCACATTTTTACAGATTTTCAAAATATCGCGCGGGTCATTGGAGAAATACACATTGATATTGCCGCCGACATTCTGATAAAGCTGTACATAGTCAACATCGGTAAATTTATGCTTATTTATACCTGCCACCGCCCTAAATTCTTCCGCGGTCACTATTCGCCCCTGTATTCTGTCGTTTACCATATCAAACTCGTCCGCGTTCATTATAGGGTTTCCTACCTCGTCGCAGGGGTAGCTCAACAGGATATTCACCTTACGTCCGCGCGCGGCTATGCCTTTTAGTATATTCAAAAAGCGGTTACGCGAAAGAATAGGATAGACTAGCCCGATTTCTCCGTCCCCGAATTTGTTTTGTATATCGTCCGCAATATCCGCGATATTGACGAAATTGCCCTCCGCCTTGGCTACTATTGCCTCGGTGACGGCGATAATGTCGTCTGGCTTCAAGCCCTCGCCGCTTTCCTTTACTACCTCTAAAATATGCTGTACCACGATTTTGGCTAGGTCGTCGCCCTCACAAATAATGGGCAAGCGTACTCCCATCGCAGTTGTTCCTTTTAAACGCATGTGAATCCTCCTATTTCCGCGCCCGCGCCTTAAACTGCTCCGCATGAACAAACGCGGCTATTTTATCCGTTCCTGCCTCGGTTACGCCAATCAGCTCTATGCCGTACTGGAATTTATATTTAGCCTCGGGGATTTCGTTCTTTGTCAGCACTACGCCGTAGACCCAAAAATTCGCAAGCACCATCGGTAATTTTAGTTGTATTAGCTGTCCGCCGTCAAGCTCTTGTTTTGTAACGAGCTTCACGCCGCCACTGCTTATATCCCTTATCATTCCTGTTTCAAACGCCGCGGCAGGCTCTACGCCGTCCGACAAGCCATATTCCACATCATACGCGCAGGAAAGGCGGTACTGCTGCCGCCGCTGTATTTTTTCGCCCTCGCCAGTCACTTGGAACATCAAATATTCAAAATGCCCCTTGCGAACATAGCCCTTTAGCTCCGCAGGAAATTTATAGATTCCTGCCTCGCAAATAATCCGCAGGGCGTAGTCGTCGCGTGTAGGCAGGCGTACCTCCTTGCCGCCCACTCGCATAACGTCCAAGAGTATGCGGCCGCGCTCTAAAACGTCCTTTACGGTGGATATGTGGGTGGCGTTGTCTAGCTTGTTTGTGATTTCTACTCGGGCGTTTGGGGTTATGAATTTAATGGACATGGGATTCCTCGCTGTTGGGGTTTTTTGGTTGAGGCTTGGTGGGTTTTTTTGTTATGAGGGTATTATATCAGAAAATTTTTTGAATTACATATTTTTTTCGTGTGATGTGAATGGGAAACGTAGATTTTGGCTTAATGCGTTTGTCGTGGAATTTCCTTGACTATGTATATACACGGCGTGTATATTTCGTGTATTAGCAAGGGGTGAGTTCTATATGGAAATCTTTGATATTGACGAGGTAGAAAGAATTGCCCTGTTAAAAATGCCAACACTAGGGGTGGAAACATTAGAGTATCTTTTTAAAAATTATAACGAGGGAGCATTTAAACGGAAGCAATTGATTTGGGCGAGCCTGTGGGTAATGAGCTATGGTAAACGGCGTACCTATGCAGGGCTAATAATTTTTTCGTGGTATATTGCGAAGCGGGAAAAGCCGTGGTAAAATAAACTTGTAACAAAGCACCATGATGTCCGCGAGGTGTGTCCAGCACCAAGCGGCGAGTGTAGGGATTCGTACCATCACCTACGAAACACAGTTTTCAGCTGTCACCATGGCAATAGAAATTTTACACCATATCCGCCCTTGCTTCAACTAGCAATAGGGGATTTGTGTTTATTTGTCGTGCGGGGCGTGTGTTTATGCTTGAAATTAAACCTTCAGGCGCGTAGGTGTTGGCAGTTTTTTTGCCGTCCTTACGCGCTTTTTATATTTTCACCAAACAGCGGGCTTGAAAAAGCTCGCTGTTTGTGAAGTGAGAGGGTGATAAGGTAATTATTTTTAACAGCTATGGAAATATAAATGCTTTTAGTTTATACTTAATTCAGAATGTGAGGGAAATATATGAAGAAAATAAAATTAAGCAAGCTGTTCTTGGCGTTACTTGTATCATTTGTGGCGGGAATCAGCGGCTTTTCGCTTGTCGTAGTCGCCAGTAACGGAACAATCGGGGTGAATTTCGGCGAACCTGCACCTTTTAATGAAGCACCAAACGCTATGGACGGAATAATGGACATAATGGAAAACTTTAACGAAATAGCAAGCATAATGAGTGCAACGAACGTAACAGAAAGTGCAGTAGTCCGAGTGGTAAGCCTACTTCTCGAATCTATAGACCTTGCGAATAATCTTTTAGAAAATACGCATATAAGCACTAGCGGTGTGGGAATACCCCCAGATGAGTGGTGGGTATCACAGGAAGCATATGACGCTCTTAGTGCCGCGGTTTTGTCGGCACAGGCATTACTTAACGAGTTTGGGCCATATGTGTCCCAAACAATCAATGCTAATGCAACCGTACAGGTAGTCGCAAATGGTCGGATATTGTGGTATGCTTTTGATGTCGAGCCAGAGCGTAAGGTGTATACGGCTCTCCGAAACACTATAAGCTACAACCTTAACCTATACGATAGTGATTTTAACTTGGTTGGACAGTCTGTACGAAAAAATAACGAGGCTGACGTACTAAGCTATATGTCGGGAAATGGCGGGACATACTATCTTTCTATTGAGCCTAATTTACCAACCGTGCATGTTTTTTCGTTTAGAGTGTATGTCATAGACAATTTTGATGTGTACGAGTTAAACGAAACAAAGGACAGTATAGACAGCCAGCATACCTTTACTGACGAAATGAACATAAACGCTCGTATCGACAATCGCTGGGACGAGGACTGGTATAGGCTAGATGTTACAACTAGTGGGTGGAGAAGAATAGAAATCAATAATGACTCGCTGAGATTGACGGAATTAACTGTATATGATAGTGAGGGAAAACAGCTTGAACTCAGAATCCCAATCCCAAGCATTCACGCACGTTATATCTCTCTGCCTGTAGGTAGCTATTACATCGTTATGCGAGGTACTTCGGGTGTGGGTCTGGGTACAGGTCAAAATTACAATCTTGTAATTACCCCCATTACGTTAATAACAGGGTTAAGAGATGTTACTGTTTCTGGTACTACACGTTCGTTCCATTTGGGCCCGCGTTTAAGCCTAGCAAATGTTGAGGAAATAACAGGCACAGTTCTTATATATGGTGTACCTGCCCCAAACGCTAGAGTAAATGTTATAGTTAGAAATGATGCGTGGCATAATGTCGGAGGTAGCGGTGCTTATATTAGAAGAGCAGTAACTACAAATAGTGAGGGCTATTTTCGGATTTTTGTCACCAATAATACGCTTTATCGTATGTGGAGCGTGTCAACAGGGCAGTATGTAACCTACTACGATACGGGTCGTGTGGAGATAACGGATGAGGCTGGCGTATATACCTATTACGGAAGAGATGTTTATCTTTGTTTTTGATATAAAGGCAGTAATGTGCAAATTTAAAACCAAATAGGGAGGTTTTTAATAATGAATGTACAATTTAAAACACAGCCTAAGGCGGTAAATGAGCGTAGAGAGGTTTTACAAAAAGACGGAAACACAATTTCCAAAAGAGCAAGCCAAGGCTCTAAAGCCGAGGGTTCGCAAAGTGCGTATAAGGTTGACGGCTCTGTGCTTGAAATAAGCAAAATAAAACAGGGCTTGTATCGCCAGTTGACTGGCGACGGAAAAACCGCACCCAAAACATACGAACAGCTACATTCCGAAATACGCGAAAGCTATGTAGGCAAGGAATACGACAAGCATGTCGCGGCTCTTGATATAGCACAGCAGGAGCTAGGCGTAAGCGAGGCCTCCGCACCCATTATCAAGTGCGAATACAACGAATACTACTCGTCCTTAAACACTGGATATTGGCGATATGAAGAAGTTCCCCAAGCGGAGCGTTATTATTGGAGAGCTATATCGGGAAGTGATATGAGAGGTGGTGGCGACGACCATTATTTAGACCCTGCTGGTTATGTTGCGACGATACACAACAAATCTGAATATGATAGTGGTCTTGTTTTAGACTTTGCGTATGCGATACGGAACGAGATGTTCCGCAACGGAATAGAAAGCGGTCTAGCTCTGTATGAAAAAATACGTACAGATTTCGCAAACCATGAATGGTATTTTGAAATGGCGGGGGCGTTAGGCGAATTTAACGCACGTCTTGAAGCCCTAGACAGGGGCTTTATGAAAGCTACAGGGGAATATGCGGAAATGTCTGCCGCTATTATAATGATGTCGTCGCCCCATTATACATCTACACTAGATATTACTAGGCTTACCGAAAAGCAAGCTAGGCTTAACGCAAGACTAGAGCAGGAAGCGGCTAGGCTCACCGAGCATATAAAGAGTATGTTTAGCTCCGCTCTAGCGTTTTTTAAAGCAACTGGCAGCTTTACAGGCTTTATGGATTCCAAGGAAGCTAATAAGGAGGGTACAATGTCCTTGCGTGATGTTGAATATGTTGTTCCCGCCCTACTCGGAAACCAAGGGGGCGGCCCCGAAATCGTGGACGATATGTCGGGGCTAAGTGCTTCTGGCAGAGCTTACCTAAAGGACTTTTATAAAATAGCGTAAAGGGGTGTTTCCAATGGCTAAATACTACGAGTGTTGAATTTTCAGCACTCTCCCTAGTCTAAGCACAAATTCCTTTCGTATAGCGGTATAAGGCACTAGTCTAACCCCACCCCACTAACATAAAAAGTCTTACCCTCCGTAACCCTCACTGGCACAATATCCCCTGCTTTTAACCCCTCATGCGCTTCAAAATGCACCAAGGTATGGTCGTCTGTCCGTCCCTTATATTTAACCACGCCCACCTCACTACTATTCGTGACGTTGTGTGACCCACCAAGACATTCCACCGAAGTCACAAGCGGCGAAGCCGCTTCGTCCACCATAACATCAACCACGCCCCCCACCTTCGCCAAATTCTTCTCAGTAAAAATAGGATACAGCTCCGCCGTAAGCCTATCAAAGCGTTCGTTTGCTACCTTTCGCGGTACGCTGTCCTCGCGCTGTGCGGCGGGCGTTCCGCTGCGCTTCGAGTAGATAAACGTGAACGCGCCAGCAAAACGCACTTGACGTACCACGTCCAGCGTGTCCAAAAAGTCCGCCTCGGTTTCGCTGGGGTAGCCGACTATTATATCGGTGGTAAGCGCGAAATCGGGAATGGCGGTCAGCTTCCGCGCAAGGGCGATATATTGCTCCTTGGTGTATTTCCTGTTCATATCCGCCAAAATGCGTGTGCTTCCCGACTGTAGCGGTAAATGCACGGATTTACATACCTTTTTTAAATCGCGCATCGCCGCGACCAATTCGTCGGAAAAATCCTTGGGGTGCGAGGTCATAAACCGAATACGCTCCAGCCCGTCTATTTTGTTTACTTCGCGTAAAAGCCGCGGAAAATCGTAGGCGTAGGAGTTGACATTTTGCCCCAGCAGCATAATTTCCTTTACGCCGTCGTTGGCGAGTGCGGCGGCCTCGTGCAAAATGTCGGCCTGCGGACGGCTTTTTTCGCGCCCGCGTACGTACGGCACTATGCAGTACGAGCAGAAATTGTCACAGCCGTACATGATGTTTACGCCCGCCTTGTGCGAAAATTCGCGCGTAGTCACGGGAATGTCCGTTATTTCGGGCAATTCCTCGCCCTCGGTGATGTCTGCGACACGCTCGCCCCCGCACATCACGCGCCAGAGGAACTCGGGCAGACGGTGACGGTTCGCCGTGCCGAAAATAAGGTTTACGTAGCGGTGCTTTTCACGCAGGGTCTGCGCCATTTCGGACTGCTGTGACATACAGCCGCCCACCGCAATAATCAACGCGGGCTTGTCCGCCTTTAGGTGCTTTAATCTGCCCAAATGCCCAAAGATTTTGTCCTCGGCGTTTTCGCGTACACAGCATGTGTTGTACAGTATAAGGTCTGCCGTTTCCTGCGAATCGGCGGCCTCAAAGCCCATGACAAGCAAAAGCGCCGCCATTTTTTCCGAATCGCGTTCGTTCATTTGACAGCCGTAGGTTTTAATGAAAAAGCGCGGTTTTTGTGGGTATGCTGTGTCTATGTGTGCGGAGAGGTTGTAGCGGTAGTCGGGTGGGGTGTGTGGGTTTTGCAAGATAATCAGCTCCTTAGACAATGGCTTGCTGTGAAATATAATAGAATGTGAATTTAAAGGATAATTAAACACGGATTTGGCGGATTTTCGCGGATTTTGCGGATTCGTTCGGGCGGGGATTTTTAGCCGTGGTTTGTTATGGGAATTTGGTTTTTGTAGGGGACGGATTTATCCGTCCCGAGGTTGCCTCGTTTGTGTTAATGGACGGTACCTGCCCCGAATTGACGAACGTGCGTACCTCGGGACGGATAAATCCGTCCCCTACGATAAGGGCGTTGTACGCTTTATCTGCGTTCATTATTTGTTAAAAAGATTTCACACAGAGGCACAGAGGCACAGAGGGCGAGAGGCACAGCAGACAATAGAACGCAAATTTAAAGGATAATTAAACACGGATTTAACGGATTTTCGCGGATTTTGCGGATTCGTTCGGGCGGGGATTTTTAGCCGTGGTTTGTTATGTGGATTTGGTTTTTGTAGGGGACGGATTTATCCGTCCCGAGGTTTCCTCGCTTGTGTTAATGGACGTTACCTGCCCCGAATTGACGAACGTGCGTACCTCGGGACGGATAAATCCGTCCCCTACGATAAGGGCGTTATATGCTTTATCTGCGTTCATTATTTGTCGAAAACATTTCACACAGTAGTTCGCACAGAGGGAACGAGGCATGGAAGAAATACGGAATAAAATGGGAATTTTTCGTTTTTCGTCTGCTGTGTCACGCTCCCTCTGTGCCTCTGTGTGAAAATCTTTTTGATAAATAATGGGCGTAGGTAAAGCGTATAACTCCCATACTTTAATTAAAAGAATTTTTCACACAGAGGCACAGAGGCACAGAGGGCGAGAGGCACAGCAGACAATAAATCCACGCCCCCTAATCCACGCTATCAAGGCTCGTGACGACATTCCCACCAAAACTAAGTCGGAGAAAAGGGGCTATGCCCCTGCCCCTGCCCTTTCATCTCATGCGCCGCCTGCACAGTAGCCGCCGTAATCTCCGCGCCGCCAATAAGCCGCGCCAGCTCATTCACCGCCTCGTCATACGACAACGCGGTCACAGACGTAAGCGTGCGTTCTGCCTCGGTCTGCTTTTGTATGAGGAAATGCGTATCGGCGAACGCCGCTATTTGCGGCAGGTGCGTGATACACAAAATCTGGCGCGTACGGCTTACCGCCGCGAGCTTTTCGGCCACCTGCTGCGCGGTTCTGCCGGACACGCCCGTGTCCACCTCGTCAAAAATGACCGTGCCTATTTTGTCGCTCATTATGGTCTTGATTGCGAGCATTATACGCGACATTTCGCCGCCAGACGCGATTTTGCGTAAAGGCTTCGCAGGCTCGCCAAGGTTCGGCAAAAACATAAACTCGATTATATCGTTCCCGTCTGGCGAGAACGTAGTCTTACGCGTTATTTCTATGGAAAACAAAGCGTTTTTCATGCCGAGGTCGTGCAATATTTCCGTTATTTGTGCAGAAATTTGCTGTGCGCCAGCCGTGCGTGCTTGGTTTATTTTGTCGCATACTGCGGTTATTTCCTCGGCTACCCTCTTACGCAAGCCCTGCAAACGTGCTATTTCGACCGCGCTGTTTTCCACGCCGTCTATTTTTTGCGAAAGCTCGTCCTGCTTTTTTAAAACAGCCTCGACCGTGCCGCCGTACTTTTTTTTCAAGCGGTAAATCAGGTCTAGGCGCGTTTCGATTCTGTCCAGCTCGTGCGGGTCTGCGTCTAGCTCGTCGGAATAATCGCGGAAATCCTGCGATATTTCCGCCACCTGCGTGTAAAGGGCGTTTAACTCGTGGTGCAAGTCCTCCTTGGCGGGGTCGTGCCGCGCTATTTCGGCAGAATGTGACACAGCCTTGGCGAGCTGGTCTACGGCGGAAATTTGCCCTGGTGCCGACCAGCCGCACAGCAAGGCAATCACCGCATCCGTGTTTTTGCTCAATTTTTCCACACCGCTAAGGCGCGTTCTTTTTGCGGTAAGCTCGTCCTCCTCGTCTGGCTTCAATGCCGCGCTTTCTATTTCGTTTAGCTGAAAACGCCATATTTCTACCTGTTCTGTGGCAATATTATTCAAAGCCTTTAGCTCCTTGTTCACCCTTTTGTACTCGTGAAGCAAGCCCTCCAGCGCGGCCTTGTGAGGGGCGACCGCGCAAAAATGGTCAAGCATATGTAATTGCTTTGCTGGGTCGAGCAAGCTCTGGTGTTCGTGCTGTCCGTGCAAATCCACAAGAAGCCCTGCGACATCTTTCAGAATACCTACTGTCACTATTCGACCGTTTATTCTGCAAATAGACTTGCCTGTGTCGGCATGAAGCACGCGCGAAAGCATAATTTGCCCATCAGTATTTTCCAAGCCAAGCTCGTCAAGCGAGCCGCTGTATTCCACAATGCCCTCAACGCAAGCAAAATCTGCGCCTGCGCGTATTAAATCGCGTGAAACTCGGCCGCCAAGCAGGAAATTTATGGAATCCACGACAATTGACTTGCCTGCGCCTGTTTCGCCCGTGAGGATATTAAGCCCTGCGGTGAAGGACACCTCGACCTCGTTAATAAGCGCGACATTTTGTATACGCAAATGGGTAATCATGGCTGTAAACGCTCCGCGAGCCTTGCCGCCGCTTCCTTGGTGCGAACCACGCAAATAATAACGTCATCGCCCGCCACCGAGCCGAGAATGTCCGTAAAGCCCATATCGTCAAGCGCGGCGGCTACAGCCATAGCCATTCCGCTAAGCGTACGAAGCACAAGCATATTTTCGGCGAAATCCACCGAAACAAGCCCCACGCGAAAGACGCGCGTATGCGGACTTGTCCCTGCGTTCTCGATATATCGCTGCCCCTTGGGCGTAGACTCACGCAGCAAGCCAAGCTCGCGAATATCGCGGCTAATGGTGGACTGCGCCGCCGAAAAGCCCGATTCCTGCAAGGCAAGAGTTAGCTCCTCTTGGGAATAAATATTTTTCTCGCGTAGAATTTCTAATATTTTGTCTTGGCGTTTGGTTTTCATATCAAACCTCTTTCGTTCTTGCGATGCTTGGAAGTTATTCTCGTAGCTTGAAGTGATTTATGGAACGCGGATTTACGCGGATTTAACGGATTTTCGCGGATTCGTTCGTGGGAAATCTGCGGAAATCCGTTAAAATCCGTGTTTTAATATAACTTTTCTTCGCCCGTACTCCTGCTGTGCCTCTCGCCCTCTGTGCCTCTGTGCCTCTGTGTGAAAAAATCTTTTAAATAAAGAACGAGGGTATACGCTTTACCTAGGTTCATTATTTATCAAAAAGATTTTCACACAGAGGCACAGAGGCACAGAGGGAGAGTGGCATAGCAGGCAATGAACGCGGATTTTAATGAAAGCAAGAAAGAATCCGTGTAAATCCGCCAAATCCGCGAAAATCCGCGTTCCATGCCTTTTAATTCACAAATCGGTCAGAGAAGTTTCTTCTTCCTCAACACACTAAAAAAATTAGTCTGCGTAGTCTTGATAATACTTGCGGTATAGTCGGACACCTTTATAAAAACGGCTTCGCCTGCGGGTAGCCTTCCGCGCATGTAGCCGTCTATATATACGTGCGAGCTTCGCTTGGCGATTATGCGTACCGTGTCCGCCGCGCCTACTACCCACGGCCTCGCGCTAAGGCTGTGCGGACATACTGGCGTGATTGCCACCATGTTGCCGCCCGGTACGAGAATCGGGCCGCCCGCCGAAAGATTATACGCGGTAGAGCCTGTGGGCGTGGACACCAAAATACCGTCCGCGCGTAACGCCGTCATAAACTGCTCGTTCACGTAAATGGAATATTCTATCAGCTTGCCTGTTTCGCCCACGAGTACCTCGTTAAGCGCGAGTCGTTGCTCCATAGGCGTGATTGCTTCCGTAGCAAACTCGGCTTCCAGCATAAGGCGGCTTTCCTTGATGTATTCGTTGTTGAGTATTTTTTCCAACGCGGCTATGCCGTTCTCCCTGTCTACGTCTGTCAAGAAGCCCAGCGTGCCTAGGTTTATGCCTATAAGCGGAATGCCCAAAATAGCGGCAAAATGCGACACGCGTAACATAGTGCCATCACCGCCCAAAACAACGCAAAAATCCGCAGGCGCGAGCCTGTCGGAAAGACAATTAACGCCTGCAATTTCCGCAACGTAACCCCTGCCGTCCAAAAACGCCTTTACCCTAGTGGCGTATTCACGGCAGGGGTCGTTATTTTCGTTGGATATTATTTTAATTAGTAGGCTCAATGGTGGAATCTTCCTGCTCTGTATGAAGTGGTGTTGACTTCGTTCTACACAAAAACTTGCAATACTCGGGACGGATAAATCCGTCCCCTACAAGGCTTGCTCGGCTTGCATTTTTTCGTCAACCTCGTACCCTGCAAAATCCACGACAAATGCACGAACGCAGGTTCTTTGTAGAGGACGGATTTATCCGTCCCGAGATTACCTCGCTCTGCTTTGATGGACGTTACCCTCCCCAAAAATTGACGAACGTGCGTACCTCGGGACGGATAAATCCGTCCCCTACAAGGCTTACTCGGCTTCCGCTTCCGCTTCCTCGTCAACGCCATTGTCTAAATCAATGCCGTCATTATCCCATTCAATAGTAAAATCGTCCAAATCAATAACAAATTCCTCACCTAGGTCAACGCCCTCATCTCCCCATTCAATGGCGAAATCGTCCGCACCAACAACACCATCATCTTCCCACTCAATCCCCACATCGCCCCAGTCAATCTCCGCATCGTCCCAGTCAATGGTAAAGTCGTCGCCAGTAAGCTCCTGTTCCTCTGGCAGGAATCGCTCATACGCACGCTCGTTAATCACAAAGTCGGCTTCGTCCACCCACACCTGCAATAACTCAAAAAGCTCCTCAAAACGCTTAGTATCGACAAAATCCTCGCGGGAAAGCTCCTTGAGCCGCTCGATATTTTCCTCGTCCACGACCTTGGTGTCGGCGTAGACTAGATAATAATCTGGCTCGTCAAAGGTATCGTTGTTTACTGCCAACATACTCGTAATTTGACCCTGCTCTAGCGTGGTTATTTCCTCGTAGTGTTCCCATAGGTCAAGCTCCTGCAAAAGCTCGTTGTACTCCTTGGCTTCGATTTCTTCTTCAATAAACTGGCGGTTGCAATGCTTCTTGATTAGCTCGTCAAAGGTTACTCCGCCCTCTGCAAATTCCTGTGCCGCCACCTGTACCGTAATCGGGTCGGGCGAGTACAGATATTTCAGCTCTAGCTGTGTACTCATTAGGTTAATGGCGGGCATTTCCGATTCTAGCTGTGCGGCGTAGGCTTCCTCGTCCACCACGAAGGTGTCGGCAGGAATATACACATCGCGCAGGCGTTCGTAGGAAGCGCCCCACGCGGCATAATAAAGCTCCGCCATGCGGTTTTCGGTGATAAAGTTAAATGTGCCGCGCCCGCGCAGCTCGCTGGCTACCTCTAACGCTTCGTCCCATTGCTCCTCAGGGGCTGTAAAGCCGTGCTGCTTGTCCCTGTCCATCAAAACGAGGACTTGCTGTAGGTTGTCCATAGCGGACGGGGCATGTCCCATTAGCTGGTTAAAAAATCTAAAGTCTGTGGCGGCAATTCGCGTGCCGTTGTAACGCATGATTGTACTGCGGTTGGCAATATCCCATATGGTGTAGCCAAGCCACGCCACAAACAAAATGAGAATTGCCGTCATTACGCTTTTTGCTACTGCGCGCTTTTTCCTTTTTGCGCGTTCAATTGCTAGGTTACGTTGCTTTCTGCTTTCCATAAACAAGCTCCTTAAATTTTAATAATTTTGTTATATATGCTTTCCGCGTCCAAATGGTAACGCGTAAACAACTCGGTTCGTGTCCCAGTTTCTGGGAAAATATCGGGGAAGCCTAGGGCGTGGCAGGTTGGATTTTGCAACGCCATGGCTAGTTGTTGCCCAAAGCCGCCAGTTACCGCGCCGTCCTCGATTGTAAAAACTGCCTCGTAGCCTTCCAGCTTGGCGAGCAAGCCCTTGTCGAGAGGCTTTACAAAGCCTGCATCGTACAAGCCTGCGGTGGGTATTTTTTCCAAAACCTGCTTTGCGGTTTCGTGCATTGTCCCAACTGATACAATAGCGATTTTTTGTCCATCTTGCAAGAGTTTTGGTGCTTGTGTTGCAATTTCTTTTGGATAACGTATCGCGACAGGGCTATTTTGGGCTAATGCGTAGTCAAACATGGCCGTTAGCTCCTTGCCGTTGGCAGGCGCGAGGATAGTCATATTGGGAATATGTGACAAAAATGGAATATCAAAAATGCCCTGATGTGTTTCGCCGTCGCCGCCCACCGCGCCTGCGTGGTCTATCGCAAAAATTACCGGCAAGCCCTGCACGGCTACATCGTGCAAAATTTGGTCGTAGGCGCGCTGCAAAAACGAGGAATACACCGCAAAAACTGGCTTCATGCCCTTTTTGGCAAGCCCTGCCGCAAAGGTTACCGCGTGCGCCTCGGCTATTCCCACATCGAAAAACCGCTCGGGGAAATGCTTCTTAAAGAGCGAAAGCCCTGTACCGTCGTGCATGGCGGCAGTAATGGCTACTATTTTTTTGTCCTTGGCGGCGGCGCGGCAAATATACTTGGAAAAAATGTCAGTGTAGGTGGGCTGGGTTTGGCTCGCTTTTGGTACGCCTGTTTCCACACAGAACGTGCCTACGCCGTGATAGCTTCGCGGCGATTTTTCGGCGGCGTTGTAGCCCTTGCCCTTGGTGGTGAGAACATGCAGAAGCACTGGCCCTTTTATTTTTTTCACCTGCCGCAGAATCTTTATTAGCTCGGGTAAATTATGCCCGTCCACAGGCCCAAGATACCTAAAGCCTAATTCCTCAAAGAGAACGCCCTGCAAAATGGCGTATTTTAGCAAATCCTTTGCGGATTCTATGCCGCGCGTAAGGCTCGCGCCCAGCAAGGGCATTTTGTCCAGAATTTTGTGTACGTCCTCCTTCGCGCCTAGGTACACTGGCGCGGTGCGTAGGCTGTTCAAGTGCCGCGCCACTGCGCCCACGTTTTTGCTGATAGACATTTGGTTGTCGTTGAGAATAACAAGCAGGTCAGTGCTTGCGCGCCCTGCGTTGTTTAAGCCCTCGTAGGCAAGCCCGCCTGTAAGCGAGCCATCGCCTACCACGGCGATAATATGCTCGTTTTCGCCGCCGCAGAGGTCACGCGCCTTGGCTAAGCCAAGCGCGGCGGAAATGGCGGTAGAGCTATGCCCTGTACCAAAAGCGTCATGCTCGCTTTCGTTGATTTTGGGAAAGCCGCTTAGACCGTCCAGCTTGCGTAGCTGATTAAAACGCGACCTGCGGCCTGTCAAGATTTTATGTACATATGCCTGATGTCCCACGTCCCAGACAATGCTGTCGCGCGGCGTGTCGTAAACCGCGTGCAACGCCAAGGTAAGCTCCACAACGCCGAGGTTGGAAGCTAGGTGGCCGCCTGTGTCGCTTAGGCTGGTTATTAGGAAGTCGCGTATTTCGTCCGCTAGTTTGTTTAAGGACGAGGGGGGGAGGGTTTTTAGTTTTTGCATGGGAATCTACCTCTTTTATGGTTTTTACTACAACGGGAAAATTTCATAAGCCGCTAGTGCCACAACCCCGCCCAAAATCGCGCCTGCGAACACCTCCAGCGGGTGATGACCTAACAGCTCCTTCAGCTTCTTATCCAGCGTTATGCCCTGCTTTTCTAGCTTAGAAAACAAAAAATTTATGGCCTCGGCTTGCAGACCTGCGGCGCGCCTTATGCCTGCCGCATCGTGCATAACCACCAACGCAAGCACCGCGCTTACCGCAAAAAGCGACGTGCCGAAGCCCTCGCGTATGCCTATGCTAAACATGAGCGCGACTACGGTTGCACTGTGCGAGCTTGGCATACCGCCCGTACTGGTGAGCATGGCTGTTTTCCACGATTTTGTACGCCAGTAATCAAAAAACACCTTTAGCGTTTGGGCAATCGTAAGCGCGGCAAGTGATATAACCAAGTGCCGATTGGTAAGTATTTGCAATAGAATACTATTCATCGAAAGCAGGCGTGCTAAAGCCAAGCGCAGATTTTTGTAGTACCAAAATATCGCTCTCGTAGCGTTCTAGGATTTCGCCGCATTCCTTGGCTATGTCTACGCCCTCCTTGTATAGCGAGATTGCTTTGTCTAGCGGTGTTTGTGAATCCTCTACTTGCTCGACTATTTTTGACAGCTTTTCTAGCTTTTTCTCGATTTTCACTATTTTACCCCCGCTTTTTTGATTCGCCTTCGGCGATTTTTCATGTTGCCTGCATTATGCTTGTTATTTCCGCGGAAGCCGTACCGTCCGCAAACCGAATATAAATATTTTGCCCGACCGCCAAATTTTTTGTACTGGTAATTACTGCTTTTTCGCCTTGTACAAGCGCGTAACCACGCTTGAAAACCGTATACGGCGACACCTTTTCCAATAGCTCGTTGGTGTGTGTGAGCTTAGTTTTTTCGCGTGCTATACGCTCATTTGCGGCGCGTGATAGGTCGGCTAGGCTCGTTTTTATTTGCTGGGTACGGGCGTTTATATTCGCCGACAGCCCTCGGCAAAGCGCGGCTTGCAAGTCCTGCAAATTTTCCAGCTCGTAGGCTTGGTCGTAAACGGCGATTTGTGCCGCGGCGGTGGGCGTAGCGGCGCGGTAGTCCGCCACAAAGTCCGCAATCGTGAAGTCCGTTTCGTGTCCCACGGCGGAGATAATCGGGATTTTGGACGCGGCAATCGCTCGGGCGAGCTTTTCCTCGTTAAACGCCCATAAATCCTCTATCGAACCGCCGCCCCTGCCAAGAATTATTGTGTCGGCTTGGGCGTGCTCGTTTACCTCGTTTATGGCGCGCACTAGGTCGCTTGCCGCCGTTTCGCCCTGCACAATGGCAGGGACAACGAGAATTTGCACGGCGCGGTTTATTTCCCTGATTGTCGTGATAATGTCCCTCACCGCCGCGCCTGTGGGGCTTGTGACGACCGCAACGCATTTTGGGTAGCGCGGAATCGGGCGTTTTCGTTCCTGTGAAAAAAGCCCCTGTGCCTCTAGCTTTTCCTTTAGCTGTACGAAAGCAAGCTGTAGGCCGCCTATGCCCGACGGCTGTAAAAACTCGGCGTATAGCTGATATTGCCCTGTTTTTTCGTATAAAGAAACTCGCCCAAAGGCTACGACCTTATTGCCGTTTTTTGGCGAAAAGCTCAAGTCGGCGGTGTGACTGCGGAACATGACGGCAGGAATCGCGGAGGCCGCGTCCTTTAGCGTAAAATACATGTGACCCGACGAGTGTAAATTGTAGTTAGAGATTTCGCCCTCGACAAATAAGCCCGATAAAAGAACGTCCGAATCTAGGGATTTTTTTACGTAGCGGTTTATTTGGGTTACTGAGAAGATGGTTTTAGGCAAGGGTACAGGCTCCTTTTTTTCTGCGTTTCCGAATAGTACGTATAGCTATGATAGCTACGCAGATACAAATTACCGCACTAAATACTGTCGATAGATTTAATCCTATTATAAACCCTTTTTCGATAATTTTGCCAGTTGCTACATCGAAAACAAAAACGTATTCTTCGTATGTTGTTATGGTTAATTCATTTGTTATGGGATTAAAAATTGTTTTTTGTTCAGTGCAACATTCATCAGACAGCCAAAATATACCTGCTGATGTCCACGGAAGCAACATAGGGATTCTAACTAGCTTGCTTGTTTTATAGCTTTTTATCAAGCTGCCGTTACTAAAAAAATTAACTAACCCTCCGCCCAAGTCCTCGTTGTTAAAATTATCCAAAGTGCTTTGAATAGTTACAAGATATGTGCCGCATTGGGAAAAAAACATAGAGGAGCGGTGGGCATTTATATCAACATAATAAATATTTCTCAACGGTTCTTCGTTGTAATACATGCCTGTTTTTATTTTCATTCGTTCTTCGCTTATATCTGGATAATTAAAAAAGTCTAGCTGGCTTTGATGTGATAGCTCTGGAGGGGTCATGTAAAAAATCATGTTGGTATCTTCAAACACAATCTCCCAAGGAAAGACATCTACAGGCCATGAAGCCCGAACAGGTATATTAGCAAAAAGGGCGGTAGCTACGCAGAAATACAGGAATAGGCGTATTTTTTTATAGCGGGGATATGCTCTAATAGCCATAAATCAACCTCACCTCGCTTTCGACTGTTTCTTTGAACGCAGGCTTGGATTTTGCTAACGCGTTCCATGTAATTAAATCTACCCTACAGCCAAATGCTTCTTCTAAATCAACTCGAAGCCCAAAAAAATCAAGCCCTCGGGAATCGGGGAGAAATTCGACCAGCATATCTATATCGCTTTGTTCGGACATATCCCCCCGAGCGGCTGAACCAAAAAACGCCGCCCGCTTAACAGGGTACTGCATTAGCACAGAACAAGCGGTTGATTCGAGTTTTTCGGGCATTTGGTTGTCACCTTCTGTCTTAGGTTGATTTTTGATGAGTGGTGCTTTTTGGCTCGATTATGGAACGCGGATTTGTGCGGATTTTCACGGATTTGGCGGATTGGCTCGTGGGAAAATATACGAAAATTCGCTCAGTCCGATAAAATCCGCAAAATCCGTGAAAATCCGTGTTTATGTCCTTAAAATCCGCGTTCTATTCCTCTACGCTACCGCTCCGCTCCTTATAAGCACGCGCGACATTTCCGAGTACGCCGTTAATAAACGCGGGCGATTCGTCCGCGCCGTATTCTTTGGCAAGCTCGACTGCTTCGTTTACCGCCGCGCCGAAGGGAACGTCCTCGCAGAGCATTTCGTAGATGGACAGGCGCATAAGCGCGAGGTCGATTTTGTTTAGCCGTTCGACCGTCCACTCGCGCAGGAAATTGTTTATGACTTGGTCGAGTTCCTCGCAACGCTCGAAAACGCCCCAAAAGGCGCGGTCGAGATATTCGGCGTTTTTGCCCTTGGGGCGCGACAGCCTTTCCATGCCGTATGCCTCAAAATCGCAATCGTCCAGAAATTCAAAATAAGCCGCCTTGGTTTTGGCGAGGGCTTCCACCTCGCCGCCGCCAAAGGGCAAGCCAAAAATCAAATGAAACGCGTGCCGCCGCGCTTCTCTGCGGGAAATGCCTTTCATGTCTTTGGCTTTTCGCGGCTTTTTTCTCCCACAATCGCGCCTACCGTTACATTGACCTCCGCTACGGAAAGCCCCGTCATTGTTTCCACGGCATCCTTTACGCGCTTTTGCACGTCCGCCGATACCTCATGGATTTTCGCGCCGAATTTTACCGCGATTGTTAGCTGTATGCTGACGATTTTATTTTTTACGGCGACATTTGTGCATTTTGCCATTTGCTTGCGCGAGGCGCGCGTACCCGAGAGCCACGCCTGCCGAATAACGCCGTCCGCCTCCGTGGCGGCTGTGGCGGCGATTACGTTCAACACCTCGTCAGAGATACGAACAAAGCCCGTAGGTTCTTTTTTTATTTCAGTCAATTTGAAAACTCCTTTCATGGGGTGGTTGTGTGTAGATAGGGATAATTATACAGCAAGAATTGATAAAGTAAAATTTTTATTTGTTGGGGTTGTGAAAATTGGGGTGGGGGGATTTTTGCTCGACAGTGACTTGACAATGACTTGACAATGGCGTTGCAATATGCCATGATGTTATTGAGGTGATAATTGTGGCAACAACAAAAGCAAACATAAATGTCAAGATTGATGCGAGCGTTAAGGAAGCCGCCGCACAAATGCTGACGAACATGGGCATAGACCTAACCACGGCGGTGGATATGTTCTTTCGACAAATAATAGTAGAACGCAGACTGCCGTTTCAGCCCCGAGTTATGGCGACACTTGACGAACAAATCGCAATTGCCGCGAAAAATATTCCCACAGTGAAATGGGAATCGGACGGCAACGGCAATGTTATCATTGACAAGGACAGCAGCGACTACGAGTGGGCGGTAGAGGGGTGATGTGTCCGTTTGATATTATTATCGCTTACATTTCTTGGCAGGGTGGCGGAAAGCGTAGACCTGTGCTAGTGATTACGAAAGATAAGGACAGTGCAACGGTTTTCCGAATTACGTCAAAGTATGAAAAAAAGAGCGAAGCAATACGAGCAAAATATCTAAAAATCAACGACTGGTCGCAAGCAGGGCTTGAAAAGCTGTCTTACGTGGACACAAGCGGCAAGCGTGAATTGCCGCTCGACACGGTAAATAACGCGCCAGTAGGCAGGTTAAGCGAAAATGACAAAATGCGGTTGCTTGTGTTTTTGATGAGGAATGGGGAAGTGCTGTAAATATGGCTAAGGTAAATAAAGGAAATCCGCTCTACTGCATAATCGCAGGGGGCGGATTTTTTTATTTACGCGGATTCGGCGGATTTTCGCAGATTTGCACGGATTGGCTCGTGGAAAGAAAAAAAATATAAGGTATTGACAAACTTTGCAGGGGGGGGGTATAATTTTCCAAATAGAAAGGGTGGATTTTTGTATGAAGAATTTAATATTAAAATGCGGTATTGGGCTTGTGTTTTTACTTATGCTTGTGGGGTGTGGCGGTGAAGCCGAGCCTACGTTTGGGGGCGGAGGCGCGAGCAGAGGAGCGGAAGCCGCGAGCCTTTCTCGTGAAAGCATTTTACAAGCATTACGCGACAATGAGGAATTGCTTATTTATGAATTTGAGCAGAGCCGAACGGAGGAGGTTGACGAAAGTAATTTGTTTGGCAGGTTAAAACAGGAAATTACGTTTTTTGCTACGTCACGGATAGGGCTTTTGTGGAACAGTATTTCCGCGGAGAATATTTTACGTGACAGCGATGGGGGCGTAATTCAAATAAGCCTACCCACGCCAGTAAATTACGGCATTACGCCAGATTATTCTCGCGCGGAATACAGTGACACCGATTCGGGGCTTTTACGCCGTTCGGAAATCCAGATGACAGCCGAGGAAGAAACAGAGCTTAGGCGCGAAGCCGTTAATAATATGGAAACGGACTTGAGAGAAAACCATATAGAGCCAGCAAGCGCGTATATCGCAGGTGAAATTACAAAGATATTAAATGGCTTGTTGGTTGATACAGGCAACGCAGGACGATATGAAATCAGAGTTTTGTGGCAGTAGAAGCTACCTAGAGAGGGGAATATAAATGGAAAACCAAGAACGTGATAGCATTAGAAACGAGGAAGCAAAAAAAGGTGCGATTGATATTACTATTCAAGGTCTTACGAGCCTTAAAAAGAACTACAGTACGATAATCACACTTGTGGCAATATTAGCAATTGTTAGCCTATCGTTCTTTGTTTATATCGTAAACCGTAAGCCCGTCCATACCCAAACAAGGGGCAATGTGTCCTACCACGAAGCCATTTTGCGAGAAATGTCTGAAGCCATGCGACTTGTAACACTAGATATAGGAATGGAACACCCAGTAACTGTAAGCAACGATGCAAAATGGGGCGCGTTTCGGGCTTCACAGCAAATCGACTTTTACATCAACGGTACTTTTTCCGTAGACCTCGCGTTACTTACAACGGAAAACGTGATTATAGACGATAGGCGCGAGTGCGTTTTTGTGTTTTTGCCGCGTCCGCAAATAGAGAACGTGTCTGTAGACCATGACAGGACGACATTCAATGACCCCGACAAGGGGCTGTTACGCTTCCGCGACCATAGCCTAACTCCTATGGAAAATAATACAATACAAACCGACGTGGTGGATAATGTGCGTATGCTAATGCTAGATAATTATATGGAAGCCGCCGAAACCGCTACCTTGTCGCAGGTGACACAGCTGTTGAGTGTCGTTTTGGGCGGTGTTGGTTTAGGTGATTATGATTTTGAGCTTGTGTGGAAGTAAGTGGCAAGGGGCGTTCACAGCAACGCCCCTTATTTTTATTATTCGCGTGCCGATATTCCCACCACAGTATATCGTAAAAAAGGGGCTATGCCCCTCCCAACAATGCCCCCAACATCTCCCCAATATTCTCCGCGCCAAACACCCTAAAGCCCTCTGGCACTTTGATTTTTTTCTTATTCGCGGCGGGCAAAACACAGCCTGCAAAGCCCTGTCTGGCGGCTTCGGCGGCGCGGCGTTCTGGCTGGCTTATTGCGCGCAGCTCGCCCGAAAGGCCGACCTCGCCCATTACCATTATTTTGGGGCTAATGGGCTTCTCCTTGTAGCAGGAAGCAAGCGCGGCGATTATTCCCGCATCTGCGGCAGGCTCGCCGATACGTATTCCGCCTGCGATATTTACATATGCGTCAAAATTTTGCAGCTTGTAGCCAGCGCGTTTTTCCAAAACCGCCATGAGCATAACCATACGGTTATAGTCCATGCCCGTGGAGGTTCGGCGCGGCGTGCCAAAGTTTGTGTACGCCACGAGTGCTTGAATTTCGGTGAGAAGCGGACGAGTACCCTCCATGGCGCAGGTGACCACAGAGCCTGTCGCGCCCACTGGCCGCCCAGAAAGCATGTACGCGGACGGGTCGTCTATGCAGGTAAGCCCAGCCTCGCCCATCTCGAAAACGCCTATTTCGTGCGTTGCGCCGAAGCGGTTTTTTACCGCGCGAATTAGGCGGTACGCGTCCTTGTCGTCGCCCTCGAAGTACAACACCACGTCAACCATATGCTCCAGTATGCGCGGCCCTGCGAACGAGCCTTCCTTGGTGACATGCCCCACAAGCACGCAGGACATGGACGATTCCTTGGCCAAGCAGGTAAAAAAAGCCGCACACTCGCGTACCTGCGTAACGCTGCCTGGCAGTGAGCTTATTTCCGAAAGGCGCATTGTTTGAATGGAGTCAATCAGTAGTAGCGCGGGTTTTATTTCCAATACGGCATCGCGAATGGCATAAATGTCCGTTTCTGCCAAAAGGTAGCAGTTTGGGGCGGTTACATTTAAACGCTCGGCTCGCATTTTAATTTGCGCCGTGCTTTCCTCGCCCGAAACGTATAAGACTGGGAAATCCTCGCTTGCCATGCTGTTGCAAATTTGCAGCAATAGCGTGGACTTGCCGATTCCAGGGTCGCCGCCCACAAGCAACATACTACCAGCCACAAGCCCGCCGCCAAGAACTCTGTCAAGCTCAGAAATTCCCGTAGCGGCGCGGTTTTTGGTGTTTTCGTCTGTCGAAATTTGGCTAAGAAGCACCGCGCCGCGCGAACCCAAAGAAGGCGAACGCGCCGCCCCCGCGCCGCCCGCCAGCTTTGGTTTTATTTCTATTTCCTCTAGGGTGCTGTACCTATTGCAGGCAGGACAACGCCCAAGCCATTTTGCTTGCTCATGCCCGCACTCGGAGCAGAGGTAGCGAGTTTTTTTAGTCATGCTTTAGTCATTTTCCAGTAGCTCTACGAGCGTTTTTAGCGTGTCCTTTGTGTCAATATAAGCGTACCGTCCGCCTTGGTATTCGCCCTTTTGTATAAGCGGACAGCCGTTTTTGTCGAGCCGCGCGATTGTTTCGCCCATGCCCTTGATGTTTAACGCAATGTGGTGAACGCCCTCGCCGTTTTTGTCCAAATCCTCACGCCATGTAGATGGGTTGCCGTCCGGCTCGATTAGCTCAATCGTCAGCTGGCCGCCAACGGAAAAAAACATCAGCTTGGCGCGCGCCTCGGAGGGCTTGCCGCGGTATTCGGTCTGCGATTCCTCGCGCGTACCCGTCCAGAACCATTCGGGCTTCCTTAGCCCCAAAAATTCGGCATACGCCGCGCCTGTTTTTTCGATGTCGTGTACGAGGATTCCCACTTGTACTACTAGGTCTGACCCGATAATGCCTGTCATGGTGCATCACTCCTTTTTTAGTTTTTTACGGCTATTAAAATATACGACAGCGGAATACCCTTTTTGTCGTATATGTCTGCGCCTATGTTGCCTATTTCGTAGTCATATTCGTTTAGTTTTACCATTTTTATGCCATTAAGTGCCAGCCCGTTTATAATGTCTGACATTGTGTGTGAAAAGTCTGTAAATGTTTTCGATTTGTATTCACCCGAAATATAACCCATTCCGCTGTTCCCAATCCACGGCTCTTTTCGGAAATATGAATGTACAAACCGAGTGAGGTTAGTCGGGTCAAAGTCCTGCTCGCTTGGCATTGCGAGCATATTCGACAGCGGGTGTCCGTCGTTAATCATTAGCGTTCCCCCGTGCTTTAGGCATTTTCCCGCCTTTTCAAACAGCGCGGTTAAATCCTCGAACCAGCATATAGCCCCTATCGTAAAAAATATAAAATCGAATTTGCCGTAATAGCTTTCGGGTATTTCGAGAATATTGCAGTTGATAAACTCGCAGTTTTTTACGCCCGCCTTTTGTGCGGTTTCCCGCGCTTGCCCCAAGATGTTCTCGGCAATATCGAAGCCGAAGCCGTACTCCGCGCCGCCGTCCAAAACAAGCGACAACAATTCCCGCCCGTTATTGCAACAGAACTGTGCCACGGTTTTCCCGCGAAAGTCCATATTAAGCAGCTCGTTTTTCATGTCGCTGTCAAAAAACTCAAAATTCCCCTTTTTAAGCCTGAGGTGGTTATCGTCGCCCCAATTTGACTTGCGGTTGCTAAAGGCTTCTTCCCATGCCGCCTTGTTGGCTTCAATGTAACTCATTGAGTTCCTCCTTCATTTTACGTTTTTTTAGGAAATACTTGCACAGCAGATAAATGCAATATCCGCCTGCCGCGCCTGCTACGTTGGCGAGCAAATCGTCAATATCGGCGGAACGCCCTATGAAATATTGAAAAAATTCTAAGCTAAACGAAAGCAAAAACGCGAGAAAAGCGACTATATGCAGCTTTCTCATTTTCGTAAATGCTAGTGGCAGGGAAAAGCCTAATGGGGCAAACATGAGGATATTGGGGATAATTTCTGACAATATTCGTCTGGTTATAAAGCCCTCTTTAGCCCACGCGAGGGGTAGCAGGTTTAAGCTGTAGGCTTCTGGCGTAAAGGTGATGGGCGTAACGAAAAAAATCGTGCCGAAGATGATTAGGGAAAACGACCACGCGCATAGTAGATAGCTTGCTTGTTTTGTAAGGGGTATGCCTTTTTTTTTTGAGGGTGAAAAATATGGGCAGGTATAGGAGAGATAGGATTATTAGGATAATGAGGGATAGTGAGATGTAGGCTTGGATTCTTTGCATGGGTGTACTCCTTTTGGAAGCTGTGTTTAGACCTGTTTGCGGAAGTCGTGACCAAATGCTTGGAGTATGGTAATTGTTCCCTCGTAGGTGGTGTCATTTATCACAATTTCGGATTGTTCAAAAATATAGAAAATCCTGTGCTGTAAATTTATACGTACGGAACGCTTTCCTTTAAGAGGCCCAATCAAAATTTTGCCAACAAATGGGTTAGCCCTTATAATATCGACTTCCCTTAAAAACTGGCGTACTAGATTAGCCGATTTTAATTTGGGCAAATCCTTTGATACAACGTCACGAGCATATCGGATATTATACATAATTCATAAATTCTTCTTCACTTATAAATTCGCCGTTTTCTCGCTCGTTAAGCGATTGTACGATTGTTGGGTTTTCTTGCAATATACGGATAGTTTCCACTATTCCGTCATACGTTGCTTCGTCCATCAACACGCCAGTTATATCACTTACTGTGATTTTAATGGTTGACGGCAATTCAGACAAAACTCTGCTAATAGGGGTATCGTGCGACAAAATTCGCTCCACTGGCATTATCATACAGTCACCTCACTAGATTATAAAATACTTCTCGTCATGCTCGCGTACCCCAACGCCCCAAAAAAATACTCGGGAAGCGGTGAGTTAAATTGCATTTCTTCATTTTTCACTGGGTGAATGAATTTTAAGCCCACTGCGTGCAAAATCTGTCCGCCTGCATCAAATGCGTGGCGTATGCCGCCGTACACGCTATCGCCTAGGACGGGGTGGCCGATATGCGACATGTGTACCCGAATTTGATGCGTGCGGCCTGTTTCCAGCCGCGCGGCGATGTGCGAAAAAGTGCCGTTCGCGCCTGCAAAACGCTCTAACACGTCTATATAGGTTACGGCGTTTCGTGCCTTTGCGTGAGTGGACGGAGCGGGTACTGCCATTTTTTTCCTGTCGTGGGGGTGTCGGCAGATTGGCAGGTCGATTTTTAGCTTGTCTTTTTTTAATGCGCCTATACAAATGGCGTTGTATATACGTGTCATTTGGCGGCTTTCTAATTGTGCGGAAAGCCCTATGTGGGCGGTGTCGGTTTTTGCTACCGCCATTAGTCCCGACGTGTCCTTGTCTAGCCTGTGAACAATGCCGGGGCGTAAAACGCCGCCTATGCCCGATAATTCGCAGTGATGCAAAAGCGCGTTTACCAGCGTGCCTGTGTGGTGTCCTGCCGCAGGGTGAACGACCAAGCCGCGCGGCTTGTCGAGCACGAGCAGGTCGCCGTCCTCGTAAATTATGCTTAGCGGAATGGCTTCGGGCTGTGCGTCAAGCGGAATAGGCGCGGGGATTTCGTAGGTGATTGTTTCGCCTGAGGTGACACGGTGGCTTTTGGTGATTGCTTTTTGGGAAGAAAAAACATGACTGTCAGAAAGTAGCTTCTGTGCCGCGCTTCGCGTAGGAATCAGCGAATATTCGGCTAAAAAAGCATCTGCTCTCATGCCATGCGCTTGGGGCGGTACGACAATATTCACGGCGCGGTTATATCTACAAAAAACGTCACGGCAAGTATACAAAAAACGCCAACAGTTACATAAACGTCAGCTAGGTTAAAAATGGCAAAATTCATAAACAAAAAGTCGAACATATCGCGGACATAACCAAACGCCACGCGGTCAACAAGGTTTCCCAGCCCGCCCGCGAATACCAAAATAATAGGCGCGCGCATAATCCAGAGCCGCCTCTGTGCAGGAAGAAAATGGTAATACCACAAAATTCCGCCGAGAATCGCTATTTTAACGATTGCGAGCGGCCAACGCGCAAAGGGCGAGCTTGACATAAAGCCAAATAAGGCTCCGTTGTTTTCCACATACGTAAGCCCCAAAAGCCCCTTGAGCAAAACCACATCGGGCTGTCCGCGCAGGCTTGCCGCCGCCCAGCTTTTCAGTAACAAATCGAGCGTTACTAAAATAAGCGAGGAAAGGATAAAAATTAGCCATTCCTGCTTTTTTTCTTTAAAAATGGAAGCAAATAGTGCGGTAGCCGATTGTTTCATGCGAACACCGTACCTTTTCTATAGTTGTTTAAGCTGAAAACGGTGCTGGGATTGCGAGGATTTTTGTCGCAAGGCGAGGAGCAAAAACCGCCGCGTGCTAGAGGCACGCAAGGTTTTTTGCGACGAAGCATTGCGGCAAAAAGACCGCAAGCACAGTGCCGTTTTTGGCTTAAACAACTATCTCCGTATAATGGCACGACAAACGCACAAAAAACGGCAAAAGCGTGTAGCTTCTTCGGTTTTAAAAGGGATTGCGGATTTAAGTGATTCAAGGGCTTCACACGGATTTAACGGATTTTCACGGATTACACGGATTGGCTCGTAGTAAAATCCACCAAAATCCACGAAAATCCACCAAGCCCGATAAAATCCGCGTAAATCCGCGTGAATCCGCTAAATCCGCGTTTAATTTACACATTTCAGCTTCGTGCGTTTGTCGTGCGGAGAAAAGGGGCAACGCCCTTTTTTACATACTAGGAAACTACTCTGCGAGATGACATTCCCACCAAGTTGATGTTTTGCGTTTCACGCAAAACATCAACGAGTGTACCGTAGAAAAGGGGCTATGCCCCTCAATCCGCAAAGGTAATACCGAGTGCTTTTGCCACATTAACAAGCTCGCCGTTCGGGTTGACAATTTTCGCGCCGCCTACGGACGTTTCGCCCATTTTGCCGTCACCGAGAACCTCTTCAAATTTAACATAGCCCATTTTATTGTTACGCAAGCATACCATGTTACCGAAAATGCCGTCCTTAATTAGCTCGGCGGCCTTTACGCCATAACGCGCGGAAAGGATTCTGTCCGCAGGCGAGGTATCGCCGCCGCGTTGGATATGCCCAAGCACGCAGTAGCGTACCTCGTGGCGTACGAGCGATTCCAATTTATGCGCTATTTGCGCCGCTATTCCGCCGAAGCGAACAGAGTCGGGGCTGTCCTCTACGACCTTTCCGATAACGGCAGAGCCGCCCTTTTCCACTGCGCCCTCAGTGACCGCAATAATCGTAAACGGTCTGCCGAAGCTGTCGCGTTCTTCTATTTTATTAACGATTCCGCTAATGGAGTACGGGATTTCCGGGATAAGTATAACGTCCGCGCTTCCCGCAATACCTGCGTGCAGGCATATCCAGCCCGCGGAACGCCCCATGACCTCTACGACAATAACGCGGTGGTGGCTTTCTGCCGTGGTGTGAAGCCTGTCGAGGTTTTCGGTAACGATATTCACGGCGGTATCGAAGCCGTAGGTCGCATCCGTGGAGCTTAAATCGTTGTCGATTGTTTTCGGAATACCGACCACGTTTATGCCCTTGCGCGCAAAGTCACGCGCCGAGGTAAGCGTGCCGTCGCCGCCAAGCACGCAAAGCACGTCCACGCCCTCTTTTTTCATGTTTGCAATCGCTTCGTCGGAAACGTCTTTTTTGACCGAAACGCCGTTTTCCTCCACGGTGTAGTCAAATAGGTTGTCCTTGTTTGAATTGTAAAGAATCGAGCCGCCCTTGTGCAGAATCCCTGTGGTTCTGTCGTGGTCGAGCGATATAAAGTCGTTGTTGTACAAGCCTCGGTAGCCGAACTTGTAGCCGATTAGCTCGCAGTCCATCATGCTATGACATGCGCGCACCAGTGAATAAATTACGGCATTTAAGCCAGGTGCGTCGCCGCCGCCAGTGAGAACGGCTATTTTTTTCTTGCCCATTAAAAATCCTCCTTTATTTATACGAAGCTGTTTATTAAACAGATTCTAACAATCTCCGAATGTGTTTTTCGAGTCTTTGAGATTGCTTGTACATTAAAACATAAAAGTTGGGAAAATACAACTATACCCCCCGAAACAACGCCTCATGAGTTTCCTCCAGCTGCCGCATTATCGGCAGCTTCTGCGGACATTTCGCCTCACAAGCTCCGCATTTTACGCAATCGGCGGCACTCGCGCTTTTTACCCACGCTTGCCCGCGAATGGTCGAGTTGTACGCCTCGATAGCATGTTCGGTAAGCTCGTAAACGCGGTGCGTGTTCATTATGCCGAAAAGGTGCGGAATATCTATGCCCTTGGGGCATGGCTTGCAATAATTGCAGGACGTGCAATAAAGCTCCGCAAGCCTTTTGTTTTCCTCCAGCATTTTTTTAATTTGCACAAGCTCCGCGGCGGACAAATGCCCTGTTTTCGCGGCGATTACGGCGTTTTCCTCTACGTGCGACATTGTACTCATTCCCGAAAGCGCGATGTCCACGCCCGAGTTCGCCAGCACAAAACGCAACGCCATTTCCGCTGTGCTTGCCGGCTTTTCTGCCAACAGTCCGCGAATAAGCTCGCTAGGCGCGCCCAACCTGCCGCCGCCCACAGGCCCCATTACCGTCACGCCCAGCCCTTTTTCCTTGGCGTAGGCGATATTTTCCTCATTGGAACGGTCGAGCAAATTATATTGCAATAGCACAGACTCAAAATGTCCGCTATCCACAATCTCGCGGAGATTTTCCGCCTTGTCGTGAAACGAAAACGACAAATGTCGAATAAGCCCCTCTGCCTTTGCCCTTTCCGCCGCCTGAAACGGCCCGTTCGTAAGCGTTTCCCAGTGCCTAAAGCCCTCTAGCCCTATTCCCCAAAAATGGTAAAAATCAATATAATCCATATCGAGGTTTTTTAGCGAGGTTTCCAACCGTCCGCGCCAATCGTCCGCCGAGTCGTTCTCAATCGGGTTTTTTGTCGATACATAGACCTTGTCGCGCCTGCCCTTTACGGCGCGCCCCACTGCCCCCTCGCTCAGCTTGTCGCAATAATACGGCGCGGTGTCGATATAATTCACGCCCAAATCAAACGCCCTGTGCATCATGGGAATTGCCAAATCGTCGTCTATTTCTTTCTTTCCGTCCTCGCCGCGCATAGGCAAGCGCATTGCCCCAAAGCCCAATGCGGACATTTTTATTCCTGTGTTACCAAAGGTGTTGTAAACCATAGTTGCCCCTCCTTATTTATCCTTTACAAAAACGGCAATACCAAAAAAACCAGACCAAACGATATAAGTATAGCCCCGCTTGCCAACGCCCCCTTGCCCACGCGAGTGATTTTATACGAATCATTTTCCGCTACAAAAATCTTAATCCTATCGCCAGCTTTCATAATATTTGTAGCCTTAATGTCCATGCGGTGTACCTCGGCACGGTGCGTATATTCAATAATAGCACGGCGGTATTCGCTAAGCCCAGTAAAATCTATTATTTCCGCCATGGCTTGGGTATGCGTTTTGCGGACATGCGCTAGTTTTTTTACGTGGAATAGGAACGAACCCACGCCTAGGGCGATAAATATGCAGGCGATTATTATGTCGGGATATGGGAACATACAGAGCCTCGTTTCTTTTTTTTCTTGGAATTATACTACAAAGGGTTGCGTAACGCATTTTCAATGATAGCGTCAATTTGCCCCCGCAATTCCGCAATTTTCGCTTTTATTAAATCCTGCTTTTCGATTTCCGCTTTTATCTCGTTGACAATGCGTTGTTGTTCAGACAATGAAATATCGGGGAGAGGAAACTCGCGAACAACAGATGGGAAAATGTTTGTATTGTTTCCAAGCCCTTTTTTATAAACTTCAATTAGATACTGAAAAAAAGCTGTTCTAAAATAATAATAAGCGAAAAGTCCGTTATAATTTGTTAATCGTATCCTCATTGTAAAATCGGCAAAAACACCCCTTACATCTTCGTTATCTATGAGGGCAACCTTACCTATAGTTCCCTCGCCAGAACGAGCCAGCAAAATATCATTACGCCTAATGGTCTTGGCTTGCTTGATGTCGGAATATGCCTTTGAAACTCGTTTAGCATCTTCGGATTCAAATCGCCAGTTTTTTATCGTTGCCATTGAGATGTAAAAATACTCTCCGTCATCGAAATAATCATTCGGTGAAACACTTTCACCCAAAACGATTGGCTCGGCAAGATAGTGCTTAATCTTTTTATTTGTTATTCCTTGCAGCTGCTCCATTACAAATGCACCTGCGGAGCGGTGAAATTTTGTACTAAATCGCAAATCGGGATTGTTTGAAAAATCCGACAGCTTCACAATAAATCGTTTTGAGGCTTTAAGCTCCTCTAGCTTGGTGTAATCAAACCCAAATTCCCGCGAGAATACGCTGTCAATTAGGGCTTGTATAGGCCTGGCTTGCTCTTTTAATTCCATAATTTTTTTATCAATTCGCTTACAGTCAGCAACGCAATTTTCGATATTATCCTTATCTATTATAGGTATCCTTATGTTTTCTAAATCATATTGCTGTAAATTTGGTTGTGCTTTTTGGGAAACAACACCAAAAATGTAACCGATATAATAATCGCTTTGCAACAATTTCTCGTAAAAGTATGAGTTTAATTCTACGCTTTTAGGTCGCAAGCAAACAGTATTATTAGAAAACGTACCACCAGAAAATTCCTCAACCAATCCTATCTTACCAACAGTCCCTATTGTTGCCAAGACTAAATCGTTTTTTCTAAGCTGCTTATCTTCTGCTATACAACAGTCGTCATTAAGATACATCATTTTCTCGTTGCTGATTCCGTACTTATATGAAATATCACCTACACGGACATACGATACCCCTGTTTCTTCTTCTGAATAGTATTTTGTCTGCACACTTCCGTTTATAATGTAAAATAAATCCTTTACTAGTGCAAAGTCTGCATGTGCTTGTGAGGCTATAGTACGTTGATATTTAACGTCTGAACGTAAATATTTATGTTTTGCTATTTCGCTTATGAAGCAATTGGTAACAAACATTATCTATCCCTCACTTTTCTGGCTCGCCTTCGGCGATTTTTCATGTGCGGATTTACACTACTCCCAAACAATATCCCGAACATAGTCAAGTATAGTATCTCTAACATCATCATTCACAAGTACAACACCGTCACTATCCGTCCTGTAGAGGTCATTAGCCATAACCCTCTCGCCGCGCTGTGAACGCTTATACCCAACATTGTCGGCTTCTGCCATAAAAACAGAATAGTTGATTTTTTCAGACACTACACCAAAAACCCACCATGTATTTACAAAACCAAAAATATCTTGTGTACCTTTATCATAAGAACACAAGCCCCAAAGCTCCTCATAATATTTTTTAATCAGTCCGCTTGTATCAAGCACATCATCACGTTCAGTAATATAACACCTTAACATCGAACGCAATACCGCCGCTTCCTCATCGGCGGTTAGCCCTTTTATGGACGGCAGCTTAGCTTTTTCTTTTTTGCCGTCATATACTGCCAGCAAATTCTCAACTCTCGTTTTTAAATACGAATATTCTTTGCTTGCTTCCGACCACGCTTCATTCCATTCCTCAATTTCTGATTTGGTTTTTTTCTGTGCGAACAAAATGCTCGTTTTTGTAGACGTAAACGGCTCGAATGTAATCTGCGGAAGCGAAACAACCGCCTTAATTTTAAAATATTTATATAAAAATAAACGGATATATTTATTTTCCGTAGTATCAAATATGCTTTCGGGAAGCACTGCCGCAAGCCTGCCGTTTTCTCGCAGAAGCTGATACCAACGCTCAACAAAAAGGTTTTCAGAATTTTTCTTGTTACCAAAAAGAAAGGATTTGGCAAGCGTTTTTTTAGTGTCATTATCAAGGTCAACACTAAAAGGAGGATTAGTTAATATAATGTCGAATTGGGCATTTACATCTATCCCATTATATAAATCGTCCTTACTGCTTCCGTTAAGTACATTGGGCGGAGGTTCTTTAATGTATTTTGAAAACGGCAACAGCCCGTCCTTAATAAATATATTAGTAGAGCCGTCCCCATGTAAAATCATGTTTACCTTAATAGCCGTCCCAAGATTAAAGTTAAACTCATTTGCGTAAATATAATCCTTTGCCCAAATATGCTCGTGATAATTTGGTTCAAACCACGCCTGTATTTTATCTTTTACATCGCGAGATGTGCCAAGCGCAGCTCTAAAGCGGTATTTCATATTTTGGGTAATAAATTTCATATATTCAAGTAAAAATGTCCCACTGCCTGCCGAGGGGTCAATCATATAAGGAAGCTCTTTGTCCTCCCTTATTTTTTTTATGGCGAGGTTATCGGCTTGCAACGCCCAAAGCATAAACTTAACAATGTTAATATGTGTAAAAAACTGCCCCTTAGTCTGCTTAAAGCCCGTACGTATAATACCCTCGAAAAAATCCCCCAAAATATCCTTACCGCTAAGGCTGTTTCTTCCTTCCACGAAAGAAATCCCCTCAAATCTTTGCACTGTATATTTTAGCTTTGATAAAGAGAATTTTTTTGTATCAATTACATACGACTTTGTTAATTCTGCCTCGTCTGATATATATAGCTTTGATTTTAACGCGCGGCGATACAGGCAGTTGACACGCTCAAAAAGCATTTCGTTTGTTTCAAATGCTTCATTGTCCTCATCTTTGGTCTTAGCAAACGCTAGTGACTGAAACTCGTATGTTTCGCCGTCCTCTTTTTCGCTTTCGTCTTGAATCTTAGCAAGAATAAGGTTTGTTAAAGAAGCAAAAACATCGTTATCGTCTGTTCCGCCGCCGCCCCAAAGCACATTGTGCAAATCGCTTTGCAACCGCTCTAGGGTTCCATGTGTAAAGTCCGTTTCCAAATCCTTATCTGTTGCTTTTACATAGGGGCGCTTTTGGGCTTTACCATATTTTTTAGGCAGCTCATTGACATATTCTCTGTCTGCATCTACCCAATCGGAAAATGTTTGGAATTTTTCTCTATCTATAATTATACATTCGTCAACCAGCTTTCCGCCAATTTCTCCGACTGTATAAAGAACAAGATATTTTACCTCATTGCCATCTACACATTCCATGCCCGCAACCTTATAAAGCTGTTCTTCTATTACAGCATCTTTGTCAATGGTTGAATAGCTGTCATTTCCGTCAGGCTTTTTAATTTCAATAAACAGAAATGCGTTTCCCTTTGAATCTCTTACGACCACATCAATGCGACTTGTCAGCGTATGGGGTCTACCAGAGGTATATTCTCGTTCAATTTCAATGTTTTCTGCTTTATATCCTAATTCGTTTATAAGTCTTGTTAAAAAAAACGCACGAACAAGCTCTTCTTCGCCGTCACCACGCAAATTTTTAATGTCACGCCCTTGAACAATCCCCGAATAGGATATTTTATTGTTGCTTAAATCCAAATGAGCAACGGCTTTGTTTGGCTTTGAGCTTATATACTCTGCAAGCAGCTTTTTATTTACCATAAAAATCCCTCTGTTTTCTGTTTTTTGCCTAAGCAGGTCTATTATAACCGTATAAATTCCCATACGCAAACAAATACTAGCTTTTAAGTACGACAAACGCATGAATTGCATTATCCATGTAAATTAAAGGTAGTTTAACACGGATTTAGCGGATTTACACGGATTTTGCGGATTCGTTCGTGGTAAAATTTATCGCCGTTTAGTTCTCAATGAACGCACGAACGAATCCGCGTAAATCTGCGTAAATCCGCTAAATCCGCGTGAAGCCCTTGAATCCCTTAAATCCGCGTTCTGTGCCTGTTATGCCACGCTCCCTCTGTGCCTCTGTGCCTCTGTGTGAAAATCTTTTTGACAAATAATGAACGTAGGTAAAGCGTATAACTCCATTCTTTAGTTAAAAGATTTTTTCACACAGTAGTTCGCACAGAGGCACAAAGCAGAGGGAGCGAGGCACGGCAGACGATAGCACACGGATTTAAAGGTAGCGGAACACGGCTTCCCCTGCGAAAAAATCCGCGAAAATCCGCCAAATCCGCGGGAATCCGCGTGCCATGCCTTTAAACTCCCAAAAACCCTATCATTCGGAGGTATCCCATGAACACAACCCTACAAACCCAAAACACCCACCAACAAGACGAACAACCAGACCACCCCGACCAACCCAACCCCCAAGACCCCCCACAACCCACCCCAACCCAAACCGAAGCCACCATGCTGCCCCCACGCAAAAACCCGCGCGGAACAATCCAGTTTCTCACCATTATCGGGCAAATCGAGGGACATATTATTCTACCGCCCACAAACAAAGCCACAAAGTACGAGCATGTTATCCCACAGCTCGTGGCATGTGCCGAAAATACCGAGGTAGACGGCTTGCTTATTTTGTTGAACACAATGGGCGGTGATGTGGAAGCAGGGCTTGCTATAGCAGAGCTGATAGCGCATATCGGCAAGCCGACCGTTTCGCTGGTGCTTGGCGGCGGCCATTCCATTGGCGTACCCTTGGCGGTATCGGCGGATTATTCCTTTATCGCGCCGTCCGCCACCATGACGTTACACCCTGTAAGAATGAACGGCACGCTTGTGGGCGCGCCGCAAACCTACGAATATTTCAACAAAACCCAGGAACGCGTGCAGGATTTTATTATAAGCAACTCGCAAATTACGCAGGAACGCTTGATTGAGCTAATGATGGACACAAAAACCATGGCACAGGACGTGGGCACAATCATTACAGGCGAGGACGCGGTAAAGGAAAAAATAATAGACGCAGTGGGCGGTCTGCACTGCGCCATGGAGAAGCTGTACGAGCTTATAGGGAAATCTTAATGAATAACCAACGGCGCATTAGACGTTTCCGCCATTAGCTTAATCCTCTTGCTCGCGCCGTCATAATTTGTACTACGCGCCTCGATAAGCGACGGCTCGTTAATCAAAAATTCCAAGCCTGTAAGCCCAACGCGCATGTCGCTCATAGCGGCGTGCGCCTTGATATGGTAGGCGATGTCGGGCATAGAGGGCAGGTTTATGCTTAGCTTGGCGTTGCCTGTTTCCACGTTCCAGGTGTACTCGCTGTACTTCGCGAAGCGGGAAACAATCACAGACACCGCGCCGTTATAGTTGGACAGCTTTAGCTGGGAAACGTCTAGCTCGTCCGTTTCCATGCTGCCGTTGATGTTTTCAAAGCTCGCTTGCTCCGCCGTTATTTTGGAAACGGAAAAACGCCCGTTGCTTGTGTCCGCCGCCACGCTGCGCGCCGAAAGTCCGCTCAGGGCAGTGCTTCCGTTGGCGTTGGAAATGCGAATTTCGTCCGCAACCAACGACGATACATCAAGGCTTGCGTTCATTCCGTCTATTTTCACCGCCGAAAAGGCGCGCTCGGGTACATATGCGTCAATGGAAACCGCGCCGAAATCGTCAGGCTCGTACTTCAAGAAAAATTTTCCGCCAAGCTGTACCATTTCTATATAGGCGTTCGCTTTTTTGGCAGAATAACTAAGCCGCGCCGTGATTTTGTCGCCATTGTAGCCCTTCACGCGCACCGCGCCGTTAAAGCACGACAAATTTAATTCGTTATGCCCATGTTCTACAAGCATTTCTACTTGCTTTTCCATTGTTCCCGATGCGGAACGCGCAGGGGCAGGCTTGGGCGCAGACTGGCTTCCCTGTGAAGCCCCTGCCTCACCGCTAAACGCGCACGAAACACGCTCCGCCGCGCCGTTGATTTTGTCCGCCACAACCTCAACAAATTTTTCTACCTTAGGCGCGACATCATGCACGAAGTTTTCAAACCTGCCCGCCAAATCGTCCGCAGAGGTAGAACGTCCGCCGCCTGTGTTTGGCGTGTAGCCGTCGTATCTCTTGTCACGAGCATACGAATGTGAAGCCGCGGACGGGCTTGGGCTTGTTGGGCTTGGCGGCGAACTTTGGCTTGGCGTGCTTGGGCTTGGCGTGCCTACGCCTGCACTCGGCACACCGTCCAACGCCTGTAATAATTTCGCCGCTTCCGTGGCTGTTATTTGTCCGTTCTCAATCATTTTTAGTATTCGTAGTTTTTCGTTCATGGGTAAGCTCCTTTTTGCCGTTATTTAAGGGGTTAAGGGCATGGAACGCGGATTTACGCGGATTTGACGGATTTTCGCGGATTTTTTCTCGCGTTCATTAAAAACTTACGACTTGCGGATTACGTAGGTTTTTAAAGGGTATCAAACGCGGATTTAACGGATTTTCACGGATTACGCGGATAAAAAAACGCACTAGATAAAATCCGCGTAAATCTGCGTAAATCCGCTAAATCCGCGTTTAATCATCTTTAAAATCCACTTCTATTGTCTGCTATGCCTCGCTCCCTCTGTGCCTCTGTGCCTCTGTGTGAAAAAATCTTTTAACTAAAGAATGGACGTTATACACTTTACCTACGTTCATTATTTATCAAAAAAATTTTTTCACACAGAGGCACAGAGGCACAGAGGGCGAGAGGCACAGCAGAAGCACGAACGAATCCGCGAAAATCCGTTAAATCCGCGTAAATCCGCGTTCCATGCCTTTAAACTCCGCCAACCTCGCACTCCAATTCCCAAAAATCCAAAGCCCTCAAAGTCGTGCCGAAAACATACATTATTACATACGCAATCCACCATACTTTTTCTTCACCCGAATATCCTCGCCGAAAAATTTCAGCATTTGATAATTGCCCAAAAAGCGCGAAACAATACGCTCTGAATATTGTGCCGCGAGCGCGTTGGGCGTAAGGTTGGTAGAAATTACCGTAGGCTTACGCGCCAAAAGCCGCTGGTTGATAATGTCAAACAACGCGGCAGAGGTGATTAGCGTAGAAATTTCCGCGCCCAAATCGTCCAGTATAAGCAGGTCTACCTCGTCCACGGCTTCGAGCATTTCGTCCGGGGCGGCGAGTGCCTCGCGGTTAAAGCGCGAGTCCTCAATTACCTTGCACAGCCTCGGCACGGTCAAATACAGCACAGTTTTACCCGCGTCCAGCAAATCCTTGGCTATGCAGTGGCTTATAAATGTCTTGCCTAGCCCTGCCTCGCCGTACAATAGAAGATTTTGGAACACCTCGTCAAATTTCTGTACAAAGCCCACGGCGTTGCGGTGTATTTTTTCCATATTTGTACGCGGAGAAAGCCCCTCGGCCTCTATTATTTCACCGCCAAACAGGCTAATATCAAAGCTGTCAAAATTTTCCTCTTTCAAAACGCCGTACATATTAGAAAGCGAATAATATTTTTCAATTAGCCGCTGTTTTAGGCATGTGCAAGCAATCGCAGGCAAGCCAACGTCCTGCGGCAAATAGCCTGTGTCCGAGCAATCGGCGCACGCGTACGCAGGCTTTGGCGACAGCTTCCTGTTTTTGGCAAGCAAAGAAAGGCGTTCGCTCCGTAGAGCCGCCGCCTTTTCACGCGCTTTTTCCACGCCGCCCATATCGCCGCAAAGCATAAGCCGCGACAGACTAAGCCCTATTTCGCTTAGCCGCTTGTCTATTTCCCGCAGCTTGGGCGATTTTTTGTACGCCTCCTCGACCTGTACCAGGTGTACGGCCTCGGCGCGTTCCCTTGAAACCTGCAAGTCGCGCATTACCTCGCGATACGCGTTTTTATGGCTCATTTCTATCACCCATTATATATATTATCCAAATAAACCCTCTCCAGCTTCTCATACTGCGAATAATCCACATCACGCTGATTAAAATTCACAAATCTATTTTGCTTAGGCTTTACATTCGCTCTTGTTCCCACGCTCGGCAACGGCCTTAGAATTTTTTTCGCTTCATGGTATTCCTCGTCCGCGGCGGCTATGTCCTGTAGCTCCTTGACCCCTTTTTCGTGCCAGTCATCTAGGATTCTATCCACGTATTTGAAGCTCGGCTTTTCCGTTCGGTCGGCACAGCGGTCACAGGCGGCGATTACTATTTCCAGCGACAGCCCCCACTCCCTTAGCCATTTGTTCATATACTTTTTGTTGCTTGGGGTCGGGTATCTGGACATTCCCAAGTGGCGCATTATTTTTTTGTAATCGCGGTCAAAGTTTTGTACATATAGCTGCGCTTGCTCTATGCTGGTTATGTCGTTGTCCGCCCAGTCTATGGCGCATTTTTCTATATAACGCAGACTGCGGTGTTCGTTTTCCTCGCAGTACGTGAACAGGTACTCTATGATGTCTATAGGAAGCCTTAGCCAATCGTAGAAGCCAAAAATAACGCTCATATCATTGTACGAGAGCAGCTTGCCCAACGCCCTTTCTGCATGGGAAAAAAGGCTCTCCACGTCGCGGCTGTCTGTGCGGTAGCAAGCAAGCTCCTGCGCGGTATACTGCGGACGGGATTCCTGCGGGGCTGGGCTTTCCTTGGCTTCGCCGTCCTTTTGCGGCAACGCCGCTTTTGACAAAATAGGCAGGAAAGTAATCTCCATGCTCTTTTTGTCGGAGGCTATAGCCACAAGCCCCTCTTTTTCCCAGTGCCGCCACGCCTTTATTACGTCGCCCTCGGTTAGCTCAAAGCGTTCGCCTATTTCCTGTATGGTGACTGCCTGTCCGTCCAAAAGACGGCGGTAGCTCCATATGTAAATAAGCGGATATACAGGCAGACAGTCTGTCATATATTCGTCAATAAAGGTGAACGAAAGCACCATGCCCGAACAATTGTTCGCATTATTCATTTTTATATCGAACATATTTTCTATCACTTACTCCCTTACTTAAATCTCCTGCATATAATACTCCATATTTTACAGCTTGAACACCATTTTTTATCAACATCTTTTGCCGTTTATGTGGATAAAAATGTGGATAAAATCCGCCTCTAGCGAACGTGACATTTTAGGGCTTATTTTTCAATTTGTTATTTGTAAACAAAAAACTTGTAATATTTTCTTAACATTTAAAATTTTTCCATAGCCAACAAAGCCCGAAAACACGGCGTTTTAAAAAATAGTGCCGTGTTTTCGGGCAAAAATAATGCTTGACAGCCCCTAGGGCTTTATTTATCCCATTCTGTGGATATAAACACTCACCTGTGGATTATGTGGATAACTTTTCGCTTAACAATTTGTCGCCGACCTTGTACACATCGCCCGCCCCCATGGTAATAAGCAGGTCGCCCTGTTTAAGCTGTTCGCGTAAATAATTGCACGCTTCGTGAAAATTATCTACGTATTTTACCTCGTTTCCGTTCTTTTTTACACGCTCGGCTAGGATTTCCGACGAAATAAGCGGGTCGAACGGCTCGCGCGCGGCATAAATCGGCAAGAGAACGACATAGTCCGCGTCCGTAAACGCCTGCGAAAATTCGTCCAGCAAATTTCTTGTACGCGTATAGGTGTGCGGTTGGAACAAGCAAAACACGCTTCCCCTAGCGTACTGCCGCGCCGCCCTTAGGCACGCCAAAATCTCCGTAGGGTGATGCGCATAATCGTCCACTATTTGCACGCCGTTATACACGCCCTTATGCTCAAAACGCCGCTTTGTGCCGCTTACGCCGTTTAGCGCGTCCGCGATGACCACCGCAGGGATTTTCAACAATACGCCCACCGCAAACGCCGACAGCGCGTTAAGCATGTTGTATTCGCCGAGCAAGGGCAGGCTTACACGCGCGATTTTTTCACCGTTGTCCAATATATCAAAAGACGGCTTGCCCTCCCTGTATGTAACCTTTTTTGCGGCAAAACGCCCGCAGTCGCCCACGGTAATCACTTCACACGAACAAGCGTTCGTTATTTGCTCGTAGCCCTGTATGCCCTCGCGAATAATCAACGCGCCCTCAGGGCGAATATTTGAGGCAAATTTAACAAACGCCAGTATTAAATTTTCCATACTGCCAAAAAAGTCCAAATGGTCGGCATCAATGTTTAAAATAACGCCTATTTGCGGCCGCCAGTGGTGAAAGCTATTGCTGTATTCGCACGCCTCCAGCACAAAATGCTTGGAGCTGCCTACCCTGTAATTCACACCGCCCACGCCCATCATATGGCCGCCTATAGAAATAGTAGGGTCTAGCCCTGCCTTTAGCAATATTTCCGAAATCATGGACGTGGTCGTGGTCTTTCCGTGCGAGCCAGCCACGCAAATAGGCTCATAGCCCGTCAGAATACGCCCGATAAACACGGCGCGTTCTATTAGCTCTATGCCAAGCTCCTGCGCGGCTTGGTATTCGGGATTGTCGGGCTTTACCGCCGCAGTAAAAATAACAAGCTGCATGTCGCTTGTAATATTTTCCGCCGAGTTGGGAATAGCAATTCTTATGCCTATTTCCCTCAAATGCGCGGTTATTTCCGTTTCGGTATCGTCCGAGCCGCTTACATGAAAGCCGTCGCGCTGTAAAAGCTCCGCCAAGCCGCTCATGCTTATGCCGCCGATACCTATGAAGTGTACCCGCTTAACGCCGTTTAGGTTTATTTTTTCTCGCATAATGTCCTCCTGTTCTTGAGATGTTTTAGGGTGTGGAACGCGGATTTTAAGGGCATGGAACGCGGATTTCCGCGGATTTAACGGATTTTCGCGGATTCGTTCGTGGGAAATCCGTGTTTTAATGCACCTTTTCTTAGTCCGTACTCCTGCTGTGCCTAGCTCCCTCTGTGCCTCTGTGCCTCTGTGTGAAAAAATCTTTTGACCTAAAAAACGAAGCTCTACGCTCTACCTACGTTCATTATTTGTCAAAAACCATTTCACACAGAGGCACAGAGGCACAGAGGGAGCGAGGCATAGCAGACAATAGATGTGAATTTTAAAGATGATTAAACGCGGATTTAACGGATTTACGCAGATTTTGCGGATTTTGTCCGCGTAAACTACTAAACGGCGATATATTTCCCCACGAGCCAATCCGTGCAAATCCGTGCAAATCCGTGTAAATCCGCTCAATCCGTGTTTAATCGCCTTTTAAAACCGAATTTGTATGGTTCTTTGCATGGCTCTTTGCATGGCTCTTTGTAGGGGACGGATTTATCCGTCCCGAGGTTACCTCGCTCTGCGTTGGTCGGCGTGCGGTGTTGTCTAAGAAAACCACTTAGACAACACCTTACTGCCTGCTTAATGGACGTTACCTGCCCCAAATTATAGAA
>WRLD01000024.1 GCA_009777845.1 Defluviitaleaceae bacterium
TCTACACTGGCGAGGCGCGCACACCAAGCCTAAGCGAACGCCTAAACCTAGGCGAACGCTGGCAATCGCCCACCGACCTACCGCCCAAGGGCATAGACATAAGCCCCGAGCATATCGCGCGCAAAACAGAAGAAGCGCGCAGACTGCTATGGGGCGACGACTACGCAACGCGCCAAAGCACAAGGGAAAACACCGAGAGCGCGACCAGAGCTGACGGCAGTGTAAGACCGATATACGGCGTGACGATTATTGTCGATTTTCCTGACACAAAGGCTACACAGCCTAGCTTTTCTATAGCGGAGGTAGAAGCCTATCTCAACGAGGAGGGCTATACAGGCTTTGGCAACAACGGCTCTGTCCGCGATTATTTTTTAGATGTGTCGGGTGGGGCGATTGACTATAGGAATAAGGTGTTTTATTATGAAGCGGAGTATGACAAGGATTATTATGATACAGAGGGCAGTATACATTTAGTGTTAGAAGCACTTACTGAGTTAGCGGAAAATCAAGATTTTATAGACTATGCACAAGAAGTAAGGGGCAAAGTGTGGAGTCCAGCAAGAGGTGACGATATACCCCTTAATATTTATTACGCAGGAATGAAGTATCCTTTAGATTTATGGCCGCGCCTTTCATGGTTAGGCAATAGTGCCATTACTGTCCAAGGATTACACTTTAACTACTATCAAATAACAAATCAGTATGAATACATTCGTGCCACCCCTAGCAACCCCAGCCCCGAGCCGCATTTAGCCCTTGGCACGTTTGCACATGAAAATGGGCATTTGCTTTTCGGTTTTAACGACCTTTACAGACCTCAAAGCATAAGCAATCATTGCCTTATGGCAAATGGCAATAGTGTGGCAGAGGGAAAAAATCCTACTCCTATAAACCCTTATTATAGATTCAAACAAGGTTGGGCTGAACCGATTGCGTTAAACGGTACGCCTATCGGTACGGTTATATCCCCCGAACCAAACGCAATGAACCCATACGTATATTATACGCACACCATGACTACCACACCCCACGGACAACTCGGCGGTCAGCTTTTTATGGTTGAGCATATACGACAGGAGGCAGGCAGCCGTTATGAGGATTTTGGTTTTCAAGGGATAGTGATATATCATATAGATATAAGTGGGCGTAACACCCTTTTTCACCCTACTTATAACCCTAATAGCACTCCAGAAGTATGGACAGTATCTTCTTGGTATGATAACTATCAAGATTTGCAAACCCGACTTGAAAATGCTGGAAGCTATCAGCCATTCCCGCTATTTAACGGACACAACACCCTAAGCCCTGCAACAGCACCAAACACCGATACCTATGCTACCACTACTAGCCCTCGACAACGCTCGGGGCTTCATATGGCGAATATAACAACCAGTGGCGAATTTACGTATATGGGCAATGATGTAAGCGCGAATGTTGATTTGACATTCAATACAGCAACCAATTTGTTTGAATACACCTCGCTTGTTGTTTCCTCGCCTAATGGCTTAGCCCCTCATTCCGTGTATGTCGTGGTTAGCAGACACCGACCCTCTAGCCAATATGGCGGCCCACCCTCGACACTTATAGGCTATGGCACGGTAACGCTAGATGCTAACGGCAACGCTACAATAAATACCTTTGCCCCCGGCGGCCCAAATTTCAACTTTTTGCCAAATGCACAGCTAACCATTAACCCTGCTTTAAATGAGGGCTTGCTAATTACAGTAGCTACAAGCAATCTACATTCGCAGTACATTATCGAACGCCGAATTATAAAACCTCAAGTAATTGGATAATGGGAGGGCTTAAATATGTATAAAAGATTCTTAATCCTTTTTGTATTATTTATCCTGTTTGGCGTAACCACCGTAACCGCCACAGACGGCAATACTGGCACACGCGACACAAGCTGGTACGATAATGACCCAAGTGCGAAAATATTTTATATAAGCACAGCCGACCAACTAGCAGGATTGTCAAGAATTGTAAATTCGTTTTCTGGCACTTATGAGAGCGAACAATTTGAGGGCAAAACAATAATACTCACCAAGGACATAGACGTGTCTGTGTATGGGTCGTGGTCGCCTATAGGGATATTTAGTAGCACGCCTGTCCCTACCTCCTTTCGTGGGACATTTGACGGAAATTACAAAAAGGTAACAGGCGTACGCATTTCATGGGGTTTTTCTGGCTTTTTTGGGGCAGCAGAACACGCTACCATAAAAAACCTCGGGCTTGTAGATATAACTGTTAATGCAGAGCAAGTTGCAGGCGGAATCATCGGCACTGCAATAAACGTCAATATAGAAAACTGTTATGTTACAGGTACGATTAAAGGCGTGTATGATGATTTTCCCCCAGTAATTGGCGGAATAATAGGCGATTCTTACAATGTTAGCATAAAGAACAGCTACTTTGACGGCACAATTACGGCTTCGGGTGGTCATATTGGTGGGATAATAGGGGGTGCATTATTAGCTACCATAGAAAACTGCTATTCCGCAGGAGAGTTTACCGCCGTAGGGGGTTCTTATGAGGGGAGTATCGGAGGGTTGGCGAATCATATAAACGGTAGTATAAAAAACAGTTATTCTGTAGCCGCCATTCGTAGCGAAAATTTAGATCTTAATCCCGCAGGTGGCATAGCCGCAAATATGAACGGCGAAATAATTAACTCTGTCGCGCTTAATCCCACAATAGAGAGTAAATTATCCGTTGCTCGTGTGTCCGAGAGTGCTACGCTAACTAACACCTACGCACTAGCCGACATGGTGTTAAAATTCGAGCATATAGACGGCTACGCTATCGAGGACGGCATAGACATCACCATGCCCCAAGCCCTCACCGCCGAATTTTGGACAGATACCCTAGGCTGGGACACCTATATATGGAACATACAGGACGGCGAGCTTCCCACACTACACCACCGCCCCCCTTTCCCTCCCACAGGCGTGGGCGATATGCGCGGCTCTATGCTACTAATGCTAGCCCTCTCCGCCCTCTCGGCACTGCTATGGACAGCCATATTCCTGCCACGCCCCCACCACTCCCCCACACAGGACGGCTAAATTCAAAATAAGGCAACCTCGGGAGGGATAAATCCCTCCCCTACAACTAACCGTCACCACAACCACACAAAACCAAAACACACAAACCAAACACGGATTTAACGGATTTTCACGGATTCGTTCGTACAAAAACCCACGCTCCACAAATACAATCACCATTCACAATAATAGGAGGAAACAAACATGACTAATTCCCTAAAAAAATCCCTATCCATTCTCTTAACACTACTACTTTTACTACCAACAACAAGCATTTTTACCACCGCGAGCAATCTTTCCACAAACACCACGCAAACCACCACAAACCCCACCGCACGCACCGCCACCGAAATAACAATCACCACGCTAGAATACAACCCCGATTTTTCCCTAAATTTCACCGTAGAGAACATACCCGACCACATCACCGTCATAACGGCAGGCGTAGAAAAACGCCATGCAGCCGACACGTCCTTGGTAGCAGATTCTCCGCTAATAGTATCAGAGCTTACAGTAACAAACGGTACAGCCAACGGCACATTTTGGATAGGCGCGTTGGACGATAGCTACGCATACGCGCTTGTAATTGTCGCTAATTCGCATAAAATCGAGGCGTTCATCAACGATGCCACCGTAGCGCGTTCGACAAGAACGGACAGCATAGAACACATAAACGCCGTACTTCTCGAACTATTGCAAACAATCGACAACGCCAAGCGCGTCTTGGCGGAAACCTATGTACGCGACAACGGCTCGGACGTACCGACAACCAAATTTTGGGCACCGCAAGCCGTGCATGACCCGCTTGTCGCAAAATTGGCGGAAGCGCAGGCAACCTACGACTTGTACCACGACCGCAATATCGACCTGTCAATCACGCCGCACACGCTCGTGGATATTCCCATGGCGTTCCTTGGTACGTCTAGCAATGACAACGCGATTGTGCTATCATATGAGCCGCAGTACCTAGAAATGGCGGCAATAAGCGAGGCCGAGGGCGGTACGGCATATGTGCTAGAGCATGATAGCACATTTGGCTTGCTTGTGTTAGAATATAGCGGAAGCGTAACAAACGCACTAAAGTATACGCTGTGCTTTAGGGGCGTGCAGGGAAGCGATACGGAAACGAGAATAAACATAAAATATGTAGAAGCATAGCCCATTGTAGGGGACGGATTTATCCGTCCCGAGGTACGAACGCTTGTCAATACAGGACGGCTAAATTCAGAACGAGGCAACCTCGGGAGGGATAAATCCCTCCCCTACAGGTAGCCGTCCCTACAAATGCACAAAACCAAAACATACAAAGGAGCCCCCCAATGTTCTTTAAAACCTTCAAAGTAATAGGCTGGATTCTAGCACACATTCTTTACCGCTTTGAAATCACTGGCAGGGAAAATATTCCCGAGCAGGGCGCGTTTTTGCTTTGTGCGAACCATATACACGCGTTCGACCCTGTTATTCTTGCCATTTTTATGAAGCGACAGCCGCGGTTTATGGGCAAAAAAGAGCTTTTCGAGAAAAAATTCTTGGACTGGTTTTTTCGCAATCTCGGGGCGTATCCCCTTGACAGGCAGACCGCGGACATGAAGGCGTACCGCACGACCATGAACATTTTGAAGGACGGCAATGGCGTAATGATTTTTTCGCAGGGGACGCGCATGAAGGATTTTGAGAACGTAAAGGGCGGTGTCGCGGTTTTCGCACTTAAATCTGGCGCGCCGATTGTGCCTGCGGGAATAATTGGAAGCTACAAGCTGTTTTCAAAAATACGCGTAAATATTGGCAAGCCGATTCTCATGGACGAATACGCAGGACAAAGGGTAAGCACGGAGCTTGTGGAGCGTGTAATGGGGGAAGTTGTGGGGCGAGTTTCGACACTTTCGGCCCACTAGAACATATTTTATAAATTTTTGTTGCACAAAGTTTGTGTAGGTGGTAAAATTGTTTTTGCTGTTCTTTTTGATACTTCTTTTTGTCTAAGGGAGGCTCTTTTTAATGAGCGATATGTTTGCACCCCAAGAAAATGAAAATCTGGACGAAGCCCAAGAATTTAGGGACATGCTCGACAAGTCCTTTATGACTATCCGCAACGGAGCAATCGTAAAGGGTACTATTGTGCGCGTCACAAATACAGAGGTAATTGTTGACCTTGGGTATAAATCTGACGGAATAATCATAAAATCGGAATATACCGACGATTCCTCGGCAAGCCTTACTGATATAGCCAAGCAGGGCGATGTCGTAGAGGTCTTTGTCGTACGCGTAAACGACGGCGAGGGAAATATCCTCGTTTCCAAGAAAAAGGTCGATAGCCGCGCGAATTATGGCAAGCTGGAGCAAGCCCTAGAGGACAAAACTCCGCTGCCCGGTAAAATTGTCGATGTGGTAAGGGGCGGCTTGATTGCCAACATTTTGGGCAATCGCGTGTTTGTTCCTGCGTCACAAATTTCCTCGCGCTTTGAAAAGGAATTGGACGTATTCAAGGGCAAGGAGTTTAATTTCAATATTTTGGAAATCGACCGCGCGAAAAGGCGCGTACTCGCAGGGCGTAAGGAACTCGCCGCAAAGGAAGCCGAGGAAAAACGCAACGAGATATTCGGCAAGCTCGAAATCGGGCAGAGTATCGAGGGTACGGTTAGCCGTCTTACGGACTTTGGCGCGTTTATTGACCTTGGTTGCGGTGTAGACGGTCTTGTGCATGTTTCCGAGCTTGCATGGAAACGCGTACGCAAGCCGTCCGATGTGCTTAACGTGGGCGATACTGTCAAAACAACAATAATAAAGCTCGACCCCGAAAGCGGCAAAATATCGCTGTCGCTCAAGGATATAAACGCCAACCCATGGAACAATATCGCGGAAAAATACCCGATTGGCGAAATAGTGGCAGGCACTGTGGCACGTCTTACACAGTTTGGTGCGTTTGTAACACTGGAGGACGGCATAGATGGGCTAGTCCACATTTCACAAATTTCTACGCGCCGTATAGGCAAGCCCAGCGAGGAGCTTTCCGTAGGGCAGAGAATAGAAGTAAAGGTAATGGATATAGATATTGAAAAGCAAAAAATAAGCCTTTCAAAGCGTGAGGCGGATTTGATTTTGAATCCTCCGCCGATTGAGGACGAGGTAGAAGCAGTAGAAGCGGAAGCAGTTGAAGCCGTGGCTGACGTTGTAGAGGAAGCAGTTGAAGCAGTTGAAGCAGTTGAAGCAGTCGAAGCAGTATCTGATGTGGCAGAGGAAGCAGTAGCAGACGTGGCAGAGAAAGCAGTAGCGGAGGAAGTAGCAGAAACAGCTGTAACACCCGAACCACCGAAAGAAGATGAGTAATCTGGACAGCCGCGTGTTGCTTGCAGCATGAGGAAAGTCCGGGCACCACAGGACAAGAATGACGGATAACGTCCGTCGGGGGCGACCCTAGGGATAGTGCAACAGAAATAAACTACCGTTGTTGTTCTCCTCCAAATCGAGTAACAGCGGAAAAGGTGGAAAGGTGCGGTAAGAGCGCACCGCTGTTTTGGCGACAAAACAGGCTATGTAAACCCCATTCGGTGCAAGACCAAATAAAGCGGCGTGTTTTGGAGCATGTTAGGCTCTAACGCAAAGGGTCGTCCTGCCCTGCTTTGGTAGTGTCGCAAAAGCCGCAGCGGCAACGCGCGGCTCAGATAGATGGCTGTCCATGACAGAACCCGGCTTATAGGGTTGCTCATTTCTTATATTAAGTGCAAAATGCTTGCGGTTTTACCGCATCTGGAGATGTACTCAAGTGGCTGAAGAGGCTCCCCTGCTAAGGGAGTAGGTCGTTAACGCGGCGCGGAGGTTCAAATCCTCTCATCTCCGAAAATTCCAAAAGCCCCCGTAAATGCAACATTTACGGGGGCTTTTGGGGTAGAGGTGTTAATGCAAACAATTTGTAGGGGACGGATTTATCCGTCCCGAGGTACGCACATTCGTCAATTCGGGGACGGGCAACGTCCATTAAAGCAGGCAGTAAGGTGTTGTCTAAGTGGTTTTCTTAGACAACACCGCACGCCGACCAAAGCAGAGCGAGGTAATCTCGGGACGGATAAATCCGTCCCCTACAATTAACCGTCACCAAGCCCAAGCCACGACAAACGCATGAAGCTAAAATCTGTAAATCAAACACGGATTTAACGGATTTACGCGGATTTTATCTAGCACGTTTTTTTATCCGTGTAAATCTGTTAAATCCGAATAGCCTTTTTGTAGGGGACAGATTTATCCGTCCCGAGGTACGCACGTTCGTCAATTCGGGGACGGATAACGTCTATCAAGCAGGCAGTAAGGTGTTGTCTAAGTGGTTTTCTTAGACAACACCGCACGCCGACCAAAGCAGAGCGAGGTAATCTCGGGACGGATAAATCCGTCCCCTACAAAACCCCAAAGGCGATTTTGGTCGTCCCCTACAAAGAACCTGCGTTCGTGCGTTTGTCGTGAAGCCCAAGCCATAACCAATTGACATTTATAGATATGGAGTTGATAGTATGCTATGCGAGCATTTCGGAAGATGCGGCGGTTGTTCCTATTTGGATATTTCATACGAGGACGAAATAGCCATAAAAAAGGCGGCTCTAGTGGAAACTCTCGGCGAGTACGCAGAATTTTTGGACACTGAGATGAAGTTAGGGCTTCGGGGCGATATTTCTACCACATGCCAATCGGGGGAAAGGGGCTATGCCCCTCTTTTAGACACTCGGACGGAGTTAGGGCTTCGAGGCGACATTCCCACCACCCTCCAGTCGGAGAAAAGGGGCAACGGCCCCTATCGAAACAAGATGGAATTTGCCTTTGGTGACGAATCAAAGGACGGAAAGCTCGCCCTCGGCATACGAAAAAAGCGCAGTTTCTACGAGGTAGCCGCACCAACCAACTGTTGCCTAATCAATGACGATTTCAGGAAAATTGTGGAATATGTGACAAATTTCTTTCGCGAAGCAGGCGAAACATTTTATCATAGGAAAAAGCATACAGGCGCGTTGCGGCATTTGGTTTTACGCCGCGGCGAGTTTACGGGCGAAATTCTCGTACTGCTTTCCGCTTCCTCGGCTCTTGCTTGCCCTATGGAAAAATTTACCGAGGGCTTGCTTTCTCTGGAAATAAGCGGAAAAATAGTGGGCGTAATGCACTCCGTAAATGACGGCGTGGCGGACGCGGTAAAAAACGAAAACGTCACACAGCTATACGGCCGCGATTATTATTATGAAAAAATTTGCGGCCTAGAGTTCAAGGTATCGGCGTTTTCGTTTTTCCAGACAAACTCGCGCGGCGCGCAGGTATTGTACGGCGTAGTCAGCGACCTCGCAGGCGAGGGTGGAACGGCGCTTGACCTTTATTGCGGCACGGGAACGATTTCGCAGGTGATTTCGCCGAAATTTGAAAGGGTCGTAGGCGTGGAAATTGTCGCAGATGCGATTGCCGCCGCTAAGGAAAACGCCGCCGCAAACCGAATAGCGAACTGCGAATTTTACGCAGGCGATGCGTTTGCTGTTTTGCAGGAGCTGGAAATTTCGCCCAACACAATTATAGTAGACCCGCCGCGTGACGGCTTGCACCCCAAGGCGTTGCAAAAAATCGCCGACATGGGCGAGTGTTTGGTTTACGTGGCGTGCAAGCCAAAATCGCTTGCGCGAGATTTGCCGATTTTATTGCAATCGGGCTATAAATTGGTTAAAATTACGAGCGTGGATATGTTTCCGCGTACACCGCATGTGGAGTGTGTCGCGCTGTTGAGGAGATAAAGATGAGAAATTACGAGAACGAAACAAAAAACAGGGTGGAATTTATTAAAAAAACCATAAGCGCGGCCAACGCAAAGGGCATAGTTTTTGGCAATAGCGGCGGCAAGGACAGCGCGCTGGTTGGTATTTTATGTAAAATGGCGTGCGATGACACGGTGGGGCTGATTATGCCCTGCGGCTCGCAGCGGAACTACGGCACGGACAAGACCGATGCACAGGAAGTGGCGGAGCAGTACAAAATCGCCGCGCGCCTTGTGGATTTGTCGCCTGCAAGGGCAGAAATGGCGGAAATACTGGGCGGCGTGACAAGCATAACAGACGCGGCACTGGCAAATATCGCGCCGCGCCTTAGAATGACCGCGCTTTACACCGTGGCGGCAAGCGAAAATAGGCTCGTGGCAGGTACAGGAAACCGAAGCGAAACGCACATGGGCTATTTTACCAAATGGGGTGACGGCGCATGTGATTTCAACCCTATTTCTGACCTTACTGTTACGGAAATATATGAATTTCTGCGGTATTTAAACGCGCCAAGGTCGATTATCGAAAAAGCGCCGTCCGCAGGCTTGTTTGACGGACAAACAGACGAGGACGAGATGGGCGTAGCCTATGATAGTATAGATAGGTTCTTGTTGGGGGTGGGGGAAATAAGTGAGAGGGATAGGGCTGTGATAGATAGGTTTCATAGGGCGAGCGGGCATAAGCGTGTTATGCCGGTTACTTTTAGTACGCACAGTTTTTAAGGGTATGGAACGCGGATTTGACGGATTTTCGCGGATTCTTTCTTGCTTTCATTCAAAACTAAGGAAATGAGAATCAAGTGGTTTTTTATTTACGCGGATTCGTTCGTATTTCTTACGTGCCTCTCGCCCTCTGTGCCTCTGTGCCTCTGTGTGAAAAAATCTTTTAAACCAGAGAACGAGGCTTTACACTTTACCTAAGTTCTTTATTTATTAAAAAGATTTTCACACAGAGGCACAGAGGGAGCGTGGCACAGCAGGCAGAGAACGCGGATTACGCAGATTTAAAGGCAATGGAGCGCGGATTTACGCGGATTACGCGGATTTTGTCCACGTAAATTACTAAACGGCGATATATTTTACCACGAGCCAATCCGCGAAATCCGCGAAAATCCGTCAAATCCGTGTTCCCCTACCCTTAATTTACATGGATAAACGCTGTATTCCATTGTCGTCAATTTACACGGAAAAAATCCGCGAAAATCCGTTAAATCCGCGAAAATCTGCGTTCCATAGCCATTTACCAAATTAGCAGACAAAACAGCATTAAGCGACAATAAACACACTTTCACAGAAAGGCAGTGCAATAAATGAACATAAACCAAAATTACCTCAAGCTACAAGACAGCTATTTATTCTCAGTTATAGCAAAAAAAGTAAACGACTACAGGGAAGCCAACCCCGACAAGAATGTTATTCGCATGGGAATCGGCGATGTGACTTTGCCCCTTGTGCCTGCGGTTACGGAAGCCATGCAGAAAGCCGTTTCGGAGATGGGCAACGCCGAAACCTTTCGCGGGTACGGCGACGAGCAGGGGTACGGCTTTTTGCGGCAGGCAATCTGCGAATATTACGCGGCTAAGGGCGTTTCGTTGCAACAAGACGAGGTTTTCGTAAGCGATGGCGCGAAAAGCGACTTGGGGAACATTCTGGATATTTTCGCTACGGAAAACAGCGTGCTTATTCCCGACCCTGTGTATCCTGTGTATGTGGACACAAATATAATGGCTGGTCGCAGTATTTCCTATATGGACGGAAACGAGCAAAACGGCTTTCTTCCCATGCCCGACAGCGGCACAAGGGCGGACATTATTTATTTGTGTTCGCCAAACAACCCCACAGGCGCGGTATATAATAGGAAGCAACTGCAAGCGTGGGTCCATTATGCCTTGGAAAACGAGGCAGTTATCTTGTTTGACTGTGCGTATGAAATTTTCGTAGCGGACAAAGCCCTTCCCACCAGTATTTACCAAATAGACGGCGCGGAAAAATGCGCCATTGAGTTCTGCTCATTCTCAAAAACGGCGGGCTTTACTGGTACAAGGTGCGGCTACACCACCGTACCCCATGCCCTAGTGCGCGGCGGTACGGCGTTAAACAAGCTATGGCTTAGGCGGCAGACGACCAAGTTTAACGGCGTGCCGTATGTAGTGCAACGTGCCGCGCAAGCGGTACTAACGGACGAGGGCTTGCAGCAAATTAAAACCAGTATTGATTATTACTTGCAAAACACAAAAATTATTGCCGACACGCTCACCTCGCTTGGCATATGGTTTTGCGGCGGGGTAAACGCCCCCTATATATGGCTAAAATGCCCCAAAAATATGTCGTCCTGGGAATTTTTTGATTTTTTGTTAGAAACTGCTGGCATAGTAGGTACACCAGGGGCAGGCTTCGGCAGAAATGGCGAGGGATTCTTTAGGCTTACGGGCTTTGGGAATAGGGGGAATACGGAGGAGGCTATGGGGAGATTTGCAAAAATCAACATGCCCTTGTAATCACGACATACGCACCTTGTAATCACGACATACGCACAAAGCCAAAATGTGTAAATCAAACACGGATTTAACGGATTTTCGCGGATTCTCACGGATTGGCTCGTGCAAAAATCCGCGTAAATCTGCGTGAATCCGCTAAATCCGCGTGTAATAGCCTTTTAAAACCGAGCAAGCTCCGCGCGTAATATCATTTTAAAACAGAGCAAGCCCCACGCTTTTGCCATTCATGTGCTTGCCGTGAATAAAACTGTTTACTTATTCCGATATTTTGTCTATAATCGTTTAAACATCAAAATATTTAGGATAAAGGGGGCTATGCCCCCACCAGTACGCTATAAAGGCTTCGAGGCGACATTCCCACCAAAGGACAGTCGGAGAAAAGGGGCTATGCCCCCGAGGCGATATTCCCACCATATAACAGTCGGAGAAAAGGGGCTACGCCCCAAAGGCTTCGAGGCGACATTCCCACCACGAAACAGTCGGAAGAAAGGGGCGCGCCCCCTTGCGTGTAATCGCAGGAGTAGCACGAAGAACCGCGCTTGTCGCGCCTGTAGGGCTTTCCACTCGCCCCACGTCCGACAGAGCCAAGGAAAATTTGTTTAATATACTTGGCGAAAAGGTGAAAGGTGCGCGAGTGCTTGACGTTTTTTGCGGTAGCGGCGCAATCGGAATAGAAGCGTTAAGCCGCGGCGCGAGTGAAGCCGTGTTTGTAGACCACGCCGCGCCCGCCATACGCGCCACGGAAACAAATTTAACGAAAACAAGGCTTGCTTCTCTTGCATATATTATACAAGGCGATGCCCAAAAGTCGCTCGAACAGCTCGCCGCCGCCCCAAAATTTAATCTGATTTTCCTCGACCCGCCATACAATTATGATTTGCAAATTTTAGCCAAATGCTTCCCGCTACTGGCGAATGACGGTATAATTGTCGCCGAGGCCGCCAGCGATTACGCCGCTCCATTCGCAGAATTGGTTACAAGCGAGCGTATTTACGGACGTACGAAATTTATATTTTACAAGGAGCGTGACAATGCTCTTAATCTATCCAGGCAGCTTTGACCCAGTAACAGAGGGGCATATATCCATAATCCGCCGAGCCGCCGAGTTCGCCTCGGTTATTGTCGCGGTGCTAGACAACCCGACCAAAAGCACGCTTTTTACCACGCAGGAACGCCTCGGCTTTCTCAAGGACACGCTACAGGTCGAGGTCGATTGCTTTAGCGGCCTGCTTGCGGAATACGCGGTACAAAAAGACGCGGACGCGCTTTTACGCGGGCTACGCAACCCTAGCGAGTTTACTAGCGAAAACAAATACGCTATGTACAATTCCGCCATTTCCGCCACACTCGGAAAGCGTATCGAAACCATTTTCCTGCCCGCGCTCCCCGAGCTTGCGCATGTTTCCAGCACCATTATCAAAGAAGCCGCAGCACATATATATAAATCTGGCTTAAACGATTCATTTATAGCAGAGCATGTACCGCCCACGGTACGCGCCGCGCTTAAGAAGCAATATTCGGTAATGTAAATTCGCACATGAAAAATCGCCGAAGGCGAGTCAAAAAAATAGAGGTGATAATTTGTATGGACGCTTTACTTGATTATCTCGACGACATAGAAGAAGTGCTGGAGGCAAGCAAAAGCCTGCCGTTCACCAACAAAATATCTGTAGAAAAAGACCGAATCATGGATATTTTGAACGAAATTCGCCTAAACCTGCCCGATGACATACGTTCGGCGCAGCGTATATTGGGCGACCACGACCGTATTGTGGCAGAGGGCGAACGCAAGGCGGCAGGGCTGGTAGAAGCCGCCGAGGCCGAGGCGCGAACACGCACAAACAACCACGAAATTTTCCGCCGCGCTTCCGAGCAAGCCTCCGAAACGCTGGAGGAAGCAAAAAAAGATGCCCGCGACCTACGCCTAAACGCCATGGACTACGCGGACACCTTGCTTAAAGACACCGAGGCACAGCTACGCGAATATATCGCGGCGGCGGAGCAACAACACAAAAACGCGCTCGAATTTTTCAATAAGCTAATCGACATAATTTACGAGAACAGGGAACAGCTACGAGGACGATAATTCGTAAAACGGCACGGCGTTTTTGACAAAGCCCGATAGCATAGTAGCAAGCTCCGCGCGGGTCAAACGCCCCTGCGGGTCAAGGCTGCCGTTCGCGCGGCCGCTTATAATCGTCGCGCGGTAAAGCTCGTACACCGCCCTGCGGGCGTAGTCGGCTATGTCCGTATCGTCATTAAAGCTAGGGTTTTCTCGCTCCTGCGGAAAGGCTAAATCCGCGGTCTTTGCGTAGTTGTGCAAAATAACAACTAAATCTTGGCGTGAAATAACCGCGTCCGGCTCGAAGCTACCGCCGCTGGGGATAATGCTAAGCCTAGCCGCCCATGTTACCGCGCTGCTGTACCATGCGGCTTCCGCCACGTCGTCAAAAACCCTTTGCCATGCCGTTTCGGGGTTTCCTGCGTGGTTGTACACCACCTGTACCGCCATAGCCTTTGTTACCTGCGTATGCGGGCTAAAGGTCGTGCCGCTTGTCCCGCGCATGAGGTTGTTTTCCATGGCGTATTGTACATATTCGTGAAACCAGTCGTCTGTTGATACGTCGCTGAAGGGTGGGGCGGCGAGGAGGGGGGAGGTGGGGAGCAGGAGTAGGGCGAGGATAATTGCGATTGTTTTTTTTGTGGTTTTTTGGGTGGTTTTTTTCATATGAATACCTCCTGTGGGTTAAGGGATTATGGACTGTGAATTTTTTAAAGGCATGGAACGCGGATTTTCGCGGATTTGGCGGATTTTCGCGGATTCTTTCCGTGTAAATCCGTTAATCTGTGTATTCCTGCTGTGCTTCTCGCCCTCTGTCTGTGCCTCTGTGTGAACTACTGTGTGAAAAAATCTTTTAACTAAAGAATGTAGGTTATACGCTTTACCTACGTTCATTATGTGTCAAAAAGATTTTCACACAGAGGCACAGAGACACAGAGACACAGAGGGAGCGTGGCACAGCAGACAATAAAATGTGGGTTTAAGGGTAATTAAACACGGATTTAACGGATTTTCACGGATTGTGCGGATTCGTTCGGGGTTTAATTTGGAAATTTGCGGAATGCGGATTGCGTGGATTTAATGGATTTTCACGGATTAAAACATGGATTGCGTGGATTTTTAATTACACGGATTGTTAATTCATTTGCACGTTTTTTGTAGGGGACGGACTTGTCCGTCCCGAGGTATGCACGTTCGTCAATTCGCGACGGATAACGTCCATTAAGCAGGCAGTAAGGTGCTGTCTAAGTGGTTTTCTTAGACAACACCGCACGCCGACCAACGCAGAGCTAGGTAACCTCGGGACGGATAAATCCGTCCCCTACAAGTAACCATCATTTATTATACGGATTTGGCGGATTTATGCGGATTGTTTCTTCGTAAATCCGTTAATCCGTGTATTCCTGCTGTGCCTCTCGCCCTCTGTGCCTCTGTGCCTCTGTGTGAAAAAATCTTTTAACTAAAGAATGTACTTTATACGCTCTACCTACGTTCATTATTTGTCAAAAAGATTTTTTCACACAGAGGCACAGAGGGAACGAGGCACAGCAGACAATAGAATGTGAGTTTAAAAGTGATTAAACACGGATTTAACGGATTTTCACGGATTACGCGGATTGCATGGAGTTAGCGAATTTACACGGATTCAACGGATTTTACCTGCGATACGCACGTTCTATCCGCGAAAATCTGCGTAAATCCGCACAATCCGTGTTATATCTGCGTTAATTTACGCAGACAAAATCCGCGTGCCATCATCTTTTTACCTTTATAAACTCCACCATACCCAACCCTGCTTCCGCCCCTTGATACGCGGCCTTTACAATCTGCTTCATGCCGCCAGTACAGTCGCCTGCCGCCCACAAGCCCTCTTGCGAGGTACGCATTTGGCTATCCACCACGACCGCGCCTTGCGGGTCTAATGCCACGCCCATTTTACGCGCAAGCTCTGTACCGCCCGCTATTCCCATAGCGATAAACAAGCCCGACAACGCCACGGCTTCGCCGTTTTCCAATAACACGCCCTGCACGGTATTTTCGCCCACGACCTCTTGCAGCTTTTCCGTGCGTATGGTCACCGCTTGGGGAAAGCTAACGCTCGGCACTTCCCCATTTGTCAATAGCGTAACAGAACCTGCCACGGAAAGCAAATCCTCGGCCTCCTGTAGCGCGTATGCGCCGCTTCCTAGCACCGCCACATTTTTGCCGCGATAAAAAAACGCGTCACAAACGGCGCAATAGCTTACGCCGCGCCCCTCAAGCTCGGCAAGCCGCGCAATTTTTGGCGTGCGGCGGCTAGCACCTGTGGCTAAAAGCACCGCCGAAGCGTGAAAAACGCCGTCCGCGGTTTTTACGCTAAAAACGCCTGCTTCTTCGGAAACAGAAACAACCTCGCCGCGTACCACCTTCACGCCAAATTTCCGCGCTTGGCGTAGCCCTCTTTCCACCAAGGCCTTCCCACTAATTGGCTTCGCAAAGCCATAAAAATTGTCTACATGCGCCTTTTCCAACGCGCCGAGATTTTTGTAGATAAGCGTGGTAGGCACTCCTGCGCGCGCCGTGTACATCGCCGCCGTCACGCCAGCAGGCCCGCCGCCGATAATAATTGCTCCGTTCATGCTTTTACTCCTATCTTTCCCTTTTACTCCTCAAATATCTTATAATAAGCCCAATCCCGATACAACAAAAGCGGCGCGCGCTGCTCGTCCGTCATATACGCGCTCGATACGCCGTCGGGCGAAAAGGAACGCGACTCCGTTATTACAGGAAAGGAACGCCGCAATTCCGCGTTAAAATCCCAAAACGGCGAAACCCCAGTAATCCCCAAAAGCTCCAATACATACGCACCCAAAAACGAAGCAGAAAATAAGGGCTTTTCTTCCCCCACCTCGCCGTCAAGGCTTCGAGGCGACATTCCCACCAAACGACTGTCGGAGGAAAGGGGCAATGCCCCCCCCGCCGAAGTGTTTAAAAACACCATAAACGGCAACCGAAAAAGCCGAATAATACTATCCCGCGAATCCTGCTCCGCCTCGGGCATAAACATGTCATACAAAGGCATACTCAACGCAGGGTTATGGTCGCCGAAATACACAAGTACCACAGGCTCGTCCAGCGTGTTCAAATATTCGACAAGCCGTCCAAGCTCCGCGTCCGCATCACGCAGGCCATGGAAAAAGTTGGACAGCGCGTTGATGTCTGGCTCTGCCAGCTCCAAATCCGTGCTAAAATTCGCCCCACTCACAGGCCCGTCATACAAGTATTTATCAACATACGGGCCGTGGTTTTGTATTGTTACAGTAAAATTAAAATAGGGCGTATCGGGAAAATTTTCCAAATGCTGCTCGAACATCTCGATTGTGCGGTTAATTGTGTCATGCTCGTTTACATACATGCCCTTTGCAGGAATATCGTCAAATTCGTCCAAGAAAACAAGCCGACTAAAGCCTAAATGCTTATACACATTTTGGCGATTATAATACCAATCATAGCCTGGGTGCATAAACTCCGAGCGATAGCCCAGCGAATTTAATACACTCGCAAACGACTCAAACTCCGCCGTAATCATTCTAAACGCAAACGGCACACCTGCAAACTGGCGCGAATTAAGCCCTGTAAGCACGTCAAACTCCGTCTGCGCCGTTCCTCCGCCCATGACGGAAACCACGATTTCGCCTTGAATGGATTCGTCCGCGAGAGCTTTCCAGTTCGCCAGCGGCTCGTCAAAGCCCTCAAACGAAAAATGCTCGCTTATGGTAGAAAACGCCTCGCCCATTATCATTATAATATGCGGCGTGCGTTGTTCACTTACTCTAAAATTACTATTCGTGACGGTATTCCCACCATCGTCCGCCGAAGTTACAAGCGGCGAAGCCGCCGAAGCCGCTATTTTTGCGACAACCGCCGCAGGGTTATAATCCTCCGGCCGCATTACCTTGTTAGTGTTAAACGCATTTATAAAGCTGAACACGAAGCCGCGCGAGTTATACTGGTTTACTTGGCTCCAAATATTGCCGCTTACCACGGGAAGCCGCGCGGTAATCGCCGTATTGTTGTACAATGGGCGGTTTAACGCGACCGCAAGCAGTAAGCACACCGCCATACCCGCCGCGCGGACGAACACGCCGATTTTTTGGCTACGCAGGGTAAACGCCGCAAACGCCGCCGCCGCTATATATACGATAGCGACAACCGCCACAAGCGTAATAGCGAGCGTGTCAAAGCTACGCGCAACGCCCAAAACCTGATGACCCAGCACCATATCCCACGGCACAAGAGGGTCATTTCGCAGCAGAATTTTTGTGCGGTTGGCGTAGCCGAGTATAATCGCCGCCGCACCTACGATTGTCACCGCCGAAACAGCGCCCGCGCCCGCAAAGTACAAAAACAACGCGGCGAGCAACAAAGGCAGCCAGTTTAAAAGCAAGCTAAGACCACGGCTTGCGCTTATTCCACGCACAACATACGAAAACGGCAACGGCTGTAGCAAAAATAAAAACAACGTAAGCAAAAGCGATAACACCGAAATAAAGGCTAACGCTTGCCAGAGGTTTAGTCTAAAGGTACGGATACGATTATATAAGTTTTTTATTATCTTCATGTATACTCTCCCATGATAAGCTAATGGAACACGGATTTAAAGGAAATGGAACGCGGATTTCCGCGGAGTTGGCGGATTTCCGCGGATTTTTTTTCGCAGGGGAATCCGTTTAATCAGTTATAACAGCCATTTTGAATATAGATTAAACACGGATTTCAGCGGATTTACGCAGATTGGCGCGGATTGGCTCGTGGGGAAATACACGGTAACGGTTTTTGTAGGGGACGGATTTATCCGTCCCGAGGTTGCCTCGCTCTGCGTTGGTCGGCGTAAGGTGATGTCTAAGAAAACCACTTAGACATCACCTTACTGCCTGCGTTAATGGACGTTACCTGCCCCGAATTGACGAACGTGCGTACCTCGGGACGGATAAATCCGTCCCCTACAAAAAACCTGCAAATCCCCACAACAAACGCAATATTTAAATCCGCGCTTCGTGCCTGCTGTGCCTCTCGCCCTCTGTGCCTCTGTGCCTCTGTGTGAAAAATCTTTTTGACAACTAATGAACGCAGGTAAACTGTAAAGCCTCGTTCTCTAGTTTAAAAGATTTTCACACAGAGGCACAGAGGCACAGAGGGAGCGTGGCATAGCAGACATCACTATGTTTTGTAGGGGACGGATTTATCCGTCCCGAGATTTGCACGTTCGTCAATTTGGGTCGGGTAACGTCCATTAAGCAGGCAGTAAGGTGTTGTCTAAGTAGTTTTCTTAGACAACACCGCACGCCAACCAACGCAGAGCGTGGTAACCTCGGGACGGATAAATCCGTCCCCTACAAAAAACCTGCAAAATTTGTATTCCACTGCCCCTAATTTACACGGAACGAATCCGCAAAATCCGTGCAAATCCGTCAAATCCGTGTTCCGCTACCCCTAATTTACATGGATAAAGGCTGTATTCCACTGCCCCTAATTCACACGGAAAGAATCCGCGAAAATCCGCCAAATCCGCGTTCCATGCCCTTAAACTAAATCCGCGTTCGCCATTCCTGTCCCACTGCCCCTACTCCCCCACCTTCCGCGTAACCGAATAAAAATACCGCACAGCGCGTGTAAATTCCTCACGCGTAAATTCTGGCCACAACAGTGCGGAAAAAAACAGCTCGGCATACACCGTCTGCCACGGCAAAAAGTTGCTTAGTCTGCGGTTTTCCTCGCCGCCTGTGCGTATTACTAGGTCTACATCTGGCACATTCGCCGTGTCCAGGTATCTCCCAAAAATTTCCTCGTTCAAAAGGGCAGGCGCTAGCACGCCGTTTACGGCTTCGGCGGCTATTTTTTTTGCGGCGCGTACGATTTCGTCACGTCCGCCGTAGCTTAACGCAATCTGCACGTACAAATTTTCGCAATGCGCCGTAGCGTTCTCTATATCGCGGATAATCGACATCGCGCGGCTGTCAAACCGCCCCAACTCGCCTATTATTTTTATGCGAATACCCTTTTCCGCGCATTTTGTCTTTTCCTGTATAAAGAATTTTTCCATAAGCGCGAACAAATGCTTAATTTCCTTGTCGGCGCGTTTCCAGTTTTCGGTAGAAAACGCATACACCGTCAAAAATTTTATGCCGTCCTCCAAGCACCAGTCGCACAAATGCCCAAAATTTTCCGCACCCTTATTATGCCCTAGGTACAGCTCCATTTTATGCGACCTCGCCCAACGGCGGTTTCCGTCCATGATTACGCCTACATGCTCAAGCATTCTCAGTACCTCCGTAGCATTAAAAAATGTACCAGCCCGCGAAGCAATTCGCAGCGGCTCTTAACCGCCACCGCACCAAGTGCGGCCTGCGAGAGGCGCGCGATTTCGTCCTCGGCATATTTTTTCGCGCCTGTGTCTGTGAAAATTTCACGTACCGCTTCTAGCGAGCGTTCGTCTGCAAGCGGATTTCCGTAGTGTTCGTCTATGCGCGGCTCTTGGCGTTTCGCCATGCCGTACAAAATCGTCTGCTTTTTTTCCAAAATATCGGAAATCGCGGGCTTGCCCAAAACGTCCTCGTTCCCAAAAATGCCGAGTAAATCGTCCTTTATTTGAAAGGCAATGCCAAGCGGTAACGCGAATTTGCGTAGGCCGTCCAACACCTCGCCGTCTGCACCGCCGCAAATCGCGCCGAGCATAAGCGGCCCTGCTATGGTGTACCACGCTGTTTTTAGCTCATAGATTTTGTTTACGTCACGCATGTATTTTTCGTGCGCGGTTTCCTGCGAATGGGGCAACATCACGTCTATTACTTCGCCCTCGATGGTTTTTAGCTGTATGTCGGCGAAAAAGTCAAGCACCTTAGCGAGAATTTTGGGGTCAAGCCCCGATTCCGCCAAAATTTTATTAGCCAAAAACAGCCCATAATCGCCTATGCAGATTGCGCGGCTTATGCCTAAATGGGAATCGCCGTGGGCGTGAATTGTCGTTTTTCCGCGCCGTGTGGGGCTTTTGTCGATAATATCGTCGTGTATTAAAATGGCGGTTTGGAATATTTCATACGCGAGGGCGATTTTGGCTAGGGCTTCGCCGTTTACTTGCCCTGCCGCGCCTTCCGCGCCTATTTCCGCGCCTAGCTTAATCAACGCGCCGCGTACGCGCTTGCCGTTTTTGTGCTGTTCGTAAAAATCGCGAATGGCGGCTTGCATTATCGGGCTGTTTTCCGCGTTTTTGATTAGCGTGTCAAAAAGGGCTTCGCTCGCGGCTTCTATTTCCTGCTTTGCAGTAGCTAAAAAATTAGCGAACAGCAAAAATTCGCCTATTTCTTCTATTGCTTCCGCAGGGGCGGAGGCACTGCCTACTATGCCTATTGTGGCAGGTAACGCACCCATAAGCACGCTGTCAAGGCTTCGAGGCGATATTCCCACAACCGAACAGTCGGAGGAAAGGGGTAATGCCTCTTTGTCAGCCAGCACGCTGTCAAGGCTTCGAGGCGATATTCCCACAACGGAACAGTCGGAGGAAAGGGGCAACGCCCCCAAGCACGAGCCAAACAGCACACAGCCGCAAACCCGCCTACACGCATTATACAATTCTACCGAATTCGCGCTTTTTGTATCGCCCACTACCACGGTTATATCCGTTTCTTTCGCCATTTTTACGGCGTTTTCTATACGTCTTGCCGTCACATCACATACTGTATCAAAAATTTGCGCCGATGGTATTTTTTTCCTAATAAATTCTACCGCCTCGCCCCACCATTCCTTGTTGCATGTGGTTTGCCCCACCACGCAAACAGCCGTTTTGCCCACCATGGCGGCCTCTAGCTCGTCCTGCGTTTCCGCAACCTCGCCGTTCTCACACCAGCCCAAAATGCCCAAGACCTCGGGGTGTTGCTTTTTCCCGATTATTATTACATTTTTTTTCCCTGCGACTATTTCATGTATTTTTTTTACCTTAACGCAGGTACAGTCCACGATTTTTACGTCCTTTTTCGCCAGCTCGTCATACACGGCGCGGCCTACGCCGTGGGCACGGATTATTACACTGCCGCCGTCTATGCCGTCCGCGTTTTCCGCCACAATAAAGCCAGCGGCCTTATAACGCGCCATTACATGACGATTATTTACCAAATCGCCATATAAATAGACCCTTTCGCCGCGCGCCAAATTCTGCACAAGCGAATCCGCCTTATGTACCGCGGCTTTGACACCATGACAAAAGCCTGATTCTTGTATTGTTTTGAGCATGGGTAGACCTCCGAATTATTGTAGACGTTCTATTTGCTCTTGGGTCAAGCCTGTGGCTTTAGATACTTTTTCGACAGAATCGCCCATTGCTAAAAGATTTTTGGCAATATCATATTTAGCCCCGCGGATAAGCATATTGTTATCACGGCGCACCTTTTCCCTGCGTTCGTATAAATCGCGCGCTTTTTCGTCTGCGGATAGCTCGCGCAGCTTAATAATGGTCGGTTGAAATTGAGGATTTCTTTCGGCTAGCATGGCTAATTCCTCCTCCAAGCCTAACAAATATATTTTACCACATTTGTATAAAAAATGATAGCCGTGATGTGTGACACGGATATTCGATTCCATGGATAATATGGTAATCTATTGTAGGGGGCGGATTTATCCGCCCCGAGGTACGCACGTTCTATAATTCGGGGCAGGTAACGTCCATTAACGCAGAGCGAGGCAACCTCGGGACGGATAAATCCGTCCCCTACAAAGAGCCTGCAAATCCCCCACAACAAACGCAATATTTAAAGCCCCATAACAACGCAATGCTTTAATCTGCGTTTATTTCCTGCTGTGCCTCGCTCCCTCTGCTTTGTGCCTCTGTGCGAACTCCTGTGTGAAAAAATCTTTTAATTTAAATAAAGAAGCTATACGCTTTACCTACGTTCATTATTTGTCAAAAAGATTTTTTCACACAGAGGCACAGAGGCACAGAGGGAGCGTGGCACGGACGAAGTACGGACGAAAAATTACGTGGATTTCCCACGAACGAATCCGCGTAATCCGTGAAAATCCGTTAAATCCGCGTTTGCTTTACACCGCTTGGCTTCGTGCGTTTGTCGTGTGAGGTGTAATACAACCCACCCCCCAAGCATAAACATAACTTGTCTAGGGAGTGATTATATGACCAACCACCACGGGCTTACCACCCGAGAAGCCTGCGAATCCGCGCTTATTCACGGCACGAACAGTCTAACAAAAAAGACGCGGACAAGTTTTTTGCGGCGGTATCTCGCCAGCTTCGGCGACCCTATTATCAAGATTTTGCTGCTTGTGCTTGGCGTAAACCTGTTACTGCTTTTTCGTGATGCCAACTGGTACGAATCGGCAGGAATAGCCGTTGCGGTGTTGCTGGCTACGCTTATTTCCACTGTGTCAGAATATGGAAGCGAAACGGCGTTTGATAAGTTGCAAGAGGAAGTAGCCGACATTAAATGCCGCGTAAAGCGTGACGGAAGGGTAATCGAGCTTGCTATTTCGGAAATAGTCGTAGGCGATTTAATTTTTATCGGCGCGGGCGAACGTGTTCCTGCCGACGGTATTTTAATCGGCGGAGAAATAGAAGTAGACCAGTCCGCGTTAAACGGCGAAACAAAGGAAATCCATAAAACTGCAACCTCACTCCACTCCCAATGCACTGGCGACTTCCTATCCCCGTCAGAGCTATTCCGCGGCAGCGTAGTCTGCGCAGGCGAGGGCGTGATGTACGCCGCGCGCGTAGGCGACGGCACTTTTTACGGACAGCTCGCCACAGAAATACAGGAAGAAACTATCGAAAGTCCGCTAAAAACGCGGCTTACGCATTTAGCGAAAACCATAAGCCTTTTTGGCTACGCGGCGGCGGTTTTTGTGGTAGCCGCCAATTTGTTCAACTCCATTGTAATACAAAATCACTTTGATATGTATTTAATACGCGACTATTTCACCGACTACAACGGCATAATGCGCGACATGATGAACAGCATCACGCTGGGAATTACCGTCATTGTTATGGCTGTGCCAGAGGGCTTGCCGATGATGATAACCGTGGTATTGTCCGCCAACATGCGGCGTATGCTAAAGGACAATGTGCTTGTGCGTAAGCTCGTAGGCATAGAAACGTCTGGTAGCCTAAATATCCTATTTACCGACAAAACAGGAACGCTCACGAAGGGCGCGCTAGAGGTCGTTAGCTTTATCTCGCCGCAGGGCAAGCTGTACGAGGCGCGCAAATTCTCGTCACATTCGCTTTTTTTACGCGCCGCGCTAAATTGCTTTTACAACAATTCCGCCCAGCTTTCGATAAAAAAAATGCGTAGGCTTGCAATCGGCGGCAATTCCACCGACCGCGCCTTGTTGGAATTTGTGGAAAACGCGGCGCAGCTTCCCCTATGCAAAAAGGGGTTTACCAAGCCGTTTAATTCTAGGGATAAATTGTCAATTACGGAAATTTCTGGCGAGGTGTCAAGGGTGCTAATTAAGGGCGCACCAGAAATTTTATTGCCTGCGTGCAGGTTCGCATTGAGTGAGGAATGTTGCACAGTAACCAATTTTACCGCCAATTCCGCGCTTGCAAGCGTGCTAACAAGCCACGCACGAGAGGGTATGCGGCTTCTCGCGCTTTGCGAAGCGGAAACTCAAGCGGACGCTTCCGCCAGACGAAACCTAACGCTCGTTGGCTTCATAGGCATACGTGACGAAATACGACAGGAGGCATACACCGCAATGCAGGAAATACAAGGCGCAGGCGTGCAAGTAGTCATGGTGACAGGCGACAATATCGACACCGCCAAAAGCGTGGCGGTAAAGCTCGGGCTAATTAAGCACGGCGAGGACAACGCCGTAATCACTAGCCGTACACTAAACCAGCTAAGCGACAGGGACGTAAAAAAGCTACTGCCACGCCTACGCGTAATCGCACGCGCGTTGCCCTCCGACAAGGGGCGGCTCGTTAGGCTTTCGCAGGAAATGGGCTTAGTCGCAGGAATGACCGGCGACGGCGTAAACGATGCGCCCGCACTAAAAAAAGCCGATGTCGGCTTCACCATGGGCGACGGCACAGAAATCGCAAAGGAAGCAGGCGATATAGTCATTCTCGACAATAATTTTGCGTCCATTGTAAAAGCCGTGTTATACGGCCGTACCATTTTCAAAAGCATACGCAAGTTTTTAATCTTTCAGCTAACAATCAACCTCTGTGCCGTTGGCGTTTCCGTCATAGGGCCGTTTATCGGCATACCCGTACCCGTCACCGTCATACAAATGCTGTGGGTCAACATGATTATGGACACCCTAGCAGGGCTTGCTTACGCAGGCGAAAGCCCCTTGCCCGAATACATGCGCGAAGCGCCGAAAAAACGCGGCGAGCCGATTATCAACCGCTACATGTACAGCCAAATACTAACCATGGGCATTTACACCACCATACTAAGCATTGTGTTCTTTAAGCTGCCCTTTATCGCCGAAATCTTCAGAAATGACGAACGCTATCTGCTTACCGCATTTTTTGCTATGTTTATCTTCGCCGGCGTATTCAACAGCCTAAACGCGCGTACCTACCGCCTAAACCTTTTCGCCTACATCAGACGCAACAAAATGTTTATCGCCATAATGCTTGCCGTTTCCGCTATGCAGATTTTCCTTATCTACTTCGGCGGCTCGGTTTTCCGTACTACTCGGCTTACGCTGGGGGAATTGGGCGTGGTGGTTGCGTTGGCTTCCTCGGTTATTGTGTTTGATATTGGGCGTAAGGTGGTTTTGCGGTTGAATAATCGGAAGGGGTTTATTTAACTTAGATATTTCCGTGTTCGCCTACGGGTATGGTTTGAAATTCATGCTTGTGTTGTGCATCGATACGGTGTATAACAATAAAGAGGGTGCGATATTTAGAAGCTATGTTTATATGCTTGAGCATATAACTGCACAAAAATCCCCCGATTTATGGAGGACGAATGTTAGATTATATCGTAGAAAAAACTAACGATTTTGTAATGTCAAAATCAAAAGAGGCTAGAAAATCCTATGGGCAGTTCTTTACTTCAAAATCAACGGCTCGATTTATGGCGAGCTTGTTTGCTATTCCATGCAAAGATAAGGTTAGCATCCTTGACCCAGGGACTGGTTCGGGCATACTTTCGGCTGCAATAATCGAAGCTATCAATATGCTATCCCCCTCAATTAAAGAAATTGAACTTACCTGTTATGAAACTGACATTGATACTATTCCTTTGCTTGAAGCAAATATGGAGTTTTTAAAGTGCGTATCCCGAGCAAAATTGACCATCAATATTGTAAAAGACAATTATTTATTATCCCAAATCAACGATTTTTCTGGAAATTTAATGGCAGCCTGTATACAAAAAAAGTATGATTTGGTTATTTCTAATCCCCCATATTTCAAACTTAATAAAGATGCGCCCGAAGCGGCTTCTATGCCAGAGGTTTGCTATGGTACACCCAATATTTATTTCTTGTTCGCATCTATGAGTCTTTTTAATTTATGTGAAGGCGGCGAAATGGTTTATATCGTTCCTCGCTCTTGGACTTCGGGGGCGTATTTTTCTCGTTTTCGCAATTATCTTTTGAATTATGGAAAATTAACAGATATACATATTTTCACAAGCCGCAACAAAGTATTCGATAACGAAAACGTATTGCAAGAAACAATGATTATGAAAGTAAAGAAAACCTGCATAGCACCTCCAGAAGTGAAGATTACTTCCTCTGTGGATTCAGAAAACTTTGATAATATAACAACATTGCTTGTGCCTTACAACACGGTTGTTTCAGGCATAGAAAAATATGTGTACTTAGCAACTTCACAGGCGGAAACAGATGTTATCCAAATGGTAAATGCTTTTCAAAATCCCATGCCGTCAATAGGGCTAAAAATGAAAACAGGGTTGACTGTAGATTTTCGCAATCGAGATTTACTACGCAATAATTTTGGCGAAAGTATTGTTCCTCTTTTTTATTCGCATCACATAAAAAATGGGAAAGTGATTTTTCCCATAGGCAAGAAAAATGAATACATTTCTGACGAATTGCCAAGCATGGTTCAGTTTAACCGAAACTATTTATTTGTTAAGAGATTCACGTCAAAGGAAGAAAAAAGACGTTTGCAATGTGCCGTATATATCGCAAAGCAATACCCAAAATATGAAAAAATAAGCACACAAAACAAAATCAACTTCATTGATACCATAGACAACTCCGAAATGAGTGAAGCACTTGTGAATGGTCTTTATGCTGTGCTTAACTCAACATTGTATGATATATACTATCGTATATTGAACGGCTCTACACAAGTTAATGCAACAGAGATGAACTCAATACCTGTCCCTGCCCGTAACGATTTAGAATACTTAGGATGTAAGCTGATGGAATTTGGAGATTATTCAACAGAATACTGCGATAAAATTTTGGAGGAATCCATATATGCCCAAAAGCGATGAAGCAAAATCAATTTTAGCTACACTAAATATGCCTGTGTCACAGCAAAGTGATATTTGTTGTTATACCTTGCTTGCTATGGGCTCATTAACCGAGCAGTCTGAATGGGCATCAGCAAAAAACGACTGGATACGGATTCACGATATTATGAATTTTATTGATGATGCTTATGGTATGCGTTATGCAGAAAACAGCAGAGAAACATTCCGCAAACAAGCTATACATCATTTTCGCAATGCCGCCATTATAGAAGATAATGGGAAAGCTACAAATTCACCCAATTACCGCTATAGGCTAACCAATGAATTTTTGATGCTGCTCAAAAAGTATGGGAGTGATACGTGGAGTGAGATGATAGAGGACTTTTCCGCAAACCATCCTTCACTCATTGAGATATATGCGTCCAAGAAAAAAATGGCAAAAATGCCTGTTCAAATAAACGGAATTGAATTATCTCTTTCTGTTGGAGGACATAACCACCTCCAAAAAATGATTTTAGAAGAATTTGCACCGAGATTCGCACCCTTTTCAGAGTGTATTTATGTTGGCGATACGGCAAAAAAGGATTTGCACAAAGACACAGAAAAACTGCAACGGCTTGGGTTCTCTATTACACTTCACGACAAGATGCCCGATGTTGTTCTCTATCGTGAGGATAAAAACTGGCTTTACTTTATCGAAGCTGTCACAAGCGTTGGACCACTAGATACAAAGCGAATTATGGAAATTGAAGCAATGACTAAAAATGTTTCTTCGGGTAAAATCTTTGTAACCTCGTTTTTGGATTTCAAGACATTCAAAAAATTTTCGGAATCGTTGGCATGGGAAACAGAAGTATGGATAGCTGATATGCCTGAGCATATGATACACCTAAATGGCGACAGATTTATTGGACCACGCTGAAACCAACACCCCCTACCTAAACTCCGTCATATTCCCCCGAAAATACAACGGCAGCATCTGCCGCTGTAACCTCGGGTTCTTGCGTTCACTTATCGCAATAGCATTAAAAAACGCCGTCCACAGCTCGCGTGTCTGCGCCTCGTCACTGGTATGCACGATATTGGCTTCACCTGCGGGAACGGTAACGATTGTGTACGTATGTCCGTCATAGACGGCGGCCTTGTTGCGGCTTTTGTCGTGTATGACCCATGCGCGGTGCTTTAGCCGTTCACAAAAATGCTGTGCCAGTAAAACCAAGACATCGTTTTTGGGCGTAACTGGGGCGTACAAAACCTCGCTTTCGCTTGGCTTCTCGGCGTTGCCGCTATTTAACAGCACGCTCTCAAACCGACAAAACCCATGCAATAAATGCGCCTCGCGCCACACATACTTAGCGAGCCTGTGTACCCTTGCCACAAAGTCCTCATGCAAATGGCTGTCTACTGCGCCGCCCACGAGGAAGCCTAGCTTGATATACTGCAAAATAGCCAAAAGCCGCCCCTCGTCGTCTGCCAAAAACGCATAATACACCCTCTGCCCTGCGTCACGCGCTATTTTTTCGCAAATAGCGTTATATACGCGAGAAGCGCGAGAATCGTCTGTTTTAATGTCCACGGGCGGTGTGTCACAAAGCGTAAGCTGTTCCTGCCCTGCAATTTGAATAACAAGCGGCGCAAGTTTTTCGTAATACACGGCGTACACCACGCACAAAAAGCCCTCGAACGAGCCGTCAAAGGTTACACTCTCGTTCATATCGTCAACTGCGTAAAGCCCGCTATCTGCGAGCTGTCCTTCAAGCGCGGCGCGATTGCTTCGGGCAATAGCGGAATCTTTTCGTACGTTTTGCCGCAACAGGTAATAAAATATTTTGCACGTTTCAGCACAACGCGCATTTTTTTTAGCCCCTCGAATGTGATTTTTTCTATTCGCCTTGCGGCTATTATTTTCCGTGCGGACACCTGCCCTATTCCAGGCACACGCAACAGCTCCATATAGTCGGCGGTATTGACCTCCACTGGGAATAAATGCAAATTCTGCACAGCCCAATGGCATTTCGGGTCCATTTCTAGGCTTAAATTCTCGTCCTCGTTCTTAAAAAGCTCGCCTGCCGTATATCCGTAAAAACGCAATAGCCAGTCTGCCTGATACAAGCGATGCTCGCGTAAAAGCGGCGGCTCTGTGGTAGGCAAGCGAGGGTCTGCGCCCACTGGAATATACGCGGAATAAAAAACGCGCTTTAGCTTAAATTTGCCGTACAAGCCCTCTGCAAGCGTGACTATTTTGCTATCGCTTTCTGGCGATGCGCCTACTATTAGCTGCGTGCTTTGCCCTGCGGGCGCAAAGGAAGGCTCGTTTTTGGCGTGGCGGTAAATCGCAAGCTCGTTTTTGTGCGCGATAATGCCCTCTCGCACAAGGCGCATGGGCGCGATAATATCGTCCTTCTTTTTCTCTGGGGCAAAGGCCTCTAGGCTTGCCTGTGAGGGAAGCTCGATATTTACACTAAGCCTGTCCGCGAGGCTTCCTGCCTGCCTTATCAGTGCCGGGTCTGCCCCTGGAATGGTTTTTACGTGAATATAGCCGTTAAAATGGTATTCCTCGCGTACCGTTCGCATAGCGGAAATCAATAGCTCCATTGTGTAGTCGGGGCTTCTAATCACCGCCGAGCTTAAAAATAAGCCCTCTATGTAATTACGCTGATAAAAACGCAGGGTCAGCTCCGCCACCTCCTGCGGCGTAAACTCTGCGCGCGGTATGTCCGCAGAGCGGCGATTGCCGCAATACTGGCAGTCAAAAACACATTTATTGGTAAGCAGTATTTTAAGCAACGAAATACAACGCCCGTCAGCCGAAAAGCTATGGCATATTCCGCAGGCGACAGCGTTTCCGACCTCGCCCTGCTTGGCGGCGCGGTCGTTGCCGCTAGACGTGCAGGCTACGTCATACTTCGCCGCGTCCGCCAGTATTTTCAGTTTGTCCATTAGCTCCATATAAAACCTCACACGCGCGAATTAAGACATTTAAAGGCATGGAACGCGGATTTTCGCGGATTTAACGGATTTTCGCGGATTCGTTCTCGCTTCTGCTGTGCCTCGTTCCCTCTGTGCCTCTGTGCCTCTGTGTGAAAAAAATCTTTTTGACAAATAAAAGACTTAGGTAAAGTGTAAAGCCTCGTTCTTCAGTTCAAAAGAATTTTTCACACAGAGGCACAGAGGGAGCGTGGCACAGCAGACAATAGAATGTGGATTTAAGACAATTAAACGCGGATTTAGCGGATTTACGCAGATTTACGCGGATTTTGTCCGCGTAAACTACTAAACGTCGATATATTTTCCCACGAACGAATCCGCCAAATCCGCGAAAATCCGTCAAATCCGTGTTCCGCCACCTTTAATTTACATGGATAAAATCTGTATTCCATTGCCGTTAATTTACACGGAAAGAATCCGCGAAAATCCGCCAAATCCGCGAAAATCCGCGTTCCATGCCTTTAAAAAAAATATGCGTTCAGTCAATCATAATATTCTTCCATCTTCTTACTAACCCGAGCCACAATAGGGTAATCCCTCGCGTACTCCATTATTTTTTTGTTTAACAGCTCTAGCTCAAAGCGTGACACCTGCTGCTGTCCCTTGTCAAAAAACAGCGGCTTGCCGTGCAGGGCAAGAAGCATGTGGCTAGTTTGCCCGAAGTCCATCTCGCAAAGGCGGCATTTTTCGGCGGTCGTTTTAGAGCTTTTTGTTTTTGCCGCGCGCGCAATCGAGGGATATTCCTTAAAGAGGTTTTCCTTTTTGTCGTGATAAAAGCTATAGTCCGACTTGTTGTCTAGGTCGAACTGCTCGCATATATATTCGCACAGCTCGCCGAGCGTAGAGTTGCCCGTGATGTGTACATGTATCCAGCTTGCCTTGTCGTTTTCCACTCGTACCCGAAACGCGTAAACCTCGGCTATACTGCTAGCCCTTTCCATAAGCGGCGCGAGCATTTTGGAAATTTCTGTAAACGCGCGCAGGGTTTCGCCGTCGCGTAAAAGCGAATCCTTCATTTGTTCAAAGGCAAGCAGCTCTGTATCAAAATAGTTGTCGGGGTTTGGCTCTATATTAAACACCCTTAGCCCAAGGTCAGTGAGCGTGTACCTTTCGCATGGCGAGAAAAAGTAAAAGGCCGCCTCGCCCATATCGTCGGCATCTTCAATAAACGTGCCAACCTCGCTGTCGAGGTCGTACGGCATCGCGTACATGGGGCGTATAAGCCGCAAATAATAGCCAAAGGGCGTGAAAAAAAACCTATCCAAAAACACGCCGAGCATAAACGTACCCGAAACAATCATCATGTCTACGCTGTATTCGCCCAGTGCCTCCTGCGCTTCCTCCGAGGTAAGCCCCTCCATTTGGCTGTCTAGCTTTTCGCTTATATTAAACGCTTCCTCCATATCAAAGCCTAGCTCTGCATAGAAAACCGAGAACAGCTCCTCGGCTTCCATAGGCTTGGCGAGCATTGCGCGAATAAAATCGGCAGGGAACAGCGGCTCGGGGAACGGAAAATCCTTATTTAGCCCCCACTCCGCTATTCTAATAGCCGCTTCTACTATATCGTGCAGAATTTCCTCGTTGGGGCGGCTAAGGCTTTTTTCGCAGGACTTAGACGGCGCGAGTCTTTCCACATGCAAAGAGGGTACTCTTTTCAACAGCTCCAGCCGTATGGCTAGCTGCAACAAATACCACGGATAATGCGGGTCGGATATGTGCATTAGCCTGGCGATTTCCTCCGACTGCTTGCTCGAAAGCTCGTCGTCCTCTAGCACGTCTATATACGGAACGCAATATTCAATAAATTTACGCAAATCGTCAACAATCGGGTGGGCTTCCTCGGAATACGAAACAAATTTAATGTCCACGCCCTTGACCTTTGCAGGGTTACGCAGGGCAACGATGGGGTACTGGTCGGGCTTTTCGTTGTAATAAGCCCCCATGCTTGCCATAATATTGGCGGGCGAAAAAGGCATACCCTCTACTATAGAGGCATAGTACCAACGCTTGTAAATTGTATGCAAATACGGCAGGCTGCTTTTGCGTTTCTTTTTGTCTGCCTCGCTATACATTTCCACAAACTCAGCCTCGAACAATTCGTTTAAAGTGGTCGCATGTTTTATATATTCCTTGTCCACCGTACACCTCTTTCTAATTTCTGTTGATTGCTCTTGATTGTAACAGATATGTTGTTGTAAAATCAATTAGGCAATTATAAAAAAGCTGTTGCGAATTATTTAACGTGGATTTGGCGGATTTTTAAGGGCATGGAACGCGGATTTTCGCGGATTTGGCGGATTTTCGCGGATTCTTTCCGTGTAAGTTGACGGTAGGGGAATACAGCTTTTATCCATGTAGGTTAAGGGTAGCGGAACACGGATTTTGCGGATTCGCTCGGACGTGTTTTTAAATCCGTGTACTACAAGTAGTATGTGTTGCGTTAGTTTTAATGACCGCGAGAGCGAATCCGCGAAATCTGCGTAAATCCGCCAAAATCCGTGTTCAATCTATATTTAAAATGGCTGTTATAACTGATTACACGGATTCCCCTGCGAAAAAATCCGCGAAAATCCGCCAAATCCGCGAAAATCCGCGTTCCATGCCTTTAAAATCCGCGTTCCATTCCCACAAAAGGAGCTTTCCCATGAACACTAACACACAAGACCTAATAGAACACGACATAGCCCTACGCGAGCCTAGCCTATTTGCGGTGATTATTCACAATGACGATATTACCACCATGGAATTTGTTACAGAAATTCTTGTAAATATATTTCACAAAACGCCGCCGTCTGCCGCCTCGCTTATGCTGGAGGTGCATGAAGCAGGGCATGGCGTGGCTGGCGTTTACGTCTTTGACATAGCCGTCACCAAAAAAGCGCAGGCCGACCTGCTGTCTATGGAACGCGGGTTTCCGCTTAGGCTTACCATTCGGGAGGAAGAACAGTGAAGCTCGACAATCTAGTCACCCAGGTATATGTCGTGGCAGTAAACGAGGCGCGACTGCATGGGCATGAGTACGTTATGCCCGAGCATTTTTTGTACAGCGCGCTTATGTTCGACGACGGAAAAGAAATAATCGAAAACGGCGGCGGCAATTTAGAAAAAATAAAAACGGACTTAAACGGCTTTTTCGTGGAGCAATTGCCCAGCAAGGTTACGACCTCGCCTATGGAGAGCTTCGCGTTCAACCAAATGGCGGACATGGCGGCAATCACCGCACGCAACCAGGGCAAGCACAATGTAGGCATTTGCGACTTTCTGCTCGCTATTTTTACTCTGCGTGAATCCTTTGCCCAATATATTCTTACCAAAAACGGCGTAATTAAAAATAACCTTACGGACGATTTTAAGACCGCAGACACCAAGGATTTACCGGACGAAAAAGCGCAGGCGCATTTGAAGCAATACACGGTAGACCTCGTAGAGGCCGCAGGCAGGCTAGACCCGCTTGTCGGCCGCGAGGACATTCTGGAACGCACGATACATGTACTCTGCCGCCGCTTGAAAAATAACCCAGTACACGTAGGCGACCCAGGCGTGGGAAAAACCGCCATAGTAGAGGGGCTTGCACAGCGCGTGGCGAATGGCACAGTACCCAAGCCGCTAAAAAACGTACGCATTTTGCGTGTTGACATGGGCGCGCTAGTGGCAGGAACTCGCTACAGGGGCGACTTCGAGGAACGGCTGGTCAAGCTGCTAGAGGCTGTCGCAAAGCTAGAAAAGCCGATTTTGTATATAGACGAAATCCATACAGTGGTCGGCACTGGCGCAGTATCGGGCGGAAGCATGGACGCTACTAGCATAATCAAGCCGTATCTGTCGCGCGGCGACATTCGCTTTATCGGCTCTACGACCTTTGAGGACTACAAAAAGCATTTCGAGAAGGACCGCGCCCTTGCGAGGCGTTTCGCGCGGATTGACGTAAACGAGCCTAGCGAAAGCGAAACGGTAAAAATCCTCAAGGGACTGCGGCCGCATTATGAGAGCTTTCACAACGTAAAATACGCGGACGACATTTTGGAAACAATCGTAGCGTTAAGCACAAAGCACATGAACGACCGATTTTTGCCAGATAAGGCAATAGACGTAATGGACGAGGCAGGCGTTTTTTCGCGGTTGAATTTTGCCAAGCCGTACACCGTCACCGCCGCCGCCGTAGAGCGAGTAATCGCACGCGCCGCAAAGGTACCCGAAAAAAGCGTTTCCGCAAATGAACACGCCGCCCTTAAAAGCCTGCATGACGAGCTATGCGCCAAAATTTTCGGGCAGGAGCAAGCAGTAGCCGCTATTACGCACGCAATCCATTCCTCTCGCGCAGGGCTAAACGAGCCAGACAAGCCAGTGTCTAGCCTGCTTTTTGTCGGGCCTACGGGCGTAGGAAAAACCGAGGTAGCCAAACAGCTTGCCGAGCTTTTGGGTATACCTCTCACGCGCTTTGACATGAGCGAGTACCAGGAAAAGCACGCCGTGGCGCGTTTAATCGGCTCGCCACCTGGCTACGTAGGCTACGAGGAGGGCGGACAGCTAACGGACGCAATTCGCAAAAATCCGCATTGCGTGCTTCTGCTAGACGAAATAGAAAAAGCGCACGCCGACATTTTGAATGTGCTGTTGCAGGTTATGGACTACGGCTCACTGACCGACAATACAGGCAAAAAATCCGACTTCCGCAATGTTATTATCATTATGACATCTAACGCAGGGGCGCGCGAAATGACACGCCAGACAATCGGCTTTGACGGCAGTCTTGACTCCGCCGCCGCCGACAAGGCAGTGGAAAAAATCTTTAGCCCCGAGTTTCGCAATAGGCTAGATGCTATAGTACGCTTTAAGCCAGTGAACCAGGAAATGGCGTTGCTTATTGCCAAAAAGGCGTTGGACAAGCTATGCTTGAAGCTGTCGGCAAAAAAAATAAAGCTAACCGCCGCAAAAAACGCGTTGACGTATATAGCAGCCAAGGGGCTTTCGGAAACCTACGGCGCGAGGGAAATAATCCGCTTCGTAGAAAACGATGTAAAAAAAATGCTTGTGCATGAGGTGCTTTTTGGGGAGCTAAAGGACGGCGGCGCGTGCAGGCTTACGCTTGCGGGCGGCGAGCTGAAAATTACGGTGAAAGGAACTCGCACCGCAGGTGCGAGCCGTAGCGTAGCGAAGGAAGCGTAGACGGGCTTTGCCCGTCGGAGCGGCGGGGTCGTAGGGGCAGCGCCCCTACTGAAAAGGAGAAAAAAATGACAAAAACACTTGGATTTATAGGCGCAGGAAATATCGCCACCGCTATTATTGGCGGAGTAATCAAGGCAGGGCTAGTGTCTGGCGAGAAAATTCTCGTATCGGACAGCGTAGCAATCATGCGCGAGCAAATGACGGAAAAGTTCGGCACAAAAATAGTGCCGTGCAACATAGAGCTTGCACAGGAGGCCGATATAATCTTTTTGTGCGTAAAGCCGCAGGTCTACGAGGCAGTAATAAAGGAAATACGCGCCCATGTAAAAAAAGATGCGGTCGTTATTATTCTGGCGGCAGGGCTTGGGCTAGCCGCCGTAGCCGAAATGTTTTCGCGGCAGGAAATAAAGCTAGTAAAAACCATGCCGAACACGCCCGCGCTCGTAAACTGCGGCATGACTGCCCTTTGTGCCGCGCCGAATGTAAGCGGCGACGACATGGCAGAGGTTTTGGCAGTATTTAACAGTGTCGGCAAAACGGAAATTCTGCCCGAAAAGCAGTTTGACATCTTCACCGCGCTTGCGGGTTCTTCCCCTGCGTATGTGTGCATGTTCGTGGAAGCCATGGCGGATGCAGGCGTAAAACACGGCTTTTCTCGCAAGCAGGCAATCGACATAAGCGTGCAAGCCCTGCTCGGCACGGCAAAAATGCTCGCCCAAACAGGCGAACACCCTGCCGTATTGCGTGAGGCGGTATGCTCGCCTAGCGGCACGACTATAGAGGCCGTCTGCGAATTGGAACGGCTGGGCCTTAGGAATGCGGTTATTTCTGCGGTTTCAAGGTGTACAGAAAAATACAACAAATAAGGATTTGATTAACTTGGAAATTTCACAGGCGCGCGAACATCTTTCGCTTCACAAGCGAATAGTGGTAAAAATTGGCACAACCACGCTCACCTACCCAAACGGCACGCTCAATTTGCAACGCATAGAGCGTATTTGCTGGGTAGTCGCAGATTTATGTAACCAAAATAAGGAAATAATCATAGTCACTAGCGGCGCGGTCGGCGTAGGCGCGAACAGCCTAGGCATGGAACAACGCCCCAAGGACATCATCGGGCGGCAAGCCGCCTCCGCGGTGGGGCAAGCCATGCTAATGAACATATACCACCGCTTTCTCATGGCGTACAATCGCCACGCCGCACAAATTCTGCTTACGCGCGAATGTGTCGGCAGCCCCGGCCGCAAGGAAAACGCGCATAATACCATTTGCCAATTGCTCGCTATGGGCGTAGTGCCGATTGTCAACGCCAACGACACAATCGCCACCGACGAGCTAGGCGAGCTTAGCGACAACGACAACCTTTCGGCGCATGTGGCGATTTTTTCGGAAAGCCAGTTACTGGTAATCCTTTCCGACATCGAGGGCTTTTACAACAAAGACCCGCGCACCAACCCCAAGGCCGTACTCTTTAGCGAGGTAACGGAAATAACGCCCAAAATAGAAGCGGCGGCAGGCGGAAGCGGTTCGAGCCTAGGCACTGGCGGCATGGCGACCAAGCTAACCGCCGCGCGCACCGCGTTGGAGCATGGTATTTCTACGGTGATTGCCTCGGGCGACGACCCTATGATTTTGTTGCGTATTCTTGCTGGGGGGCAGGAGGGGACGTTGTTTCGGGCGGGGGGATAGTATTGTGGGGAACGGATAACGCAAAAAACTAATCAACCCTACACGTATTGCGTGCGTACCTCGGGCGAGGCAAGCCTCGCCCCTACAAAAAACAAAATACGCACGGTCTTTGTAGGGGACGGATTTATCCGTCCCGAGGTTTGCACGTTCGTCAATTTGGGGAGGGTAACGTCCATTAACGCAGAGCGAGGTAGCCTCGGGACGGATAAATCCGTCCCCTACAAAAAGGCTATTCGGATTTAGCGGATTTACACGGATTACGCGGATAAAAAAACGTGCCAGATAAAATCCGCGTAAATCCGTTAAATCCGTGTTTGATTATTTTTCGCCAAGTAAGCTGTAAAGTATTAACGTGTGACTTTCAACCAAAAATTATATAAAATCAAATTGCCGTGCTTTATATTTGACTTGCGAGAATGTACGCTTTATAATCCAAATAAGCACATCGCGTAAGGGTGCGTTTTTTGTGGGCTTGCTACCTGAAAGGAGGGTTGAAAAATCCGACAGAAGGGAGGAAGCATATATGACGGTATATGAAGCACTTATGATATTCTACGAAGCACTTACGATACTATTTCAAGCAGGTCTATTTCTTTTGGCACTGCTTATGTATATCGAAACGAAGAACACAAAAAAATAATCAGCCCTCAACGCTAAAGGTGAACTGATTATTTTTTTAAAGTAATTCAGCAAGCCTGCCGCCTTTACAGCGGTTCGTGCCAAAGGGAGTACCTTACGGCAAATAAGGTGCCTCCCTTTTTTATTGTGTCTATATTATATGCGGTATATACATATTTGTAAACAACAAATTTAAAAAGGGTACGGCGATTTCATTTTATGGATAATATGGTGATTACTTGTAGGGGACGGATTTATCCGTCCCGAGGTTTGCACGTTCGTCAATTCGGGGACGGATAGCGTCCATTAACGCAGAGCGAGGTAATCTCGGGACGGATAAATCCGTCCCCTACAAAAAACCTGCGTTCGTGCGTTTGTCGTTCGTATGTTTGCCATGGATTTTTTCGGTTTTAAAAGCGATTAAACGCTGATTTAACGGATTTAACGGATTTACACGGATTACGCGGATAAAAAAACGTGCCAGATAAAATCCGCGTAAATCCGTTAAATCCGTGTTCCACTACCTTTAATTTACAGGGATAATGCAATTCATGCGTTTGTCGTAAAAAGAGGGAGTGCCGCCAGTAACTGGCCGCACTCCCTCTCTATTTTCCTATACGCTCAAAAGCTCTCAAGGCTCCGAGGCGACATTCCCACCATAAATCAGTCGGAGGAACGGGGCAACGCCCCCAACCGCCGTTCCCTACGCTTCGCAAGCACAACATAGCCCCACAAAGCCACGGACAACGCCGAGAACGTAACCATCGCCATTGCGTAGCCGCCTACGTCAGGCACGCCTGTGGCTGGCGAATCGAACGGCTCAGCCTGCGCTATACCAAAGCCCACTATTTCATTTGTTGTACTGTCTACCATATACACGCGTACATACACTGTCACCCATGCCGCAAGGGGCGCAATGTCCGTATCAACATTGTACGGCCCTATTCTGCCTGGGATAGTGCTGATATTGTCGCCGCGAATAGGAGCGTTTGGCTCATCAATGGTAGTATAGGTGTAGTAGTACGTATGCCCTGCTACCTCTGGCTGCGCTTCTAGCGTTGCCTTTAGCTGACCTGCATTAAGCACTACGTCCAAATCTATTAGCTGTTCGACTGTAAGCGGTATAGCACTCCTTTGTCCAGAGCCTATTATTTCGCCTGTGCTGTCCTCTACCTTATACACGCGTACCCATGTTTCCACATTCGCAGCAATATAGGTGTTTGCGGTAAACGCTGTGCCGCCCGAATGCGGCGTACCGCGTACAGGCTCGCCTATCGGTGTTGGGGAAGCCACGTAGTAGTAGCTAAATCCGCCTGCCACTGGCATTGCGTGTATCATTATGCTGTTCACGAACGGCGTAAGCGTTACTTCTAATTGTTCTAACTCTGGCTTGTCAAACGCAGTCGCGACATCTTGCCCAAAGCCTACTATTCCGCCTGTGCTGTCCTCTACCTTGTACACATGCACGTACGTTGGCACGCCCACGACGATATTATCGGAAATAACCTTTTCTTCGTCAAAGGGTTCTGCGTCCATAATAACAAAGAGGTCGCCGTATTCGGGGACAAATGCCGCCCATGACGAGGCAACTACGTAATAGTAGATAAATCCGTCGTCTACTGGCTGTGCAGGTAGAATTACGCTGTTTACTCCTGCCGCAAGGTCTACGGTCAAATCCAGTAAAACTGGAATTTCAACATCTGGCGATTCAACGGTGAAATCCCAAGCTACTATTTCGTCCGCGCTGTTTACCTTGTACACAGCAAACCACCACGGAGCAGTCGTTTTTACGTGTACAATGTCAACATAAGGCAATGCACCCACAATCGTACCAATAGGCGTGCCGTATAGCGGCTCGGTGTTCACGTCCGCGGCAGTAGCACCTTGAATATAGTAGAACGTGAAGCCGTCCTCCTCGTCCTGCGGCAGAAGCTCTACATAGCCTATACCTCTAGCGGTTTCAAGCACTAGCCCGCCCAGTGGTTCAAGCGGACTTTGGTCACCAAAGCCGTAACCCACTATTTCTTCCGTGCTAACTCTTACTTTATACACGCGTACCCTTGTTATTACATCGGTTGGAATCGTTTCCGCGGCACTGTACGGCTCTGCCTCTGCACCAACCACAACGCGAATGTTCGTTCCATAAGCTGGAGGAATATCGCCCATGATGTCGTTCGGGTGGACAGTGTAGTAATACGCAAAGCCCATATCCTCGTATTGCGGCTGTAGTATAATGCTGTATACTCCGCGGTCAAGCTCTACTGTTAGGGGTTCTAGGAAGCCCACAATATCGGGTATTGCGGTAGCCATACCGAAGCCGATTATTTCGTCATTGTCGTTTACCTTGTATACACGCACCCATATTTGTACATCTGTGGGGAAGTCTATATCGTCAGTGTATTCCTCTGCTCCCACTATAGTGCCAATATCGTCGCCATACGTGGGGTCGTCAACCGACAATGGGTCGTCATTCTGAAGATAGAAGAACCTAATACCGCCCTCGGGGATTTGTGCGAGTAGCCTAATATTGTTTGGTATTTCGCGGGAAAGCTCTACCTGTACGTAGTCTAGTGCAGGCAACGGCTCTTGAGTATTCCAACCGAAGCCAACTATTTTGTTGGTGGCGTTGTGTACTTTATATACACGTACTCGTACTGACGTAAGGGTTTCAATTTCTGCCTCGTCAGTGTATGCGCCCACTACGTCCGATATAGTGCCAAAATCTGCACCGTATGCGGGGGCTAGAGCAGGGTCGAGGTCAAAGTCGTATGCGTAGTAGAACGTATGCCCTGCAACTGGCGTTTGTGGCTGCAATATTACGCTGCCTATTCCCGAATCAAGCACTACGGCTAAATCGTCCCACTCTGGCAACGGCTCTTGACTAGCCGCGCCATAGCTCACGATTTGACCTCTAGCGTTTACCTTATACACGCTTACCCATATACGCGCATTTGTCGAAATGGCTTCCTCGTCAGTGCTGTACTCCACTGGGTTGAGGTATGCAATAGTGCTTACATCATCGCCGCAATTAGGTGTGGTAAATATATCCGTGTCGGAATGAGCGTACAAGAACGTATACCCTGCTTCGCTTAATACGGTGAAGCCTACCTCGCCTTGCTCTTGCGTAAGCTCTAGTTGTATTTGCTCTAGGTCATGCCATGGCATGTCTGGATTAGTAGCTGCAATTCCTGTACCCACTATTTGACCGTGTTCGTTTACCTTATATCCGTATACCCACACTGTATTAGGCAAAGGATTAGAGAAAGTAATATCCACATCGTCAGCGTAAATGCCGCTGTGAGGTATCGAGGTTATCTCGTCGCCGTACCTGATGTCCCCATGCCACGTTGCCCATTCAGTAACATACGCATAGTAAAACTCATAGCCGTCCTCGGGCGTTTGTGGTTGCAGTCTTACCCCTCCGGGTATTTTCGAGATGTTTACGTTTACGGGTTCTAAGTTGCCTTGCTCCGGAACAGCCGAAGCCACACCAAAGCCCACGATTTCGTCCTTCCCATTCACCTTGTACACGACAACATATCTTTCCACCAACGCCTCAAGCGGAGCGATAACTACCTCGTCAATAAGCGGCACGCTATCCAATATAGTGGTGATACTATCGCCGTAATTAGGCGTGGTAAGGGTATCGAAATGTGCGTAGTAGAACGCAAAGCCGTCTACTGGGGCTTGCGGGGCTAGTCTTATGCCGAGTATTTCAGCGGTAAGGTCTACGGTGATTACTGGCGGAGTTGGGGTATGCCCACTCACGCCGTAGCCCACTATTTCGTCACTGTCGTTTACTTTATACACGGCTACATTCACAAACACAGTAGGCATAAGCGGATAGATGTCTGTATCTACAGAATATACTTCCACATTCGGTATGGTAGCTATATCTTGACCGAGGATTGGCGTAATCAACTGCATTGTATCGGTAGTATACATATAGAAGAACCTAAACCCTGCTTCGACCGTTTGTGCTTGAAGTGTTAATTTTTCCTCTCCTGCGGTAAGGGTTACGGTTAAGGCTTCTAGGCCTAGCTCTGGAGCTTTGCTAGCCTGCCCGAACGCCACTATTTCGCCCGAAGTGTTTACCTTATACACGCTTACCCATACTAGCTCCGTTGTTGGAATTTCCACGGCAGTGGTAAACGGAGTTGCATTGTCAGCAACAATACCAATATCGTCAAGGTACAACGGCACAGCAAACTCTGCATTTGAAACGTCATAGTAGAAGCTAAACCCTGCTTCGGGCGTTTGTGCTTCTAGCGTTACAATGCCGACATCAGCGGTAAGCTCGACCGTAAGCTCTGGCATAGCCGTCAACGACCAGTCCGCCCAAAATTCCTTATCGCCTGTTTCCGTTGGCAAAATTCTAGTAATCGGGTCGCCAGTGAGGTCTGCATTGTCATACCAGCCCTCAAAGGTATATCCTAGCCTTTGCGGTATGGGTAGCGTTAGCCCTACGCCGTGTGCGTATTCGTCCCATGTGCCTATTACTTCACCGCCGTTAGTATTATAGGTTATATCGTAAAAGACTGCGGTAATCATTATAGAAATCCTTGTTGTGTTAGGCGCGTCAATGTCTGTGACACCGAGAGCTTCTAATTCATAGTAGGAATCATCTTGCTCGCCTAAGGGATTCCAGAACAGCTCAAATTCATAAGCCGTATCACTTGGGCCTAATAGCTCAAGGAAATCGGCGAAGAAAACAATGCCGTCTGATGTCATAGCTACGTCGTCTGGGTCAAGAGTATCGTTGTTGAAGCTCAAGCCATGACCGCTTGCGTCATACAGCTCGTTGCCGTTTGTGTCCAGCGGTATGAATAAATTATCAGTGCTTCCTAGCATGAACGTACCGTCTGCACTAGGTTGACTATCCATGAACACAATCACGCCGTCAGAGCGTACAATTGTTGTGTTGCCCAGCTCGTCACGAACGCGGGCATACACGAAGCCCTTCCATACCGCAGATACCTCAACGGAGGTGTCGTTTATCCAAGCAAGCGTTTCCCAGTCTGTAAAGTAGCTAGGAAGCGGCTCGGCGTTCTCTGTCAGATACAGCTCGTGAGTAGCCACTCCCGAGCCATCGTCAGTGCCGTCCACCGTTATGGTTACGCTATCCTTAAAGTACAATCCAACCTTGTATGCCGTACTGGTCGCAGGCATAGCAAACTCGTGGCTTCTGATGTTGATTTTTGCGGTTGGTGCGGTTAAGTCTACTTTGTATGCTTCGCTCGCTGGTGCGGAAAGGTCGCCAGTAGCTGTTTCTCTTACATAGAATACCGCGTTCCCATTAGCGGTATCGTCTGCGTAGGTTAGGCTTGATTCCCAAGTACCAGCATCAAGGCTAAGCTCGAAGCCCGACATAGCGGTAACAACAAATACTGCCGCATTGCCGTTGGTGTCTACTGCATAGCCGTCATCGTTAAGCGTACTAATAGTGTAATGCACGCCTCTTTCGGCGGTAAAGTCGGAATCTATTATTTCGCCGTCCTCAAATTCGGGCTGTCCGTCTATGGTGTATTTCCACGCGTCATCGCCCTGTATGCCAAAGTCAACGGCAGTAACGGCATGAACTGCCACATTAGAAGCGGCATAGGTCACTGTACCCTCAAGCACGGTAACAATATCTGAGCCTAGCACGCCTTCAATCGTAGGAAGCGTAGCAACATGGGCGTTGACATCGCCATCATATGGCTTGCTCGTAACTGTTCCCTTTTCGCCCCACGTAAGCTCTGCTTGGTTAATGGTAAAGCCTGCTTCGCCGCTTCCCTCGTGGGTATCGCTTACGAGCGTAGCCGTTACGGTATATTCGCCAGGCTCGCTTGGTTTTTCGTCAGAATCGTATACCTCGTCATTGAGCATAAGCCCATAGTAATGGTAGATGAACGTGCCTACATCGCCCTCTGCCGCTTCGGCGATTGGGTCGCCGAGCGTTTCGCCGTAGGTTATATCCGTGGGCGGTGTGACAGTTACGTCTGTGGGAATTATCGAGGTCGGCAGCGGTACGGCGATAATTGGGATAGTCGCAAGTGCTTGCTCCGTGACAACCACGGTAATAGTACCTGCGTTTTTGTCGTACGTGAGCGTAGAGTCACTGTACATTAGGTCATTGCCGATTACAAACGAAGCAAAGCGGTATTCACCTTGCAGGTCTTTAAATATTGCATCAATCGGCACCGTAACGCTATATGAGCCGTCAATTTGCGTAACAGGATAATCTTCATAGAACATTTTGGCAGTAATCGCGCTGTATTCAAGCCCTGCCTCGCCGCTTATAACGTCCGCCTCGGGTACTTCCGTGACCTCCGCTACTTTCTTATAGAAATTGGCGGGGTGGTCTGGGTCGGGCTTTGGAGGCTCTGGCATTGGTACGGCGATAATTGGTATAGTCGCAAGTGCTTGCTCCGTGACAACCACGGTAATAGTACCTGCGTTTTTGTCGTGCGTAAGCGTAGAGTCGCTGTACATTAGGTCGTTGCCGATTACAAACGAAGCAAAGCGGTATTCGCCTTGTAGGTCTTTAAATATTGCATCAATCGGCACCGTAACGCTATATGAGCCGTCAATTTGCGTAACAGGGTAATCTTCATAGAACATTTTGGCAGTAATCGCGCTGTATTCAAGCCCTGCCGTGTTGCCCTCGACATCAGCCGCAGGCAAGCCAGTGACCTCCGCTACCTTCTTATAGAAGTTGGCGGGGTGGTCGGGGTCGGGCGTTGGAATGTCTGCCACTGGTATTGCGACAAAGTTTATATACGCGAAGGGTTCGTCCGCTACAAGCATAGCGAGCGTTTTTTCGGTTTCATTGTGTACAACAGAAACGTCTGTAAATGTCGGCGAGCCGTTTTCCACATCTACCGTAAATGCGGCGAATCTGTGCTTGCCGTCTAGGTTTTTAAACAACGCGCTAACTGGCAGCTCCAAGCTCCACGAGCCGTTAGCTTGCACGACAGGATTTCCTGCGTAGAACATTTGTGAGGTAAGAATACCGTACGAAAGCCCCGCGGTATTGTTTTTGACCTCGTCTATGGTAACATCTGCCACCTCGGCTATTTTTGCACGAACCGCATCGTTAAATTCGGGGTTGTCGGAGGCTTGCTTTGGATACATTACAACGGCGATACTCGCAAAGCCCATATCGCGCACGGTGACGATTAAATCGGTGTTATGTATAGCGAGTACCACATCACCAAAATCACCATTCGCCAAATCGTTCACCGTAAACGCGGTAAACGAAAAATTGTCCGTATTTCCACTCGCAAACAATGCCGCAATCGGCAAAGCCACGCTAAAGGAGCCGTCATGCTCGGTAACCTTATAGTTTTGGTAGAGCATTTGCGCCGTAATATTCGCATATTCCAGCCCTGCCGCGTTAGTCTTAACGTCCTCGACATCTGCCCCAGTAAGGTCTGCTACCTTTTCAAAAAATGCAGAATAATCGGAAGCTCCTTGCACGGCGCTTCCCTCGTTGTCCGCAGCTACGCCCAAGGGCATAATCAATATAGCCGCCATAACCACGGCCAAGCTGAAAAGTGCAGACAAAACGTATTTTACTTTTTTCATGGCTTTGAATACTCCTTTGTTTAGAAGCTGGTTTGGAATAGCTTCTTATTTTATATGGTTTATATGCTAATAGAGCTATGAAAAATTCCCTAGCCCTTTATTTTCTACTTAGTCGTTGCCCAGTTGGCGCGAATCTTTAAATTCGCCTATAGCCGATTCTAGTGTTTCAAGAAAATGGTGTATATCGGTAGTAGAGGTGGCGGACTGACCGTCTACGCCTACATCTAGTATATTTACGTCCACAGACAAATTGTCTGTATCGTCAGCCCCCAAGACCAGTGGCTCGCCGTCGTCAAGCGTAACCGTAGAGCCTTCGCCTAGGTTGGTTGTTACCCCCACCTCGCCGTCTTGAAAGGTTTCCGAGCCTACTGCGTTTATGGGGTTTTGTGGTTCGCCCGCTGTTTCTTTTTTGCCACATGACACAAAAAGTGCTGTAATTAGTATAACAGCTACGAATATTGCCGCAGACAAGATGTATTTTGTTTTCATCTTAATCTCCTTAATTCCTGCCACTTAGCCGTAAAGCTAGGGTGGCTGTTTTTTTGTGGCTTCGCCACTTGTACTTTCGTTGACCTGTCGTGCCGAGTGATACAACGTCACGAGGTGTGGTTTCCTATTGCTCGTACGATTGTTAAGGCTTCGAGGCGATATTCCCACCAAGCCGTTGATGTTTTGCGAACGCAGAACATCAACTAAGTTCGGAGAAAAGGGGCTATGCCCCCCTCGCATAGGAAGCAGGGGAAGCGTGTCTTGTTTACACGCTTCCCCAAGCCTAAGCCTTTAGACTATAAGCCTAACAGTTTGGCTAATGCGTCCAAGAACTCGTCTACGTCAGTAGTCGAGGTGGTTTTACCGCCGTCACCATCGTCAAATGTGACAACATCTACGACAAGCACAAGCTCGTCTGTGTCTACGTCAGTAATCTCTACCTCATCGCCGTCTACAATTATAGTGATTGTAGAGTTTTCGTCAAGGTCAGTTTTTACCACGATTTCGGACTCGAAGTCTGACAATGGGGAACCGGGGACTATTTCTACCTCGATTTCGTAGGGTAGGTCGATTGGGCTGTCGGTTGCTCCGTCTGTCGAGTAGTCGCCTTCGGTCGCTCCGTCGGTTGAATGGTCGCCTTCGGTCGCTCCGTCGGTTGAGTGGTCGCCTTCGGTTGCTCCGTCAGTTGAATAATCGCCTTCGGTTGCTCCGTCAGTTGAATAATCGCCTTCGGTTGCTCCGTCAGTTGAATAGTCGCCCTCGGTTGCTCCGTCAGTTGAATAGTCACCCTCGGTTGCTCCGTCGGTTGAGTAGTCGCCGTCGGTTGCTCCGTCGGTTGAATGGTCGCCGTCGGTTGCTCCGTCGGTTGAATGGTCGCCGTCGGTTGCTCCGTCGGTTGAATGGTCGCCGTCGGTTGCTCCGTCGGTTGAGTAGTCGCCGTCGGTTGCTCCGTCGGTTGAATGGTCGCCGTCGGTTGCTCCGTCGGTTGAATGGTCGCCGTCGGTTGCTCCGTCGGTTGAATGGTCGCCGTCGGTTG
>WRLD01000025.1 GCA_009777845.1 Defluviitaleaceae bacterium
AAGAGATGAATAAGATAACCACGGCATAAACCGCATGATTGCGGTAGGGAAGAAGCTAGGGCTTCTTCCCTTGCCTTTGTTTAATTTGTTGGGAGTATTCGAGGGATTGGGATTGTTGGGGTTCGTGGGAATATGGGGATTCGTAGGATTATTTGGCTTTTTAGAATTATCGGGATTTTCACCACCATTTGTAATCATTTTATTTTTATTTAGCAACTTAGCTCTAATATTGAACATATAACCTCCTGTATACATTGCCATTATATGTCATTTTAATCCAAAATGCAAGTCTTGCGTTTTTAACTGTGTATTCGGTAAAGCAAGCAACATAAAATAAATTCAATAACACGCATCCTGTAACGCTTTTGGACGGTCTGCTCACTACTATTTGCGAATACTCGATTTTTGCAGCTTCGCTACTTCACAGGCAAATTCTTTGTCTAATCCTTGACTTTCCCGATATATAATATCACTGTGCATAACAGCATTAAATTTAACACCTTGCTACATCTGTGTGTTTCCGCTCGGTTTTCCACGTTGTCAAATTTTTGAAATAATCGGCGTTCGGATAGTGGTTGAGGATATGACTTACACGCCCATACGGCGTGTACACATAGGAAAGGAATCCCCATCTATGAATAAGAAAACGTCTAAACAAAGGACAACATATAACCACATTTCAAGCCGAACGTGCATTGCTATTTTTCCACGCATAGGGGAGCATTGTTCCCGACACAATTCCCGAAAAACCAGTAATACGATATGCCCGCCATTTTATGACAAAACATGTGGTATAATAAGAATGTATACACATAGAATTTGTTGCGTTAGCAATATTTTCTGCCCATTAAAGGGCGGTTTGGTCGCAGAAACGCTGACGCGTCTATGTGTATACACCCAAACCGCCCTTTTTGATTTCAAGCGAAAGGAGAATTATGGAGCAGAAAACTAAAGAAGCAGATATACGTCTACTAAGCGTTAAGGAGGCGTGTGGCAGGCTTGGTATCGCTCATTGGAAATTTTACGATTTAGTCCACCAACACGCCATAAAAACTGTCAGAATCGGCAAGCGAAGGCTTATCAGTACCCGCGCCATTGAAGATTTTATTAACAAGCAGGAGCGACATGGGGCGTAGGTGTCTACCAACACGGAACAGCGGAAACCCAACGCGCCGCTATTTCTGCCATTAAGGAACGATTGTTTAGAACGTAAATTTAGAGGCGGGCAGTCAATAATGAGTGCAGTATAGAATCAGACCTAATTCAACAGAAGCTGCTGTTTTCGGACAGTGGCTTTTGCTGTCAGACGGAACAACTGCTGTCAAAATGGCTGTCAAAGCTATAAATTGGCTCGTGAAAACACTATGTAAAATGAGCCTTTTCGGCTCATTTTACAGTAGTAATAATCTTGGTAGCGGGGAATGGATTTGAACCACTGACCTCTTGGTTTTGAGCTTTGACAAATGCGCCGTTTTATGGCATTTTACTACTGTAAGATGTTTTCTGGCGGACTGTGTTAGACACTAAAATAATGTGTAATTGCTGTCAAAATGGCTGTCAATTTTTAGGTTTTTTCTATTTGTCCATGCAAGAAAAAACCCACCATATCGGTGGGTTTTTGGTCGTTGTTAGATGTTGTTAATATGTGCGAGGAAAAAAGTCTTGCTACCAAACAATAGCAGTAAGCTACTCCCCCACCGCAAGGCTCAAGCCCCCATATGAACTTGCATGGTCATCCGACCTGCCCAACTTGAGCCGACCAACATCGCTCACATACATGTCCGACACGAAGCGCCCATCGGTAGTTTCGATGAATCCGTCGTCAGAAAATTGCGGGAACATTGTGAACGTATATTCGCCATCATTGTAGTCGAGCAAGCCTTTTGTTCCATCTTCGCTTTCGGAAGCAAGAACTATCTGTGCCGAAATGTAAGCTACTGGCGACAAGTAGGTTGTACCTTCTTTTTCGGTGAAGAACTCCTTGGCTTTGGCAATTTGCTCGAAAATATAGGTGCTTGTAAAGAATAATCCGTCTTTACCTTCACCGCGCAGCATGACAAACAGTTGGGCTTCATCTCCCAGTCCATAGTCTCCAAAAACTTCCTTCGTTTCGCTCCAAAGCGACCCCCAACGCCATTCATTGTCCCATTCGCAGCCTTTTTTCTTGCGAGTTTGATGTAGTTTTTCAAGCAAACCCTCGAAAGTATATTCGGATACTGCCGGGACGTAAACAAGCATGAGTTGTTCGGTGTCGTAACCAAGGGCAATGGCTTTTTTAAGCACATAGGTGGCCGTTGGTATCCAAGTATTAACGAACGCTTCCGTTTCATCGGGTGCGAAAATATTCGCAATACGATTGAGCCTTTCTGATACTTCTGATACTTTCATGTAAATCGCTCCTTTGGAATTTAGGGCTTTGCCCTTTGGATTTTTGGGATTCTAAGCACGCAAAAAAGCCCATAGTCGTGTTGACCTACGGACTAAACTAACAACTGTTAATGTGCGAGGGAATTGTGTTTTTGAATTGTAATTTTCCCCTAAAGCAGACAATATTTCTTATTATCTGCCCCTATTATAGCACAAATGGCATAAAATGTCAATAGTTTTGACTGAAATGTGCTGCAAATACAGCTAAAATGTGTTGCAAATCACCTAAAAGAGGTCTTTTTTTACATAAATCTAACTGTAGGCAATAAATTTAATCCAATTACCCAGCTGGCGGCATGTGTTCAAAAATTGATGAATGTTATAAAAATACGTGAAAAAAGTGTAATGCAGATGTGACAGATACGAATTGTTTTTACCATTACGTCATATTTATACCATCCACTGCATAGCTGACGAAAATTACCGGTAATCAGTTTGTGTCCCTTTGTCCGCTCTCGCATATGTCCGCTATCACATATCTTGACAAAAATTTCATTATCTCATATAGAGTAGTCGCATCCTCAACACTTCGCCGTTTCAAAAATCCTATGAACTCATTCAATAGCGAATCCATTTCGCTCAGTCTTTCTTCGGTCGCCCCAAATATCAGCGAATCTGCCGATACATCTAAGGCTGTTAAAATGTTGATGAGTGTACGCATACTGGGGCTTTTGTCCCCACGTTCAAGCTGTGCTATATAATCTTGGGCTGTATCAGCTTGATTTGCCAACGCATTGCGTGTTAAGCCCTGCTTTTCCCTTTCGTGCCGTAGCCTTGAACCAAAGCTCGTTAGCCATTCTTCATATTTAATCATCTTGTCTACCGCCTTAGATAATGAGTATATAGTGCTGCGGGAAATAATTTAACTATTGCACATAGCATTATTTTATGATATTATGTTCGTGTCTAGAATTATTGTGTCCAAGAAACTTGTAATAAATGCGGGTTCAAATCATATCTCTTAGATTCTCATTTGGCGAATTAGCAGAAGTTCATTCGCTGGAGTTTAATAGTGTGTCATGGCTAAAATTTGGCGAACGGGAAGTTAAAAGAGTATATTATGTGGTTTTACATTCTAGCTTTATAAAATTGATGATTCAGTGGCGTTTAGGAACAAATCAACCATATGCAAATAGCTTTAACAGAATCAAAGCAATGTAGATATAAAAGAAAACCTATAATAAAATGTTAAATGGATTAATATTCATTACTATATGCAGTGTATTTTTACAGGAAATCCATTAAAATACCTATTGAGGGGGAGTTATCACATATGAGTAATTTATTTTTATTTGTGACAGCTAACAAATATGAAAAATCAGCCTTTGAAAATAAATTTATATCAGAAAGTAAAGATTTTATTAAAGGCAAATCCTATAAAATCGGTAAACTGGGATTATACAATGTTGCGCATATTCACATAGATGAGCAAGGCTATACAAACCCTGCATCAATACCACTTGTTGGCGAACTAGCCAAAATAATAAATCCAATTGCCGTTATAATGGTTGGCATTGCATTCGGAGTCGATGAGTATAAACAAGCAATTGGTGATGTTTTAGTTTCTAAGAAGATACTGCCTTATGACACCGAACGCATAAAAGAATCTTCTAATGAATATAAAGAAGACTCAAAAGAAACCGGATTTCAACTTTTTAATGCATTTAGCGATAGTGATGACTGGGATTACTATATTGGGAGTAAGAGAGCGACGGTATATAAGGGAGCTATCCTTACCGGTTCAAAACTTATTAACAACTATGAATTTAGAAACAAACTTTTAACTGACTTTAAATCATATCAGCCCATCGGTGGCGAAATGGAATCTTATGGTGTTTATTCCCTGTGTCGCTTGCATGGAATAACAGAATGGATAATTGTTAAAGCGATTTGTGATTGGGCATACCATAAGGATTTATGTAAAGATAAATATCAAAAGATAGCTTCCGAGTCTGCTGTTGATTACTGCTATTATATTTTTTCACAAAAAGGAGTTTTCGGTTCTCTTATTGAATCCGGAACAGTTGCGGATTTAAATCCAACAATCCCGCTTGACCATGAACCAAAACAGTTTAATGCCTTACCAAGTACCCCTGCACAGCCAGGCTCAATGATAGTTTCAGGCAATACTGTCAACGCTATGTTTGTTGCTCAAACACTTACAATAAGTGAAGGGGGAATACATTTTGGGGGAAAGAAGCAAGCCTAAGGATTCAAGCAATGTAACGATTTCAGTTACAGGCAATCAGTCGCATAACTTAATCGTAGCTCAATATGCTCATTTTGACAAAAGATTTTCAAATGAAGTAAACAACGGAAATGTTAAAGTAGTGTTTGCAAACAGCAATTTATCCGATATCCGGCAAGTCCAAACAGATTATATATATTATCCGGAATTTGAAATTGAATCCATGAATGGGTCTTTGAAGCTGATAAATTACAGCCCGAATCATATATTAAATTTAAAATTACTCCTTTTTTTATGTGATTGCATAGTTCTGCCCCCTTCACATTTAATAGAAACATCCCTTTCAAACATCATTTTAATGGGTAATTGCCTAAGGCAATTTTTTGATGATGGTAAAATTGTTACCACGCGATACTTTAATGATATTCAAGATTATTTCAGTTCTAAGGTTGAACAATCAACAGGCGGAAATGAAAAAGCAAAGATAGAAGCGAAGGTTAAACAAATTAATGAAAATTTGTTTGTTAATACAAACGTTATTCATCATACAACTAACGAAGCGGCACAAGTTGGGGTTTTCAGTGAAAGGCTCCAGCATGAGTTAGCTTTGTTATCAGATAGTGACTGTGGCTTCGATAGTAAATCATCTGGAAAACTATTGAATAGGATTGATGCTTTATTAAATAGAACAGGTGGTCACATATATAGCCGACAGTATAGAATTATTCTTGATGAATTGTTTTCAGAGGGTTACATCAACGAATTTCAATATAAGAAATATTTGCATTTGGAAAGTGCCGCTTATTACCATACAGGAATTTTAACCATGAACACAAGAGTTTCATATAACAGATATTTTGAAATATTAAATTTAGAAAAACGACTAAGCGTTCCGGAAAAATCACCGAGTAGATTTGTTAGTCCTTATTTCCTATTAAAATTATTTAATGTTTTTGGCATCAGTCAATATGACATTATGGATTTGACAAGCAAAGATTATGATTATCTCAAATCCCAGATAATATGGAAACATTTCCTTAAGACCTTCAAGGAATTAAGCCGCAGTTCTGATGATATAAATAGTATTTTAGAAAAACAGACGAGTGTTGTTCGTAAAATAGAAAGAATAAAACATATGTCATTTCTTTTAAGGCGTATACCAGGAAACCACTATGTTCCGCCTTGGATTCTTAATAGTCTTGCAAGGCCCGTTTCGCAAAAATTAGGTATGCCGCTGGTACTATCTCAATTAAAACTTGGAATGGAAAATTACGAAAAAGAAGTGTCGGCTAAAAATTCAGCATTAGACAATATCATTCTTCATCTAGCAATACACGAAGTTCCTTTGTATGCATTTTGTGAGAAGTTAAAATTTGCAATAAGTGAAAATTTATAACACATTATTTGGAAATCATACCAAGGAGGCGTTAAATGAATATACTTTTATTTGATACAGGGGACGTCAGGAATGAATACAATGAGCCACTTGGAATAGAGTTACTGGCTGCATGTCTTGAACGTACATTAGGTTCTGTTGTAAAAATAGATATGAAATGGTACTCAAAAGATGGATTGGATTTTTCAATTGACAGGTATGATGTAATTGGTGTGGGAATTCACATAGAAGGAATAAGTGTTTTTGAAGCACTCTACAAAATGTACGAAAGTGCAGGTAGTTCGGCGTGTTTTGTAGTTGGCAACACGGTGTCTACATTTGGCTACAGCCAATTACTGACTCAATATCCTGATATACTATGTGCTATAGGCGAAGGTGAGATTATGTTCACAAAGCTGGTAGAGGGGCTATTGACCACGAACAATATTGACTTGAGGCGTATTCCAAATATGGCCTACTCCGAAAAAGGGAATATAGTTGTAACTAATCGTACCGTTTGCAATTTAAATGAATACGTTCCACCTATAAGAAAATTCAACACATTTATTAAAGAAAAAACCGGAATAGCAAGAATTGAAGCAAGCAGGGGTTGCAGTTGGAATAAGTGTAGTTTTTGTGGTGTTGCTCATAAATACCCTAATAGCAAATGGCGACCAATACCAGTTAATGAAATTATTGCTCAATTAATTGATTTAAGTGACAATGGGTTAACTTCGGTGTATTTTTCAGATGAGGACTTTATTGGTGACGATACAGAAAGATTCCGTTTTCTGGTTGAACAGATTAAACAAAATGTCATTGCTGGAAAAATCTCCGAAAATATTAAATATTTCATATCCGTTAAACCTACAGATGTCGCAGATGATGAGCGATTCAACACCATAGAAATGTTTACGCAATATGGACTTAAAGAATTGTTCATAGGAATAGAATCGGGATGTACAAATCAAATACAACGTTACAATAAATGCACAAAGGTTGACACAAACTCAAGAGTTATAAAAAAATTGCAAAGTCTCAATGTGGCTATTGATTTAGGATTTATATTTTTTGACTACGATATGACATTACAAGACATTCAAGACAATTTGTGCTTTATAAGTAAAAATGAACTGCAAGGTCACTCTAGCTTGCTGAAGCCCCTTAGACTCCAACCCTTTACTAAAATATTCTATGATATTCCGGCTGAAATTTTAAAAGATTTTTCTTTAGAGCAGATGATGTATGCATATAAATTTAAAGATAAAACAGTTGAAGAGATTTTTAATTGTTTTTCAAGCTTAGGTTTAGAGCGTTATGCACATAAGGTTCAAAGCTTCTTCAGGAAATCCCTTTCGTCAATAGATGAAAGGGAAGAATCAAGAAAACAATTAGTAAAAATACGTGTTCTGCAATTTGAGGCATTGTCTATTATAGTAGAGCATTACAGTGGAGACAGCAGAGATAATCATATCCTTGAAGAACAATTAGCATATATAAAATCAAAGATTATAAAGTTGGGTAACCTATATGGATAAGGACTTTGAGTTTTTGCTGTCCATAGCGACAGATTTGGCAAAAATAAAAAAGAGATTGAATCGACATGTGAAAATGGCTTCGGTAGCCTGTGCGTTAATGTCAGAAAATAGAAATATATACACAGGTGTAAACATTGAGGTTGATTGTGGCATTGGCTTTTGTGCCGAGCATTCAGCAATCGCCGAGATGATAAAAAATGATGAAAATAAAATATACAAGTTAGTTGCAGTAAGACAATCTATTGTAATCCAACCATGTGGCAGGTGTCGTGAATTTATACGCCTTATTAACTTCGAAAACTTGAATGCCCTTATCTTAATGCCGGAAGGTAAAATTCTTAAATTGAAGGAATTGTTGCCTTATCCATTCCTCTGCTAGTTCTAGTCATGGATTCCTGTAACAATCATCTGGATTTTTCTTTTTTCGCAAAAACGAAAGCAAAATTTACGTAAAATTTATTGAAATTTTTTCAATAAAATATCATCAGCTGATAGTTAAATATGATTATTACATAAATATTTCAAAATTAGAATGCCGTGGTAGGCTTGACTGAATTGACCTTTTATGTTATCTTTCTTCTGTTAAGAAAATTTCTAGTCACATAGGTTTATACGTGATGTGTATTTATCACAATAAACAGTGCCAATAGGAGTGAGATTGTGAAAGTCATAGCACCAAGTTACACGGTAATTGATAAATTAGACAGCGTTCAATTGTTGAAAAAAATGGAAGCGGCAGGAAGGGTTTGCTGGAAAAGTGAGGGGAATGCAACAGATGAGTCCTACGCAACATTTTTGACGAAAATTTTGAGCAGAGGTCATGAGTCTGTTGTGGAACATGTAAATATTTCGGTACGTTTTATTTGTGATCGTGGAATTACGCATAATATTGTGCGCCATCGTATTGCCAGTTACTCAATGGAGAGTACCCGTTATTGCAATTATTCCCATAATAAATTTGGGAACGAGGTTACGTTTATACGTCCTTATTACTGGAATACGGACAGTGAATTGTACGAATTATGGGAAAAACATATGATAATTGCTGAAAAAACGTACCTTGAGATGATAGAACTCGGAGCGACCCCAGAAGAAGCACGAAGCGTTTTACCGCACAGCCTTAAGTCGGAAATTGTCGTTACTATGAATCTTCGTCAATGGAGAAATTTTTTCAAACAACGTGCAGCTAAAACTGCTCATCCGCAAATAAGAGAACTGGCATTGCCTTTACTTGTTGAGTTTAGGGAGATGTTGCCGATAATTTTCGGAGATATTATAATTGATGATGAAGCTGAGGTATTAATAAAATTAAACAAGTAATTACGAACTGCGAACAAAATGACTGTTTCTTGTCTCTCTTTGCAGTTTTTTTGTTGAGAAAGAGGAGTTGTCTATGAAACAGCAAGACATTGAACTCTGTATATTTGATGCTCGCAATTTTCAAAAACATGGAATGTATGATGAAGCTATAACCGTTCTCCTTCCTATCATAGATTTGCCTCAAAAATCTTTGTTTCAAGTTGAGGCGTTGAAGTTGCTCAGTTTTAATTACCGCAAACTAGATGATGTAAATATGGCTATGTATTATATACAAAGAGCATTGAAACTCGTAATTTCTTTAAAGGGTAAAGAAAAAGGTGTCAATACAGAATATGCCGTTTGCTTGATGAACAAAGGAGTTATAAATGAGTCACGCGGCAAAATTACCAATGCACTCAGTGATTATTCTGAGACACTCGGGATTTTTCAAGGTTTGTTTGATATAGGAGAAGTTGATAATGGCATACTAATCAACGCTTTGCTGACTATCGGAACTGCTTGTTATAATAAAAATGATTATCTGTCAGCAAAAAAATATTTAATGGACGCGCTGGTATATTTTGGAGACGATTGCAAAACAGACAGAAGGTATCTTGCAATAAAGAACACATTAACTGAAATTGAGTCTTATTCTTGAAAATAACCGTTAATAAAGAAAAAATTAACAACTGTTTAAGCAGGTTAATACTTTAAGTGAACTAGATGACCATTATAATTTATACTAAAAATGTAAGTGTACATTTTTTTTCGGGGAGTGATTGATATGATTACATTAAGAAACGGTGTTGCTGCTTTTCTGCGCCATAAAGACGAATATTTGCTACTAAAGCGTGCTAAAACAAAGCGCGTTGCACCAGGAAAATGGAGTGGCGTAGGCGGACACATTGAACCTCAAGAAATGAACTACCCACTTGATACTTGTTACAGAGAAATTGAAGAAGAAACAGGAATAGAGATGAATCAAATATCGGCATTGGAGCTACTTTACATTATAATACATCGTATTGAAAATGAGATATTGCAAATGTATATCTATTTTGGAGATTGCTCAACTAAAGAGATTCTGCATACAGACGAAGGTGTATTGGTTTGGATAGCTGAAAAAGAATTAGCAAATCTTGAATATTCAAGTGCATTTTCAGCAATGATTGTACACTATTTAAACAGGACACCAAATGATAAAGAATTATATGTTGGGGTTGCTGAAAAAAGGCAGAATGTTTTGTCCATGACGTGGACAAGTTGTGTCGACTTGTAAGAGGAAGTATGTTTTGGGAAGTGACCCATTGCACGCTTAAAGAAAATCAAGCACAGAAAAAGGTTAATCATGGTATTTGTTCTTTGTTCCAGTTTTTTTGACGGTTGAACTTCCGCTAATAAGCCAACTGTGATGCTGAATTGCTAGTGTCGAAAGAATTAAAGCCCTCTAAAAAAATCCGAGGGCTTTAATTTTGCATGGGACAAAAAATGGTTTAAGCCGTTTATTTCTGCTTCTTTGTTTAGTCTCGGTGCATTACGCTATAAACAAGGCTCGTGGTATAGAATAGTAGACGAATACAATCTGCTTGACGGTATGCCGTGTCCTACGCCGCCGCCAAGCATTTGGCCGCCGTACCCAGGTGTCGATTTACGGCTAAATATGCAAGGCCCGAGCATAGCACAGGTACAGCAAAAGCTAAACGAGCTAGGCGCAAGTCCGCCGCTTCCTACAAATGGCACGTTTAACGCCGCTACGGAATCGGCAGTACGCGCGTTCCAACAGGCAAACGGCTTGCCGCAGACTGGCGTGGTAAATGTCACGACATGGAATACGCTATTTAATCAGAACCCTGCGCCCAATCCCATTGCACCGCCTCCGCCAAGCATTTGGCCGCCGTACCCAGGCGTAGATTTGCGGCTAAATATGCAAGGCCCGAGTATAGCACAGGTACAGCAAAAACTGAATGAATTAGGAGCGACTCCGCCGCTTGCCACGGACGGCATTTTTGGGGCAATGACGGAATCGGCAGTACGTGCGTTTCAACAGGCAAATGGCTTGCCGCAGACTGGCGTGGTAAATATAACCACTTGGAATACCATGTTTAATCAGAACCCTGCGCCCAATCCAATTGCACCGCCGCCGCCAAGCATTTGGCCGCCGTACCCAGGCGTAGATTTGCGGCTAAATATGCAAGGCCCGAGCATAGCACAGGTACAGCAAAAACTGAATGAATTAGGAGCGACTCCGCCGCTTCCTACAAACGGCACGTTTAACGCCGCTACGGAAACGGCAGTACGCGCTTTTCAACAGGCAAACGGCTTGCCGCAGACTGGCGTGGTAAATATTACTACTTGGAACGCGCTATTTAACCAAAGCCCACCGCCAAACCCATTGCCGCCGCCTCCGCCAAGCATTTGGCCGCCGTACCCAGGTGTCGATTTACGCCTAAATATGCAAGGCCCGAGCATAGCACAAGTACAACAAAAGCTAAACGAGCTAGGCGCAAGCCCACCGCTTCCTACAAATGGCACGTTTAACGCCGCTACGGAAACGGCAGTACGCGCGTTTCAACAAGCCAACGGCTTGCCGCAGACAGGCGTGGTAAATATTACCACTTGGAATGCGCTATTTAACCAAAGCCCACCGCCAAACCCATTGCCGCCGCCGCAGACCATTTGGCCGCCGTACCCAGGTGTCGATTTACGGCTAAATATGCAAGGCCCGAGTATTTCGCAGGTACAACAGCGGCTAAACGAGCTAGGCGCAAGCCCGCCGCTTTCCACGGACGGCATTTTCGGCCCATTGACGGACGCGGCAGTCCGCGCGTTCCAACAAGCCAACAGCTTGCCGCAAACAGGCGTAGTAAACACCGCCACATGGAACACGCTTTTTTCACGCAATCCCAACCCCAACCCGATTTCTCCGCCTGCCGCGGTAAAAACAATCGTAATAGATGCAGGTCACGGCGGCACAAACCCAGGCGCGGTAGCCTACGGACGGCGCGAGGCAGACGATACCCTGCGGCTCGCCAAGGAGGTACAGCGAATCCTCTTAGAAAAGGGGCAGCGCGTGATTATGACCAGAGATGGCGATTACGACGTTCCGCTGGACGAACGCAGCGCGATTTCCAACAGCAACAACGCCGACATTTTTGTTTCCATTCACAGGGACGCAAGCAGTAACCCAGCGGCAAACGGCGTAAGCAACTATATTTTCAACACCGCGCCGTCGCTAAATGTACGCTACGCCATGAACGTACTCGGCGATATAGTTGATGCTGGCGTGCAGAGCAATCAGGGCGTTTTCCGCGAAAACTTCGCCGTTTTGCGTAACACCACCGCGCCCGCCATGCTGCTCGAAATGGGCTTCATCACCAATCCGCTGGACAATCAGCTATTCGACCAAAACCTAACCGCCTACGCCGCCGCCATAGCCGAGGGCGTATTGCAGTCCTTCTACGGCCCGCCCTACGAGTATATGAGCTACACCGTAGTGCAGGGCGACACAATGTGGTCGATTGCCCAAAAATTCGGGACGACGCAGGATACTATTATGGCGATTAACAAGCTGAGTTATAATTGGGTGCGGGTCGGGCAGGTGTTGCTGATTCCTGCTAGTAATGGGGAGGCATAGCCCCTTTTCTCCGAATGTAGCTTGGTGGGAATGTCGCCTCGGAGCCTTAACAGCTTTTTAGTAAAGACAGCCATGAAGCCTGTAAATTATGGGCTTCGTGGCTGTTTTTAAGGAAATGGAGTGCGGATTTTTTAGAAGAATCAAACACGGATTTAACGGATTTTCACGGATTACGCGGATTGGCTCGTGGTAAAATCCACGAACGTCCACGAAAATCCGCTACGTCCGAAGGAATCCGCGTAAATCTGCGTAAATCCGTTAAATCCGTGTTTTATATTTCCAAAAACCCGATAATTGCCGTGTATTTGGGCAGGAAAAATCAAATTTTACAAAATTTTTACCTATCCCCCCTTGACATTCCCACAGATATACAATATAAACAAGCTACGACACTCTCCGACAACCCCACAACCCCACAACCCACAAAACCACAAACTACAAACCCACAAAACCACAACCTACAGCCCACAACCCCACAAAACCCCAAACCCCAAACCACAAACCCCAAACCCACAAACCCCCAAACCCACAAACCAAAACCCACAAACCAAAACCCACAAACCAAAACCCACAAACCAAAACCCACAAACCAAAACCCACAAACCCCAAACCCACTAAACCACAAAGGAGCCTACCCAATGACCGCACAAACCCCCGCACAACCCCCCGCACACCCCCCCCTCCCCAAGTTCCCCAAAATTCGCCTTGCGGAAGTGGATATTGACCTTGCTGCGGCAGGGCTTCTTGGGCATGAGTATGCGTTGCGGTTTCTTGCGCTTCCTATTAGTCTGCGTGGAAATCACCTGCTTGTGGCTATGTGCGAGCCGCATAATAAGGAAACGGTTTCCCGCGTGGCGGACGTTACGGGGCGTTTTGTTTTGCCTGCCTTTGCGGAGGAGGCGGACTTGCGGCTTTACATAGATACGACCTTTGGTGAGCAGTCTATTGACGAAATTGCCACGAATTTTTTGTTGGAACGACACCGACAGAACCATGGCGATACGGAAATATCGGACGAGCTGATAGCGGAAATTTCGTCCACGCCCACGGTACAGTTTATCGACACGATTATCAGGGCGGCAATATTAAATCGGGCAAGTGATGTACATATAGAACCATATTCAGACAAACTAAGAGTGCGCTTCCGCATAGACGGTAGGCTTGTTACGCATAAGGAAATAGATGCGTCGCTTTTGCCTAACGTGATTTCGCGTTTAAAGATTATGGGAGGTATAAATATTGCGGAAAAACGGCTGCCGCAGGACGGCCATTTTACTCTGGACGAAAATACGGAAATACGAATAAGCACGCTAAAGACCATTTACGGTGAAAAAGCGGTACTGCGGCTCTTGCGAAGTACACGGCTCAAAAAAAACGAGCTTGGCTTTTTTGAAGAAGAACTTTCGCGCCTGACAGAGCTATTTAATAGACCTCACGGCGCGATTTTTATGACAGGGCCTACGGGCAGCGGAAAATCAACCACGCTCAACTGCTTCCTAGAGGAGCTAAATAACGAAGCCGCAAACATAGTCACCATCGAGGACCCCGTAGAAAACCCGATTTTGGGCGTAAATCACGTAAATATTGAAAAAAAAACGGTAGATTTCGCGACTGCGTTACGCCATATTTTACGCCAAGACCCCGACATAATTATGCTCGGCGAAATTCGCGACAAGGAAACGGCGAAAATCGCAATCCAAGCGGCAATCACAGGGCATGTGGTTTTAAGCACCCTACACACAAACGATGCGGCGGGCGTGATTGAGCGGCTTTGCGACATGGGAATAGAGCCGTACTTGACGGCTTCGGCATTAAACGGAATAATATCACAGCGGCTAGTACGCCGAATATGCGGCGATTGTGCCTTTGAAACAAGGCTAACCACGCGCCAGTCACAGCTGCTAGACCTGCCCGAAAGCACCGTAGTATACGCGGGCAAGGGCTGTTCGCACTGCCATTCCACTGGCTTTCGCTCGCGCTTTGCGGTGTACGAATACATCATCATAGACGACGATGCGCGTACCCAAATTCGCACACAGCCCGCCGAATTTTCCGCACGGCTACGCAAACAAAACCTAATGCGAAAAAACGCGCTGCGCTCGCTGCTCGGCGGACAAACCTCGGCGGAGGAGGTGATTCGGGCGTTGAATAGGTAGTTTCGCACATGAAAAATCGCCGAAGGCGAGTCAAAAAAAGCAGGGGGAGTAGCGTGAAAAAAACAGCGGGGCTAACGCTTATTGAAATGGTAATCGCGCTGGGCTTGTGGCTTGTGCTGATGTCAGGTATTCTGTTTGTGTGGCAATATACCGCGATGTCTGGCGCGAATTTATTTGAACGCCAAAACGCCTTTGAAAACGCGAGAATTACCATGGACGCGCTTTTAATGAATTTGCAGCTGGCGTGGGAGATTGACTTAAAAACGGATAGCGAGGATAATTTGGATTCGCTGGCGTTGTGGCAATTAGACCCGCAGGATAGAGCGTATGAATATTTGTTTACGTTTCACGCCGACCGCGGCGAGTTTAGAATCGGGGGCAATGCGCTTGCTTCGGGCATTGCGGAAATAAAAATGGCGCGAGTAGACGAAACGCGAATGACGGTTATGGTGGTTGCCGCGTGTGACGAGCCGATTGTTTTGTGGGGTTGTGTAGATGTGAGGTATAAGGACATGGAATGGGGATTTGGCGGATTTTAGAGGCATGGAACGCGGGTTTTTTAACTGGAACGCGGATTTAGTGGATTTTAAGGGCAGAGCACGCGGATTTTCGCGGATTCTATCCGTGTGAATTAAGGGCAGTGGAACGCAGATTTTATCTGTGTAAATTAAGGGCAATTAAACGCGGATTTAGCGGATTTACGCAGATTTACGCGGATTCGTTCGAGGGATAATACTTGTAGTACGTGTTGCGTTAGCTTTAAATGTACGCGAGAAAAAATCCGCGTAATCCGTGTAAATCCGTTAAATCCGTGTTTGATTCCCTTTAAAAACCTACGCAATCCGCGTTCCGCCAGTTTTGAATGAACGCAAGAACTTTACCCACAACCCCAACGCCGCCAATCCACACATCATCATAGCCGCCGTCATACCTCTCATATCCCCAACCCCAGTAGGCGGAAAGCTATCTACATACACACTCACATCAAAACTCACCGCAATATAATTCCCACTATCGGGCGTAAACGTAACACTGTGTACCTGCAAGCCCACATCACCCACAGACGTACCGCCGCCCTCTGTCCAAGAAAACCTACCCGCAGGCTCATGCACCTCACCAAACGCCGACAAATCAATATCGCCCAGCGTTCGCCCTATGAACGTCACCAAGCCATGCGGCCATGTCACATCTGGCTTTATAGGCAAAACCTCAACGCGCGCCTTAAACGACAACGGCTCAATCGGGTTTGTGTTGCCCTCCGCGGCGGCTACGGTAATAGTGGCTTCGTACACGCCCACGTCTACCTCGCCCGTGTACGCGCCTACAATTACATACCCCACACCGCCGATTGCAATATCGTCCGTAGCCCACGCCAAAAACGCAAAAACCGTGTCGTCGTCTATGCTAACATCTAAAGCCCCTGTACGCCGATTTCCTACATTGCGAATGATTGCACCGTATTGATAAGGCGCGTCCCCAAAATATTTACCATACTCGATTGTGCCAAAGTCCGCCACATCGCCGTCAAAGTTAGGCTCTAGGCTTATTTCCCATAAAGGCTCATCGTCTGCGAATACCCATACATTAACATCATTACTCACCGCGGTATAATTTCCACTATCGGGCGTAAACGTAACACTGTGTACCTGCAAGCCCACATCGCCCACAAGCGTGCTATCGCCCTCCGTCCAAGAAAACCTGCCCGCAGGCTCGTGTACCTCGCCAAACGCCGACAAGTCAATATCGCCTAGAGTTTGCCCCAAAACCGCCAACAAATCCTGCGGCCATGTCACATCTGGCACTATGGGTACAACCTCAACGCGCGCTTTTAGCGACTGCGGCGTAATCGGGTTTGTGTTGCCGTCCGCGGCGGCTACGGTAAAAACGGCTTCGTACGAGCCGACATCTAGCTTCCATGTTTGCAAATTGTCTATCACAAAATACCCTGCTTCGCCCGCGGGAATATCGTCCAGACCCCACGCCCCCAAAAGCGGCAAAGCCGTATCGTCGTCTACGGTAACCTGCAAAGCCCCGGTAGACGTGTTTCCTATATTATGAACGTACACAAGGCGATGAGGCGCACCCCCGAAATATTTACCATACCCGATTGTGCCGAAGTCTACCTCATCTTCCCCATACGCAGATTCCAAGCGGATTGCCCATACAGGGGTTAAAATTTCCACGTTTATTGTCACGTCCGCGGTAAAGCCGCCGTCCAAGGTTTTTACGGTAATTACTGCCGTTCCCTCGGTCAAGGCTGTGACCGCGCCTGTGTCTGATACCGTCGCCACCTTTGGCGCAGATGATGTCCATGTCACGGTTCTCACCCCTGCGTCGGTGGGGTAAACATTCGCGTTAAGCTGTAGCTCGGAGTCGCCGTCTGCATATAGCGTAATAACCTGCTCGCCCTCTATGGAAACGCCCTCGACACGAACTAAGCCAAGCTCCACAAAGGGAATACCTTCTTGCAGGGCATATTCCAGCACGTAGGAATTTTCGCAATAAATAACGAGCTTAGGCAGAGGAATGTCGTCACGCGCGGTTCGGACATGGTGAAACGCGCGCTGCCCTATAGCTGTTACGATTTTGGGAATTATTGCCACCTCTAGCTCCGTGCAATTCATAAACGCTTGTTCGCCGAGCCTTGTTACACCCTCGGGAATCGAAACCGTTTTTATTCGCGTATTGCCTTGAAATGCGCCGTCCCCGATTGCCGTTACAGGAAAACCGCCCAGCGTGTCGGGAATAGCGACACCTTCGTCTGTGCCGATATATCGGGCAAGCACGGCTTCGCCGTTGGCGAGCGCGTATACAAAGTAATTTTCAATAACAATCGGCTCACCCATAACATAACCAACCGCCACGCTATATTGATTAGCGCGAACGTCCGCCATTAGCTCATACGAAATCCACCCATAGCCGCCAAGCCCCCACGCCGTTCCCCACGAATTGATAAATTTAAACGCCTGCATATCGTCAGAGTAGCCAATAAGCGTAACCGCGTGGCCGCCCCTGCTTGTGCCGCTAGGGTCGTCAAATATGGGGTTGGAGGGGCTTAGCGTGTCAAAATCTGGCAAAACATCAATACCGATAACCACGCCGTCACCGTCCGCCAAACGTCTTTTTATATTTTCCAGCCCTTGGATTATATAAAAGTCGTCCACCTTAAAATGGGCGGCTTCCTCGCGCTGCGCCTCATTCGGCTGTGTAAGCCAGTCGCTCGCATTGTATGGGAAAGAAGCGAGCGTGCTTACGCCCTGCTCGTAAATAATTCGCATCGCGCTATATATGCTTATTCCGTCGTTTGCACCGCCGTTTAGCTGATTGTATACATATGACGGACTAAACAAATGCTCGTCTGTATCTAGCCCCCAACCGCGCTTGACTTCCTCTTGGCTTGAGCGTACGGCGTATGCTACCGCCCAGCCGACACAGCTATTTTGTGTGCCTTGGTGTCTCGGTGTGGGGAAAAGGTCGGTTAGGTCTACTGATGTTGGTAGCGAGAAGCCTTGTAGTGGGGGGTTGGGGTCGTGGTCTTGTTCCCATTCCTGTTCTCGTAGAATGGATTGTATATCCTCCCATGTATCCCAAAGCATACCGCCTGCGGGGTGTAGGTCGGGGGAGAGCGTGGCGGAGGTGGAGGGTGGCTGTGATAGGGCGTGGGTGTATTGTAGGAGTATGAATAGGAGTGTGAATAGGAGTGTGAATGTGAGTAGTAGTTTGGTGGGTAGGTGTTTTTTTGGCATGGTTGTACCCCCTTGTGTGGATATGTTGTATCTATTATAGGGTAGAATTACGTTTTATTCCATAGCCTTTGTTACAATGTAGCCCTGTAATGCGACAGTACGCCCCTATAGGGATTTTTCAGTACACACCCACCCCCCTCTTGTATTTTATTTTTCAAATGGTAAAATACTAGAGCAACCACCCTACTCCACCATTCACTGGAGGTTTTCCCACAAAATGGCAGATTTTACCCGAGGCTCATTGATTTGCACCAAGGGCGAGCCGCTTAGCAATATTTTGATTATCACAAAGGGCAGTGTAGAGGCCGCGGCGGGCGGCCAGACTTACACCTTTGTGCAGGGCGATATTATCGGCCTGGAGGCGCTTATAGACGGCGGTTACGGCTTTACGTATACCGCGGCTTCTGATGTGTCGCTTATTATGCTGCCATTTGGCGGCGTTTCCGTGCTTGGCACGCTTTTTCGCGAAAAGGAAGATGTCGCCAGCGTAATTGTCAATTCTGCGATTAGGCAAGCAAATATGTACCTCGCCTACCACGAAGCCCTAAGGCAGGAAGCGGCGGCGGCGTACGCCCTTGTTACAAGCGCGTACCCTGCGTATGAAAGGCTGTGTACGACCTATGCCTTTACCTCCAAGCGACTGCCTGCCATGGACATGGTCACTTCCCCCGAAAGCGGGGTTTCCATTTGGGCGTATGAGTATTATAATGGTATACGAGAGCTTGAGCCAACGCAGAAAGCCTTGTTTTCAAGACCTGGCATAGCACTAGGCTTTGTTATGGGAATAGCGGAGGAAATTTCTCGCGCGAAAACGGCGATTGACTACTACGAAAAATATATCGCGCTTATATCCAAGGTGCTGTTAAGCTCGGCGGGGCTAGACCTGTTTTCGCTAGTGACGGAGCTGCACGCGGCCTCCGTAAAAATTTCGGGCGCAGATGCCGCCATGGACGCGCTTATTACGCCGATTATCACCACGCTGTCAAGCATGAACTCCATAGAACAGGAATATTTTAAACAAAGGCAAGCAACCTACCGCGATAGCCTAGCGGCAAGCCGCGAGGGCAAAAAAGCGCCCGAGCAACGAACAGGCGAAAAACGAAATTTATCCGATTCCTTAAATATAATATTAAATTACTCGGGCTGTCCTGCCGAGCAAGCAAGCAAATTCACACGAGCATTAAACGAATACACCAAGGCGAGCGACCGTACCAGCTCCGACGACCACATGCACCGCCTACGCCGCGAGCTTACACAGGACTTTAACCTCATTTATAAGGAAGTTTTTATCAAAAGCCTAAAGGAACCCAATCCGCCGACTATTATAAAAATGTTTTTGAATTTCGGGTACATGGACGCGGCGTTGGCAGGCTACGAAAACGCAGACTATTTGTACTCGCTTGCGGATTCCTTGTGCGGAGAGCCAGAAAAGGGCGTATATACCGCCAGAGAGTGGCTCACAGCCATTTACACAGGAAAAAAAGAGCCGTGCCGCAACGAATTTGACATGGACTACGCCGCCCACGTAGCGGAGCAAAAGCAGCAGAAAAAATTTGATGCGAAGGAAGAAGCGCGGCTTTTGGCGGACAGGGATTTGAAGCTGAAATTTGAAATCGAGAACATTTTCCCTATAGTAAATAAGCTGACCTTTGGGCGAATTACTACGTTTTGCCCCATTTTTTCCGACAACAATGTACAACGCGGGCTAGACAGCTCCATGGTAACCGCCGATGCAATTTACACCGCCTTGCGAGAAATAACCGCAGTAGATTTTGGTGCATTTTATCGCGAAACATTGTATACTAACCCCGAGGCTGGAATTACCCGCGAAAATGTGAACGTAGAAATTTTGCCCGACATTATTTTAATGCCCAATGTCGGCTCTCGCGGAATTATGTGGCAGGAAATAGAGGGGCGGAAGCGTACCACACGCGGCCGAATGTTTATACCGCTGTTCCTGCTGACAGAGCTGAAGCCGCTTCTTATACGGCTTGCGGGCGAGTTTAGATGGGAGATGTGCAAGCGTATACAAGGCTCGCGGTGGCAGGACATCACGGAGCAGTCACTTACGGGCGAATATTACGATTATTTGCAGTTTTACAGAACAAACCGCGATATTTCTACCGAGGTCAAGGTACAAATAAAGCAGGAGCTTACCCGCGCGAGAAACAATTACAAAGCGGTATTTGTTTCAAACTACACAGACTGGGTATTATACGAAGCAAACGGCACACCACGCCTAAACAAAACCGCGCGGAAAATAATGATGTTCCATTGCCCGTTCGCGCTAAGCTACCGCGAGGCGCTGGCACAAAATCCGCAATTTTCCGAATCGCTAAAGCGGTTTAGCTTCCAAAATTCGCAGCGCGAAAGCTACCTGCAACGCTTGATTGCAAAGCTGGGTCAAAGCGGCAAGGTACCGCAGGAAATTACTGACGAGCTGGAGTTTGTTAAGAGTTGAGGGTATTGTAGGGGACGGATTTATCCGTTTCGTAGGGGACGGATTTATCCGTCCCGAGATTACCTCGCTCTGCGTTAATAGACGTTACCCCCACCCCGAATTGACGAACGTGCATACCTCGGGACGGATAAATCCGTCCCCTACAATTCGCCGCAACAACCGCACGAACGGCAAAAGAGCGTAGTTTCTTCGTAGGGGACGGATTTATCCGTCCCGAGATTACCTCGCTCTGCATTAGTGGACGTTACCCTGCCCGAATTGACGAACGTGCATACCTCGGGACGGATAAATCCGTCCCCTACAATTCGCCACAACAACCGCACGAACGGCAAAAGAACCCTGCAATTCGGTTTTTAACGGCGATTAAACACATTTTGGCTTCGTGCGTTTGTCGTGATATGATATAGACGATAATTTATAATAGGGAGAGAATGAGAATGAAAAAGTTTTTGTTACTGCTTATGTTGGTTGTTTTTGTTGCTTGTGGTGATAATGGTACGGAGGTAGTAGTTACCCCCATAGATAGACCCGTGCCGACAGAAACAGAAATACTAGCTTCACCGACCGTAGTGGACGAACCCCAATACGACTACAGCCACGAGCTAGGCACAAATGAATGGTACTCCTTAGCCAAGGACAACCACATTCAGCACCTACGCAATGGCTTAAACGGCGCAGACCCCATTTTGGGCGGCACGACATTCCTCAACCAGTCGGGCAACCCTGCCTTTACCATAGTGCCGAACGCACTACACGAGGGGCGCAACGCTATACAGGTTTCGAGCAGGACGAGTAGCCTGCACGCCCTAGAGATAAGCACCGAGGGCATGAACCTAAACAGCAATACCTACACTATCCGCGTGCAAGGCCGCGTGCTTGCGTTGTCGGAAACAGAGGTAATGCTCGCAGGGGCAGACTATCCCTATTCGGAGCTTGAAACAGTGGAAACGCTAGACGAGTTTGTTATCGAAACGCGGCTGTCCAACGCCATTTTAAACAGCAGGGGAATAGATACCGAGCAATTCGAGTATGCCTTTTTGATTTTGACAAATAATACCGTAACCTTTACCATAGACGATATTACAATTATGAGCGACACGCCCATAACTAACAGGCCGATACCTACGCCGTCTACAGAGCCTACGCCTAGCGCGGTGGTGGAGGTCGAGCCAAGTCCAACCCCCGAGGAAACACCAATAGAGGTAGAGCCTAGTCCAACGGAGGTAGAGCCTAGTCCAGAACCGTCGCCAAGTCCAAGTCCGTCGCCATCACCAAGCCCAAGCCCCTCGCCATCGCCAAGTCCATCGCCAAGCCCAAGCCCATCGGCTTCAGCGGCAAGACCGTCACCCACAACTTCGACCCCACCGTCACCAAGCCCAAGCCCCTCTCCGTCACCAAGTCCGTCACCCCCACCAAGCCCTTCACCGTCACCCTCTCCGTCACCAATCCCTTCACTGCCCTCGCCACCTCCTTCACCCTCACCGTCAATAATACCCTCGCCGTCACCCTCACCCTCACCCGTAATCGAAACACCTACACCAATTCCGTCACCCACCCCCACACAAGTCACCGAGCCTGTACTAGTATACGACATGGCAAACGACCAAGGCGTACAATCCTTATCCTCCGGCACGTCCGGTCACGCAGGCGATATAATGAGCGGCGTTTCGCGGCTAAACAATGCAGGCGATTTCACGCTGTCGATTGTGCCAAACGCGCTACGCGGCGGAAACGCGCTGCAAATGTCAAACCGCACCAATGACTGGCACTCTATAGAAATTTCGCGTGAGCTGTTTGACCTAGCCTCGGGCGATTCCTATTCAATCCGCATACGCGGCACTTCCGCCGCAGGTACTACAATAATAGTAGGCGCGCCAGCCAATCCGTTCACACAGCTACAAACCGCGCCAGTAGCGGGCAACGGCAGCTTCGACATGACCGTCATTATCGCAGGAAACGACCTTACGGCGCGGCATTTCAACAGAGGGCTAAGAATTTCTTCCGACGACACAGCCGATATAACCATACAAGAAATCCGAATTACCAGAGGATAATATAAACCTAGGAGGTTCCCATGAACATTATTCGTACTAAGGTAGTAGAGCTAAGCGCGTTGCCTGCAATGGCTTACAAAATCAGACTAAAACAGGGCGGCAGCGGAATAAAAATCCACCGCACCGACAAGGAGGTCGCCGCTTTTGCGGAAATAAACAAGCGCAGCGGCGAGATTTTGCCCGAAGCGTACACCGCCGACTTCCCCGAGGAAGCGTTTACGGAGGCGTTGGAGCTGCTGGTCGGCTTGCCGTATTCCGCGCGCGGCAAGGTGAAAATAGGCGTGTGCGACACGGTGGACACCTGCGAAATAGAAGTACCCGAGGACGAAGCCCCTGGCGCGCACCAAGACCCGCTCGCCAACGCGGCGGACAGCGACGAATACAACGCGCTTGTGGCGATGTACAGCGATGTGTCGGGCAAAATGAACTATCCGCTTATGAACAAGCAATTTATACAATTTGTATCAAAAAACAAAACCGTATCAAAAATGGTAGGCGAAAAAGCGTCCGAGCAAGACCTACTGCTATATATAGTAAAAAACCGCGCCGCGTTTTTCGCAGGCAAGCGTGACGATTTGTCCGACACAGAAGCCGCCGCCCTAATAGAAGCCATAGAAGAAATAGACCCCCGCGGCGCGTTTAAGGAATTGAAGCTGCATCTTAGGCGTATGATGCGATAGGGGGGGGCATAGCCCCTTTTCTCCGACTGTTTCTTGGTGGGAATATCGTCACGAGGGGGCATAGCCCCTTTTCCCCGACATTCCTATGGTGGGAATGTCGTCACGAGCCTTGAAAGTGTAATGGAACGCGGATTTACGCGGATTTGGCGGATTTACGCGGATTTTAAAGGCAATTAAACACGGATTTATGCGGATTACGCGGATTTTATCCGCGTAAATTCATTGTCGGCTCTAAGGGAATTTGCAGGCTCTCGTAGGGGACGGATTTATCCGTCCCGAGGCTACCTCGCTCTGCGTTAATGGACGTTACCCTCCTAGAATTGACGAACGTGCATACCTCGGGACGGATAAATCCGTCCCCTACAATAACCGCCACAACAAACGCACAAACGGCAAAATTTAACGGCAATGTTTGGGGATTTGCAGGTTTTCGTAGGGGACGGATTTATCCGTCCCGAGATTACCTCGCTCTGCGTTAATGGACGTTACCCACCCCAAATTGACGAACGTGCATACCTCGGGACGGATAAATCCGTCCCCTACAATAACCGCCGAATTCGCGTTCCATATTTTTACAATTGATTTTAAGGAGGAAAACACATGTGTGCGAAAAAGTATCTAATTGGCGTTGTTGCAGTAGCTGCCTTAGTTGTCGGGTTTTTGTGGGGGGTATCTGTAGGCGGCAGACAAGGGCAGGATATAGCGGCGGTTGCGGCCACTGACGGCGGCGCGGGCGAAGCTGTGCCGACCATTCCCGAGTACATCAACATTAGGGGGCAGCAGTATAGCACTGATTTAACCAAGCTCGTCCTGCCCCTTGACTTAACAGACGAGGAAATCCAGCCCTTGCAATATATGGTAAATTTGAGAGTGCTGGACTTGCACTCAAATCAAATTACCGATATAACGCCGTTAGCTAATTTGACTGGCTTGGTCGATTTAACCTTGGCGGACAACCAACTAAGCGACATATCCGCATTGGCTAGCTTGACAAATTTGGTACGCCTAGATTTAAGCGGCAACCAACTAAGCGACATAGCCCCTCTGTCTAATTTACCGCAGCTGACACGTTTGTATATAATTGGCAATCAAATAAGCGATGTGTCGCCATTGGCGGACTTATCGGAATTGTACGAGCTACAGCTAGACAGCCCACCAGTTAGCGACTGGACACCTATTCAAAATGTACCCCTTGTTTCTGGAGGGGCATAGCCCCTTTTCTCCGACTGTTTTTTGGTGGGAATGTCGTCACGAGGGGGCATAGCCCCTTTTCTCCGACATTTCTGTGGTGGGAATGTCGTCACGAGCCTTAAAAAAGTGTAATGGAACGCGGATTTTAAAGGCACTAAAACACGGATTTTAAAGTGCAATGGAACGCGGATTACGCGGATTTTGTCCGCGTAAATTACTAAACGGCGATATATTTTCCCACGAACGAATCCGCCAAATCCGTGAAAATCCGTTAAATCCGTGTTCCGCTACATTTAATTTACATGGATAAAATTTCTATCACATTACCGTTAATTTACACGGAAAGAATCCGTGAAAATCCGTCAAATCCGCGTAAATCCGCGTTCCATAAAACACACAAAAAAAGCGACTTGCCCATGCAAGCCGCTTTTTTTATTTTATCTATAAAGGCTCGTGACGACATTCCCACCACAGGAACGTCGGAGAAAAGGGGCAATGCCCCTACATCATACCCATACCACCCATGCCGCCACCCTGCGGCATAGCTGGCTCAGGCTCTTTTATATCAGTCACTACAGCCTCAGTAGTAAGCAACGTAGCCGCTACACTAGTAGCATTCTGCAACGCAATCCGCGTTACCTTCGTAGGGTCAATTATTCCAGCCTTTACCATATCCACAAACTGCTCGGTAAGCGCATCAAAGCCGACACCTTTTTTCTTGTCCTTCATGGCGTTTACTATGACTGCGCCCTCCAAGCCAGCGTTGTCGGATATTTGGCGTATGGGCGATTCCAACGCCTTTAGCACGATTTGCGCGCCTGTTTTTTCGTCGCCAACGAGCGCCTTTGTTACCTTTTCCACGTTAGGAATAGAGTGGATATACGCGCTGCCGCCGCCGCTGATTATGCCTTCCTCGACTGCCGCGCGTGTGGCCGCGAGCGCGTCCTCCATGCGTAGCTTTTTCTCTTTAAGCTCTGTTTCGGTGGGCGCACCTACCTTGATTACCGCTACGCCGCCAGCCATTTTCGCTAGGCGTTCTTGTAGCTTTTCTTTGTCAAATTCTGACGAGGTTTCGTCTATTTGCACGCGAATTTGCGACACTCTGGCTTTGATGTCCTTTTTAGTGCCTGCGCCGTCAATGATAATGGTGTTTTCCTTGTCGATTTTTACAGATTTTGCTTTGCCCAAGTCGTTTACGGTCGCTTCCTTTAGCTCCAAGCCTAGCTCGGAGGAAATAAGCGTGCCGCCTGTGAGAATGGCGATGTCCTCAAGCATGGCCTTACGGCGGTCGCCGAAGCCGGGCGCTTTTACGGCGGCTACATTAAATACGCCGCGCAGCTTGTTAAGCACAAGCGTGGAAAGTGCTTCGCCCTCTACGTCCTCGGCGATAATGAGTAGCTTTGCGTTCATTTGCACGATTTGTTCGAGAATGGGAAGAATTTCCGCTACTGTAGATATTTTTTTGTCGGTGATTAAAATGTATGGGCTTTCGAGATTTACAACCATTTTTTCCATATCGGTACACATATAAGCGGAAAGATAGCCGCGGTCAAACTGCATACCCTCGACAAGCTCAAGCTCGGTAGACATGGTTTTGGATTCCTCTACGGTAATAACGCCGTCACTGGAAACCTTATCCATAGCCTCGGCTATCATGTCGCCTACCTCTTGGCTTCCTGCGGAAATAGCCGCTACCTTGGCGATATGGTTTTTGCCGTCAATTTTTTGGCTCATGCCTTTGATTGCGTCCACGGCGGCGGCGGTGGCTTTCTGCATACCGTTACGCAAAATAATCGGGTTCGCGCCTGCCGCGATATTTTTAAGCCCTTCGCGTACCATCGCTTGCGCAAGGACTATAGCGGTGGTCGTGCCGTCGCCGGCTACGTCGTTTGTTTTTGTGGCTACTTCCTTTACAAGCTGCGCGCCCATGTTCTCGAACGGACACTCTAGCTCGATTTCCTTGGCGATGGTTACGCCGTCATTGGTAATAAGCGGCGTGCCGTATTTTTTGTCCAACACTACGTTGCGGCCTTTTGGCCCAAGGGTGATGTTTACTGTGTTAGCGAGCTTGTTTACGCCTTCCTCTAAAACTGTACGCGCGTCAATGGCGTACTTTATTTGCTTTGCCATGAATTGATTACCTCCATCTTGTTATTTTTACTTTACAATCGCTAGAATATCGCTTTGTTTTACTATGATAAATTCCTCATCGTCGAGCTTTACTTCCGTACCAGCGTATTTGGAATAAATTACCTTATCGCCAGGCTTTACTTCCATTTTGACTGTTTTTCCGTCTACAGTGCCGCCCGGGCCTACGGAAACAACCTCGGCGTGCTGTGGCTTTTCCTGTGCGTTGCCTGGCAAAATAACGCCGCCTTTAGATTTTTCCTCTGCTTCTAATTGTTTAATAACAACGCGGTCGCCTAAGGGTTTTAGCTTCATGGTATACCTCCTTTTATTAGCACTCGTTAGCAGTGAGTGCTAATACAGTTTAATGTTGCCAACTTGTTTATGCAATCATTATTTTGGGCTGTTTTGGGCGATTTTGGGCGGTATTTGTGCAGAATCGGGCGTTTAGCGAGCTGTTTTTATGCTTTATTTGACATATTTAGCTTTTTTGGGAATTTACAGGAATACCTGCTTGGCACTCCTCGCTTCGTGCAAAACTCTTTCTATATCAATGGTGGTGTACTCGCCTTTTTCGTACAAAACACGCCCGCGGCAAATCGTCATTTGCACATCTCGTCCGCTTGTAGAATACGCAAGATTTAGAACTGGGTCGTAGCACATGGTCTGGCGCGGATTGTCAAAATCTACTAGAAGCATGTCCGCATCGTAGCCGTCCGCGATTATTCCGCTCTCTTTTTCGCGCCCTTGTGCTTTCGCGCCGTTCACGGTAGCCATTTTTAGCGTTTCCCACGCTGGCAGTGCGGTGGGGTCGCCCGTGATATATTTTTGCAGCAGCGATGCCATTTTCATTTCCTCGAACATGTCATGGGAGTTATTGGAAGAAACGCCGTCCGTGCCGAGTGCCACGTTTACGCCGTGTGCCAGCATTTTTGTCACTGGCGCAAGACCGCTTGCGAGCTTTAAATTGGAAAGCGGATTATGCGCGATTGTTACGCCTTTTTCGCGTAAAATGTCCAAGTCCTCGTCGCTTGCCCACACGCCATGCGCGGCGAGCGTAGGCACGTCAAACACGCCATATCTAGCAAACATCTGCGTTGGTGTCGCGCCGAAATTTTTTATACAGCTTTCGTGTTCATGCCTTGTTTCCGAAAGGTGCAGGTGCATACGCAAATTATGCTTGTGTGCGAAGTCGGTTACTTGTTCCCATGCGGGCGGGTGCGAGGTGTAGCAGGCGTGAATGGCGGCTTCTATTTGGATTCGGGGGGTGGTGGCTCGGGCGTTTTCAAGGCTTCGAGGCGATGTTCCCACCACAGCGTTGTCAAGGCTTCGAGGCGACATTCCCACCACGGAACAGTCGGGGAAAAAGGCCCCTCGGGCCCGCGAGGTTTGCAGGAACTCGTTACATTTGTAAAAATCGAAGCTGTCCCTGTCCATGCCGACAATGCCGTTGCTAATATTTGCCAACATGCCCGCTTCCTCCGCCGCCTTCGCCACATAATCCATATGGCAATACATGTCAGAAAACGCAATCGTGCCGCTCGCGAGCATTTCCGCCATTGCCAACAACGTCCCCGTCCGTACCAGCTCGGGCGTTAGCTTGCTTTCAGCAGGAATTAGGTGATTAAACAGCCAATCCTCCAACGTGCGGTCGTTCGCAAAGCCGCGGAAAAGCGTCATCGCCGCGTGTGTGTGGCAGTTGTACAGCCCAGGCATAATCACCTTGTTGGTACAGTCGATTGTTCGGGCAGGCTTTTCACACGCGCCTAGCTTTATTTTGCCGTCATTGATTGTTAGGTCGGCGTTATATAAAACGGGCGAAGCAGGGTTCATAGTGACGATTGTTGCGTTTTTGAAAAGAATGTACATAGGTCGGCTCCTTTGTGGGGGATTTTTGTGTTTATTTTAACCTAATATGAGTGGGTACGGCAATAAAAAACGCCCCAAGCCGAGGAATAAGTTTCTTTGCTTGGGGTGTTTTTGAATTTTTGCTTGTTGAGTTGTAAAATTATTCGGCGAAACCAGAGAATGCGTAAGTTATCGCTTGATTTTCGGGCATACTAGTAATTACCTCTACTTTAACGCCTTTAATTCCTTCGACAAATAATCGAATTTCTTTTGGTAACGACTGTGCATTTTGCTCAAAAGATTCAACAAGTCTATCGTCAAAATAGATATTTACGGTTGTACCTATAGATGCCGAACCATCTACCCGTCCAAAATCCATCTCAATCCAATTATATCTCGCATTTAGATTGAGCATGGCAGCTTGGGTATATAATCCAGCGTTGTACCAAGATGTGCCTACATTGAAAACCACAGCATTTTGGTAAGTGTTTCCTCCCATTATTGCAACTTCTTGAAATTCGACAGTTCCGCGTCCTTCATACACCGCACCAGAACCGCTACGATATGTTGAACTTCCATCATAAAACAACTCACTCACAGACGTACCCCTCCGAGTTTCGGCTCGCCCCAAGATAGCAGTATTCGTTGCCGCGTTAAAATCAACGGGCAAATCCATTAACTCCGCAATGGTTCTCAATGGTAAAAATGTTCTTCCGCCCATAGTAAACGGTCTAGTATCTGCATCAAAATTCACTGCTTGACCGTTTAGCATTACATTAACGCCATAGGTTATTTCCCTCATAATGGTTTGTGCGTTTACAGCCATTATGCCCACCGTAAGTACCGCGCACAACATGAAGCCCATTACCGCGCCCTTGATTCGTTCCTTGTACATAAAAAAATCCTCCTTTGCCCTATTTGGGCGAATTTTCGGCAACGCCCGCAGGGAAAGCGCGTAGTTCACGCACTGCCCCACGAGGTACGCCGAATATTAAAAAAGCGTGTAAGGACGGCAAAAAATGCCACAACCTACACACCATGAGGAATCGAAAAAATATAAAAGCCTAGCCGCCAAGCTACACGCAACCAAAAGAAAAAAGCACCCTAGTCAAAACGCCAAAAACAAAGCCATATTGAAAAGGAAATAAAACGGTGCTAAACTGGTATTACGTAGTGGCAGGCGAAAGCCTGTGTGTGTTAGGCGATGGTTGGAATCCCTACACTCGCCGTGTGATGTTTGGTAGACAACGCACGGTCACTGCGGTTCTTTTTTTCCGCACAATTATTTTATCACATATAAAACCATATACACAAGGGCGAAATTTTTCACTTCCGCTAAAAAGACAAAAAAATTTCAATACGTCCGTTTTTATTCAGTTTTGAAAGCGATTAAGCACGGATTTTGCTTACACATTTTGGCTTCGTGCGTTTGTCGTGTTTTTACGTTTATTTTAACCTAATATGTGAAGATAATAAATAATTTTGGCAGTATACTATGTAGCGTTTCCCATAACCGAAAATGAAAAACAAGAGAACGAGGTAAAAAATGACATCACAAAACATCTACGACAACCCTCTGTTTTTTGATGGGTACAAAAAGCTACGCGACAACCCCGACAACGCAAATGTTACGGAGGAGAAGCCCGCGTTATTTTCGCTCGCGCCTAATTTGGGCGGAATGTCGGTTCTTGATTTGGGGTGCGGCTACGGTGAGAATTGTGCGGAATTTATGCGATTAGGCGCGGCTAATGTTACAGGGCTTGATATTTCCGAAAAAATGCTAGCTGTAGCAAGGGACAAAACTCGTGGAATTAACTATATTTGCGCCGATATGGGCGATTTGTCGGCGTTTGAGGGCAGTTACGATATTGTGTTCAGCTCGTTGGCTGTTCATTATATTGCGGATTTTAGCCTGCTTTGTTCACAAATTGCGGGCTTATTAAAAAACGGCGGTTATTTTATATTTTCACAGGAACACCCACTGACTACCGCTCCTATTAACGGCATAAGCTGGACTAAAGACGAAAACGGAAACAGAATACATTATAATCTTTCCGATTACGCAAAATGCGGTAGGCGTGAGGTAAGCTGGCTTGTTGACGGCGTTATAAAGCACCACAGAACGTTCTCGGAAATAACGAATACCCTAATTACGCACGGTTTTTGTATTGAAAGAGTAATCGAAACCGTCCCCGACAAAGAAACAATAAAACGCATTCCGTACCTTGTCGGTGATTTTCACAAGCCTAATTTTCTTGTGATGAGGGCTAGGAACACGACAAACGCACGAAGCTGAAATGTGTAAATCAAACACGGATTTAACGGATTTACGCAGATTTACGCGGATTTTATCTGGCGCGTTTTTTTATCCGCGTAATCCGTGTAAATCCGCGTTCCGCTACCTTTAATTTACATGGATAAAATCTGTATCCCATTGTAGGGGACGGATTTATCCGTCCCGAGGTACGCACGTTCGTCAATTCGGGTAGGGGTAACGTACATTAACGCAGAGCGAGGTAATCTCGGGACGGATAAATCCGTCCCCTACAAAGAACCTGCGTTTGTGCGTTTTTATTAAGAATGGTTAAATATTTGTGGGATTGTGTTATAATACAAACAAAGGAGAACCCCATGCTAAGACCGAGAATCTTTCAAGTCGAGCCTTGTCCTGATTTTACGGTGAGCGTATACTTTGACGATGGCACAGTCAAGCTGTATGATGCGCGCCCACTAATAAAAAAGGGCGGTATTTATGCCCCGCTTGGGGATTTGGATTTTTTTATTAGCCGCTGTGTTGTTATGAACAATACATTGGCGTGGGATATGTCGGGGAATTGGGATTCTACGGAATGTGTAGATATTTGTCCAGATTTGATATACCAACAAAACTAGGAGGCATGGTAAACCATGAGCGAAATAACCGTAAACATACTAGGCGTGGGCAAAAAGACCATCACGCAGGGCACGACCCTATTTGAACTAAGCGAAAAGTACGCAAGCTCGCCGCACCCTGCGTTAATCGGGAAAATCGACAGCGAGCTGCAAGACCTTTCGCGTAAGGTGCTTTATGATTCGAGCATCGAGTTTTTGGACATCACGAATCCGCAGGGCTACAGGGCGTACCAGCGCGGCGTTTCGTTCTTGATGATTTACGCGGCGAAGGTTGTTTTTGGGAAAAAAACACGCGTAGTCATCGCACATTCCATTAACAAGAATTTGTGCTGCGAGCTTCCCGAAATAGAGGGCAAAATAAGCGCGGAGCAGCTTGCGGAAATGGAAGAAATCATGCGTGAAATGTCTGAAAATGATATTCCTATAGAAAAAATAACGCTGCCAAAGGAGCGCGCCCTGCGAGTTTGTGACGAGCTTGGGCTTTATGACCAGATTAGGCTCTTGAAGTATCGACATAATCAGACATTTAGCTTCTACAAAATGGACTGGCTGTACAACTTTTTTCACGGCGAAATGCCGCCGAAAACAGGGCGGCTAGGCAAATTTAAGCTAGTGGAACGCACGCGCGGCTTTATGCTAATGTTTCCCGATTCTGCGCGCGATTATCAGTTTACGCAGCTGGAGGAAAACCGCCTTTCCGAGATTTTCGCGGAAAGCAACCGCTGGGCGAGAATAATGAAAGCCGACACGGTCGGCGCATTAAACGACAAAATTTGCAAGAGCGGCACAGGCGAAATAATCCGCGTAGCGGAAGCCCTACACGAGAAAAAAATCTCACAGCTCGCCGACAAAATAATGCAAGACCGCAGGCCGATTGTGCTAATCGCGGGGCCGTCCTCGTCGGGCAAAACCACGTTTGCCTCGCGCCTGGGCGTACAATTGAGCGTTTGCGGCGCGATTCCCCACGTTATTTCGCTGGACAATTATTATCTCAACCGTGAGGATTGCCCCAAGGACGAGTTCGGAAATTACGATTTTGAGACGATTGACGCAATCGACACCGAGCAAATTATCAAGGATTTACGCGGCCTGCTTGACGGGAAAGCCGTGGAAATTCCATCGTTCAATTTTTACACTGGGCGGCGCGAATATAAAGGCCGCACGCTAAAGCTCTCCTCCGCGGACGTTCTGATTATGGAGGGAATCCACGGGCTTAACGAGCGAATCGGCGGCAGCGTGCCGCGCGAGGACAAGTTCAAAATCTTTATATCCGCGCTTACGCAAATAAACATAGACGACCACACCCGAATACCCACCACCGACGCGCGCGTCATGCGCCGCATGGTGCGCGACTTCCTTTTCCGCGGCGCGTCCGCGGCAAAAACAATAGACATGTGGCCGCGCGTTTTGCACGGCGAAGCAAAATATATCTACCCCTGCCAAGAGCACGCGGACGACTTCTTTAATTCCGCGCTGATTTACGAGATGTCCGTGCTAAAGCAATACGCCGAGCCGCTTCTTTTCGGCATAGGCCCAGACGAGCCGCAGTATACCGAGGCGCGGCGGCTTATTAAGTTTCTGTCGTCATTTTTGGGAATACCGAGTGATACTATACCGCCGAATTCGATTTTGAGGGAGTTTGTGGGGGGGAGTTGTTTTTAGGGGAGTGGGGGCGATGTAGTTGATGTTTTGCGTTACACGCAAAACATCAACTAGCCCCTTGGGGTTATTGTCAAGAGGAACTTTTCCGTACAGGGAAAAAGCCTAGCGAGAATGGCTTAATGCCGTCATTCGCTAGGCTTTGGAATATTTTAAGATTCTTTTATAACCAAACCACCCAAAAACGCCCAAATGTCATGGGCGTTTTTTAATTACAATCATAGCAGTCAGCCACAGCAGTCACAGCAAGCACATTTTGAAATCGTGACTAAAAGGGGGCGCTAAGCGCCGAAACAAGAAAGCACGAAGCGGTTTAACTCAAAGCTGTCACGGCTTCAAAGTATAACTGCCACGGCTTCAAAATATAGCTGTCACGGCTTCACAAAGTATGCTTGATATAAAAATTACGTGAGAATTATAGGTTATTTATTTCTTGTAGCTGTCGTTCTTTTTCGGCTTCTAAAAAATCGCTATCGAGAGAAATAATTATACAATCCTCGCACATTCCCAAAGAATTGACTTCTATTCGGGCTAATTGGCATATGTTCTTTTTGCTGTATATACAATATTTATTTTCGCAAGTCATTTTATTAAGCCCCCATATGGTATTAAAGATTTAGAGCATGACATAATAAATTATAGCAATAAAATACATCAACGTCAAGGCATGTGATGTATTCAGTACGTCACAGACGAAGCCCACTTGCTCTATAATTATTTTTCACATGGGAGGCGAATTGTTTATGAAAGAAGATTGTCTTATATGGGTTGCAAAGCGGCTCGAAGATTTAAGAGAGAACAAAGGGGTTTCGGCAAGGGAAATGAGCCGCCGCATTAACCGAGATGAAACATATATTAGGCAGATAGAAACAGGCAAGCTAGTGCCGTCTATCTCTGTGCTGTTTGAAATATGCTCTTATTTGGGAATTACTGTCAAGGATTTTTTTAGTGATGAGGTCGAAAATCCCGAATTATTAAATGAATTATTTGAAATACTACGAACGCTTAACAAACATGAACTTGAAAGTATTACAAGCATTGTAGAAATTATTGCAGAAAAGAAGGCAAGTAAATAATACGTAAGCCTTAAATATTTGGCATAAAAAACCGACAAGAATACGATAAAATCGCTCGTTGTCGGTTTTATGTGCAACATGGGATTATGTTCTTACTCAGCTTCTGTTTGCACTTTCAAATCATCTAAATCATACCCTGTCAACCACCGCAACAACGCTGTAATATCGCTTGCGTCCACAATGCCGTCGCCATTTATGTCTGCGATACGCTCATCGGGCGAATCAAAGCCTGCGTGACCCGCGATATGCCGCGCTAACCAAACCACGTCCGCAGAGGTTACGTTGCCCCTGCCGTTTAGCGACACATTTCCAAGGCGTAGCCATATGGGGGCAACGGTGGTGTCGGTGGTTATGCCTATTACGTCCGTATCCCACTCGTCAAAAATCCAACCTTTGCGAGATACTATAGGGGCTACGGCTTCACTACCCTGCGGGAGTATCTGAACGAGTTCGCCGCTGATTACAAGCACGTTATCACTGAGTATGAAAGTAACGGTTACGTACCCGCCTTGTATTGTGGTTATGCGTGTAATGTTTCCAAGCCCATCATAAGCGTAGGAAATACTATCACCGTTTTCATGGATTATTTTGGTTATTCTGTTGAGGCTGTCGTAGTTGTAGGTGGAAGCATTTACAGACATAACCATGCCAAGCATTAAGATTGCAACAAACACGAGCAAGTGTACTATTTTAGATTTTTTCATTATTCATACTCCTTTTTTTATAAAATAATTTAGAAATAGACCTTAAAATCGAAACAGACCATAGATTAGCGGAAAAAGTAGCCATTAAACGCCCCATATTAATAAAAAACATAAAGATAGTATTTGTCCGTATCTTTAGTTATGGCATAATATAAAATCCTTGTAGTTCCACCTAAAAAGAGAGAACCTCTACCGCCCATAAGTTGAGTAATTTTAACTTCCTCCGCATTTTCTAAGTTTAGTGACTTATACTTGTAATAAGGTATAATATGTTCATGTGCAAACTGCACATAATCTATACCCTCGACAAGGTTTTTACTTATCGAGTCGTAAGTTTCTTTGTCGATTCCTGTTTTCGCATAAAATGGCTCAACACCATATATATTAAATCCGATTTTATATTCAATGATTTCTATTGTGTCGGGCAATTCAAATTTGATAATATTTTCGATACGACTTTTCTTGAAAATAAACGGTTGCATGATATAAATTAGCATTGTTAAAAAAAGGCAAATAAATATAATCCACTTTATACGGCGTTTCGTCATAAAATTTAAGTCCTCTCGGTTAATACTTTCATAATCGCACATATCTAACCATGCCCCTAGTGCCGATACTCAAGTTCAATTACAATATACTGTATCTAGCAAAAATACCCCAAAAGCATCAAAATCCCCTATGTTATACATTTCAAGAATATTGTCATAATAGTCATAAGGCGGAAAAGCATTATCGGCTTCTTCCACAAGCTGTTCATTGTCGGAAATTATTCCTTTATTATGCGGCTCTACGGTGCGGTCATAATAAAATAAATACTCGTATTTTAACTCCCTATCTTCGACAGACAAATACCCATAACGCTCCACGCCTCCGCCATACCAAAGAAGAAACAGCCCACCAAACATAGGATTATCTGTGATACATAATGCACTCGCATATGAACCCGCGTTTTCAAATTCGCCAATTTTATATATGCTATTTTCATATGAATAAACGAGTAAGTCTTTAGTATATGCGGCGTTATCCATTTGACAGATTATCAATTCGGGAACGCCATCGCCGTCTAAATCTCTTAATGAAAACTCAAGGATTTCATTATCTTCGGGGGCGGGGAAATCCTTTAGAAACGAGATATAGGCGGTTTGCCAGTTTGATACATCTGAATTTTCAGTTGCTTCAATTTCGGCTACTGGCGTGTCAATACTCCGCTTGTCATTCAAAGAACAGCCTACCATAAACGCAAATAATACAACAAAAACGAACAACATACTTAATTTTTTCATGATTACACGCTCCTAAATATACCGCACACACCGCCCTTTTATTCATTTCAAGGGCCACTATAAATCAAAAAATCAATCAACTCCGTAACTCCACTTTCCCCTATTTCAAATATAGCCACACTGCTTCCCACATCTTCCAAATATACAATTAAATCCATATTGCCATTTCCTGTAACATCGAATACGCCAATCTTAGTTTTTACGCCTAGAAAACCAACAGGATTAAGATAATTTTTGCGTATGATGTGCGTGCTTCCGTTGTAATTAACGCTGACTACCAACTCATGCAACCACATAAGCTCGCCATATTCTGTAAATTCGGACGGCTCTACCTGCCAGCCTATGCTGTCCATAACGCCATTTCCGTCAATATCTACGTCTATGCGGTTTTCGCCTATTCGCTCGGGTATTCGCGGCAATGGATTCCATTCGCAGGACAACCCAATAAATGGCTGCGCGTCCATGTCTATTTCGTCAAATTCCACCCAGATAAAATCGTTCATATCAATATTATCGTTTGAAAATTCCAAGGCTTTGCAAGCCGTTGTGATAACCTTGGTTTCTGAATTGTATATTTGAAAAATGTCGTGCGGTTCTACAACGCCCCCGATAACTAGCCCTTTATCCACGCCTGTAAAGAATACTATGGGGCTAGCAATCGTTTCATTTTGGGAATCGTCCTTTGTAGCAAATGGCATTTCCCCCCGCTCTAGCATAAACAATCCTGTTTCAAGCTGATAAAAATACCAATGCAATAATGATTCTGGCATATTGTCAAGACTGACCGTAACGTCCAACAATCCGTCACCGTTCAAATCCTCTACCGTGACATTATAAATCTCTATACCGTTTTGATACGGCGCGCGAAAATCGTATAAAATATCGCCCTTCTCGTCCGTAATAAATACTGCGGGTAGTGTTCGGTTGTGCACATAATACCCTGCTACAAAAAATACCTTTCCCCATGTATTCAAGTCTGTTTCAAAAGATAGTGCTTTTTCTTCAATAAAATGATATTCGCTATTTGTATTAACATCAGATATGTTTAGCGGGCGATAAGTATAATTGCCGTCAGAATATAAAAAATCGCGATTTTTCGGTGCTTGGTATTCTATTACAGCATTTATAGTTTTTTCGCCCATAAAGGATAATGTTATTTTACCTTTGATTATATCGTCACCAAGCTCTGCCGGTATATCAAAATATCCCTCCGCTGTATTGCCGTTCAACGTAAAAGATATATTGTAATTGCGGTTTTCGTCGTATTGGAATACAGGCGGGTACGCGAAATTAGAATATGAAATACGTGCCTTTGCCCCCGCACTGTTAATTTCATAAACCCCTAAGCTAGGAAAAAAATGGCTATATTCTTGCCCGCCGTCAATAACCCATGTCCATTTTAGAAAATCTTGAAAATCAAAATCGTGCTGAATAATTTCCTCCGTGATTGTCATAGGCACATCATTATGACGAATATCGCACCCCATTAGTGCTAACGAAAGGTATATTGATAAAGTAAAATAAATGAATTTAATCATTGTGTACCTCGTCTTTCCTCATGTAGCGTAAGAAAATCAAACCACTTATTTGCATAGTTGATTCTTCCCTCGATACGCTCTATTCCATCGCTTTGTTCGCTATCGCCAGACCTTAAATATGTGGCGTGAAAAACTAACGCGGCATCACCTGCACTTAAAGATGTAGACATGTATTCATATATTGTAATGTGTGCGGGTATTTCTTCAGAAGTAGGATAGAAATTAAGTATGTCATTTCTTCTCCGACTGTTAAGCCACTCTCCCCGACCAGGCAGAACATTGTCTGCAAGAAATTCCAATTGTACATTCATAAGTTGTTCCGTATCGTTTTGAGCTAAATTATTAGACCATAAAGCGGTATTTTCCCCTAATAACTTAGTTGCGGCAGTCCACTGTAGTAATCCATAACCGAGATTGAGATTATAGCCTGTGGTCGATTGCCATGCCCCAGGGTTTAGCCTGCTTTCATGCTCCATATTTCCAAGCACTCCAGCTATTGCATTTATAGACCAGTTTCTTTCTTGCAGAAAATGGTAGATATATAGTGCATTAGATTCTGTTTGTTCTTGTGTTAAAAAGCCTATCATTTCATTTGCATTTGTAACTCCTCCATAAACAGTATGTTCGTACTCAACTCGTGCATTATATTCGGTTACATTTTGCACAGGGGCAAGCATAGGCATACTCCAACGTGAGGGTAGGCTATTAGCTAGCTGCCTCCGTGGGCCTAGTAGTGCTGGTGCTTGCGTTGTTGGGCTGTTTATGGGTGGTGCCTTGCCAGTGGGGTCAACAAACTTTAGAGGATTGTTAAGCGAGTAGCTATATTTGTTGTTGAATTGAGAAATAGTTAGTATGCCGTCATTGAAAATGTTAAATGGTAGTTGAAAATATGGGTCGGCACTGATAAAACCATTTTGTGTGGGGGCGTAAAAACGTGCCTGTGCGTAGTAAATATTTAACAGTGGGTCATGTGAATAACTGGTAAATGTGTTTAATATATCCATCTTGCTACCCGCGAATGTTGGTATGGTTTTTTCTAGGGGTAAGCCCCATTCGTTTAAGATTGTGTGGGCTACTTGTGTTCCTGTTATGTCGGTGGCTCGTACTCCGCTCCCAAGCCTGTCATTCTGTATAAAGAATGTTTCGGTTTGGGTGGGGTTGGCTACGTTTGTTAAGTTTGTGGAAATACGGCTAAGTCCGTTATGCTCACTGCCGTAGGTGTGGCGTTTTATTATGTCATTGGGTGGCGTGGACGTAGACGTGCCACTGCCGTATGACATTGTGCCAGTGCCGTATTCCATTAGCACGGTCGGCACTAGGCTTGTATAGTCAAGCACAAAATCGTTGGTGAATGTTCCGCTATTGGTTATGGTTTCCCTGCCGATTAAGGCATTTAGTGCGTTGTAGTGGTAAATGCTTTCTTCGCCTTGGTGGTTTGTGCCGTGGGTCATTCTGTTTGTGCTGTCGAAAGTGTACGTCTGCGTTGTGTTGTTGATTGTGTCACGTTCTTCGATTAGGTTTCCTCTGTTATCGTATACATACTCAAACTTATTGAGTATGCTACCTTGTACGCCTATTTGTGTCTGTGTTGTTAGCTGATTTAGTGCGTTGAATTGGTTTAGCGTTATTGAGTTTGGCAGACTGGAATTGAAAGCACTCGTCTGTGAAAGTACGTTTCCTACGGGGTCGTAGGTGTATTCGCTGATTATTTCGCCTACGTTGTTTTGGCTTGATTGCCCTGCGTAAAGCCCGCCCACTGTGGTGTTTGGGTTCATTTGCATTACGGACAACAACTGCCCGATTTCGTCATGCGTGTATGTTTCCGTTATTCCGTTGGGCATTTCTAGGGCTTTTACACGTCCTGCGGGGTCGAGGGTGTAGTTAAATATGCCGTCTACGGTTTGTATACTTGTCATGCGGTTTAAGCCGTCAAATATGCGAGTTGCGCTCGTGTTGTCGGGGTAGTTGACTTGCGTTTGGTTGCCTGCGGGGTCGTAGGTGTAGCCCACAGTGCGGTTGTTTTGGTCGTTTATTTCTGTCACTCGTCCGAGTAAATCTAGCGTGAAGTTGGTTGTCCCTGTCCAGTCGGCGAGTTGTACAAGCTGTCCTGCGGCGTTGTAGGCTAGGTTGGCGGTTCTGTCGTCGGCGTGGGTTATGGTTTCGAGTAGGTTTTTGGCGTTGTGTACGTAGGTGGTTGTGTAGCCGTCCTCGTCTGTGGTGGATACTAGGTTGCCGTTTTGGTCGTAGATGTAGAGTTTTTCGTCGCCGATTGCGTTTATTACTTTGGTTACAAGTCCCCTGCCGTCATATTCATAGAGGGTTATTTGGTTTGCGGTGGTGGGGTTGGTGGCGTTCGTATTGCTTGCGGTGCTTGTGTTTGCGGTGCTTGTGCTGTCCTTCGCATTGCTCGTCACTTGTACAATGCGGTTTAGGCGGTCGTACTCAAAGCGTGTGATTACGCCCTCTGCATCGGTTGCGGTGGTTAGGTTGCCGTTGCTGTCGTAGGCGTAGTGGGTTTGTTCGCCGTTGCGGTCGGTTACGGTGGTTATGCGGTTGTTTTGGTCGTAGGCGAAGTATTCGGCGTGACCGAGGGCGTTTGTTACGGCGGTTACTCTGCCGAGTGGGTCGCGGGTGTAGGTGGTTGTTTCGTTGTTGGGGTTGGTTTCGGCTGTGAGTTGCCCGAGGGCGTTGTATTCGTAGGAAGAAACGCCACCAAGCGTGTCCGTGACGGTTTCTAGCAAGCCAGTGGGCGTGTAGGTGAAATGCGTGACGTTTCCGTTCGGGTCGGTGGTTTTTGCGGCGCGGTTCATTGTGTCGTATTCTATGGTTGTTTCTGCTTCTAGTGCGTTTATTATGGATACTATTTGTCCGTTGGCGTTGTATTCGTAGGCTGTTTCCGCGCCTAGCTGGTCTATGGTTCTGATTATTCTGCCGTCTTGGTTGTAGACGGTTTCGATTGTGCCGTTTTCTTCGTCTGTGACGGTTGTTAGGCGGTTGAGTTCGTCATATGCGAAAAAGACGGTGTTTCCGCGTGGGTCGGTTTGGGAAACGACATTTCCGTTGGGGTCGTAGGTGAATGAGGTTGCGTTGTTTTCCGTGTCGGTGCGTGAGGTTAGGCGATTGAGTGAATCATACACAAAAGTTGTTACGCCGTTTTCTGCATTTGTTATTTTTGTGATATTGCTGTTGGGGTCGTATTCGTAGGAAGTAACGCCGTCTAGGGGGTCGGTGACTGCGGAAACACGGTTTAGTGGGTCGTAGGCGAATGTTGTCACGCCGTTCATTGGGTCGGTGATTGTTAGGATATTACTGTTTTGGTCGTAGGTGTATGAGGTCACGCCGCCTATTGCGTTGGTTTCGGCGGTAATTCTTCCCATTGTGTCATAGGTAAATGTTGATGTGTTGTTTAATGGGTCTGTGAGTTGTGTTAGTTGTCCGTTGGCGTTGTATTCGTATGATGTTTCCGCGCCTGTTTCGTCTTTTACGGAAGTGAGCCAGCCTGCGGAGTTGTAGGTTAGTTCGGAGTAGGTGTTGTCGGCGTTGGTTATTCTCGTCAATCTGCCAGCGTTGTCGTAGTGGTATGCGGTTTCGTTGGCTTGGGGGTCGATTGTTTTTATTCGTCTGCCCATGCCGTCAAATACGCTTGCGACGGTGTTTCCGCTTGGGGTGGTTAGGTGGGTGAGGTTGCCGAAAAGGTCATAATCAAAAGTGGTCGTGTTGTTTAGCGGGTCGGTTTCGCTTGTCATGCGGTTTTCGGCATCGAAAGTGAACGTCCATGTGTTTCCGCGTGGGTCGGTCATGGAGGTGATTCGTCCGCGTTGGTCGTGGGTGTAGGTGGTTTCGTTATTTAATGTGTCTGTTACTTTCGTAAGATTGCCCGTGGGGTCGTAAGCGTAGTGGGTGGTGTTGTTTCGGGGGTCGGTGGTGGTTGTGGGCTTGTTTTGGGCGTTGCGTATAATTGTTGTTTCATTTCCGAGGGGGTCTACTGCCCCAACCTCAAAACCGTTGCCGTCAACCGAAAATTGGCGAACACCGCCCATAGGGTCGGTTGTTTGGAGTAGCTTTCCTGCGGGGGAGTAGGCGAAGTCGATTTCGCCGCCGTCTGGGTTGATTTGCTTGGTTAGTCTGCCGAGGTTGTCGTACTCAAACGCTGTTGTGTTGCCTAGTGGGTCGGTTTGGGTTAGGGGGTTGCCTGTGTCGTCATAGGTAAAGTTGGTTGTGTTGCCTAGTGGGTCGGTGCTTGTTAGTAGGTTATTTTGGTTGTCGTAGGTGAAGGTGTGGGTTTGGGTTTCTATAGGGGCGAGAGGGTCATAATCGGGAGCGAGAGGGTCGGCGTTGTCAGACATTACTACCGTCCGTGAGGTCATGTTTCCGTTTGTATCGTAGGTAAATTCGACAATAGAGCCGTCACGTTGGGTGTGTTTGGTCGGCAGGTTTTTATTGTTGTACTCGAATAGTTCTATTTCGCATGGCGTGGCTGTTTCGTTTTCGTGAGAAAAATAGCTTACGGACGTTCTATTTCCTGCGTTGTCGTGGGTGAACGCTACGGAGTTTCCTAAGCCGTCTATGGTTTTTACCAAACGTCCGTTTTGGTATTCGTATTCTATTCGTCCTGCTTCGTCCGCTATTGCTACAGTTTGCCCGATTGCATCATAAAAGTATTGCCGTACCGCGCCTTCACCGTCAGTAATGGTTGTAACGCGATTGTTCACATCATACACATAATCAAAAGTGCCTTGGTCGAGCATATATTGCTTGATTGCTCGCCCTTGGCTGTCGTACTCATTTGTCAAATAAATATTGCCGTTA
>WRLD01000026.1 GCA_009777845.1 Defluviitaleaceae bacterium
CCGTGATGTTTACTACGTTTTCTCGCTCCTACGTGCCACTCGCCTTGCGGGAGCGACAAAGGCTATTATAGTTATGCTCGCCCACCTTGTCAAGTAGTTTTTTTCCCTTTTTGTCAAAAAGTTTGAATTTTGTTCCAAAACAAAATGCGAGCGGCGTGCCTATTTTATGGTCGATTGCCCACCATAACCAGTATTTCTGTGATTTGTTGTGGACAAAGCTCCACATCTCATACATTTCAGCTTCAGTGTCGGAAACAACTTCAATTTGTATATCTTGCTCTGCGAGCTGTGAAAGATAGTCATGGTTCACATACCATAATGACGCTTCAAAACTTTTTAATGTTGATGTTACAGTATTTGGGTCTATACCAAGGCTACGAGCAATGGCTCTTGTGCGCTTTCCGTTTACAGTTTGAAAATATATTTGCGAACGTACGCAAGGGTCACATGCTAAATTTTTATACTCAAGCTGGAATGTTCTGTTGCACGGTTCACAGGCACACCATTGTTTGCCAGTAGGGCTTTTCCCTAAACATCTTTATATCCGTGCTTTTGCAATGCAGGCATTCCACTGGAGCAAATACCATTGTCCATTCCCCCAATCCTTTATTTATGGAATTTTACCATGCTTTTTATTTGGCAATAACTTTAAGTCACTACCCTTTTTTCTCCATTATACTTTACCCTCATCAAACATATCAGCCGTTTGCCAGGGATACCCACGATTTTGCTTCAGATAATCTTTCCACGGATATACGTTATTACCCGCATCATCTTTAATGTCCTTTACTGACCCTCTCTCCTTTGCCGGGACTCCGACTACTACGATTTCGGGTGGAACATCTTTGGTAACAAGTGAACCAGCACCAACCAAAGCGTTTTCGCCGATTGTTTTTCCAGGTAAAATAGTTGCCCCTGTTGCGATTTGCGCAAATTGACAGATGTGCGAACCAACAAGATTACCCATAGGCGGGTATGGGTCATTCGTTGTTACAACATATGGGTATATCCAAACATAGTCATCTATCTTTGTGAGTTGACCGATATGCACGTTTGAGTGCAGACGAACAAAATCACCTATTTCAATATCTCCTTGCAAATCAGACAATGTGCCAACACTACAGTTCTTTCCGATTTTTGTATTTTCGCGTATTGTTACATGGTGTCCTGTTTGGAACGATTCTCCAATAATGACATTTTCATAAATCGTTGTGTTGGCACGTATAATACTGTTTTTACCCACCTTTGTCATTGCAAAAATATGATTGCTCGTATTTTTATAGTAACCCATAGTAGGCTCGCCAATTATACAATATGCGCCTATAAAAACGTTGTCCCCAATAACCACATTCGGATAAATCAACGCACCTTTTCCTATAGTCACATTATCACCTAATACCACATTGTCCATAATTGTGGCATCGACCGCTATTTGATTTCCCATAATAACCCATTCCTTCTATATTTTGTCATTATTTCCTAAAATAAATGTATAATTTGTAGTAGCGCTACCACCAATATTCAACATCATTCCGATGTCAGCTTTGTTAAGCTGACACCTCCCCGATTTCCCCGATATTTGCTTATACAAATCCAAGAACATTCTAACACCGCTTGCACCGACAGGGTGTCCGCAACCAATCAATCCGCCGCTTGCATTGATAGGTTTATTGCCGCTAAAAGAAGTTATGCCCTCTTCAATAGCTTTGTATTCATCCCCCGGTTCGGTAAGACCGAACGCCGATACTGCCGCATATTCACTTGATGTGAAACAATCATGTGTTTCAAAAAAATCAATATCGTCAACAGACAAACCGGAACGGCGATATGCGTCCAGTACAGCTTGTCTTGTCCACGGAAGCATATGTTGTGATTGTTTTGCTTCATGCGCTTTCTTATCAAAAAGCATAGGAGCTACTCTATGTCCATATCCTAAAACCACAGGACAATCAATGTCAAGCCGCTTTTTATATTCATCAGACACAAGAACAACAATTGCTGCGCCGTCTGTTACCTGTGAGCAATCCGACACGGCAAGTTTGCCGCCCACAGATGTGTTTGTCGGTGTATTGCGATGGCTTGCCTGTTCAAAATCCATAAACCATTTTCTCGTCTGCGCTAATGGGTTTCTTTTCGCGTTGGCATAATTTTTATTTGAAATCATCGCTAAAGAATCCATAAAACGCTTTTCATCAAGATTGTATTTCTCCAAAATTTCATCCGCAAGCCGGGCAAACAGTTTTGGGAAAGGAAAATCTATATTTTTAGCTTCTTTTTCGTAGTATGCGGCTTGTCCCAAGAAGTCAGCACCGATTTTACTATCAACTGTTTTTTGCAACTCCCACCCGACAACGATTGCGACGTCAAAATCACCATTTTGTATTTTCGATATGGCGGCATCCAACGCTACCGAACCCGAAGCGCAAGCTGCTTCATACCGCGCGGAAGGAACGCCATAGAACGCCGGGTCAACTTCTGTCAATAACGCACCTAAATGGCTTTGATTGACATAACATTCCGACAAAAAGTTTCCAACAAAACAGCCTATTCTGTTTTCTCTGTTAAGCTTCGTTATATCTTCAAACGGAAGATTAACCGCACTCAACCCATCTGACACAATTTCTTTTATCAGAGCGATTACGCCTTTGCCTTCTTTTGTCCAGTTACGCTCAAAATCGGTCTGCGCTCCGCCCAACACATACACTTTATTCATATTGTTATCTCCTTTATTTCTTTGCCTTAAAATATGACCTGTAATCATAAGCTGACGATTTGATGCAAGACAAAAGCCTGTCTGCGCCCACTTTTTCAAGAAGCGATGCAGATAATCGTTCTTTTATAAGGCTTTCGACAGGAACCACGTTTGAAAAAGCCTCAAGCATGGCAAGTGGGGGACACCAGTTAAAGCCTGTCGCCATAACACCATCGGCGGAGTCTATGCCATTTCCGACTTCCAACGAAATAAAAAGAGAATATATGATATATTCGAGCATGAACTCCACGCATATTTCAGCTTCTGTCGAATGATTTTCCAACAATGCTTTAAGAGCGGACTTATAATCGCCTTGCGACAATGCGTAAACCATTTGTTCAACGAAAGGAAAACTGTATTTGATTGTATCCCTGTAATCAGCCGAATGAATATCGTACACCATATACCGTTTCGTTCCGTTGTCGAGAACCTGCGTTTTATACAACCCGCCGCCGGACTTTCTCCCAAGAGAACCTTTATCAATCAATTCCTGACAAAAAACCGGAAAAGAAAAAATATCATTCGCGTAATCATTTGTATTTTCTCGAATGTTATCTACAATCGCTTTATGTACATCAAGTCCGACAAAATCCGAAGTGACTAATGGCGGCATAGCACGTCCCGTAAACGCACCAAGAATAGCGTCGATATAATCAATACCGCCACTCTCCTTATATTTTTCAGCGAGTTGTAACGCTTTGTTGATAAAATGAAATCCAATACGGTTTCCGATAAAAGCGGGGCTGTCCTTTGATTCCACGACTGTTCTGAAAAGAGTATTAGCCAAATAACTTTTCATTTCATCAAATAGCGTTTTATTTGTGTAAGGCGTTGGGATAACCTCACATAATGTCATATAGTACGAGGGATTGTAAAAATGTACTCCCATATAATTGCCGCGTAAGTTTTCGGGAAACAATTTCGCAAGTGCGGTTATGGATAACCCCGATGTGCCGGAACAAGCTATGGCATCATTTCTTAGGTTTAAGGCAATTTGTTTTGTGATAGCTTGCTTTATTTCTATGTTTTCGGCTACGCTTTCAAAAACAAGGTCTGCTTCTCGCACACACTTTTCAAGTATCGAATAATCCACGGGAATCAGATTTTTCGTTATGCTGTCCGCTCTGACGGACTTTATGGCTTTATTGACAGCTTTTTTTGACTGCTCAATATCACGGCTTACCATGTAAACCTTTGCGTTTCCGAAAGATGCAAATATAGCACTCACGTTGGTTCCCATCGTGCCGTTTGCACCGACAACGGTTACGGTATTTATGTTCATTTACATTGCTCCCTAAAGTTTATTTCAAATTTATTTTCCATAAAGGCTTACCTTTATAGAGTTTAGGCTCTGAGTCGCCCATTTGCGACACGAGATGCCTAACACTTTTATGGTACCATAAGTTTCATGGAAATGCAAGATAAATTTTTCACAAGTCACGTTCATTTCAAAAAGTTTGAAAAAGTTTCAGAGAAACCCACCCCACCTCATTCCCCCTGCTCCGTTTCTTCATATATATCCCCCACGTCCCCCACATCATCATCATCATACTCCACCGCGCTCTGCACCAGCGAAAACGTCTCCGCGCCAGCAATCCCCACCCACGGCTCGGGTATAGTAAGCGTATTTCCGTTCGTTACAGGCACGGCAAAGGCCGCGCTTTGCAACGAGCCGCTGGTATTAAACACAGGCATACCGTGAATAAACGTAATCGAGTTGTAAAAATACGGCTGCGGAATACCGTCGTTGGACACATAGTCATAGGCACGCGCGCGCGGCGCGTAAACGCCCACGATTAGCACATTGTCATAAAACTCCGCCGTAAACGTGCGGTCAACATTCAGCGTAATTCGATTATCGCTTTCCGACACAAACACGAGCGGCACGCGCAAGCGGTATTCCGTGCCAAAGCCCTCGTCCCATTCCGTGGGCAGATGCAAAACATTGCCCGCGATTGTTCCCACCACGGTCACAGGCTCAAAGCTCGTGGGCGTATACACCGCGTCCCTGCCGTCCACGGTCATTCCGCCGTTATGCGTAAAACGCACGGTGGTTCTTCCGCTCTCGGTTCTTTCCGTATAAGTTCCCGAAATTTTCGCATGGTCGAAATAATTCAAAATAAACGTGCCGTCCACATTCAGCCACACGTCAGAGTTGCCATTGTAATAAACGCGCAGTGTCGGGCCGTCATCTTCTTCTTGGAACAACGACTCCTGCGCCAGCTCCGCTTGTGCAAGCGCCGCCGCAAGGTCTGTTTCCAGCTGCGAAATCATCGCCGAATGGGAACGCGCCTCAGAAACCAGCATAGAATTATTCTGTGCCAAGTCCCTATTCAGCCCCTGCAACGCCGAAATAAGCTCCATATCTTGCGGAAGCGACTCCTCCTTATTTATTACCGCGAAAAAAATAAGCGCGGCAAATAACGCGGCGATAAGAATACGTGATAAAATTGTTGTTTTCATGTTAATCCTCCGTTTTGTTTTGGTTTACGCTCGGCGGTTTAAGCTGGCACTCAATAAATTTGACTATATCATAAATACCCTGTAAACTCAATAACAATATAAGAAACAAGGGAGGGGATTTATCATGGAAAATCAGAACGACACGGTAAAAATTACCGAGGAGCAGCTAGAAGCCGTTACAGGCGGCGGGCGTACACAAAACCGCTACAACCCAATTGAATGTCGGGGGCTTGCAGGGCCGCTTATGCTGTGCAAAACAGGGCCGGGCATCTTCGATAGCTATGTTTGGTGCGACCATTACCGCGAAAGCGAGGTCAAATCTAGGGTCGAGCGCGGATACGAAAGAAAGTACAAAACAATCACATGTGCACAGAACGGATTTCCTGAGCAAGAACATTATGTGTAGGGACAGCAAGCCTACTATGCTTAGGGGGCAAGCCCGTTAGAGGGCAAGCCCCCAGCAAAAAGAAAGGAAAATTATCATGGAAAATCAGAACGGTCATTGCGGCAAATGTACAAATTCGCAGGGCAACGAGCCAATTACATTAAGCGAGGAGCAATTAGACGGCGTGTCGGGCGGCGGGGCGACAGTAAACCGCTATAATGCCGAAATATGCAGAAATCGCACGAAAATTCGCTTTTATTGCAGGAAAGGGCATAACGAAACCTTCACGATGGGCAGCTGGTGCGACCATTTCCGCGAAAGCCACCCCTGGACGGACGACAACGGCTTTCAGCGTAGAATGTTCAGCTGTGTAATGAACGCATTTCCGCCATATAGCTGTGCATACGGATATGAAACATATGACCCAGAATAGGAGGAGTTGTCATGGAAAATCAAAACGCAACGGCTAAATTTGTCATGGAAAATCAAAACGCAACGGCTAAAATCGCCGAGGAACAGCTAGAAGCCGTTACAGGCGGCGGGCGTACACAAAACCGCTACAGCGCGACCGAATGTAGAGGTCTTTCAGGCCCAATTACAATGTGCAAAAGCGGCTCGGGCTTCTTTGATGGCGGTGTTTGGTGCGACCATTACCGCGAAAGCGAGGTACGGACTAAAATCGAGGGCGGACGTAAAATAGAGTACAGAACACTGCAATGCTTGCAAAACGGATTTCCCAAGCACGACCGCGAAGGTTCGTAGATTGTTTAAGGGCGTGGAACGCGGATAATCTTTTTTGAAACCTAAGAAGCTACACGCCGTTGCCATTCATGTGTTTGTCGTGGTAATGTAGGGGGCGGATTTATCCGCCCCGAGGTACGCACGTTCATCAATTCGGGGCAGGTAACGTCCATTAAGCAGGCAGTAAGGCATTGTCTTTAGACAATGCCGCACGCCGACCAACGCAGAGCGAGGTAACCTCGGGACGGATAAATCCGTCCCCTACAAAAAACCTGCAACGCCCCTACAACAAACGCAATGTTTAAATCTGCGTTTCGTGTCTGCTGTGCCTCTCGCCCTCTGCTTTGTGCCTCTGTGCGAAATACTGTGTGAAAAAATCTTTTAAAATTAAGAAACAGCGGTTATACGCTTTACCTATGTTCATTATTTGTCAAAAAGATTTTTTCACACAGAGGCACAGAGGGCGAGAGGCACAGCAGACGATAAAATGTGGATTTTAGAGAAAGTACAAAGGAACGCAGATTTAAAACCACGTCCGATAAAATCCGTGTAATCCGCGTAAATCCGCGTTCCAACAATGATAAACTGCCATTGCTAGACTATACTTAAAAACCTACTTTGGAAGGAGAACACATGTTTAAAAAACTTTCACTTTCGTTTCCACTTTTACTTACTCCACTCACCCTACTCACCCTACTCACTCTACTAACCCTATCAAGCTGTACCCCCAAGGAAAGCCCCACAGCAAACGAACCCATTACATCTCTCACACAGCTAAACCAGAGCGGAGTAAAAATAGGTATTCCCACTGGGACAAAGGCGGACGAAATCGCGCCCGAACGCTTCAGCGAAGCGGAAATTGTCCAGTACATCAGCATATACGACGGCTTTATCGCGCTTAAAACAGGCAAGATTGACGGCTTTTGCTTCACGAAAAACATCATGCAGTTTGTCGTGAGCCAAAATCCCGACCTAGCCCTGCTTGACGAGCCTATCGACAAAAACGATGCGGCAATCGGCGTAAGGCTGGACGACACAGCCCTAATGGCGGACATCAACGCCGTAATCCAAAAATTCCACGACGACGGCACACGCGCCGAAATCGAGGCGCGGTGGCTAGGCACAAACACCGAGCCAGTCATGCCGTATATCGAGCCTGCCGCAAGCCCTACACGTACCATTGTCGCGGGCTTGTCGAACCAAAGCCGCCCCATGGCGTACCTGGACAGCGAGGGCAACCCCGCAGGCTTTGATGCGGAATACGCCCTGCGGCTAGGCAAGGAGCTAAACGCCGCGATTGAATTTATGGACATGGAGTGGCCGTCACTTATCCCTGCGTTGCAAACGGGCAAAATCGACATGATTATATCCAACATGAATGTCACCGAGGAACGCAGACAAAGCATGTTGCTTTCTGATTCCTATGTTTCCAGTGACATTGTAATGATGATTCGCAACACAACAGCCCCCCAAGCCTCCGAAATAACCGTATTCCGCGCCGAGGATTGGAACGGCAAAAAAATCTCTGCCATAACTGGCACGGTAGTGGACGAAATGATTGAAGCGCACCTTGTCGGCGCGGAGCCTGTTTATTTCAACAATATCGCAGATGCTACCGAGGCGTTAAAAAACGGCAGAATAGATGCAATACTTGACGACGACGTTCTGCTTCGTCTGTCTATGCCCGACAACCCCGAGCTGCGTATGCTTGAGCCTTACGTTATTGATGCGGAATACGGCGTAGTCGTGGGCAAGGACAACCCATCGCTTCTCGCCGAGCTAAATGAGTTTATCGCCGTGATTAAAGCCAACGGCGTATATGACGACATGCTCGACCGCTGGCTGTACAATCCCTCAACGGCAGAAATGCCCGACATTCCAGAGGGCAGCGGCGCGCCGCTAAACTTCGGCACAGGCGGCATTGCGGACGGCTTTTCGTTCTTTTATCATGGCGAAATTACAGGCTTCGACATCGAGTTTGCCAAACGCTTTGCGGAATTTACGGATAGGAAGCTAGTCGTTTCCATTATGGACTTCAGCGGCCTTATACCGTCTATTTTGTCTGGCAGAATAGACTTTTCCGCCAATCTATTCACGATTACAGAGGAACGTAAGCAATCCATAAATTTCACCGACCCATACTATATCGGCGGCATGGCTTTGGTCGTAAAAAGAGCCGAGGGCGAAAGAGCCTTCCGCCCGCAGGACTTTTCTGGCAAATCCTTTGCCATCATCACAGGCTCGATATGGGACACGGTGCTGGACAATAACATTCCCGATGCGGTACAGGTGCATTTTAATTCCGTACCCGAAACTGTTATGGCACTTCGTCAAGGCAAGGTAGATGCTACCTTTTCGGGGCTTGCCTTGTCCGAGCGGTTCGCCATTATTTACCCCGACTTACTGCCGCTTTATCCGCCCATTTTGCAAGCGGAGGTAGCCCTTATATTCGACAAGCAACAGCCGCAGCTTAGGGACGCGTTCAATGACTTTTTGCAAGAAATCCGCGGCAACGGCGTATACGAGGACATGATGCAACGCTGGATACGGACATTTGACCCGCCGCCCATGCCCGAATTTGAAACCACTGGCGACAAGGACACGCTAACCTTTGCCGCCACTGGAAGCAGTGACATTTTTGGGTACATCAAGGACGGAAAGCCCGTTGGCTTTGAAATTGAGCTGGCGTACCGTTTCGCCGAGCATATGGACATGGAGCTTGACATTCAGCTAATGGATTTTGCAGGAATTATCCCTGCCGTGCAATCGGGTAAAATCGCCTTTGCGGCTTCGAGCATTGCCGTCACCGAGGAGCGTAAGCTGTCGGTAGATTTTTCCGACACGGTTTACGAGGAGGGGCTTTTAGTCACCGTTCGCAGGGAAATAGCCCCCGATTCCGTTGGCTTTTGGCAGAGCCTAAAAACTAGCTTTGAGCGTAACCTACTGCACGAAAGCCGCTGGAAAATGATAGTAGACGGCTTGCGCGTAAGCCTAATTATTACACTGCTTTCATTTGCGTTGGCTACACTGCTTGGCTTTGGAGTATGCGGCCTGCGTATGAGCAAAAACGCGATTATGAGGGCAGTCGGCAAGGGCTATATCACCGTTTTACGCGGCACGCCCATTGTTGTATTGCTTATGATTACTTTTTACGTCATTTTCGCCAAAAGCAGTATAAGCGGCGTGGCGGTGGCGGTAATCGCGTTCGGCTTCAACGGCGCGGCGTTTATCGGCGAAATTATCCGCAGTGCCATACTCACGGTAGACAAGGGGCAGGTCGAGGCGGCGCGCAGTATGGGCTTCGGCAAAATCGGCGCGTTCTTTACCGTGACGTTCCCGCAAGCAGTGCGCGTGGCGTTCCCTGTGTATATGTCGGAATTTATTTCCATGTTTAAAATGACCGCCGTGGTAGGCTATATCGCCGTTGTTGACCTAACAAAGGCAGGCGACATCATACGAAGCCGTACCTACGACGCGTTTTTTCCGCTTCTATTTGTCGCGCTTGTGTATTTGGCGACAGCCTCCGTTATGATTTGGCTTTTCAATGCCATAAACCACGCTACAGATAAGCGTTATAAGCGGAATAAGCAGAGGGCAAGGGGGAGTGCGAAATGATTACAGTTACAGACCTAAAAAAGAGCTACGGCAGCCTAGAAATTCTCAAGGGCGTGACCGCTACTATAAACAAAGGCGAGGTAATTACCATTATTGGGCCGTCTGGGTGCGGAAAAAGCACGTTTTTGCGTTGCCTGAACAGACTGGAAAAGCCTACTAGCGGTACAATTGACTTTGAGGGCAAAATCCTCAACGACAGGAAAACCAACATCAACGAGGTACGCAAAAAAATGGGCATGGTGTTCCAGAATTTTAACCTATTCGCCCACATGAGCGTGCTGGATAATCTATGTGTCGGGCAGACCAAGCTGTTGAAAATACCGCGCGCCGAGGCAGAAAAAACAGCGCGCGAGCTACTGAAAACAGTGGGGCTTGCCGAAAAGGCAGACTCCTACCCCGACGAGCTTTCGGGCGGACAGAAGCAGAGGGTGGCGATTGCGCGCTGTCTGTCCATGAAGCCCGACATCATGCTGTTTGACGAGCCGACAAGCGCGCTCGACCCCACTATGGTGGGCGAGGTCACGGCGGTTATACGGCATTTGGCGCGTGACGGCATGACAATGATGATTGTTACCCATGAAATGGAGTTTGCCAAAAACGTGTCCAGTCGGATATTCTATATGGACGAGGGCGGCATATACGAGCAGGGAACGCCAGACGAGGTATTCAACGCGCCGAAGCGCGAAAAAACGCGCGCGTTTATCAACCGTACCAAGACATTTAGATACGATATACAATCGGTGGATTTTGACTTTATCGAGCTTACAAACAGCCTGCTTAACTTCTGTACCGCCAACGCGCTTTCGCGGGCAAACAGCAACAAGGCGGGCTTGCTTTCCGAGGAGCTTGCAGTAAATCTGATTGACAAGAATGATTTACGCAGTATCGAGCTTAGCTTCCCCGATAGCCAAGAGGTCTTTGAGCTTACCGTTACGTACGATGGTAAGGCGCGAGATGTTACGCAGGGCGCGGGAATGGAAGCGGATATTGTTAGGGGGGTCGCTAGTGAGATTGTTTATGGGTATGATGGGGTGAATCGGTTGTGTATGAAGTGGTAGGGAGTGGAATATAGATTTTATCCGTGTGAATCCGTGTTCCATAAATATATTCAATATCGACATATTAAAGGGAATTGCAGGGTCTTGTAGGGGACGGATTTATCCGTCCCGACCTTTGCACGTTGATTGATTTGGGACGGTTACGTCCTGCCGATTTGGTACGTGGTAATTTTGGGGCGAGGGTGGTACGTGGATAGGGCGGACAGCGTGCGTACCTCGGGACGGATAAATCCGTCCCCTACAAGTAGCCGTGCCTTTACGCAAAAACAAAAAAATAGAAAAATGAGGGGTTTAGTAATGAAAACAAAAAGAGTGTTTTTAATTTTTATGATGTTGTGTATTGTTTTTTCGGCAAGTGTTTTAGCGGAAGAAGTAGACATTTTAACAGAAGAACCAAGCATTGAAGAAGTGTCCGTTTTAGAAGAACCAACCATTGAAGAACCAACTCTTTCACAAGAACCAACCATTGAAGAACCAACCACCGAAACCAACAAACCACAGCCCCTAAGCCTTGTCATACCCGAAGCCCTCAAGCTCGGCGACAAGGTAGCCATTGTCGCGCCTGCCAACAGCGCGGTAATGGAGCGGTTACTGCTTGCCGAGGAATTTTTGACGGAAAAGGGCTTCGAGGTCGTGATTGCCGAAAATATAGACGTGCATACGCCGTTTGGCGTAGCGGACGGCAACGAATTTGTACGCGCAGACGCGTTCAATAAGCTGGCGCGCGACCCCGAAATAAAGGCGATTATCTGCCTTCGCGGCGGCTACGGCTCTATGCACCTATTGCCGTATCTCGACTACGAAGCGTTACGGCAGAACAGGCCTATTTTCGTAGGCTATAGCGACATCACCGCCATGCAGGTTGCCATTCTGCAAAACGCAGGGCTTGTTACGTTCCACGGCCCCATGCTTTCGTCCAATCTCGGGCAGGAGGAAGCCTTCGACCTGCTGTTTGATATGCTAATGAATCCGCAAGCCGCCTTTGCGTTGACGAATATAGACGGCACGGAGTTTTCCGTAATAAACGAGGGAACGGCGCACGGAGCGATTGTGGGCGGTAACATGACCTTGATTAGCTCGCTCATGGGTACGCCCTACGAAATGGACTTGAAAGACAAGGTTTTGTTTATCGAGGAATTAGACGAAGCCCCATATCGGCTTCATAGATATATTTGGCAGTTGAAGCTCGCGGGTATGCTGGACGAGGTGGCGGCGATTGTAATCGGCGACATTTTGCCCGATAGGGAATACGCCGACCCCGAAATCTCGCTAAAGGTTATTTTTGAGGCGTTAAAGGACGTAACCGCCCCAATTATCTACAATGTTCGCGCAGGACACGACACAAACCCGTTCACCATACCCATAGGGGCTACGGTACGGATTAAGGGCAGCGAAATAACCGTTATACACAACGTGGTGGAAGAAGTAGGCGGTGTCGGCGACAGCAATATTACACGCGCCGAGCTTGTCGCGCTTCTTATGGATTTAGTGGATGCGGAAATCGCCGAGCCAACGGAAGCCTTTGACGATGTACCCGAAAGCTCGCCGTATTACGCCGCGGTCAATAACGCCAAAGCCCTTGGCATAGTGTCTGGCGGAGGAAATAACACGTTCCGCCCAGACGAGAATGTAAGCGTGCAGGATATGCTTATGATGATTTATAGCACGTTGGGTAAAATCGGCAGACTACCAGCGGCGCAGAACGACCATTTGGTAAGGTTTGACGACTGGGACGAGGTGGCAAGGTACGCACAAGAGCCAATACAGACGCTTGCTAAAATGTGTAGGCTGGGTAGTACGCTAAACCCAACGAAACAAGTTACACGCACCGAAGCGGATATATTCTTGTATATGTTTTTTGTGGATTAAAGGTAAATTAAAAGAGTAATGGAACGCGGATTTTCGCGGATTTAACGGATTTTCGCGGATTTTTTCGGACGTGTTTTTAAATCCGCGTTCCATTGCTTTTTCTTTAAAATCCACATTTTATCGTCTGCTGTGCCTCGCTCCCTCTGTGCCTCTGTGTGAAAAAATCTTTTTGATAAATAATGAACGTAGGTAAAATGTATAGCACCATTCTTTAGTTAAAAGATTTTTTCACACAGAGGCACAGAGGCACAGAGGGAGCGTGGCACAGCAGGCAATACAACGCGGATTTAAATATTGCGTTTGTTGTGGGGGATTTGCAGGTTTTTTGTAGGGGGCGGACTTGTCCGCCCCCGACCCTTGCACGTTCGTCAATTCGGGATGGACAACGTCATATCAATTTAATGCGAGGCAACCTCGGGGCGGATAAATCCGCCCCCTACGAAAACCGTTATCGTGTATTTTCCCACGAACGAATCCGCAAAATCCGCGTAAATACGTCAAATCTCTGTTCCACCACCTTTAATTTACATGGATAAAAATGGCAAAAAGGGTGTAATCATGGACTTATACGAAGAAGCAAAACGCTGTTTAAAGTGCCGCAGGCCGCCGTGCAGCGAGCATTGTCCGCTAAAAACCGAAATACCCGACATGATACGGCTGTTTGAGGCTGGCGAAATAAAAAAGGCGGGCGAGCTATTGTTTGCGAACAATCCGCTTTCGGCAATCACCGCCGTTGTCTGTCCGCATGACAACAACTGCAAGGGGCATTGCGTACTGAAAAACAAAGGCGCGGCGGTATCATTCTGCGAAATAGAACGATACGCATCGGACTTTTTCCTAGACACCTACGAACCCGAAAAACCGCCGCTTAACGGGCATAAGGTGGCGGTAATCGGCGCAGGGCCGAGCGGAATAACCATGTCCGTACTGCTTGCCATGAAGGGCTACAAAATCACGCTCATAGAAGCGCGCGACAAAATCGGCGGCGTGTTGCAGTACGGCATACCCAATTTTCGACTGCCTAAGGACATTTTAGACAAATACCGCGCCATACTCGACCGCTTGGGCGTGCTGTTTAAGCCCAACACCTTTGTCGGCTCGAATATCACGGTTGACGACATGTTTACGGACGGCTACAGCGCGGTTTTTATCGCGGTGGGTACGTCACGCCCAAATCGCTTTGGGCTGTTGGGCGAAACGCTCGGCAACGTGCATTATGCCGTGGATTTTCTCAAAAGCCCTAGCTCGTACACCCTAGGCAAAAAAACCGTAGTAATCGGCGCAGGCAATGTAGCCATGGACGCGGCAAGAATGGCGGTACGCAAGCTAAAGGGCGGCGAGGTAACAGTCATCAACAATCTGCGTGACGAGGACATGTCCGCCAACCGCCACGAATCCAACATGGCGAAAATAGACGGCGTGCGCTTTGTCCACCAAAAACAGCCCGTACGCATTTGTGAGGACGGCGTAGTCTGCTGTGAGATTGTTTATGAGAATGGGCAGTACGCCGAGGATTTTACCGCAACGGAAAAAATCATGGCGGACACGGTAATTCTCGCCATAGGGCAAGGCCCGCAGGCGGCTGTGTTAATCGGAACAAATGTAGCCAAAACCGAGCGCGGCCTCTTTGAAACAGACGAAAACGGAAACACAAGCCACAAGGGCGTGTTCGCCGCAGGCGACGTAGTGCTAGGCCCGAAAACAGTGGTAGAAGCCGTCGCGTTCACCAAAAGGGTCGCGGAGAGTATTGATGGGTATTGTAAGGGGCTGTAAATTTCAAGGGGTATGTGCATTAAATGTGCATACCTCTTTATACTTAGCTTTGTATATCGTTTGCTAGAATAGGAATCGTGCTTACATTGAAAAAGCAATGGAACGCGGATTTTCGCGGATTTAACGGATTTTCGCGGATTTTTTCGGACGTTAATTAAAAATCAACGTCCGTCCGTATTTCTGCTGTGCCTCGTTCCCTCTGCTTTGTGCCTTTGTGCGAACTACTGTGTGAAAAATTCTTTTAAACTAAAGAACGAGGCTTTACGCTTTACCTACGTTCATTACTTATCAAAAAGATTTTTTCACACAGTAGTTCGCACAGAGGCACAAAGCAGAGGGAACGTGGCATAGCAGGCAATAGAACGCGGATTTAAATATTGCGTTTGTTGTGTGGGATTTGCAGGTTTTTTGTAGGGGACGGATTTATCCGTCCCGAGGTGCGTACGTTCTATAATTCGGGGCAGGTAACGTCCATTAAGCAGGCAGTAAGGTGTTAGTGGTTTTCTTAGACAACACCGCACGCCGACCAACGCAGAGCGAGGCAACCTCGGGGCGGATAAATCCGCCCCCTACAAAAACCGTTATCGTGTATTTTCGCACGAACGAATCCGCAAAATCCGTGTAAATCCGTCAAATCTCTGTTCCACTACCTTTAATTTACATGGATAAAATTTCCATTCCATTGCCGTTAATTTACACGGAAAGAATCCGCGAAAATCCGCCAAATCCGCGGAAATCCGCGTTCCATGCCTTTAAAAATCCGCGTTCCATGCCTTTAAAAATCCGCGTTCCATAATCTTTTAAATTCTCATATAATCTTCTCCCCAAAAGAAAGGAATCACACCATGGACAACAAGCTATTCAGAAAAACTGCGTTAGACAAAATATCCTCGCCAGAACAGCTCACCGAAACAATGAAAGTGGCAGGCTCGGGGGTATGGTTCATTTTGGCGGCGTTGGCTGTTACCTTCGCGGCGTTTTTTGCGTGGGGCGTACTTGGCTCTATTCCCGAAACGGTAGACATAGGCGGCACGGCTCTCGCCCTGCAAAACAAGCCGCTTGCGGTATACTGCTTTCTTCCCATAGACGAAACAAAGCCGCTGGCGGAGGGCATGAGCGTACGCGTTTCGCCCGACTACGCCGCGCGCGAGCAGTACGGCTACATCTACGGCACGGTACAAAGCATAGGCGGCTCGCCAGTCACCGCCGACCAGCTCCGCGCCGACCTCGGCGAAGCCACCGCACTTGTTTCCCTGCCGGCAGGGAATGTAATCGAGGTCGTCGTCAACCTAGAAACACTGGAAAACGGCAAGCCGCGGTGGTCTACAGCTAGGGGCGCGGACATAGACGTAACTGTCGGCTCCGCCTGTACTCTGACGGTTATTACCGCGGAACGTAAGCCGTATGAGTTGATGTTTAGATGAGAAAGCCATGGCAATTTAAGGGATTCAAGGACTACGGATTTAACGGATTTTCACGGATTACGCGGATTGGCTCGTTGTAAAATTCACGAAAATCTACGAAAATTCGATACGTACGACAAAATCCGCGTACATCTGCGTAAATCCGCTAAATCCGCGTTTAATCGCCTTTTGAAATCGTTGTAGGGGGCGGATTTATCCGCCCCGAGGTTACCACGTTACACGCCTTACCCACGTACCGCCCACGCCCCAAAATTACCACGCACCAAATTTACAGGACGTTACCCACCAAAAATTGACAACCGTGCATACCTCGGGACGGATAAATCCGTCCCCTACAAAACCCTGCACGATTTGATTTTAGGCATAATATGGTAATCCCTGCACGATTTGATTTCAGACATAATATGGTAATCCTTACACGATTTGATTTCAGACATAATATGGTAAACCTTGCACGATTCGATTTTAGGCATAATATGGTAATCCCTGCACGATTCGATTTTAGGCATAATATGGTAATCCTTACACGGTTTGATTTCAGACAAAACCCGACAAGACCCTTACCATATTGATATTGAACAAGAATCCACAGAAAGCCATGGTGACAGCATGAACAACCAACCAACCCCCCAACCCCTAACCGAAGAACAACTAGAAAATGTTTCGGGCGGCTGTGAGCCGCCGCCACCTGCTGAAGAATTTCAGCAAAAGCTACAAGAATCGCTTGCTTTTATAGAAGGCAATGGGACGGAGCTGGCAACGCCGAACTATGGCTCTGTCACGCAGAGCCTACAAATTGCAAGCACGCAAGACGATATTACCCCTGCCACCGTTAATTTTACATTTGCGAGCGGACATGAGCAGACACAATACAAAAAAGGCTGTAACACGGAACATTTATTTTTATAAAGATAGAAAGGGTGAAGGCATGAACGACCAAGCAAACGCAAGCATACTTAACGAGGAACAGCTAGGCGAGGTTTCGGGCGGCTCTTTTCGCGCGCCGAGCGGGCCGCCCCCTATGCAGGGCATGATGTGCGGCTTCTACAACCTCCAAGATTTAGACAACTCTCCGCGGCAGGTTTTTGTCGAGAATGGGGTCGAGGTTACGCGAATCAAATGCCAGCAAACGGATTTTTGTGCGGAGTGCAAATGCAAGGGCAAGCAGTCTTGTGCAAACGGCTGGCATTGGTTTCCATTGCCATGCAGTTAAATAGAAAGGACTGACGACAGCATGAACGACCAAATAAAAGCAACACTCATTGACGAGGAACAATTGCGAAAGGTTTCGGGGGGACGTGACGACCGCGGTATCGGCAGCGGCGGCGACGGTCACGGTATAGATAGCGGCGGCACTAGCGGGTGCGTCTTTGCGGACACGCCGCTTCACTTAAAAGTCAACAATCAGTCAAAGCCGTTTGTCGAGGGCGGCATTGTGGTTATGCGGCATAAATGCGAAAAAACTAATCTTTGCGGTGAATGTAAATGCAGGGGTACACAGGGCTGTAAGGACGGCTGGCACAATTTGCTTACTTGCAACTAAACCAAAATAGAAAGGCGTGGCGACAGCATGAAAGACGAAAACGCGGCAAACGAAGCAAAAGCAATTACCGAGGAACAGCTAGGCGAGGTTTCGGGGGGCTATGGGGGCTATGAGCTCCCGCCGCTTAACCCAAGCAACCCATCTGGGGGAAGTGGTGGGGGAGTTAAGCCTGACCCAGTATGTACCTTCCAAAGAGCTGCAGACCATGTAAAGGCTACTTGGCCTGAGCAAATCTTTATCGAGGACGGGGTCGAGGTTAGGCGGACAAAGTGCGGAAACACTAATTTTTGTTTTGGTTGCAGATGTAAGGGTACATGGATTTGTAAGGATACGTGGCATCATACTCAGTCTTGTTTGTTCGGTTAGAGCTGTACTAGAAAGGGCGTGCAAGTATGAAAGACGAAAACAAGGCAATTACCGAGGAACAGCTAGGCGGGGTTTCGGGCGGTTGGGAATTTTCGCCGACAGATTGTTTTTTTCAGCCCGCAGTAAATTATTATACTGGTGCAATTCAGACAAAGACTGTTGGCGAGGGTACAGACGCGGTTATGTGGGCGAAATGCGGAGCAACAACCGTTTGCCAAGTCTGTCGCTGTAAGGGTGTTGCGTGCATAGACAATTGGCATAAGCAATACGGCTGTAGCAAGTATTAGAAAGGGCGAAAAGCATGAAAGACGAAAACAAAGCAACATCAGAGGTAATTACCGAGGAACAGCTAGGCGAGGTTTCGGGCGGCTTTGACTTTAAATTGCCGTCAACTGAGCATTGTTATTTTACGCCAATATCAAGCTCTGACACTGGCTTACTGGTGACAAAAACTGTTGACGAGGTTATGTGGGTGAAATGCCAAGCACGCAGTTGTACTAGCTGTGCTTGCAACAACAGTGCCGCATGTGCAGGTGCTTGGCACAAGCAAGGCGGCTGTAGCAAGTATTAGAGAGGGTGTGCAAGCATGAAAGACGAAATCGAAGCAAAAGCAATTACCGAGGAACAGCTAGGCGAGGTTTCGGGGGGCGGTCGGTCAACTGTTGAGAGTTGTAATTTTGTTCACGCATCAAGTTTCTCCGATGGCACACTGACAAAGACTGTTGGCGAGGGCGCAGACGCGGTTACGTGGGCGAAATGCCACGCATTCAGTTGTACTGACTGCACTTGCAAGGGTGTTGCGTGCATAGACAATTGGCATAAGCAATACGGCTGTAGCAGGTATTAAGTGTAAAGCCGCACATAAAAAATCGCCGAGGGCGGGTCAAAAAAAGAAAGGGCGTGCAAGCATGAAAGACGAAAACAAGGCAACATCAGAGGCAATTACCGAGGAACAGCTAGGCGAGGTTTCGGGCGGCTTCTTTAATGTTGTTCCGCCGACACCTCCGCCAATTCCGTCAGCTCCGTCAATGCCGTCAAATCCGTCAGTGCCGTCAATTGATTGGCCTTGTAATTTTATGTCCCTGTCAGCTTATGACGCTAGTCTTGCGGGGGTAACGCCAAAGACTGTTGGCGAGGGTGCAGGTGCGGTTACGTGGACGAAATGCCGAGAAATCGGTTGTGCTGTCTGTGGTTGTAAGGGTGTCGCATGTATAGACGGCTGGCACAAGCAACACGGCTGTAACAAATATTAGGCAGTGTAAAGCCGCACATGAAAAATCGCCGAAGGCGAGTCAAAAAAAAGAAAGGGTGAAAAGCATGAAAGACGAAAACAAAGCAACACCAGAGGTAATTAACGAGGAACAGCTAGGCGAGATTTCGGGGGGGTCGGGTCGGTCGGGCGCTAGTCCTGGCGGCTTCGACAGCGGTGGGTATGTTAAGCCTGACCCGCAATGTATCTACAAGACAACTCCAGACTCTGTAACGAAAAATTGGCCTGAGCAGACCTTTATCGAGGACGGTGTCGAGGTTAGGCGGGTAAAGTGCCAAAGCACTAATTTTTGTTTTTCTTGTAAATGTAAGGATACAACAAATTGCAAAGATACTTGGCATCGTCTTTATGTTTGTTGGTTAAGCTAGAGCTGTCCTAGGGCAGTGCAAAGCCGCACATGAAAAATCGCCGAAGGCGAGCCAAAAAAGAAAGGGTGGAAAGCATGAAAAACGAAGTAACAGCAATTACCGAGGAACAGCTAGGCGAGGTTTCGGGCGGTATCGGCCCAAGTCATTCAAATACCCCACCGCCTGTGTCAGGGCTTCCAAATGGTAATAATACAATTCCCGAATCTCAGCTTTCGTGCAAGTTTGGCGTACTGTCGCCTCTGGTAGGCGGCGCGAATGAGCAAAAAACCTTTGTCGAAAATGGGGTAAATGTCCCTCGCACTAAATGCGAAAAAACCCAGTTTTGCTTCCTTTGCATTTGCAAGGGTACACAAAAGTGCATAGACGGCTGGCATTTGCAGCAGGCGTGTAATCTCTAGTAGGCAAACAAAATCAACCAACATAGGCATGTCGGTACGGACTACTGACCCACCTAAAATCAACCAACATAGCCATGTCGGTACGGACGTAGGGGGCGGATTTATCCGCCCCGAGGTTACCACGTTCTGCGTTAATGGACGTTACCTGCCCCGAATTGACGAACGTGCGTACCTCGGGACGGATAAATCCGTCCCCTACGAAAACCACGTTGTATTGCCTGCTGTGCCACGTTCCCTCTGTGCCTCTGTGCTTCTGTGTGAAATGTTTTTGACAAATAATGAACGTAGGTAGAAGTGTGGAGCTTCGTTTTTTAAGTTAAAAAAGATTTTCACACAGAGGCACAGAGGCACAGAGGGAACGAGGCACGAAAGAAGCACGGACGAAAAGAAAGTACATTAAAACACGGATTTAACGGATTTACGCGGATTGGCACGGATTGGCTCGTAGGAAAATATATCGCCGTTTAGTAGTTTACGTGGACAAAATCCGCGTAAATCTGCGTGAATCCGCTAAATCCGCGTAAATTACATTTTGAAACCAACGAATCTACACGCCATTGCCATTCGTGTGTTTGTCGTGGTAATGTAGGGGGCGGATTTATCCGCCCCGAGGTACGCACGTTCGTCAATTCGGCTCGGATAACGTCCACCAACGCAAAACGTGGCAACCTCGGGACGGATAAATCCGTCCCCTACAAAAAACCTACAAATCCCCCCACAACAAACGCAATATTTTAATCTGCGTTTCGTTCCTGCTGTGCCACGCTCCCTCTGTGCCTCTGTGCCTCTGTGTGAAAATCTTTTAACTAAAGATATGGGACGTTATGCGATTTACTTACGTTCATTATTTATCAAAAAGATTTTTTCACACAGAGGCACAGAGGCACAGAGGGAACGAGGCACAGCAGAAATACGGACGAAAAGAAAGTACATTAAAACACGGATTTTACGGATTTACACGGATTGGCACGGATTGGCTCGTAGGAAAATATATCGCCGTTTAGTAATCTACGTGGACAAAATCCGCGAAAATCCGCCAAATCCGCGAAAATCCGCGTTCCATGCCTTTAAATCCATAAATCCACGCAATCCGCGTTCCATACCTTTAAACATAAATACGGAGGCTACCAACCGTGAGCAAAATACAGAAAGTCCCATTCATCATGCAAATGGAAGCGTTGGAATGCGGCGCGGCCTCGCTTTGTATGGTCTTGGCGCATTATGGCAAGTGGGTACCCCTAGAGCAGGTACGCGCCGACTGCGGCGTGTCGCGCGACGGCTGCAACGCGCGCAATATCTACCGCGCCGCCGCTTCCTACGGGCTAAAGCCCACGGCGTACCGCATGGAGCCGCACGAGCTAAGGGACATAAAGCTACCTGCTGTCATTCACTGGAATTTTAACCATTTTGTGGTGCTTAACGGCTTCAAAAAGAACCACGCCGTCATAAACGACCCTGCTCGCGGCACTACCGAGATTTCCCTTGCAGAGTTTGACAAGGCGTTCACGGGCGTGGTTATTACCATGGAAACAACGCCCGAGTTTGTACCAGAGGGCAAGCCGCGCAGCGTGCTTTCGTTTGCTATGAAGCGAATGAAAGGCACGCTTTCGGCGTTTGTGTTTGTGTTCCTCATGGGCGTGTTTGCCTCGCTTATAGATATACTCAACCCTGTATTCACAAGGATTTTCATGGACGATATTCTGTCGGGGCGTGCTAGGTCGTGGCTTGTTCCGTTTGTGGCGGCAATGCTGATTGCGTTGCTTGTACGGCTAGTGCTGGCTGTCATAAACGCGCTGTATCGGCTTCGCATAGAGGGCAAATTTGCGATTACTGCCAACGCGGAGTTTTTGTGGCATGTTTTGCGGTTGCCTATGGAGTTTTTTTCACAGCGGTACGCAGGCGACATTATCATGCGGCAAGGCTCAAACGAGGGCATAGCCAGTATGCTTATTTCTCAGCTATCGCCCATTATTATGAACATGGGGCTAATGGTGTTCTACTTCGTCATGCTATTGCAATACAACCCCATTCTCACGGCAATCGGCATAGCCTCGGCAGTGCTTAACATGGTGCTGTCGCAATATATGGCGAAAAAAAGCGTTGCGTTCTCGCGGCTTTCGCAGGCATCGGGCGGAAACCTCGGCTCGCTCACCATGTCGAGCATAGACATGATAGAAACAATCAAGGCATCGGGCGCGGAGGGCGGCATTTTTGAACGCTACGCAGGCTATCTCGCCAAGCAGCACAACGCAGGCATGGCAGGACAGCGTTTCCAAATGACGTTCGGGCTAATTCCGCAGATTATCGCGCAATTATTGAACATTGTCGTAATGATGATAGGCGTTGCGTTCATTATGGACGGGCATATGACTATAGGCACTATGGCGGCGTTCCAAGGCTTTCTCGGCTCGTTTCTCGCGCCTGTCGGCCAGCTTTCGGGCGTGGCGCAGAGCTTTACCATGATGCGGACGAATATGGAGCGTATAGAGGACGTAATGAATTACAAAACAGAGCCAGAATGTTCTGGCGAGGTAGTCGGCAAGCTATCGGGCGCGCTAAAAATCGACAATATCACCTTTGGTTACAACAAGCTATCGCCGCCGCTTATTAAGGATTTTTCGCTAGAGCTAAAGCCTGGCAAGTCTGTGGCAATAGTCGGCGCGTCTGGCTCGGGCAAGTCTACGCTCGCCAAGCTAATCACGGGGCTGTACGAGCCGTGGCAGGGCGAAATTACCTTTGACGGCAAACGGCGGCAGGATATAGACGAATACTCGTTCCGCAGCTCGGTGTCCATGGTAGACCAAGAGGTCACGCTGTTTGAGGACAGCGTAGCCGAAAATATCCGCATGTGGGACCCGTCCATCGAGGACTTCGCGGTCATTCTCGCGGCGCGTGATGCGGACATACACGAAACAATCGTAACACGCAACGGCGGCTACAAGCAGACTGTATCCGAAAACGGCAAGAACTTTTCGGGCGGTCAACGCCAGCGGCTGGAAATCGCCCGAGTGTTGGCACAAGAGCCGACGATTGCCGTATTGGACGAGGCTACTAGTGCCTTAGATGCTAAGACAGAGGAAACAGTAATGAACAATATACGCAAGGTAGGCTGTTCCTGCGTGGTAATCGCGCATAGGCTGTCTACCGTGCGTGATTGCGACGAGATTATCGTACTGGAAAAGGGCGATGTCATGGAACGCGGCACACACGAGGAGCTGTACAACAAGGGCGGCAAATATACGGAGCTTGTGGCTACGGAATGAGGCATGGAACGCAGATTTAAAAGATTATGGAACGCGGATTTTCGCGGATTTGGCGGATTCTCGCGGATTCTTTCTTGCGACAATAAACAGCGTTGGAACGCATGTTTTATTCATGTAAATTAAAGGTAGCGGAACACGGATAAAAAGACACGTCCGAAAAAATCCGCGTAAATCCGTTAAATCCGCGAAAATCCGCGTTCCATGCCTTTAAATCCCTTAAATCCACGCTTCATAACACCCACGGAGGTGCAATCTTTGGAAAAGCTCAACATCTTTGACGAACAGCTAAACACCCGCAAAACTGGCGATGAGGTCATGTTTGAGGGCGCTTTTGACGACCTGATGTCTATTCTAATCAGAAGCCCAAGGACACAAGCGACGGCTACAGACGCGGTTTGCGAGCTTCTTTTGCACCTTGGGCTAAACGCGCCCGAGGTACCCGAAATGGTGACAGATGCCGAGGCGCGAATCGAGTATATGCTGCGCCCGTCTGGCGTAATGCGGCGGCGTGTCGAGCTAAAGGACGAATGGTGGAAGGATTCGATTGACCCATTTTTTGGCTGTACCGTAGACGGCGAGCCTGTCGCGCTATTGCCTAGCAAAATGGGCGGCTACCACTACCGCGGCACAGACGGCAAAAGGATAAAAATTAACCGAAAAACAGCAAAAAACATAGGCGAGGACGCTTTTTGCTTCTACAAGCCGTTTGCGTTGAAAAAACTGCGGCTAGTAGATTTGGCGATGTTTATGGCAAAAAATCTGCGTGTTTCGGACTTTGTGTATGTAATGGGCATTAGCTTTATTGTGTCGTTGCTTGGGCTTGCTACGCCGTACGTAAACCGCCAGCTATACGGCACGGTGATACCCTCGGGCATAAAGACAAATATATTGGCGGTTGGCTTTTTGCTAGGCGGTACGGCAATCGGCTCTATACTGTTTGGGCTTGCGCGAAGTCTTGTGCTTACGCGGTTTTCCGTGCTGTTCATCAAGGTACAGAACGCCGCAATGATGCGCGTGCTGTCGTTGCCCGTCACTTTCTTTAAGGATTACGCCGCAGGCGAGGTGGCAAGCCGTATGCAGGGCCTTACGAGCCTATGCCAGACTATTTCCAACACGTTTATGTCTACTGGGCTTATGGCGTTGTTTTCCTTTGTATATTTATTCCAAATGAACCGCTACGCTCCAACCATGGTCGCGCCTGCGTTTCTAATCATTTTCGCCATGCTTGCCGTGTCGATTTTGACTACCATTGTAAATATGAAAATTTCACGCAAGCGCATGGAGCTAGGCGCGAAGCTGTCGGCTCTGCTGTTCGCGTTGATTTCGGGCATACAGAAAATCAAGCTGACAGGGGCGCAGAAGCGAGCCTTTGCGAAGTGGGCGGCGCAGTATAAGGAGGTCGGGCGGCTGACGTATTCGCCGCCGATGTTTTTGCGGCTGTTAGAGCCAATCAACCTGGTTATTTCCTTGGGCGGCTCTATTCTGCTGTATTATGCGGCGGGTGCTTCGGGAATAGGCGCGGCGGATTATTTGGCATTTATGGCGGCATACGGCGCGATGTCTGGCGCAATTATGATGCTTTCGAGCTTGGCACATACATTTTCCGACATAAAGGTAAACCTCGAAATGGTACGGCCTCTCATGGAAACCGAACCCGAAACACAGGAAAACAAAAAGCAGGTCGCCTCCCTATCGGGGCATATAGAAATGAACAGCGTGTCGTTCCGCTACAGCGAGGACGGGCCGCTAATTTTGCAGGACATCAGCTTGAAGGTACGCCCAGGCGAATATATCGCCATTGTGGGCAAGACAGGCTGCGGAAAGTCTACGCTTCTTCGCCTGCTACTGGGCTTTGAGAAGCCCGAAACTGGAGCGATTTTCTACGACGGCCACAGCCTAGACAGCCTAGACCTGCGCGCCCTGCGGCAATGTATCGGCGTAGACCTGCAAAACGGAAAGCTAATGGCTGGCTCGATTTTTTCTAACATAGTCGTCACCGCGCCGTGGAAAACCCTCGACGATGCGTGGGAAGCCGCCGAAATGGCAGGCATCGCGCAGGACATACGCGAAATGCCCATGGGTATGCACACCGTGGTGGCAGAGGGCGGCGGCGGCGTATCTGGCGGCCAGCGACAACGCATATTGATTGCGCGCGCGTTGATTTCCAAGCCTAAGCTGATTTTCTTTGACGAGGCGACAAGCGCGCTAGACAACATTACCCAAAAGCATGTCGCAAGCTCCGTGGCTTCGCTAAAGGCGACCCGAATAATAATCGCGCATAGGCTATCTACCATACGCGGCTGTGACCGCGTGGTCGTGCTGGATAGCGGACGGATTGTGGAGATGGGCGGGTATGATGAGTTGATGGAGAAGCGGGGGGAGTTTTATGAGTTGGTTAAGAGGCAGACTGTTTGAGGAGGGTTGAAATGAAAGCATTTATCGAAAAAGCAAGGTCTGACACAGCTATTCTTGCGAAGCTAGACGCGCTTGGAGCGGCTGGTGCAAGTGCAGATAAGATTGTCGCGTTAGCCGCCGAATACGGCTACACCGTCACAGAGGAAGAATGTCGCGAAGCCGCCAAAACGCATTGCCCGCATTATAAGCATGGGGTGGGGGAGTAGCCTAGGCGAGTTAGGTGATGTTGTATGCCGTGGAATGTCGCCTCGAAACCTTAACAGCTCCTTAGTGTATAAAGAATAATAGAACGTGGATTATGCGGATTTTGCGAGTTGGTGAAACCGCGGACGATTTGAGGGGTGGGCGAGAGTTCACCCCTTTAGAATGTAATCCGTGCTGACATCAAAAATAACGCTCAACCGTATACATTTTAAGATAGTTACGCCGCGCTCGCCGCGTTCTATTAGCCCAAGGTGCGGAACGCTTATTCCTATTTTTTCGGCTAATTTCGCGCGTGACATGCCCTTGGCTTGGCGTAGCTTGTTTATTCGTTGCCCTATTTGTCGGTTTAGCTCGTTGGCTTGTTGGATTGCGTTTGTTTCTTTCATGGAATCACTCCTAAATTTCTAAAAAATGTGAGTGCGGGTAGGAAGCCCCCGCAGCTCACGAAAAGAAAGGGGTTTGTTTGAACCAAAAAAGCCCGCAGGGACGGCAAAAAGTGCCATTACCTACGAGCCTAAAATACAAGCTAAGTGCCGTTACCCTTGGTACGCAAACAAAACAAAAACCCCTCGCGCAGAAAACACAAAAACAACGCGGACGAAAAAACTACCGAAAACGCCTCGAACCGAACGGTCAAAAAAAATTCGATTTGTAGAAATGGGTTTTTTGTTGTAAACTACTGTTTGCCGTAGTGATGGGCGTAAGCCTTGGACGTAGGTGATGTTACGAATCCCTATGCTCCGTTGATTAGGTGCTGATACACCTAGTCAACCATTACGGTTTTTTTGTTTCGCCAGTAGTTTAGCATGATATTATAAAAATCGCAAATGTTATTTTGGAAATGTTTGTTTTTTCCGATTCGCTTGTGTTGTCGTTGCCCCTAAAAATAAAAAACATCGACACCAAGAAAAACCGAGGACAAGCCTATGCCCCAATTCCACACTATATCATTTTCAAAGACAAAAAACAAATACGTTTCGCCGTCAAAATATTCGATTGTGTTATTTAGTGTCGCGCTTGTTTTGAATTTTCCACCATATATTTCCAACACAGTGTCCCTACTGTCACCAACGCCCACTTGTTCAGAGGTTTGCAGAAAAGGGGCAAACGCGTGCATACGCTGATGTGTTCCGTCATGTGAAAACTTAAAGATTAGAGCTTCTGTCACAAACGAAAATGACGGCGGAAAATCCCCACCTATTTCATATCGTCGCCCGTCGTCTATGGGATTATCAATGTATGCGGAAATCGCTTCCCAGTCTTGGACGGTTGGAATTATGCTTATTTCACGCTCATTAAGCTCCCGAACTAGGTCGGCGGGGTCGATTCCAAGCATAAACCCATGTATGGCGGTCGAGAATGTCGCAGGCGCGTGTGTTGGCTCGGACTTAAATTCGCCGTGCGTGATAATATCGGCGACAAGGCTTGCCTCGTCCCAGCGTACTCTCGCGCCAGTTATTTGAGAAATGGCGTTTAATGGTATCACCGTGCGGCCATTGATAATTTGTACAGGGTCTGAAATATTCGCATTTTTGCCATTTACCTTTATTACATTGCTGTTAATTTGAATAATCGCCGTGTGTTCGGGCTTTTCAATCGTGACCGTTTGTGCCTGCTCGTTCCACACAACCGAAAAGCCTAACGCAGTAGCCACAGCTCGCAGGGGTACGAAAGTAGCTCCTCTATGGTAAAAAGGCTGTGAATCCCGTTCCGCAAACTGAATCGTTTCGCCGTTAATGCGAATATGGGGCGTTTGTGTGCTTGCGTTAAGCAATGGTGCAGTGCAATTTAATGCAATCAACACCACAAATGCAATGCTTGCTACCCTCATACAATATAATTTCATAATCAAGCTCCTTGTTTGTTCCGAAGTCTGTACCATAGGTGGCTTCACGCTTTCTAAAGAATAGTTTACTGCAAAAAGGTTGTACTTTTCTATAAAAGTCTTTTTATGGCACGTAAAATATTTTAAATTGCATTATGCCTGTGAGCGTATGAATGTTAATACCACCGCACACAGGCACATATCTGCAAGAAAAATAATGATTGTTCCGCTTTTCAAGCTACCCGCCCATGCTTGTAACATCAAAAATCTCAAAAAAACCAAAATCCGCACTTGACAAAAAAAAGCCCGTACTGTAAAATCGTTCCGTTGGAGTTTTACGGCTTTCGGGCGCATAGCTCAGCTGGGAGAGCGCCTGCCTTACAAGCAGGATGTCGGAGGTTCAAGTCCTTCTGCGCCCATAGACGATGGGAATTGTAAACCTTACCGTTCCTTACCCCTGCGAATTTCGTGGGGGTATGTTCTTAAACAGGCTCTAATACGCGGCGGAATAGCTCAGTTGGCTAGAGCATACGGTTCATACCCGTAGGGTCGGGGGTTCAAATCCCTCTTCCGCTACTTCTATTTACAGGGCTTCGCCCCATTTCATTTTTCCGAGGTGATTTACATGAGAATATTATTTATTCTGTTAATGCTCGTGTTCCTAGTGGGCTGTATCGCCCTCGTTACCGCCATTCTTTTGCAGAAAAAACGCAGTGCGGGCGGCATGGGCAGTATCGCAGGCATGGGAAATGTCGCCGATACCTACTGGGACAAAAACAAAAAACGCTCCGCAGAGGGCGCGTTGGAAACCTACACAAAAATCGGCGCGGCTGTTTTGGCTGTCTTGGCTGTGGTTCTCTGCTTGCCTATTTTTTAGAGTTTTTGCACGCTAAAGCGATAATTTACAAGCCCCGAAAATTGCTTTCGGGGCTTGTTTTATGTCCGCTTTCCTATATAAACAGCATAATTAAAATACTTATAAACAACATCAACACACGAAAAACCACAATCATTCAGCATACTAAGATGTGTCGTCAATTTTGCGGGTCTGTCCTCGGCGTAATATGTCGGCAACCATTTATTTCCAACCTCGTCCTCTCCCACATTTTTGCACATAAACTCTTTCCATTTCTCTAAATATACATCTTGAATGGCGGTGTCACTGCCCAAAACCACGTCAGCATTGATAAAAACTCCGCCTTGGTTCAGTGCCGAGTAGATTTTTTTATAAAAATGCAGCTTGTCGCGATTGTTTTCCAAGTGGTGTAAAGCCAACGACGATACGACCAAATCGTATTTTTCGGGAAAAACAAGCCCATTAAAATCCGCCTGAATACAAGCTACATTGCCGCCTATTTTAACCTTTGCCAGTTCCAACATCTTTTCCGCAATATCAACACAAGTGATTTTTGCGTTCGGAAATTTTGCCTTGACCGCTCGTGATACCGTGCCAGTGCCACAGCCCAAATCAATCATGGAAAATACGCTTTCACGCGGAAACGGAATTACGGAAACTAAAGCGTTGACCATTTCGTCATAATATGGAATTAGCCGTTGTATGATTATGTCGTATTCGCTCGCTTCTTCCTCAAAATGCTGTTTTATTCGGGCTGTTCGCATGTAGACCTCCTGTCTTAAAACCCACAAGGGGCAATAATTTCGGCTTCACCAAAATTATTACCCCTTGTGTCCTTACCCCCCTACTCCTTCTCCCTCATAGCCTCCAGCTCTTTCTTCCTAGCCGCCTTCACTTTCTCCTGTACGTCCGAGGGCGCTTCGTCATACCGTTCAAACTCCATAGTAAAGCTGCCGCGCCCCTGCGTCATAGAACGCAAATCTATGGGGTATTTCAACATCTCGGAGTGCGGCGCTTCGGCGTTTATTACTTGCTTTTTGCCTACCTTGTCCATGCCTAGTATTCTGCCCCTGCGTTTGTTCATGTCGCCCATTATGTCGCCTGTGTAGTTGTCGGGTACGGTTACGGTTACTTTCATTATTGGTTCCAGCAAGGTGGGCTTGGCTTGCATAAAGCCGTCTTTAAAGGCTATTTGTGCCGCCATTTTGAACGCAAGCTCGGACGAGTCTACGGCGTGGTATTTTCCGTCGTACAAGATGGCTTTTACGCCCACTACAGGATACGCCGCCACAGGGCCGGCTTTTACGCTTTCCTGTATGCCCTTTTCTACGGCTGGGAAATATTGCTTAGGCACGTTTCCGCCGACTACTACTTCATCGAATACGTACGCCTTGGCAATATCGCCCGACGGTTCAAATTTCATGTCAACGATACCGTATTGGCCGCCGCCGCCTGATTGTTTTACGAATTTGCCCTTAACGTCCGATTTGCCCTTGATTGTTTCACGGTAAGGCACAAGCGGCGTTTTTAGCTCTACTTCCATTTTATAGCGAGTTTTTAAACGGTTTACCAAAACGTCTAGCTGGCCGTCGCCCACCGCGTATATAACGGTCTGCTTTGTTTCCTTGTTAATAGTAAAGTTGAGGGTCTTGTCCTCGGCAAGCAGCTTTGTGAACGTGTCGGACAGCTTGTCTGCATCGCCCTTGCTTTTTGCGGAAACTGCCATAGCAAGCAACGAAGCAGGGAAATCAATGGGCGCGCATTTAAACGGATTGCCCTTTGACGCGAGTGTGTGCTGTGTGTTTGTGTCCGATAGCTTCGCGATTGCGCCTATGTCGCCAGCCCTTATTTCGGAAATTTCTAGCTGTTCCTTGCCGCGCATAATGAACAAATGCCCTGCCTTTTCGGGCGTTTCCGTAACGGAATTATATAGCGGCGTTTCCTTTTTCACAGTACCAGAATATACGCGGAATAGGCTCAAACGCCCGACAAACGGGTCGGAAATGGTCTTAAACACAAAGGCGCATACTGGACCGCCTGCGTCACAAGCGAGCTGTATTTGTTCGCCGTTTTTGTCTACGGTAATTTCCTTGCAAAGCTCCGAAGCTGGTGGAAGCTGTGTAACAAGCATGTCTAACAAATTGGCTACGCCTACGGATTTTGTCGCCGCGCCGCAAAGCACAGGCGTAACGCTTCCGCTTGCTATACCTATTTTTAGCCCTTTTGTCAGTTCCTCGGGCGAAAGCGAGCCGTTCTCAAAGAACCGCTCCATTAGCTCCTCGTCTGTTTCGGCAATCGCCTCGACAAGCGCGTGGTGCTGGTCGTCGTATATGTCCTTCATGTCCGCAGGAACGTCGCACGCGCCGCCGTCAAATTTAAACGCCTTGCCCGTAAGCGTTTCTACGTAGCCCGCTATTTTTCCGCCCTCTTTAAAGGGTAATTGCAGCGGAGAAACGCCGCCGCCGAACATGCTCTGCATGTCCTCTACCACGCGGAAAAAGTCTGCGTGTTCGTCGTCCATTCCGTTAATGAAAATTATGCGCGCCTTGTCCTGCGCGGCTTCCCACGCAAGCTCTGTGCCTACCTCTATGCCCGACTTTGCGTTAGCCAAAATAAGCACCGCATCCGCCGCGTACAGGGCTTCCCGCGCCGCGCCCACAAAGTCAAAATAACCAGGGGTGTCCATAAAGTTTATTTTAGAATTTTTCCACTCGATAGGAATAAGTGACGCGCTTACCGATACCTTGCGCCTTATTTCTTCGGCGTCGTAGTCGCTTACCGTGTTTCCGTCCTCGGTACGCCCCATTCGGCTTGTTACCTTTGTTAAGTGCAGGGCGGCTTCCATTAGCGTTGTTTTTCCGCACCCGCTGTGTCCCATTACTGCGATATTGCGAATTTCATTTGCCGAATAAACTTTCATACACTACCTCCTAAAAAAAATTCGTTGAAAACATTATAATAGTAGGATATATTTATTGCAAATAAAAAAAAGATAGTGTAAAGTCGCACGTGAAAAATCGCCGAAGGCGAGCCAAAAATAAATGGGGGAGTACAATGGAAACGACATTTAAATCAAATACGTTCAAGCTGTTCACCAGCTTTATTGGCTCTGCGGTGGTTACAAATTGCTTAGGATTACTGCTCGCATATGCCCTAACAATGGCGATTCCCACCCTGCCGCCAGATTTTTTGGTACAGGCGTTGCCGTTTACCGCTACGGTTGCGGTTTTATTGTCGGTGTATTTGGCATTTTTCCACTGGCGAATAACGGTAGAGGTCACGGCGGACGAAATTATTTTTTCTCGCATGAATAAGCCGTACCTGCGTTTTAGCTTTAGCGAAAATACTTTTTCCTCGTCTGTACACACAATGGTACATTATTATCTTATTAGAACGACAAACTTTTCTCTGCGAGTTATGCCGCAGGGCGAGGAGAATTTCAAGGATTACAGGCTTCATAATTTTGACGAGCTTACCTTTAATAATTTCATAGCGCGTGTGAACGCTAATTCATTCAAGGAAAATATACAGCAAGTCGATTCACCAGCGCAAGGCAATTCCCAAGAAATAACAAAAGGGGAAGCCCTAGCGCAGGCGGTGGCAAGCCTTGACACAGAGCCGATGGTGTTTACAATCAAGCGTGACGAGTTTATCCGCCAAACAAAAAACATGCTTCTTGGCGGCGCGGCATTGGGCGTGGTGGTTGTATCGATAGTGACGGCAATCGCAGTGGTCGGACGGCTTAACATGCTCGTTGCGGCAGTTTTGCCCGTTGCGTGTTCAATCGCGGCGTATAAGCTAGGGTATTTGCCCTTTAAATTCGCCCAAGAATGCGCCCCCGAAAAAATAACCGTGTATAATAACCGAATTACTATAGACGAACAGACATTTATGTACGACAATATTACCAGTCTGCAAATGACCACACCAAACACCTACGGCGATAGAGTTCTCTTGCGTACGCTTGTTATTACGGCGTTTGGCGAGGAAAATGTTTTTGTGCTAGGCGCAGACACCGACAAGCACAGACGGAACAAAAGCCCGATTTTTGCGAGATACGGCGAGCTGGTTGATGTGCTGGGTACTGTTTTTGCGTTGAGGGTTAGCGGTGATGAGGTTAGTGTGTTTACAGTGAAGTAAAGGAGCGCCATGAGCAAATTATCATTCAAAGCCTTTTGCATTGAAAAATACGCCGACCACAAATCAATACCAAGCAACGAGGTATACAAGCTCTTTGAGAAAAAAGGGGTACTCGCCATGCTTGATAGGGATTATGACGTGCTTCACGGCTTCGGCTTTGAGTATATCGTCAATGATATAGACCAGTTTATAAATGGTGGGCAGCTATGATTATTTATCACGGCGGAACGGATATTGTAGAAAATCCGCTTATTATGACAGCCAACAAGGGTAGAGATTTTGGTGTTGGGTTTTACACTACCACTATCAAGGAACAAGCCGAAAGATGGGCAAAGCGGCAAGCCCTTAGTAGGCGCGCTCCGCACGCGATTGTAAACACCTATGAATACGACACCAACGAAAAACAGCTAAAAATCAAGACCTTTGGGGATTATTCTATGGATTGGCTTGACTTGGTTGTTTCCTGTAGGCAAAATGGCTCGTACGCGCATGGCTATGATATTGTAATCGGGAAAATTGCAAACGACGATGTAGGCGAAACAGTTCAGGCGGTCGTTGACGGCTTGACCTCAAAGGAATTTGCACTATCCAAATTAGCCTTCATGAAAGCGAACAATCAAGTCTGCTTTTGTACCGAGAAAGCGCTGGCTTGCTTGAAATTCACTAAATATGAGAGGGTGCAGTAAATGACAGCCCCCGAAAAAAAACACGGCACAATCCGAGCCGCCACACTAAAAACGCTATTAAAATTTATCATGGACGATTTTTCCGTTGACGAAAATACCGCGTTAAAAATGTTCTACGAATCGCATATCGGCGAGTGCTTCTCGCTAGACGAATCGGGGCTTTATGGGCAAAGCGCGGTTTATATTTATTCACTTTTCCTTGAAAACCACCAAGAAAATCAAACAAAGGAGCGGTAAACATGGACGAACCAGTAAAAACCGCACTATGGCGCGAGGCGCTAGAATGGGCAAAAACGCTTATACTGGCTATGCTTTTTGCGTGGCTGTTTACTAAGTTTGTAATAGTAAACGCGGTTGTTCCCACAGGCTCTATGGAGGACACCGTCAATATAAAGGATAGGATTATTGCGTCGCGCTTGTCGTATGTGTTTTCCGAGCCGCAACGCTATGATATAATTGTGTTTGAGGGGCATGACGATGACAAGCGGCTGTTTTTGAAGCGCGTGATTGGTATGCCTGGCGACAAGCTGTATATACAGGGCGGCGAGGTGTATGTCGAGGGCATAGACGGGCCGCTTCGTTCCGACTTCGTAAAGGGCGAGCTAGACGGCAACTACCCGTTGCCTAGCATAAGAAACAGCCATGTAACCGTTCCCTATGACGGCTCGCCGCCCTATATCACCATTCCCGAGGGGCATTACTTCGTTATGGGCGACAATAGAACACGCTCGTCCGATTCGCGCCATTGGGGAATACAGGACGCATCACGTACCTTTATTTCCTCGGAACAAATTCTCGGCAAAGGGATTTTTAAGTATTATCCAAGGATACAAAGTTTGACAAAGTGAAAATGCAAATTCGCACATGAAAAATCGCCGAAGGCGAGTCGAAAAAATAGGAGGTTTTCAAATGAAATACGGCTTTTTTGACGATGCGGCGCGCGAGTACGTAATCACGCGGCCAGACACACCATACCCGTGGATAAATTATCTCGGGTGTGACGACTTTTTTGGTCTGTTTTCCAACACATCGGGCGGCTATTGCTTCTATCGCGATGCCAAAATGCTGCGCCTTACGCGCTATCGTTACAATAATGCGCCTGCGGACATGGGCGGACGGTATTTTTATTTGCGTGACGGGTTTGACGTATGGACACCGTCATGGATGCCCATGAAGTCTAAGCTGGACAGCTACGAGTGTAGGCACGGCATGGGCTATTCCAAAATTTCCTCGGCGCGCAATTCGCTTGCGTTTACGCAAACGTCCTTTGTGCCGTTGGGCGAAAAATGCGAAATTCACAAAATTACGCTCAAAAATGAGTCCGCCGCGGCAAAAAGCATTGATTTGTTCTCGTATGTCGAATTTTGCTTGTGGAACGCGCATGACGATATGACAAATTTCCAGCGGAATTTTAGTATCGGCGAGGTGGAAATTTCTGACGACAAAACGCGCATTTATCATAAAACCGAATACCGCGAACGCCGCAACCATTACGCGCTGTGGGCGGTGAATGTGCCTGTGGCAGGCTACGACACAGACCGCCAGACATTTTTGGGCTTGTACAACGGCGCGAACGCGCCCGACACGGTTTTTGCGGGTACGGCGAATAACTCCGTGGCTTCGGGCTGGTCGCCGATTGGCTCGCACCATATTAAGCTAACGCTCGCGCCAAACGAAACCAAGGAAATGGTGTTTATTCTCGGCTTTTGTGAAAACGCAGAGGACGAAAAATGGGAAAAAATGCACGTAATAAACAAAGCCCCTGCGAACAGGCTAATGGAAGAATTTGGCACGTCACAAGCCGCCGACAAGGCGTTGGCAGACCTGCAAGCGCACTGGACAAGGCTATTGTCCAACTTTACCGTAGAAGCGGACGACGAAAAAATGGCACGTATGGCAGGCGTTTGGAATCAGTATCAGTGCATGGTTACGTTCAATATGTCGCGCAGTGCCTCGTATTTTGAGTCGGGCATAGGGCGCGGAATGGGCTTCCGCGATTCCAACCAGGACTTGCTTGGCTTCGTTCACCTTGTACCCGAACGCGCGAGGGAGCGAATACTCGACATTGCCGCCACGCAATTCCCAGACGGAAGCGCGTACCACCAGTACCAGCCGCTAACAAAACGCGGCAATCACGAGCTTGGCTCGGGCTTCAATGACGACCCGCTGTGGCTTATTTTGGGCGTAGCCGCCTATATAAAGGAAACAGGCGACTATGGCATTTTGGACGAAAAAGTACCGTTTAACAATGACGAGAGCCTGGCGGATTCCTTGTTCGCGCATTTGAAGGTGTCGTTCGACCACCCGCTAAACAACCGCGGGCCGCATGGCTTGCCGCTAATCGGGCGTGCCGACTGGAACGATTGCTTGAATTTGAATTGCTTTTCAAAAACGCCTGGCGAATCCTTTCAGACCACAGCGAATTTCGAGAGCGGCATAGCGGAATCTGTTCTAATCGCAGCGATTTTTGTCTTTGTCGCGCCCGACTATATCGAAATTTGCAAACGCACAGGCCGCACCGAGGAAGCCGCGCGCGCAGAGGCCGCCATGGCAGAAATGAGCGATATTGTAAAGGAACACGGCTGGGACGGCGAATGGTTCTTGCGTGCATATGACGCACACGGCAACAAGGTGGGAAGCAACGAATGTGAGGACGGAAAAATCTTCATAGAGTCTAATGGCTTTGCGGTAATGGCAGGAATTGGCACAGACGACGGCAAGGCAGAAAAAGCACTCGATGCCGTAAAACAGCATTTGGACTCGCCCTACGGCATAGTGTTGCAACAACCTGCATACAAAGAGTATCACCTAGAGCTTGGCGAAATTTCTTCCTATCCGCCTGGTTACAAGGAAAACGCGGGCATATTCTGCCACAACAACCCATGGGTGACAATCGCCGAAACGCGCCTAGGCAGAGGCACGCGCGCATTTGAAACCTACAAAAAAATCTGCCCCGCCTACCGCGAGGACGACAGCCTGTTGCGCCGTATGGAGCCATACGTATACTGCCAAATGATAGCAGGCAAGGACGCAGTACGCCACGGCGAGGGCAAAAACTCGTGGCTAACAGGCACGGCGGCGTGGACGTTTACCAGCATTTCCCAGTATATTTTGGGTATACGCGCATCATATGACGGCTTGTGCGTAGACCCCTGCATACCTGCCGATATGAAGGGCTTTAAGGTGACACGGAAATTTAGAGGGGCTAGTTATGAGATTGTGGTGGATAATTCGGCTGGAGTGGAGAAGGGCGTGGAGTATATCGAGGTTGATGGGGTGAGGATTGATGGGTGTATTTTGCCTGTTGGTGAGGGTAGGGAGTATAAGGTTAGGGTTGTTATGGGGTAGGGGATTTGTGCGGTTGCCGTGGGCTTGCTGGGGTTTTGTAGGGGACGGATTTATCCGTCCCGAGATTACATCGCTCTGCGTTAATGGACGTTGTCCGTCCCCGAATTGACGAACGTGCATACCTCGGGACGGATAAATCCGTCCCCTACAAAAAGGCTATTCGGATTTAACGGATTTACACGGATTATGCGGATAAAAAAACGCGCCAGATAAAATCCGCGTAAATCCGTGTTTGGTTTGCATGTTCTGGCTTCGTGCTGTTGTCGTGGGATTTTTGCACGGACGAATCCGCGTAAATCTGCGAAAATCCGCCGAATCCGTGTTTGATTTACACATTTTGGCTTCGTGCGTTTGTCGTGGGCTTGCAGGGTTTTGTAGGGGACGGATTTATCCGTCCCGAGATTGCCTCGCTCTGCGTTAATGGACGTTATCCGTCCCCGAATTGACGAACGTGCGTACCTCGGGACGGATAAATCCGTCCCCTACAAAAAGGCTATTCGGATTTAACGGATTTACACGGATTACGCGGATAAAAAAACGCGCTAGATAAAATCTGCGTAAATCCGTGTTTGGTTTGCATGTTTTGGCTTCGTGCGTTTGTCGTGGGATTTTTGCACGAACGAATCCGCGTAAATCCGTGGAAATCCGCCGAATCCGTGTTTGGTTTGCATGTTTTGGCTTCGTGTGTTTGTCGTGGGCTTGCAGGGTTTTTGTAGGGGACGGATTTATCCGTCCCGAGATTATCTCGCGCTGCGTTAATGGACGTTACCCGTCCCCGAATTGACGAATGTGCGTACCTCGGGACGGATAAATCCGTCCCCTACAAAAAGGCTATTCGGATTTAACGGATTTACACGGATTATGCGGATAAAAAAACGCGCTAGATAAAATCTGCGTAAATCCGTTAAATCCGTGTTTGGTTTGCATGTTTTGGCTTCGTGCTGTTGTTGTGGGATTTTTGCACGAACGAATCCGCATAAATCCGCGAAAATCCGCCGAATCCGTGTTTGATTTACACATTTTGGCTTCGTGCGTTTGTCGTGGGCTTGCAGGGTTTTGTAGGGGACGGATTTATCCGTCCCGAGATTACCTCGCTCTGCTTTAATGGACGTTGTCCGTCCCCGAATTGACGAACGTGCATACCCCGGGACGGATTTATCCGTCCAGAGATTACCTCGCTCTGCGTTAATGGACGTTGTCCGTCCCCGAATTGACGAACGTGCATACCTCGGGACGGATAAATCCGTCCCCTACAAAAAACCTTGCAAATTTCACAAGCTGGCAATTATTGCCTAAAATCAATTCACCGCCAAGCCCAAGCCTTAACCTATTAACATTGCATAAAAAAACCATTCCCTTGGCAAAATAAACCCAAAGGAGTGGTTTTTTTGGACACTAAGAAACGCTCAAGGCTTCGAGGCGACATTCCCACCACAGAACAGTCGGGGGAAAGGGGCAAAGCCCCTTTTTTGGACAAAAAACACAAATATATCGCCCAAGCCAAGCGATTATCATACATTATCCTCTGCATCGTTCTCATAGCCTTTTGCGTAAACATGCTACTCGGCCCGCACAACATAGCCGCAGGCGGCATTACAGGGCTTGCGATTATTTTGGAGCAGTGGTTCGGGCTAAGCCGCTCGGGCGTTATTTATGTAGGGAACGCGCTTGTTCTCGCGGCGGCGTTTGTTTTCTTGGGCAAAGAGATTTTTTTTAATACGCTGATTGGGGCGTTGCTGTTGCCGTTGTTTATTAGCATTATTCCGCAGTATCGGCTGGTAAACGACACCATGCTTTCTATGCTTATTGGCAGCGCGATTTTTGGCATAGCGGTAAGCATTTTGTACCGCAACAAAGCAAGCAGCGGCGGAACGGCTATTCCGCCGCTTATTTTGCAAAAGCGTTTTAATCTAAGCCCATCCATCGGGCTGTTTATAACAGACGGCTTTGTCGTAATTTTGTGCCTATTTGTTTTTGACGTAGACTCGTTTTTCTTTGCGATTTCGTCCATTTTTATAACCATGGCGACCATGAACTATATCGAAAACGGCATAAACAAGAAAAAAATGGTTTATATTATCAGCGATTTTCACAAAGAAATAACCAGCGAAATACTGCACGACATAGAACGCGGCGTAACGCTCATTCCCTGCATAGGCGCGTTTGAACAAAACCAACGCCAAATGCTCTTGGTTACGCTTAACTCCAAGAATTACCAACAACTGCTCGCCATAGTAAACAAATATGATAAAGAGGCGTTTATGATAACGGACACCGTTTCAGACGTGCATGGCGAAGGGTTTACGTATGAGTCGGGCAGTGTGTAAATCCGCGTTCCATGCCCTTTAAATTCGTGTCCAATCCCTCACATAGCCCCCGCCCTTACAACAGGAACCTTACACGCCTGCAATGATTCCAATGAATACGTTTCATTTTCGCTAATGAAATTTTTTATAAACACATCATCACGATTTTCTATATGAACAATCATTTTTTGAAGCTCTTTTATTCTTTTCAGTCGCGCCCTCTTAATATCCGCGGGAAAGCCCTCGCTGACCTTATATGTCTTATATCCTTTAATATCTAGTTCTTCTTTGGCTTTTAGGTGTGCAATCGCTAAATCATAATCACCGCTTTTTAAAGCCATGCAGAATTTCCTATAATCGTGCATAAGGATAGATTTCCATGCCGACATCTCAAATTTGCAAAGCTCTTGATAAGCACTTGCACAATCGCACGATTTGTCAAAATATGGGATAAGATATTTTTTCATTTGTTCAATTATTTCATTAACGCAAGCGTCCATGCTTTCCTCTGATTTTTTGTCATACTCATAACTATCCCATTTACCCTCAAACGCGCGGATATGACCTGGGCATAAACCCAATGTTACATCGTCCTTTTTTATTCGAGAGCATAAAGGAATGACACCAAACTCGACGTTACATGAATAGCCGCCATGAAATACATGAATACAGAAGTTTTGCATAACATCGTTTACTACACGGACAATGTTATCTTTTTTCCGCACGAAGCCCAATTGTGTAAAATTTTCTTTACATGCCTTATAATACATCTTTTTTAGATAGCTCATACCTGCATTTCCCTTTCATTTGCAAGAAGCAGCCCCCGAAAGTGCCGCGCCCACCGCTGTGCCGAAAATCGCTTCCTTGGGGATATGAAAACGCACTGGGTGGATTTTCGCCAAGTTTTCAAAAACGGTCGCGGCGTGTTCCGTGGCGGAAAGCGCGCCGAGCAGAACAATGTCCTTTATGTCGCTGTCTAGGGTGGCAAAAACTGACATCATGCCAACGCTTTCGTAGATTAAGTTTAAAAAGCCAAGCACAAAATCGGCTGGCGTGGCGTTGTCCTTGAGGTTGCCGAAGTTGGAAACGGTGGTGTCGGGCGGCAGGTTGCCTATTTTTTCGCGTGAAATATCGCATAGCCGCAGGTCGATTGCGCCGAGGTCGCCGTCCTTGGCTGTTTCGGTTATTCCCGAGAAGCTATGCACTCCTGCGAACCGCCCCGAAAGGTTTAACAACATGCCGCCGCCCACACCGCTGCCGCCGATGTGCGTTATTTGCGTGCCGTTCGCCTTTACCAGCGCCGTGCCAGTGCCTACGCTTACGATTAACGCCTTGGAAAGCCCTGCGAGATGAAGCCCGCCCAAGCCGATTGCTTGAAATTCGTTTACGCGCGTGGTGGGAATGTCGTACATGCCTTTTGTCAAATGCGTCGAGCCAATTCCTGTGATTAGTATTTTTTTCACATCGCCCATTTTTAAGCCGTATTCGGCGGAAAATTTGCCAAACGCGCCAAAAGCGGACGTAACAGGGTCGCTGGCTTCTACTTGTAACATGCCTATGCTTTTGTTTGCGGAAAAACCCACTATTTTAGTGGTAGAACCGCCCACGTCTATGCCTAGTACCATTATGCACCTCTCGACCTTTGCCCGTGTTCGATTAGCCGCGTAATTACTGGGCAAAATGATATATTTATGCCCATTTCTATGAGAAAGTTAAAACCAATCATGCCGATAAAAAGGTATTCCGCCGCGTTGGCGAATGAGGAGTCGGAGGCCGCCCATTCTGCAAGAGTCGGCATAAAAAACAAGTACGCGCCGATAACAAAAACGCCAGTATTTACCACAGGGCAAACAATCGCCGCCGCAATCGCCGCCACAATTTTATTTTTTTTCGCCACCAGCTTATACACCAACGCCGCCGCAAGCCCTGCCAGCGCGCCCTTTGCCAGCACCGTCAAAATCGTTCCCAAAACAGTCACGCTCATAAACGGCGCGGCATCGCCGCTAATAAGCACCGCAAAGCCAAACACCAAGCCAAGCCACGCGCCTGCGTACACGCCGCAAAGCGCCGCGCCTATGGTGATGGGGATAAGCACGGTGGTGATGGTAAATATAGGGAATGCAGGTCTTAGGGTGACCGCCATGACCTGCAATACCAAGACAATGGCGGTGAGTACCCCTAGCAAGACTAGCTTGTGTGTGTTTATTGAAGTATTTATTGAAGTTTTCATCTTCTCATTCCTTTTTTGTTTTTTTTTGATAGGAAGCTGTTAAGGCTTCGAGGCGGTATTCCCACCAAGTTGATGTTTTGCGTTTAACGCAAAACATCAACGATTCAGTCGGAGGAAAGGGGCAATGCCCCTAAAATCTTAAACTGACCGTCAATAATCTCCTCCGAGAGAGCCTCGCCCAACGCAAGCACGCTCAAGCCGTCAATCGTGACGATAAAATGGTCTGCGATTTGCATAATATTCTTGTCGCTGATTACGTTTTGGTTTACGCCCAGCGTTAAAATGGAAATAATTGTCTTTCGCAAATGCTCTAGCTGCGCGTTGCGAAACGCCCTTACCGCAGGCTTCGATTTAGAAAAAATGTACTCGCAATACGCGCGGAACAAGCTCTTTTCAAAATTAAGAAGCCGCCTTTTTTGCCGCGAAAAATAGTCGGACAGCACTTGTTCAAATGGCTCCGCGTCCTGCACGGCCTTGCTTACGAGCGAAAATTTTTCCTTGTTGCGTTGCTTCATTACTTCGAGAAAAATTTCGTCCACCGAAGCAAAATACAAATAAATACCGCCGCGGCTTATGCCGCATTCGTCAACAATGTCCTGCATTGTCACCGCCGAAAAGCCCTTTTGACAAAAGACCATTCGCGCCGAATCCAAGATTTTTTTCACCTTTGTCCGGCGTTGTTTTTCGTTATGTGTGCGGGAAATGGGGTACACCTCCTTGTGGTGGGGGATTTTAACGTATTTACGCGGATTTTGTCGTACTATAAGCCCAATACACAGGTATGCCGTTTCCCTAGCGTTGGGTGTTCAAACGCCGTTGTTTCAAAGCCGCGCTTGCGGTAAAAGCCGACTGCTCCGTCGCTTGTTTCGGCTTCTATCGGCAAGCCGTACAGCCTCTGCAAGGCGGTAATCATCGCGCCGCCTACGCCCTGCCTTTGCTTGTCCTGCGCGACAGAAAGAAGGTCAATTTCCACCTTATCGCCGTGAAGCTCAAAGCCGCAAACGCCTAATATTCTTTCGTTCACAACCCAGCCGTAGAAGTGCAATTTTTCGGAGCGTAAATACCTCCCCGCCAGCTTTGCAACGCCGCTTGGCGAGCCGTCAAACGCGGCGTAGGATATAATTTTGGCTACCTCGGGCGTGGATATGTGGTGTTTT
>WRLD01000027.1 GCA_009777845.1 Defluviitaleaceae bacterium
CAAGCAAGCAAGCAAGCAAGCAAGCAAGCAAGCAAGCAAGCAAGCAAGCAAGCAAGCAAGCAAGCAAGCAAGCAAGCAAGCAAGCAAGCAAGCAAGCAAGCAAGCAAGCGGATAATTTCGCTCTTTTAGCGTACCAAAAATTATATATTTGTAATCAAGGGCGGTTCTCACCTACAGGGAGAGAACCGCCTTTTTTGTGTTTAGTTGACGGTTTTTTGTAGGGGACGGGTTTACCCGTCCCGAGGTTACCTCGCTTTGCGTTAATGGACGTTGTCCGTCCCCGAATTGACGAGCGTGCGTACCTCGGGGCGGATAAATCCGCCCCCTACAAATAACCGTCACGCCAAACGTACGAACGACAAAATTTCATGCCAAATGCACGGACAACAAAATGTCACGCCAAACGTACGAACGACAAAATATCACGCAAAACGCACGAACAACAAAATCTGCACGGTTTCGTAGGGGACGGATTTATCCGTCCCGAGGTTACCTCGCACTGCGTTGGTCGGCGTGCGGTGTTGTCTAAGAAAACCACTTAGACAACTCCTTACTGCCTGCTTAATGGACGTTACCTGCCCCGAATTGCAGAACGTGCATACCTCGGGCGAGGCAGGGTCGGCGTGCGGAGTTGTCTAAGAAAACCACTTAGACAACTCCTTACTGCCTGCTTGCCTCGCCCCTACAGGAATCCACGCAAATCCACGCAAATCCCCCACCACCAGCAAACAAAACAATGAATAGGAGGCAACAAAATGAACACCAAAAAAATAACATCAAAAATCCTAGCGTGGGTACTAGCCCTTGCCCTGCTTCTCGGCACATTGCCCACAGCCCTCACAGCAGACACAACCGAAACCACCGAAACACTAGACACCACCACCACAGCCACATCAGACCTAGACGAAACAACCGAAACAACCGACACCACCGTCACCGCCTCGTCTGCCACTCACACCGTCACTTTCAAGCTCGGTTATATCGTTGGCGATACGCCTATGGAGGAATTTGAACTGACCGTTGCGGACGGCGAAGCATTAGGCGAAAATTTCCCCGAAGAGCCGACTAGACTCGGGTTTCAATTTCAACGCTGGGCGTATAATTCGGGCGGAAGCACGGCAACATTTACCGCCGAAACTATTATAACCGCCGACACGCTTGTTCAAGCGGAATGGCAACTTATCAACTACAGCATAACCTACGACCTAGACGGAGGAACGGCGACAGGTAATCCAACAGCCTATAACATTACTACTACCCCCGCTATTACCCTTTCCAACCCCACAAAAGAGGGCTTTGCCTTTGCAGGGTGGACTGGTACAGGGCTTACCGTGCCTACAGTAAATGTAACGATTCCTTGGCTTGTTTCGGTCGGCGATAGGCACTATACGGCGACATGGACTTTGCCTATCCTCGGCGGTAACGAAGCAGACGGCGATTTGCTCGAAGTCACTATTACCAACAACGGCGGTGTTATCCCTAGAGTATGGAATCTCAACTACGGCTCGGCAACCGACTACAACTGGCAGCATGTCTACTACAGCGTAGCCAGCGTATCCAACGGCAACGGCTTGAGCCTATGGAACGATTCGACACTAATAATGCAGGGCGGGTACTTCACCTCATATGGCTACACCATAGCCTTGGTCAGTAAAACCGTGGACGAAAACGGCACGGAAAGCATAATCCGCACATGGACAAGCACAAATGTATTTGCAAGCGGTATTGAAATCCTCGAAACCTTTCGGCTAGAAAAAGGCGCGAGCTTTTACACACGCGATATAGAAATAATAAACAACAGCGGTACAGCCATGGAAAACACACGCCTTTATATCGGCGGTGACGTATATCTTGCAGGCTCGGACAGCTCCTACGGCGACATAAATACCGACTACGGCTTGGCGTTCTGCTACCGCGACACTGACGATATTGTTATGAGCCTACGCGGAATAACCGCGCCCACTTTTTACCATGCGGCATATTACAGCGATGGGCGTACCCATGTAATAACCGGACAAAATCTAGCCAATACAATCTCGCCAAGTAACCTAATCGACACTGGCTATTATCTGCAATGGGGTGATAGAAACGGCGGAACAAACGCCATAAGTATTCCTAGCGGCGGTAGCTATACCATTCAAACAAGCGAAGCCTTTACCAAGCAGGAGTTGACATGGAAAGCAGGGGCAAGCACAGGCGCACTGGAAGCGGTGGACATAGACAACGCAAGCGACAAAATAAGCGTGACCTACCCCGAAAATGCAGGAATAAGCCTAGCCCATGTAGTAGCAGGCTTGGCATACGAGCCGTTTAATGCAAGCTATGCTGTGGAAAATGTGTCGGGCGTTGTTATGGATTTATCTAGTAGCCCTATCTCTGCCAATGGCGGTAAGGTTTATGTACTGAACGGCGATACCGTTCTGAGAATCTATGACCTTGGGGCGGCAATCGCCCCTGCGACACTACGCACGACATCATTCGTATACGATATAAACGGCACTAGGTTTCCGCATACTATCCTTGACACTAACGGTCACAATGTTGTGTCCCTTGCCCACGGAACGGCTACGCTAGTACAAGGCACAGACTGGACGCGGACAGACTCAGAGTACACCATACGCGCCGCTTTCCTTGATAATTTCAATGTAGGTGACGAAATCGTTCTTACCTTTAATATGACAGGCGGCGAAAACCCGACCTTTACAATAAATATCACCGACAGCGCCCGAAATATTACGGCGGTAGCCGTACCCGACAACGCACAGATAGACGGAACGGACATTACGGCAGATGTCGCTAATGATACGGCGAGCATAGCCGTGGACGTTACCGTAAGCGACAACGCAACATGGAAGCTGTACAGTGACGAGGACTGCACAACTGAAATAACTGGCGCGTGGGGGCTTTCCCATGGCGGAAACATAGCATATATAGAAGTAACCGCCTATAACAACGCCACGAGGGTATACACTGTTATGGTATACAGGGCAAAGGCGAGCCAAGACGCGCCGTCAGCGTTCGCATTGACCTACGAATACAATGCAGGGACGGATAGCTTTACCGTGACTATTCCCGAAATACCTAATGCGGAGTATAGCTTTGATAACGTGACATTCAGCCAAACAAGGACTACGACAGCAAGCTATAGCGAGAGTGTAACGGGCTATGCTCGTTATGCCGAAACGCCTACGCACTACGAAAGTATGGTAACGTCTGGTACGGTTACTTTGCCAAATTTGTCTGAGGGCGAGAACGGCGAAGATGACGAAAACGAGGACGGCACTAGTGACGGTCGTGAGGACGGCACTAGTGACGGTAGTGAGGACGGTACTAGTGACGGAAGCGAAAATGGCGAAAACGGCGAGAATGGCAACGGTGAAAATGGCGAGAATGGTGGAAATGGTGATAACGGCAACAACGATAACAACAACACAATTGACGGCGATAATGGAAGATTACGCATAAGCGGTGGAATTATTTCCAGTATTACACCAACGCCCATTCAAGCTCCCAGCGACACAGCAAACAACGACCCGACCACCGCGCCCGACAATATTCCCTCATGGGTCAATATATTCAGCGATATAACCGAGGGCGCATGGTACTATAACGCGGTAGCATTTGTTAGCGAGCGCGGATTATTCCACGGCTACGGCAACGGCATTTTTGCACCGCACGACAGCATGACACGCGCCATGTTCGTCACCGTCCTGCACAACCTAGAGGGCAGACCCGCACCAAGCGGTCAAGCGTGGTTTACTGATGTAGCCGTAGGCTCGTGGCAGCATGACTCCGTACAATGGGCGGCAGAAAATGGCATAGTAAGCGGTATCGGCGGCGGCTTGTTCGTGCCCAACCGCCCCATAAACCGACAAGAAATGGCAAGCATACTAAGCCACTACGCCGACCACAAGGGCATACAATTACCTGCGTTACGCGATATAACAAACTTCACCGACCTAGAGGACGTGGACAACTGGGCGAAAATGTCAGTGGAGCGACTAGCACAAGCAGGAATAATCAACGGCGATAATAACACGCTTATGCCAAAAAAAGAAGCGACACGCGCCGAGGTAGCGCAGGTGTTTATGAATTTTTTGAGGGTTGTTTGAGAAGGTTATAAATCTAAGTAAAGCATACAGCTTCCGTACTTTAGTTTAAAAGATTTTTTCACACAGAGGCACAGAGACACAGAGGGAACGAGGCATAGCAGACAAAAAACGAAAATTTTAATTTTCGTTGATATTTCTGCTGTACTTCGTTCCCTCTGTGCCTCTGTGTGAAAATCTTTTTTTACTAAATTATAGCCAGTGGTGCTGTACTATCGCCCCACTGGTTTTTTAAATATGCGAACAAGCCAATACCAACGGCACGGTTTTGTAGGGGACGGATTTATCCGTCCCGAGGTTACCTCGCTCTGTGTTAATGGACGTTATCCGTCCCGAATTGACGAGCGTGCGTACCTCGGGGCGGATAAATCCGTCCCCTACAAATAACCGATACCCCAACAGCTAAAAATCCACGTCCAATTTACCGCATCACATATACTCCTTAAAATCGTCAAGCGGCGCGTCAAAATTTTCGGGCAACGAATATTTGCCCTTCCACACTCCACGGCGCGAAACACGTTTTGGGGCAGACGGTTCTGCAATTTGGGAATATGAAACCCCCACCACAAACGGCAAATTATTAGCTCTCACCGTCTGCTTGAGAAATAAATTCACCGCCGTGGACAAGTCCAAGCCAATCGACTCGAATATTTGCTGCGCCTGTGCCTTTAGCTCTGCGTTTGTTCGCACATTTATATTTGCGGTTGCCATACAAGCACCTCCTACAATTTATTTTATTGTATCACAAATAAATGGCGTTGTCATTACAACTGTATACGCGCAAGTAAATAATGGAACACGGATTTACACGGATTAGGATTCCCACGAACGAATCCGCCAAATCCGCGAAAATCCGTCAAATCCGTGTTTAAAATCTAAAAGCCCATGATTCTGAAATATCAGCCCATGGGCTTTTTAAATATGCGAATAAGCCAATATCAACGGCATTTACACATTTCGGCTTCATGCGTTTGTCGTGGGGTACTTGTAGGGGACGGATTTATCCGTCCCGAGGTTGCCTAGCTCTGCGTTAATGGAGGTTACCCGTCCCCGAATTGACGAACGTGCGTACCTCGGGACGGATAAATCCGTCCCCTACAAATAACCGTCACCCCAACAGCTAAAAATCCACGCCCCATAGCATTTCAAACACCCCCCTAAACTTTTCCCCCATTCCCACGTAAATATTTCTATAACCCACTCCCCCACGGAAACCTACCAAAAAGGAGAATCCCCATGCAATGTATAGCACACCCTACAAGACCAGCCTGCCGAACATGCGAAAAGTGCAACCACTGGCTATGTGACGATTGTGCGGTAAATTTTGGCGGACGGTTACTCTGCAAATCGTGCGTTACCGCAACGCAACACGCCCAACAAACCCAACATTCCCAACAAGCCGCCTACACCCAACAAACCGCCCATTCCCAACAAACCGCCTACACCCAACAAACCGCCCCCGACCCAGTACCGCCCCACATAAAGCACTATTCCGTACCGCACAAGCGCGTATGCTTCTCCCTGCTCCTTGTCATTTCCGTGCTTTTTCCGCCGGGCGCAAACTATATGTACATGGGGCTTGTCAAACGCGGACTTGCTACCATGTGCGGGTTTTTTCTGCTGGTGTTCGCAATCGTAACGCTTGGCAACCCGCTCAAGCTGCTTGCCATTTTCGCCACAGCCATTTATTTTATCACATGCTTTTTTGACGGCTTCAATCTTAGGCGGAAAATCAACGCAGGCGTAATCGTCGAGGACGGCATTGTCGGCATTTTAGCCAGTGTGCTATGCAGTAAAACGCTATCCGCTATCTTTTTTGTAATACTCGCGCTTATGATTATCGGCTTCCTGTTCAAGGTTTTTTTCCACCTGCTTCCAGTCATACTTGTGATTTTCGCGCTTTATCTGCTCTTTGGGAAGAAATCGCCACCACAACCATAAGCAAGCTAGGCCCAATTAACAGCCCAAGCACGCCAAAAACCCGAAATCCGATATAAATCGCCATAAGCGAAGCCAGCGGGTGCGCGCCCATTTGCGAGCCTAGAATTTTGGGCTGTAGTACCTGCCGTGCAATCGTGATTATTCCATAAATAACCATAAGCCCAAGCGCCTGGTGCATGTTTCCCATAATCACGCTAACCAACGCCCACGGCAAAATAACAAGCGCAGGCCCAAGCACAGGCAAAAAGTCAAGCACGGCAAACAATATGCCAAGCATAAGCGCGTATGGGCTACGCATAAACAGCAAGCCGATTATGCTAATCGCGCCAGTCATTACCATCAAAATTCCCTCCGCGCGGAAATAGCCGACCAGGGCGCGTAAAAGCCCTGTTTTTGTGTTACGTGCCTGTGTTTGCAGCCATTCGGGGCAAATTCTCTTGACAAAGCGGAAAATAGTCTTTCCGTCAGACATAAAAAAGTACGCGCTAATTAGCCCGAGCAGGATATTTAAGGAATAATCGGACACGTTGCCGATTGTACGCATACCTGTTTCTCTCATGCCGTCGCCGACCAACAGCGAAAACGCGGCTGGCAGCATTTCCTGTACATATGGAAGATACAGCCCCTCTGGAAGCCGTTCGGTATAATGCTCCAGCCACAAATTCGCCTCGTGCATTTTAGCGGAAAGCTCCGCGATATGTGACGGGGCGTTTTCTATGAAAATGGAAGCCTGCCGCACAATCGTACCAACTAGCCACGCCCCAAGGCTTCCGATGACGATTATAAACAGCAAAAGGCAGAGAAATGACGAAATACCGCGCTTGAAGCCTAGCTTTTTCACAAGCAAGCCATTGAGCGGCTCCAAAATAAGCGCGATTAACAGCCCGATTATAAACGGCGCGAGATAAATTAGAAACACCGTAAAAAATAGGTACACCGTCACCGTTACCAGAAGTAAAAATAAAATTTTGTCTGCCTTTTCCTTGTGTTCGTTGTAGAAATCACGCATATGGTTTGTCCCTTTCTGCTTTCCTGTCAGATATTCTCATGGTTTAGGATAAAGTTTTTGCCCCTGTTTCCAGAAATTTCCATATTTCACGTCCTGCTCCTGCTAGGCTTGTTTCCTAAATAAGGAGGAGGGTTCGTATGAACGATTTTACATTACCTGCCAACATAAAGCAAATAGGCAGTATAAGTGACGGACTAAGAGTATACATGGAGGACTACGTGTGTACGTTTTTGCAGCAATACGCGGAGTCAGCAGGCTTTGAAGAACGGCTTGCGTTCCTTGTAGGAAAGCACATGGTAATTGACGGGCAGGAGTTTTTGTTCGTCAGCGGCGCGATTTACGGAAAATATGCCGAAAAGCACGAGGGGCATTTGCGTTTTACGGAAAAAAGCGTAGACTACGCCGAGGAAATTTTGGAGGAGCATTTCAACGGCATGGAAATTGTTGGGTGGATGCAGTCACAGCCAAGCTACGGAACGTATCTAAACCAATACTACGGAGCGTATCATTTACGCCAGTTTAGAAAAGCGCACCAGGTGATGTTTGTCGTAGACCCGCTGGAGCGTACGAATGCCTTTTACACAGCAAACCCTGTCGCGCTTACGCCCACCGACAGAATGACGGAAATAAGCGGATATTTTATCTACTACGAAAAAAACACAAATATGCACGAATATATGCTTGTCAATAATTCGGCGGAATATACAACAAAAGCGCCAACCTTTGTTGAGTTTAAGCCAGTGGAATACGCGAGAGAAGAAGAACCCACGGAGGATTATTACGAGCGTGACGAGCCGTCCTTTGAGGGCAAGTACCAAGATTCGCCGCGTACTCGCGAGCCAGAGGAAATTATTCGCCGCCACCAAAGCAATAAGGCGCGTATTCGCGGTAGCATAATCGAGCAGAAAAAGACCACAAATTTGCTGGCTGGCTTATGCGGTGTTTTGTTCGTAATCAGCTTTATTATGGGTGTCGGGCTTATTCGCAACCAAGACCGTCTGGACAACAACGAGGCGCAAATTAGACAGCTAACAACCGCGTTAAGGAACATGATGACCGTAGCGGAACACGCGCCAGTATTTGCGGAAGGTGACACGCCTGTTGTTGCCGTGCCGTCACGGGAAATGGAAATTACGCCTACAGCTACGGCTACGCCGACCCCTACGCCTACAGTCGCGCCTACGCCTACGACCGCGCCGACCCCTGCTCCTACTACGCAGAACGTGAATGTTACTGAGAGCGTTCCCGAAAACGCCACAGAAAGTGTCACAGAACGCGTATTTGAGGACATAACAATCAGCGCGACCATGGAAGAAGTCGCCCTCATTTCGCCCATTCCCGAAACATATACCATTCAGCCAGGAGATAGTCTGCTTGCCATTAGCCTGCACTTTTTCGGTGACGCAAACATGGTACGAGAAATCCTTCTTCTTAACGGTATCGAAAACCCCGACCACATTATCGCAGGCAGAACAATCGCCTTACCACGGAGATGACCTATGGAATTTGTGGAAATAACCGCCGCGCTTGCACACGAAATAAAAAACCCTGCGGCAGTCGCGCTTGCACACGTAAACCTGCTTCGCCTAGAGCTAGGCGAGGAATATCACCTCAACCACATAGAACAGGCACTTAACAGTATCTGTGCCATTGTACGTGATATGCTCGCCGCCCCCCATTCGCAGGCTAACGATTTATATGAGGTAGACCTGCAAAAAATCCTATGCGGAATTTTGGAAACCTACCGCGCCGCTTGGCCTGATATTTCGTTCGTATTAAGGGGGTGCGAGGAAGATGTGAACTTTATTTCCGAGCAACCCCTAAATACGCCCGCGCCCCTCGTATGCCGCGGCAACGAAATTTCCCTGCGAATGATTTTCTCGAACCTCATCAAAAATGCCGTAGAAGCAATAGAGGCGGGCGGCGAAGCAGGCAAAATAGAAATAACCGCATGGCGCGAGCAGGGCTATATAAATGTTAAAATTGCGGACAACGCCGTGGTTTCTAATGTTGAAAAGCCACATGGAAACGGGCTTGGGCTTGCTATTTGCCGCAATTTGGCGAATGGGCTGGGCGCGGAGCTTTGTGGGGAAGGGGCTGGGGTGGTGGTTCGGGTGCATTGCTGGACGAGTGAAAAAAATAGCGTAAAATAGAACGAAAAACATTTGACATCTTCCAGAAAAAAGGTTATTATTCAAAAAAACATCGGGTGGCGATGTTTTTTTGTGTGTTAGAAACGACACCATAACAGAACGAGAGCGAGGGAATACAAATGCGTACAAAAATTACTTTGGCGTGTACGGAGTGCAAGCAACGTAACTACAATACCATGAAAGAAAAGAAAAACCACCCCGACCGCATGGAAACAAAAAAATATTGCCGTTTTTGCAATAAGCACACACCGCACAGAGAAACGAAATAAGGGGTGACATCATGGAAAAAACAGAATCAAAGCTCAAGAGCATTTACCAAGTATACCGCGCCGAATTTAAAAAAATCGTGTGGCCGTCTAGGGACACGCTGTTGAAGCATACCATTACAGTAATCGCTGTTTCGCTTATGTTTGGGGCGTATATTGCGTTTAACGATTTTGTATTTAGTACCATATTCCGCCAATTTGTCAACTGGATAGCGTAAAGGAGCCGCCATGTTTGAAGGAGTAAGATGGTATGCGGTGCATACTTATTCAGGGTATGAAAACAAAGTTAAGGCGAATATCGAAAAAATCATAGAAAACCGCAAAATGCAGGAGTATTTTGAACAAATAGTAGTACCCACTAAGGAAACAATCGAAATGCGTAACAATGTAAAAAAGTCAGTCCAACGCAAAACGTACCCTGGGTATGTTTTTCTCAAAATGCAAATGACGGACGACACCTGGTACGTTGTACGCAATACCCGCGGAGTTACTAGCTTTGTTGGCCCTGCGTCCAAGCCTGTGCCGCTTACAGACGAAGAAATTCTCACCATGGGAATAGAGTTCCCCGACATCGAGCTTGACCTCGACATCGGCGAAATTGTACGCATTGTTACCGGCCCGTTCGAGGGTTCTATCGGCAATGTAAAAGACATAAACCACCAAAAGAAAACGGTTTCCATTACATTAAGCGTGTTTGGACGGGAAACACAAGTCGAGGTTGACTACCACGTCCTACAGAGAATGTAAGGAAATTAGTATAGTGGGAGGGCTTAGGCATTGCCAATCAACACCGAGCAATGTTTCACTGTTCTGCTCGCCAAAACCACAAGGAGGAAAATAAATGGCAAAGAAAGTATCAGCTTATGTAAAGCTGCAAATCGAAGCGGGAAAAGCAACGCCCGCGCCGCCAGTAGGCCCCGCGCTAGGTCAGCACGGTCTTAACCTAATGGGCTTCTGCAAGGAATTTAACGAACGCACAAAAAACGAAGCGGGTATGATAATTCCCGTGGTCGTTACGGTGTTTGCGGACAAGAGCTTTTCGTTTATCACAAAAACACCGCCCGCCGCAGTCTTAATTAAAAAAGCCTGCAAAATCGAAAAAGCAAGCGGCACGCCAAGTGCGAAAGAAAAAGTGGCAACTATTTCTAAGGCAGACGTGCAGAAAATCGCAGAGCTTAAAGCACCCGACCTTAACGCCGCTTCAGTAGAAACGGCAATGAGCATGATAGCCGGCACAGCCCGCAGTATGGGCATTGTCGTAGAAGGTTAAGGGAGGAGTGCAGACATGAAACGCGGAAAAAAATATGTTAATGCCGCCAAGCTATTGGACGCGCAAAAATTATACGAAGTAAAAGAAGCTATCGAGCTTGCACAAAAAACAAGCATAACAAAATTTGACTCGATGGTGGAAGCCCATATCCGCCTTGGCGTAGACTCACGCCACGCAGACCAGCAGGTACGCGGCGCGGTGGTTCTTCCGCATGGTACAGGGCGTACAGTACGCGTGCTTGTATTCGCCAAGGGCGAAAAAGCAACCGAGGCCGAAGCCGCAGGTGCAGACTTTGTGGGCGGTGACGAGCTTGTCGCAAAAATCCAAGGCGAAAACTGGTTTGAGTTTGACGTGGTTGTCGCGACCCCCGACATGATGGGTACAGTAGGTAAAATCGGGCGCGTTCTCGGGCCTAAGGGCTTGATGCCAAACCCCAAGGCAGGCACTGTTACCGCAGACGTAACCAAGGCAATCAACGACATCAAGGCAGGTAAAATAGAATACCGCCTAGACAAAACCAACATTATCCATGTACCCATAGGAAAGGTATCCTTCGGCACGGAAAAGCTCGCCGAAAACTTCCAGACCCTTATGTCGGCGGTAATTAAAGCAAAGCCGTCCGCCGCAAAAGGCACGTATTTAAAGAGTATTACGCTCGCAAGCACAATGGGGCCTGGCGTTAAAGTCAATCCGTTGCGTGTAACGGAGTAGAGTGATTTAATGCAATTATTATTAGGTGGATTGGCAGCTTCTACAGCGGTACTGGCTTTTATTTTCGCACGCTTATACAACGCGCGCGCGAAAGCAGAGGAATCCACTAAGCAAACTCTTACAGATGTACTTGCGTTAGTAAACACGTCAGAAATTCTCGTTTTTGCCGCGGAATTAGATACACAAAAAATCATTTATGTGACCGATACATGGAAAAAAACCTATAATATCACCGATGACGTTATAGGCAAGCCATGCCATGAGGTGTTTAGGGGCAAAACCTCGCAATGCGAGTTTTGCCCCTGCCATAAGCTCAACAAAGAACCGGGTGCGGTTATCGTGTGGGAGGAACACAACCCCACCACAAACCGCTACTACCGCCATACAGACAAGTATATTGAATGGACAGACGGCCGCTTAGTTCACGTACAAAGCGCGGTAGACCTAACAGAAATAAAGCTCGCGCTTAACGAAATCGACAAGCGCGATATTTTGTTGCAAACGGTAAACTATATCTCCGATATTCTGCTTAATGTCGAAAATGCTACCTCCGCCGACTCCATTTTGGAAAGCATGGAAGCAATCGGCGCATGTATTGACGTGGACAGCGTAGAGGTTTGGCGTATAGGAACGAAAACCGTTACCGCCGAGCATATCTGGCTAAGCGAGTTTGGAATACAGCACACCGCGCAGGTGTATGGGCTAACCGAAGCATATTTCCTAGACTGGAAATCGCAGCTATCCGACCGCGCCAATATAATCCGAGGCCCTATTTCCGCATATTCACTAAGCGAACAGGCATTGTACAATAAATTCAAGGTGAAATCCCTATGGGTGTTACCCCTCTTTATGAAAGAGGAGCTATGGGGCTTCTTTTGTTTAAAGGATTTTACGTCCTCGCGCGATTTTTCTGACGGCGAAATCAGCATTTTGCACTCGGCGGGCTATATGTTCGCCAACTCGATTATCAACCAAACGCTAGCAATCAACGCGGCAGATGCAAACAACCGCGCAAGGCTTATGCTCGACACCTCGCCCCTGTGCTGTTTTATTTGGAACAGCAAGCTAAGAATAATGGACTGCAACGAAATGAGCGTGCAGCTTTTCGGCGTAACCAACAAAAAAGAATTGTTCGAGAAATTTTACGACTTTTCGCCAAAATTCCAGCCTAGCGGACAGCTTACCCGAGATGCGATTGCCGCCAAGCTAGAACAAGCCTTTAGCGAGGGCTACCTGCATTTTATGTGGAATCATTGCTTGCCTAACGGCGATGACCTTCCCGTGGAAATAACAGCCGTACGCGTAAAGCACGGCAAGGAATACGTGCTTGTTTCCTACACCCGCGACCTACGCGAGCATCTAAAAATGATGGATATAATCCAAAAGCAAACCAGTGAATTTGCACTGCAAACCTCTACCTTTAAGGCGTTGCTGGACACCGTCCCCGACTTGATTTACCAAAAGGGGCTAAGCTCCAGCTATGTATGGTGCAACAAAAAAATGGCGGATTTCCTAGGCATGGAACAGGACGATATTATCGGGAAAACTGACGAGCAGGCGTTTTCCGCCGTAAAAAGCCCGAATGATTTCAGAGGTCAAGACAGCCATGTAATAGAAACAGGGCTAATTTGCAAATTTGAAAACACAATTATCAAGCCCGACGGCAAAACCTATATATTTGACACATTTAAAGCACCGCTCGTGCAGGACGGCAAAATTATTGGCATAGTGGGCGTTTCCCGCGAGGTCACAGACAGGAAAAAAATGGAACAGTCCCTTATAGAAGCAAGCAAGGCAAAGGGCGAGTTTCTCTCGTCTATGAGCCACGAAATGCGTACGCCCATGAACGTCATCATAGGCATGACGACCATAGGCCGCCGCGCGGCAACCATTGAAGAAAAGGACGATGCGCTTCATAAGGTGTCCGATGCTTCGTCACATTTGCTGGGCTTAATCAACGATGTCCTCGACATGGCAAAAATAGAGGCGCGCAAGCTACAGCTTTCCCCCTGCGAATATAATTTCCAAAATATGCTAAACAAGGTGCTTGAAAGCGTAGGCTTTTTGACCGAGGAGAAAAACCAAGAGCTAATAATAGAAATTGACCCCGCCATTCCGCCATATGTAATCGGCGACAATCAGCGGCTTTCGCAGGTGTATATGAATTTATTAACCAATGCCACAAAATTTACGCCCAATGGCGGAAACATTCACTTGAAAATATCGCTGACAGACGAGGCGGACAATGTCTGCGAGCTGCGTACCGAGGTAACGGATAGCGGTATCGGCATTTCCTCCGAAAACCGCGAAAAGCTGTTCCATGCGTTTGAACAAGCCGAGGGCGGCACAAGCCGCGAATTTGGCGGCACAGGCTTGGGGCTTACTATTTCCAAGAGCATAGTAGAGCTAATGGACGGCGAAATATGGATAGACCCCGAATACAACAATGGCGCGAGATTTATTTTTACCGCAAAAATGGGCAGAAGTGACAAGGTTGCGGACAATGAGGGCGAGCCTGTTCCGTTTGAGTACCTCGAAGGCGAATTTTTGGGCAAGCGCATGTTGCTTGTAGAGGACTTGGAAATAAACCGCCAAATTCTGATTACGTTGCTTAGAGATACAGGGCTTATTATCGACAGCGCGGAAAACGGCGAGGAAGCCGTAAAAGCAATAAAGGACGACAGCTACGACATAGTTTTTATGGACATACAAATGCCAAAAATGGACGGCTACGAAGCCACGCTACTGATACGCGGCCTAAACTGCCCTGTACCCATTGTGGCAATGACCGCCAACGTCTTTACCAGCGACATAGAAAAATGCTTCTCCGTAGGCATGAATGACTACGTCCGCAAGCCGCTGGACATAAAAAATGTAATCGAAACCCTGCGTAAATTCTTGGGAAAAAGCGAGAACGCCAAGGCGAGGGCAATAAGCCCCGACCGTATCAACGAAAACGCCGAGTCGCTCTACCGCAGCTTTGTGCGTGACGCGTCAAGGGTCATCACGGAATTGGAAAATTTCAACAATGACGGCACAGATATACGCACGTTTACTGTTTCTATACACGGCATAAAAACGGCGTTGGCGAACATCAACGAAAAAGAGCTTTCCCACGCCGCGTTACAGCTAGAACTAGCAGGGCGCATTAACGACACCGATTACATTTTTGCCGAATTGCCCTTGTTTATAGAAAGGCTGCGAACCCTAACGCAGAAATTGAACGAGCATAAAAAACGCCATGCCGACACAAAAACAGGCGAAAAGAGCGTTTTGCGAGAAAAGCTATTGGAGCTAGAAGAAAAATGTATGCGGTACGACTCGAACGGCGCGGACGATATACTGACGGAGCTGCAAGCCGCCGCATGGGAACAGCCGATAGCGGAGTTATTGGAAAAAATCGAGGAGCTGTTGTTGTTTAGTGAGTTTGATGAGGTTGTGGAGGCTATTGGGCAGTGTTTGGGGAATTAGTAAACCTCGCCCACAAGTAAAAGACCCCTACCCCTGCCAACGCGCCTGCGGAATCAATCAGTACGTCTGTGAAGCTCATAACTCTGCCCGGTACAAAGTGCTGATGTATTTCGTCTGTTATTCCGTAAAAGGAAGCGAACGCCCACGCTAAAAGGGGTATGTACTTTTTAACTACGCTGTTAAGGCTTCGGGACGATATTCCCACCAAGCCGTTGATGTTTTGCGTTCGCAAAACATCAACTGGGTCGGAGGAAAGGGGCAACGCCCCTCTTAGCGACTGTGCGGTACAAAAAGCAAGCAAAAAGTACACAAAAAAATGCGCGGCTTTACGCAAGAAAAAGTGTACAACCAAAACAACCTCGTCACTAAGCGGAAAAGGCACAAAATGCCGCACAAAATCAACTACCGTTGTACTGGCAGAGCCAGACATATCGCCATGTAGTGCAGACGAAATAAAAATGCCAACGGCTATAAAAACGGTGAGAATGGGGTATAGGACTTTTATTTTTTTCGGATTTATGGGGTTTTTCTTTGTATTCATTGGGTTTTTCTGCGGATTCATGGGATTTTTCAAGGTGTTCATGTGCTTGCAGGTTCTTCGGGGGCTTCTTCGGTAGCTTCATAGGCTTGGCGAGCTTCTACACCTTGACGAGCTTCCGCAAGGCTTCCATAGGCTTCCGCACTTTGGCGGACTTCTTCCATGGCTTCCGCACCTTCGGTGGCTTCCCCCACCCCCCGTATCTCCAAATTCCGAGCCTCCAAAGCCGCTATCCTACCACTCGACTCCATCTGCCGCGCTATATCGCTCCTTATGCCCTCTAATCGTTCGTTTTTGTATTCTTCTAAATATTTTTCTATTTCCGACAGCTTGGAAAATTTCATTTTTGAATAGACATCTAAGGTGTTGATGACCTCGGTTTCTATTTCCTCTAGCCGCTCGGCGCGTTGCTTTTCCAGCTCTAGCCTTTGTGCCGCGATTGCGCGGCGCAGCTCCAACAACGCTTCCGTGCTGTTCGCTATTTCCGCCGAAAATCTGTCCGAATTGGCGTTGCCCTCGGCCTCTATTTTTCTTGCGCGTTCGTTTGCGGCTTCTATTTTGTTTGCACAAATTTGTTCAACCTCGGAAAATCTATCGCTCGCCATTTTTTCTAGCTCTAGGCGGCGTTCGGCCTCGGCGGATTTTTTCAACGCGATATTTTCCTCGTTTATCCTCATGCTTTCGGTTTTGAGCGTTTCTATTTTGTTTTCCTCGGCGATTTGTAGCTTTTTCAGCTCTCTAAGCTCGTCCACCGCGAGCTTAATCGCGGCTCGGCACTCGGTAAGCTCCCGCGAACGCGCCGTTTCCAACTCGCTTGATTTTTCCAAGAACGCGGCTTCCAACGCGGAAATTTTCGCCTGGCGTTGTTCGTCTATTTCGGCGAGCAGCTCGATGCACTTCTGGTCGATTTCCCGTAGCCGTTCAAGACGTAAATTCTCTAAAACAGCCTCGTTTTCGGCGTGGCGTTGTTCAAAGCGTGTTTCCAACGTGCTTATTTCGCCCATCATTTCCGCTTTTTTTGCTTCCAAAATTGCGATTTCGTTCTCTATGTTTGTTATTTCCTCGCGTAGACGGCTTTTTTGCACAACGGCATCTTTTTTAAACTGCGACAAAACCACAGCTTGTTCTTCCTCCAATTTAGCCAACGCCTCGACACGGTTCGCGCTTGCTATTTTTTCCTCGTCTAGCCTAATTTTTTCGCTTTTTACCAGATTTTCCGACCTTGTTTTCTCAAAATCGTACTCCAAGAGCTTTATTTCGTCCAATATTTTCTGCTTTTCGCTCTGATATTTTAGTATTTCCTTTTCCCATTCGCGTTTTTCGGCGGAAATTTCGGCCTGCTGCTTGCGTTCCTGCGTGCGAAGCGCGGCGTAAACGTCCGCTTTCTCCTTTTCCATTTCCGCAAGAAATAACGCCCTCTGCTCGTCAAGCTCGGTTATTTGCGCCGTTTTTGTACGAGAAAGCTCCGCCTGTAGCTTGTTCCATTCTATTGCCTTGGCTTGCTCCATTGCGGAAATGTCGTTCTCTATTTCCTTTTTCTGCCGTTCCAGCTCCGCTATTTTAAGCGAATGTTCGTGGTTTAGCTCGTTAAAGCTCGCTTCACGCTCCGCGCGGGTTCGGGTAAGCAGGCTTTCCTTTTCTTCGATAATACGAGCCTGCTCCTTGCGAGCTTTTTTTTCCGTGTCCTCTATTTCTGCCCTTAGGCGTTCAATATCTTCCTCCAGCTCGGTTTTTCCCTTAATTAAAAAGGCAATTTCGCTCTGCAAATGCTTAATTTGTGCCGCGCTTTCGCTCGTTTTTTCCGAATGTACCTTAGAAATCTCGTCCCCGAAGTTCATAATCGAGGACTCGCGCTCGGCGCGCAGGCGGTTGACCTCGGCGGACAGCTCCGCAAGCTCCTTGCTTAGGCTTTCCTTGCGGTCGGTGTCAATATCGTCGTTCTGCGCTTGCTCTTTTTTGTAAATTTCTGCTTCTCGGCGTTCTAAGGAAGCCCTAAGCTCGTCAAGCTCCGCGCGTTCTCTGCGAATTTGTTCAATTCTATCGTCAACAATTTGCGAAATTGCCGCCATAAAAAGCCTACTTTCTCGTGAAAATTTTGCCTGTTAGCTTGATGTCCGAGCCTCTCATTTTCTGTAGCTTAAAGTTGGTTTCTATGGTGCATTTTTCGCACATGCGGCCGCTTAGAATGGGCTTGCCGCAGTTGCTACAGGTTATATCGTCCCTCATGCCGCCGCTCGCGTCAATACGCCCGTCACGTACATACTGCAATATACGCTTCACGGGAACCTCGCACGCTTCCGCCACTTCCTTAACCGACTTATCGGGGTTTTGCTTGATATAATCCCTCACCGCATCAAAGATTTTTTCTTCCTCTTTCATGCAAGCAGGACAAAGCGGCTCTCTAATTTTTGCAAAAACCTTACCGCAACGCGGACAATTTACAGGTTCCATATGACCCTCCCACAGCCTTTGACTGTTTTCTTCGACCAAGCATTAAGCCGTTGGTGGCTGTTGGACGTTTGCCAAGGCTCTATCGTTCTATTTTTTAAAAACCAATTACGTCTTTCACTTTGCTTAAAGTAACCGCCGCAATCTCAGCGGCCTTCGCCGCGCCCTTTTTGGCAGTCTGGTCTAAATACGTGCCGTCCGCCATTAGGCGTGCATATTCCTGTTGGTACGGAGCGAGGGTTTGTGCTACGGCTTCGCCCACGGCTTGCTTCAAATGTCCGTACCCCTTGCCCTCAAATTCCGCTTCCGCTTGGGCTAGTGTTTGGCTTGTCACACAGGCATAAATTGTCAAAAGGTTGCTTACGCCTGGTTTGTCCTCGGACACACATATTTTATTGTCAGAATCGGTGACGGCTCTTTTAAACTTCTTAATAATAACATCAGAATCGTCCGAAAGATAGACACAATCGTTTATATTGTCGTCCGATTTTGACATTTTTTCCGTAGGGTTTTGCAGCCCCATAATTCTTGCACCCATGGGCGGTACAAACGCATCGGGGACGGTAAACACATCGCCGTAAATTTTATTGAACCGCCCCGCAATATCGCGGCATAGCTCCAAATGCTGGCGTTGGTCGTCGCCTACTGGGACGAGCGCGGCCTGGTACAGCAATATATCCGCCGCCATAAGGACAGGATAGGTGTACAGTCCTGCGTTGATATTGTCGGTATTTTTTTTAGATTTGTCCTTAAACTGGGTCATGCGGTTTAGCTCGCCAACCATTGTGTAGCAGTTCAAAATCCACGCAAGCTCCGCATGTGCAGGGACGTGCGACTGCTGGTACAAAATATTCTTGTCGGGGTCTAGCCCCAACGCAATCAGCCACGCAAGCATAGAGCGCGTTTGTTGCCTAAAATCCTCCGGGTTGATTCTTATGGTAATCGCGTGCATATCTACCACGCAATACAAACAGCTGTACTCTAGGGATAGCTTTTCCCAGTGCGAAATCGCACCGAGCAGGCTACCCAAGGTAGGCACGCCCGTGGGCTTTATGCCGCTGTAAATAACTTTATTCATGCCATGTAACCCCTGTCCTTGTCCTCTTGTATATATTCGTTCGCTTGGCCGTCCTTGCCGTAGGTTAGGCCTGTGTACACCTTAGGGCTTTCGGCGGCCTCGGCGGCCTCGGCGTTTTTTTCGGCACAATCGCGCCAGCCGACCAAAAGCATTTCCATTAGCTCCGCTACCTCGCCCGCCGTTTTGCACGCCATTTCCTTGTCCGAGGAAAAATGGACATCGCACAGTAGCTTGTACGCATAGCTGTAAATTTGGTAAAAATCGTGCGACAACGGCACGGCAAAGTCAAGAGCTTGGATTAGCTGCTCTAGCCCTTCCTTCGCTTTTTGTATATTACCATAAAAATCTTCTTTTGTGGCATTATTTAAAAATTCTACAATCAATTCTAGCGTAATCACAACAAGCCCCGCAGGGCTTGCTTGTGAAATACGCAGTAAATATGCGGATTTATCAATCATTGGTTAGCACCTCTACAGGTTTTTTTTATAGGCTTCGAGGCGATATTCCCACCATAGAAGAGTCGGAGAAATGCGGCGCGCCGCTACTGTAGCAACGCAATAATTTGTTGCGGGCGTTGGTTTGCTTGCCCGAGAATGGACATCGCCGCTTGATACATTACGTTAAATTGTGCGTAGCGTGTGGTTTCGCGCGCCATGTCGGTGTCCTGTATGCGACTGCGTGAAATTTCTGTGTTTTCGGCGGCTACGTCCAGGTTGCTTACGGTGGATTCTAGGCGGTTTTGGTACGCGCCTAGCCTTGCGCGCGAATCGGACACGGTACGTATAGCGCGGTCTAGTATGTTTATTGCCCTATCCGCGCCTACGTGGCGTATACCCTCGCCCTCAACTGGTATAGCCATAACCTTTACATCAATTATCATGCGCTGTACACCGCCCACATATTCCACAAGCCCAAGCGTTTCCGCGTTAAGGCGCGGAATTTGTACCGCCATAGCGGTATTGTGGCTCGCGCCGATTTGCAGCATAAGCGGCCCGTAGCTACGGAAATCCTTAGTCATGTAAAGACCGTCCTCCAAGCGGTTGCCCGCATCAAGGTCGCTTACTGGAAAGCCGTCCGCGCCTGGGAAGCGGAAATATTCGCCTGGAGCGGCATCGGGGTCAAAGGCAACTTGAATAGACATGCGAATATCCTCGCCGTTGCTTCCGCGGAAAAATACCTGATTGCCGCTTGTGGTCGCCGCCAAGGAAGCGCCTGGTACACGGTTGCCGTTGGAGTCGAGCAAGCCGCCGATAATCGGCTGTCCGCCGTCTGTGGTAATAACGGCTGGGTCGGGGTCGTTGGTCGTTACAAGCGCGTCACGCCCTGTATTGCTAATGCTTTCCGTTAGCCCAAATATGGATAATTCGCCAGTAACCGCCATTTTTTGGTCGCTTCCTGCCAAATTGCTTACTAGGAAAATTCTCGCATCGTCAGTAGCGGACGGCTGATACATGGTAATTCCCATAAATTTCAATTCTTCGTTTAGCTTATACTGTACTTCTTCCCATGTTTTGCCAGACATGTCAATGTTTAGGTTGTTGAGCTTAAAGCCTGTGTCGGCTGGGAAAACCTCGCGACCAGTAGGGACTTGTACGTTCGGGTCGTTTGGGTCGGGTTTCATTTCTGGCTCTAGCTGTGACAAATCGGGGTTTAGCTCAATCATGGCGGGCAAGCCTGCCTGTTGGATTGTATAATTCAACTGCCCCTCCGAAACATGGGGGGAAACGTACAGCGTGTTTACGATATTTCGCGTAGCTTCGGGGACATGGTCGCCGCCTAGCGCGCCCTGCCACATGGAATTGTCTACCACTCGGCTTGCCTCGCCGTTGAGAATTTTCATGCGGTTAAATTCCGTATTACGCGAAATCGCATGAATTTCTGTAGTAAGCTCCTCTATTTCTAGCTGAACCATTGCGAGGTTTTCGGGGTTTAGCGTACCGTGAGCGGCCTGCACGCTTAGCTCGCGCATACGCTGTAGCATGTTATGCACCTCGTTTAGCGCGCCCTCCGCGGTTTGGATTAGCGAAATGCCGTGCGTTGAATTTTCGCTCGCCTGTCTTAGGCCGCTTACCTGATAATTCAATTTGTTGGAAATAGCAAGCCCTGCCGCGTCCTCCTTCGCGCTGTTAATTCGCATACCCGACGACAAGCGTGTCATAGCCTGTTGCAAGCCGCGGTCTGCGCGGCGCATACTTAAATGCGTAAATAATGCGGGGATATTGTTGTTTATTACCATGGTTTACCTCCTAGGGGTTATGTTTTATAGTCCACTTAGCACATATACTCTTTCATTTCTTCCAAGGGTTCGTCAAAATCTGACGAAATTTCAATAAGTCCATTTAGCCGTCCCAATACAGGTGTTTTGGTTGTATCTGATTCGAGCAGATATACCGAGGGGTTAGAATTACTGTAAAATTCCCAGCCCTCAACAACCGCCCTTCCCCACGCCCCTTTTTCGCCCTGTATCATATCAACATCAGCACAACTATTAAAAGCCCCTCGTGCCTTTAGCGCCCTTTTCTGTGGCGTTATCGTTTGAATCATTTCAATCGACCTCTAAATGTAACTCTTAAAAACAAGCAACCCAACGCCAATATTGCAGGGAGCAATATTTGAAGCAAAATAGTAAGGGGGTGTTCAACATTTACGGATATATCATACTCAATCATTAAAAACGCAGGCAACCAAGCTGTTATTGTGACAGCTGTACAGAATATTATACAAGAAATTACTATGTCTGCTTTTTTTATGGTGTTCATTGATACCCTCCCGCAAAATCATAGAAAAGCACTACAGCCTCTCGCAGGCTATCAATCGCCTCGTCTATCGTTTTGCCCTGCGAAGCAACGCTGTTTTCAAGACATCTAGCCACAAACCAGTCATCCTCTTTTTGTATCGCAATAGTAAAATATTTATTCATTTAAGCCCCTCTTTTTCTCGGCTACAGTCGCCGACCCCACTCTCTCCAAATCATCATCAGCCGTTTCAATAAACCTCGCTATCGCGGAAACTACCGCGTAAAAATCCTCGTTGTTCTTTTTAGGCGTTTCGTTATTTTCCATGTATACCTCCTACAGGCTACACCCTAACATCAACAGTAGACGAAGTAATCTTCCGCACCTCGGGGCTATCGGTAGCCCATTGCTGTAACGCGTCGGGCGGCAGGGAGGTTTCCAGTGCAGGCTCTTTATCTAATACTATCTGCAATGCCGCTATTTTTACTCCTGCGCCGAAAAGCATTTGCTCGAAGCCCTCTTGTCGGGCGATAAGCGCGTTTACGGCTTTTTCGCTCTGTGCTGCGACAGTGATGTCTACGCCCTCGCTTTGCAGTGTAAAGTACGCGGTGATTAGCCCCAAATTCTTTGTGTCGAGCGAAAGCAAGACCCTTGCGCCCTCTTGGGTCAAGGCGCGGTCGTTTAGTACATACATTTGTAGGTTTGCAATGCGTTTGTTTACCTTTATGGGTAGCTGGAAGCCGTTTTCGGCGTTTCCGTTAAGCGCGTGAGTTACGGCTAGGAGCGATTGCAATGAGGACGTGTTCTTGGTCGGCAATGTGCCGTTTATGGCATCGAGAATACGCGCCAACAAATTCCCAGGGGTCAAGCCCTTTCGCAAGCCAGGAAGTGACGTGTCCTGCAACGCATCGGAAATATTCAGCGTGCCGATTTCGTCGTCGGCGGCTTCCTCCGCTTCCTCTAGCTCGTCTGCCAATACGCGGTTGGAGCGCGTCATTTTTTCCAGTGACTTGATGTTGCCCACCGTTGCGGCGATATTGCGGCTTGTGAGGAAATGCACAAGCTGTGGGTTGGCGGCGATAAATGTCTGTATTTGCTCGGCTACCATACGCTCGAACACAACCTTTGCGGCGTTTACTGTGTCGGCGGCGGTGTAATCGGGCGTTTCGGGCAGGTTGCCCTTGGCGGTCAAGTCCTCTAGCGGCTTGTGAAGCTCGTCGGGCGAGGAAAGCAACGCCTCCAACGTGGCAGGCGAAGCAACGTCAACAAATTTGTCTAAAACAATATCCAAATGGCTCATAACCTTTTGGTCGGCGGTGTTTTCTACCGCGCCCTTGATATTGCCCTCGGGGCGAATAAGCCGTTGCAGCTGTCCGAAGGATTCGTCCACCTGCATATCCACCGCTTCTCCAGAGCGGATATGCGTGAATTTTTTCGCAAGCTCCATAAGCGCGCCTAGCGTAGGCGAATTGCCCATCTCTGCGGCAAGCCCAATGGCGGCGGCCTCGTCCTTTTGGATAATGTGAAGCATACGGTACAGCGCGATTATGGACTTTCTTATTTCGGGGTCTAGCTGATGACTCGAATCCATCTCCATAATATACTGCGCTATTTTTCCAGTAACGTCCTTACCCTTGCCGAGGTTAAATTGCTTTACATATGCCAAGACCTGGTCAACGTGCATTTCCAGCGGATTAAGCCCTTCCTCTAGCATGGAGGCCGCGATAATCGGGTGTAGCTTCGATGCGAGCGCGTTAATTTTCGCGTCAATTTCCTTAACGGTTTGCAGGTTGTCCTGTGTTACGTCCATGCTGTTTTTGCTTAGAATGAATGATGCCTTGAGGTTTTCGTCAGACGGCGTAATGTTCATTTTTTCCAGTAGCGGTGCAAACTCGCCGCGTACCTTTGAGAACGAGTCGCCGTAACGCGAATCGGGAACGGTCGCATATTGCTCATAATGGCTACGCGCACGCGCATAAAGCACGGATTCGTGTATGCCTTGAATGGTAAACGGCGATTGCCCTTTGATAATACCTGCGTGGACGTTTACGGTAAGCGGCGGAATATTGGCTAAATAGTCGAAAATTTTCGTCATGCGCGTGGCGGCGTACTGCGTACCGCTTCCGCCAGCCATACGCTGATAACGATACGCGTCGGGTTCGCTTACATTGAACGTACGCATAACGTCAAGCATATGCCCTGTATCCACGCCAAACGAACGAGCGCGCGAGGCCGCCTGCTCCGCAAATTTTATTTGTGCCTCGCCCACACGCGCCACATCGGGCAAGTCCATACTGCCTATGGGCTTATCCGTGGCGAGCTGGAACGCGGCGCGGTCGAAAAAAGCCTCTCGTGGGATATTGCCCGACATTGCACCGAGGAAAATAACCTTGTCGATATTTACGCGTGTAAGCGGCAAATCGCGGTCGAGCAAAAATCTTGCCGCCACGAGGTTATCCTGCACGTAGTCTATTCCCTCGCGGTCGAACAGCCGCTTTAACGCGCCTTGCAACGCGTCCCACGGTGCGGCGGAGGAAGCATCGGCAGGGGGCGGCGCGCCGCCCGACATATGCTTGCTTTTGTATACATTGTCTAGTGTCAATTCTTTTTCGTCTGCTATTAGCTTTTCGATGGCTTGGGGCTCTACCTTTTCGGGCAGCTTTTCCCATGCGTTTTCCATTGCCGTCACGTTTTGTTCCGAAACGGGCATACCGTGCTTATATAAACTGGTAACAATTTCCTTGGCATTCTCGGGCTTTGCGTAGCCGCTTTTTATGCCGTCTGCGAGTTCTTGTTCGCTTATGGGCGTTTCGGGCGTTCTGTCGATATTGTGCATTACGCGGTTGAAATCGGAAAAGCTCACCTTGCTTATATCCAGTCCGCTTTTTACCATAGCCGCAACGGCAGTATTTTTGCCTGTACCCGAGGCGTAGGTTTGCGCTCGGCGTATAGATTTAATCGCGCTTGCCACTTTTTGAGCCTGTTCTTGGCGGTGTTCGTCACGTAGCTCCTCTGTTTCACGCATTTGGTCGAGGGTATTCGCCACGCCGCGTAAGCCGTCAAGCGCAGATTGCACGCCGCGCCCTATTTGCTTTTTCGCGTTGGGGTTAGACAAATCCTGTGTCAGCTTAAAGCCAGTGCGCGTTCTTTGCACCCAAAAACGCAGATTGTCCCCTACCCTACCCGCTATGGACGAGGAATCCGCAGTAAAGACTATGTCGTCCTCTGTACGCAAGGTGGCTGTGTTTCCGTCCAGCGACTCGAAACGCGCCGTTATTATTTGCCCTGTACTCCATGACACCTCTGGGCGGCGCTGGTTCGCCGTAGCGGCGGTAGCGGATTGTATGCCCGGTATGCTGGCGTTTGCTATGGACACATTAAACGAGGATAGGTTCATGCTTCCCCCTAGGGTTAAAGGTAGGCTCTGCGGCTTACCCGAATTATTAAATTACTCCGTCTATAATATTTTCGGTTAATTTGGTGAAATTGTTTAGCTAATACTTTTGGGGTTGTTATAAGAATAAAAACTTAAAAGATAATGGAACGCGGATTTACGCGGATTTAACGGATTTTCGCGGATTCTATCTGGCGCGTTCTTTAAAATCCGTTTAATTAACAATCCGCATAATTTGCGTTTCCTTAGCTTTTAATGAACGCAAGAAAAAATCCGCGAAAATCCGCCAAATCCGCGAAAATCCGCGTTCCATGCCCTTAAAATCCGCCAAATCCGCGAAAATCCGCGTTCCATTGCTTTTTAAACCTGCGTTCCATAATCCAGTTGCCCCTAAACATCTATATTCCAGCCGTTCTCGCCGTACTCCACAAAGCTGATGGGAAAAATTTCCTTTAGCGCGCCTTGCACAACCAGCCGCCTATCATTGCCTGCACCTATGCAGGTAGAAAGCGTAAGAATTTGCACCGCGTCCGCGGGCGCGTGGTTTGCTTCCAAGAACTCGGCGAACGATTTGGCATCGTCCACATGGAGCTTGTACGCAGGGTCGTACACATCGGTCGCCCTCACGGAAAATATTTCAAATTCCGCAATCGTGTCATTTGTCATAAGCGTAATTATTGGGTGCTGTGCCGTATATTGCTCGTTTAAAAAATAGTTCAGCATACCGAACATAAGCCATTCGCCGCCGGTGTCGTTTGCCTGATGTCCGTAAATAATGATATGCGGCACATACTCGCCCACACTGCGTGAATCCATAAAAATTGCGCCTAGTACATTCTCCGCGCCTTGAAAGGTCGTGGAGAGGTATTTTTCGTTTTCCGCACCGCGAACCACGGGGAAATTGACTGGCGTGCCGTCAATACGCACCATGCCAAGATAGTCTGGGTTAATCGCCCGCATTTCCTCGTCTAGCGCGTTTGGAAAGCTAGTGTCTATTTCCGCAGGCAATCGCAAATACACGGCATCGCTCGCTACCCAGTCCCCACGCTTGATTTCAAACTGCGGAATTTGGGCTTGCTCGCGTTTCATTTTCCATACGTCAAACTTGAACGGCAGTACCTGCATAGCAAGCACAATGGCGCATATCGTCATGGCTGTGGCGATACATGCGATAATTATTTCTTTTTTTTTGGGTTTTGGTTTCATGGGTCACTCCTGTTTTGTAAATTCATTAAGGTCATACGAGGTATCTCCGATATAAACTCGTTTTGAGCCATTCATAATATAATACTCACGAGCCATCTCAAACCAAATGGGGATTTCGTCCATCAAATAAAGAAACATCACATCGCCTTGATATTCTTCGGCAAAAGTAACTGCTACTTCAAACTCATCATGGTGAATCTTCCCCACTCGTCTGATTTCTGCTATTTCTCTACCAAAGCTAACAGCGAAATATTTATATCGAAATTCCTCGGGTTCTGAATCAAAGAAGGGGAAATGAAAATTTGGCATTCCGTAGCTCTCACTAGCTCTCCACCCGCGAATACTTCGGCGTTGAAAAAAGTGTGTGAAAGATGTCCCTTCGGCTATTCTATTCGCCTTACGTAGTCCGCTTGTATCGACCTCATATTTCCCATAAAGCTGAATGTCAATTAAATCGCCGTCCTTGATACCATACATCTTATAAAATAATCGCTCTGTTGCATAGTCCGCAATCATATCTGGTATATAAAAATACCGACTCTCAAGAAAAATAATGTCTGTAGCTATAGCTACAAAAACTATAGTAACTCCGACGAGGAAAACATTCCTCATATCAACACCCCCATTAGCATTTTTGTAAAGGAAATTGCAGGTTTTACAACAAACACACGAACGGTAAACGCACAGACGGCAAACGCACGAACGACAAACACACGAACGGTAAACGCATGAACAACAAACACACGAACGGTAAACGCATGAACGGCAAACGCACGAACGGCAAAATACGCACGCTTTCGTAGAGGACGGATTTATCCGTCCCGAGATTACCTCGCTATACGTTAATGCACGCTACCCACCCCGAATTGACGAACGTACCTACCTCGGGACGGATAAATCCGTCCCCTACAATTAACCGCCACGACAAACGCACGAACGGTAAACACACGAACGGCAAAATACGCACGCTTTCGTAGGGGACGGATTTATCCGTCCCGAGATTACCTAGCTCTGCGTTAATACACGTCACCCACCCCGAATTGACGAACGTACCTACCTCGGGACGGATAAATCCGTCCCCTACAACTAACCGCCACGACAAACGCACGAACGGCAAACGCATGAACAACAAACGCACGAACAACAAACGCACGAACGACAAACGCATGAACGGCAAACCAAACGCACGAACGACAAACGCATGAACAACAAACGCACGAACAACAAACGCACAAACGGCAAAATACGCACGCTTTCGTAGGGGACGGATTTATCCGTCCCGAGGTTACCTCGCTCTGCGTTAATACACGCTACCCACCCCGAATTGACGAACATACCTACCTCGGGACGGATAAATCCGTCCCCTACAATTAACCGCCACGACAAACACACGAACAACAAACGCACGAACGGCAAACGCATGAACGGCAAACCAAACGCACGAACGACAAACGCATGAACGACAAAACGCACGAACGACAAACGCATGAACAACAAACGCACGAACGGCAAACGCACGAACGGCAAAATACGCACGCTTTCGTAGGGGACGGATTTATCCGTCCCGAGATTACCTCGCTATACGTCAATACCTCTGAATACGCTCATTAAGGTCATACGATGTAGTTCCGACATAAACTCGTTCTGAGCCATTCATAATATAATATTCACAAGCCGTTTCAAGGTAAAAATGGAGTTCGTCCATCAAATAAATAAACATCACATCGCCTTGATATTCTTCGGCAAAGGTAACCGCTACATTGAAATAAAAATAGTAATTTTTCCCTGTTCTTCTGATTTCTTCTATTTCTCTGCCAAAGCTCACAGCAAAGTATTTATTTTGAAATTCCTCTAGTTCTGAATCAAGCTCAATGAAATGGAGGTCACCATAATTCCACGCGTTAGCCCTTCGAGCTTGAAAAAAATATGTGAAAGGTGTCCCTCCGACTATACTATTCGCTTCACGTATTCCGCTTGTATCAACCTCATATTTACCATAAAGCCGAATGTCAATTAAATCGCCGTCATAGATACCAAATGTCTTATTAAATAATCGCTCTGTTCTGTAGATGTCAATTGTGTGACGCATACCCAAATAATCAAAATAAATAACGTCTAAAGCTATAACCAAGAAAACTATAATAATCCCGACTAGTAAAATGTTCCTCATATCAACACCCCAAAATCCATATCACCCATGGCAACAAACCACCTACAAAACCCCCCGCCAATATCCGCATAGCAAACACTGGCAGGGGGCTTTGTTCTCAGCACTAAATAATCTCCACATTAACTTTCTTTTCTTCATGTATAGCGGCGGCTTTTACTAGCGTGCGAACTGCGCGCGCAATCCGCCCCTGCTTGCCGATTACCTTGCCCATGTCGTCTGGTGCGACCTTTAGGCGAAGCGTGGTAATTCCGTCATTTTCTTCCTCGGTGACCTCCACCATGTCGGGCTGGTCTACCAAATTTTTTGCCAACAAAATCAATAATTCTTTCATGCCACTCACCCTTAAATTCCCGATTTTTTAAGAATCGCGCGAACTGTGTCGGTGGGCTGTGCGCCCTTGGCTATCCAGTCCTTTGCGACCTCTGTGTCTACACGAATTTCTGACGGCTTTTTTGTGGGGTCGTATGTGCCGATTTCTGCCAAAACCTTGCCGTCGCGCGGCGTACGGCTGTCTGCCACCACGATACGATAGAACGGCGCTTTTTTCGCACCCATTCTTTTCAAACGAATTTTTACCATTTTTTTGCTCCTTAGTTTTTATTTACTTTATTAAAAAGGAAACCCCTTTTTACCAAATAAGCCCTTGCCGCCCTTTTTCATACTGCCTGTCAAGCCCTTCATCATCTTACGCATTTCCTCAAATTGTTTCAATAAGCGGTTTACTTCCTGTATCGTTCTTCCGCTGCCTGCCGCTATTCTACGCTTACGCGAGCCGTTTAAAATAGAGGGATTCTTGCGTTCCTCGCGCGTCATGGACTGGATTATCGCTTCCATGTGCGACATGGCTTTTTCGTCCACCTCTGCGCCCGCAAGCGCGGCGTGATTTAGCCCAGGTATCATACTCAGCAAATCGCCGATACTGCCCATTTTTTTTATCTGCTGCATTTGTGTAAGAAAATCCTCTAGGTCAAGGGAATTGTCACGCAGCTTTTTTTCCAATTCGGCGGCCTGCTTGTCGTCAAAGGCTTGCTGTGCCTTGTCGATTAAGCTCAGCACGTCGCCCATTCCCAAAATACGTGATGCCATTCTGTCGGGGTAAAACGGCTCCATGTCCTCTAGCTTTTCGCCCATACCCACGTATTTTACTGGCTTGCCAGTTACTTTCTTTACCGAAAGCACCGCACCGCCGCGTGTGTCGCTGTCTAGCTTTGTTACAATTATGCCGTCCAGCCCTAGCTTTTCGTCAAAGGTCTGTGCCACGTTTACAGCGTCCTGCCCTGTCATAGCATCTACTACTAGCAGAATTTCCTGCGGACGTACCCTTTGGCGAATTTGCCCTAGCTCGTCCATGAGCGCATCGTCTATATGAAGCCGTCCCGCGGTGTCAATCAGTACCACGTCATGCCCGTTCGCACTAGCAAACTCAAGGCTTTTTTCAGATATTTCCACAGGGCTTGTTGTGTCGCCCATTTCAAATACTGGGATATTGTACGTGCGGCCGACCACCTGCAATTGCTTGATTGCGGCAGGACGGTAAATATCGCACGCCACCAACAAGGGGCGCTTGCCCTGCTTGCGTAGCAGGCCTGCGAGCTTTCCGCTGCTGGTGGTTTTTCCTGCGCCCTGCAAGCCAACCATCATGTACACCGTTGGCGGCTTTGACGAAAAAGTAAGCTGACTTTGGGAAGAACCTAGTAACGCTATCATTTCCTCGTGGACTAGCTTGATTACCTGCTGTCCTGGCTGTAGGCTTTCCAAAACATCATGGCCTACAGATTTTTCTGTGACATTTTTTACAAATTCCTTTACTACGCGAAAGTTTACGTCCGCTTCGAGCAACGCAAGGCGAACCTCGCGCATGGCTTCCTTTACGTCATTTTCGGACAGCTTGCCCTTTCCGCGTAGCTTTTTGAATACGCCCTGTAGCTTTTCGCCTAAATTTTCAAATGCCAAGGTTACACCTCACTCTGACAAGCGTTCTACTAAATCCCTAATCTGTGCGGCGGCTTCTGTGTCCTGTATTTCATATGAAAGAGCCTTTATTTTTTCCAGTATTTCGTTTTGATTTTCGTATTTTTCCACTAGCCGCAAAAGGTCGTTGTATCGGTGCAGTTGTTTTGTAACGCGCTTTAGCATGTCTGCCACCGCTTGGGGCGAGATGTCGTTGGCGGCGGCTATTTCCGCGAGCGAGCAATCGTCTACGTAGTGCATTGTGAAAATGTCGCGTTGCTTTGGTGTCAATAACGCAGAGTAAAAGTCAAAGAGTAGATTTATGCGTTCTCTAGCTTCGGGTAATTTCATACGCAACCTCTCAAGTGTTAAGCCTTTATACAGTATAATCACTTTATACCGTGTTGTCAAATGGTTTTTCCGTTTGACAAAGCCCTTAAAAACTGACAATATACAGTAACTATAAAAATTAAGGAGCTACGACCTATGATAGTTCTAATTAAGCAAGGCGCATCTGAGGAAAAAATCAATCATCTAGTAAAATGGCTAGAGGACAAGAGCCTAATCGTCCGCAAGTTTGACGGACAGGAGCAGAGCGTGCTAGGGCTTATCGGCAACACAAACGCCATAGACAAGGACATGCTAAGCAGTCTTGACATTGTGGATTCTGTCGCGGACACGCCCGAAACCTTTAAGGCAAGCAGTAAGAAAATGCACCCAGACGACACCATTATCAATTTACATTCGGGCAGACAGCCAGCCATCGGCGGCGGAAATTTTGCTATTATGGCAGGGCCTTGTTCCGTGGAAAGCCGCGAGCAAATTATCGCTCTTGCGGACGAAATTAAAACCGCAGGCGCGAATTTTATCAGGGGCGGCGCGTTTAAGCCGCGTACCTCGCCCTACGATTTCCAAGGAATGGGCGCGGAGGGGCTAGACCTTTTAGTGGAAGCGCGTGAAAAAACAGGGCTTCCCATAGTCACGGAGCTTATGGACTTGCGGCAGTTAGATTTGTTCATAGAAAAGGACATAGACGTAATCCAAATAGGCGCGAGAAATACACAAAACTACGACCTATTAAAAGAAGTAGGCAAGCAAACAAAGGCCGCCATTCTCTTGAAACGCGGGCTTGCTGGTACAATTAAGGAGCTGCTTATGAGTGCCGAGTACATTATGGCTAACGGCAACGAAAACGTCATTTTGTGCGAGCGCGGAATACGTACCTACGAACACGATTATACAAGAAATACGCTAGACCTATCCGCCGTGCCAGTGCTAAAAGCACTTACGCACTTGCCCGTAATTGTTGACCCAAGCCACGGCACAGGGCGCGCCGACCTCGTGCCGTCTATGTCCCTGGCGGCAATAGCGGCAGGCGCGGACGGAATAATGGTCGAGGTGCATAACAACCCTGCCAAGGCACTCTCAGACGGGCCGCAATCACTCACGCCAGAAAAATTTGCGGAGCTTATGGTACGTGTGAATAAACTACGCGAGGCGATGAGCTAATGGTCATCGGAGTTGTTGGGCTAGGGCTGATTGGCGGCTCGTTGGCAAAGGCGTACAAGCGCGTACCCGAAATAACGGTTTACGGCGCGGATAGCGACAGGTCGATTTTGGAGTTTGCAAAGCTCGCGGAAGCCATTGACGGCGAATTAACCGACACGCTTTTAAAGGACTGCGACTGCATTTTTCTTTCCATTTTCCCACAGGGCGTAATCGACTGGGTAAGCTCCAAGGCGCAGCTTTTACGCGGCGTTACGGTAATAGACTGCGCCGGTACAAAAATGCGTATATGCGAACGGCTTTTCCCCTTAGCCAAGGAAAACGGCTTTACCTTTGTTGGCGGCCACCCTATGGCTGGCTTGCACCGTTCGGGCTTCAAGTTTAGCCGCGAGGATTTGTTTGACGGCCAGCCCATGGTAATTGTGCCGCACACAAACGAGGATATTCAGCTTTTCGAGGACATAAAGACACTGCTCGCGCCTGTCGGCTTTGGTAGCGTGTCGGTGACGACTGCGGAAAAGCATGACGAAATTATCGCGTTCGCTTCACAAATGCCGCATATTATCTCCAACGCATTTGTGAAAAGCCCCACCGCGCCGCACCACAAGGGCTATTCCGCAGGAAGCTACCGCGACCTTTCACGCGTGGCTATGCTCGACCCCGATATGTGGACGGAGCTATTTTTTGAGAATAAAAATTACCTGCTGGCGGAAGTGGATTCCTTCTTGGCAGGGCTAAGTGAATATCGCGCCGCGTTAGCAGACGATAACGCAGGAAAGCTCCGCGAGCTTCTAGCGGAGGGAAGCCGCATAAAACGAGAGGTTGACGGGCCGTGAAAATTTTCGATTACGAGGTTTTTATAGAAAACGGAATTTTGTCTAGCTTTGCCGAAAAAATAGATTTGAAGCCGAAAACCTTTGCGTTGATTACAGACGCGAATGTCGCTAAGCTGTACGAAAAGAGCGTTACGCAAGCCTTGGGCGGCAATGTAATTTCGTTCGCCGTACCCGCAGGCGAACGCGCCAAAAGCGCGAAGCAGTTTTTCACGTTGCATAATTTCCTGGCGGAAAATCAAGTTACGCGCGGCGATGTAATAATCGCGCTAGGCGGCGGCGTAGTCGGCGATTTGGCAGGCTTTGTGGCGGCCACCTATTTGCGTGGAATAAAATTTATACAAATACCCACGACCTTGCTCGCTATGGTAGACTCGTCTGTCGGCGGCAAAACAGGCATTGATATACCCGCAGGGAAAAATCTCGTAGGCTCGTTTTATCAGCCCTCGGCTGTTTTTTGTGACCCATTAGTATTGCAAACACTGAAACCGAAGGTATTTAATGACGGCTGTGCCGAGGTCATTAAGCACGGAATGCTACGCAGCAAAAATTTACTTGACACGGTTTTAGATATACGCAAAAGCCCTGCGGAAATAATACGCGAAAACGTAAAAATAAAGGGCGAAATCGTACAGCAGGACGAATTTGACACAGGCGAGCGGCAACTGCTAAATTTTGGGCATACAATCGGCCATGCGTTAGAACGGCTTAGCAATTTCAAAATTTCCCACGGAAGCGCGGTAGCCATAGGCATGAATTTAATCACGCGCGCGGCGGTAAAAAAGGGGTTTTGTCCGCCAGAATGTGCGGAAATATTGGAAAGGCTGTTGCGTGCGTTTAAATTGCCGTTGCGGACGGATTTTTCGCCGAACGAAATTTTTAACGCCGCGCTTACCGACAAGAAGCGTAACGCGGACTTTTTGACTGAGGTTGTTCCTGTGAGGGTTGGGGAGTGTGTGTTGTGTAAGATGCCTGTAAACGAATTGCTAGATTGGATTGCGGTAGCAATGTCGGGAGATTAAGGCATTAACGCAGAGCGAGGTATGCACGTTCGTCAATTCGGGGACGGATAACGTCCATTAACGCAGAACGAGGTAATCTCGGGACGGATAAATCCGTCCCCTACAAAAACCGTGCAGATTTTGCCGTTCGTGGGTTTGGTGTGGTGTTTTGCCGTTTGTGTGTTTGGTGTGGCGTTTTGTTATTCGTGTGTTTGGCGTGGCGTTTTGCCGTTCGGGTGCTTGGTGTGACGTTTTGCCGTCCGTGCGTTTGGTTGGCGTTTTGCCGTTCGTGCGTTTGATGTTGCGTGTTGCAGTTCGTTTGTTTGGCGTGGCGTTTTGCCGTTTGTGTGTTTGGCGTGGCGTTTTGCCGTTTGTGTGTTTGGTTGGCGTTTTGCCGTTCGGGTGTTTGGTGTGGTGTTTTGTCGTTTTGCCGTTTGTGTGTTTGGTGTGGCGTTTTGTTATTCGTGTGTTTGGCGTGACGGTTCTTTGTAGGGGACGGATTTATCCGTCCCGAGGTATGCACGTTCGTCAATTCGGGGACGGATAACGTCCATTAACGCAGAGCGAGGTAATCTCGGGACGGATAAATCCGTCCCCTACAAAAACCTGCAAGGGCGTAAAGCCGCACATGAACAATCACCGAGGGCGAATCAAGAAAATAGAGGTGTTAGAATTGAAAGCGATTATTCAACATGGGTCGATTTTCGGCGATATATTGGCTATTCCGTCTAAGAGCAATTTACATCGCCAGTTGATTTATGCGGCGTTGGCGGACACTGCGACACACATTATTTGTGCCGATACACAAGCGGAGGATATTACCGCTACTGTCGATTGTTTAACCGCTTTAGGGGCGGTTATTACAAAGGACGAGGACGGTCTTTGTGTAGGGGCTTCGCCCCATTTCTCCGACACCAATTTAGTGGGAATGCCGCCTCGAAGCCTTGACAGCTCACCAAGGGATAAGAAAACCTCAAGCGAGGTCAGATTACCCTGCGGAGAAAGCGGCTCGACCCTACGCTTTATGCTACCCATTGTCTGCGCTATGGGGCTTCGCGGTGCGTTTGAAATGAAAGGACGGCTACCCAACCGCCCCTTAGGGCCTTTGGATTCACAGCTGGAAAAACATGGCATAAAAATATGGCGTGACACAAACGAGGTCTTAAATGTAGACGGCCAGCTTACCGCAGGCGAATTTACCTTGCCAGGCGATGTTTCCTCTCAGTATATTTCTGGGCTGTTAATGGCGTTGCCGCTACTGAACAAGCCAAGCACGCTAACGATTACGCCGCCCTTTGAGTCTGCCGACTACGTGGAAATGACGTTGGACACCTCCAAGGAGTTTAACTGCGAAATTGTCCCGAAAATAAAAGGGAAAAACATAGAATACGCAATCTCCCCTACCCCATACAAAAGTCCGCTCCGTACCCAAACCGAGGGCGACTGGTCGAACGGCGCGTTTTGGCTATGCGCAGGGGCAATGAACGGCGGAAACATAAGGCTTGGCGGCTTACGAAACGACAGCAAGCAGGGCGACCGCCTTATCCTTGACATTTTACAGAAAATGGGCGCGGATATAGCTTGCAACGAGCAAATAATTCATGTAAAAGAAAATAAACGAAAATGCGTAGAGGTGGATTCTCGTGCGATTCCCGATTTAATCCCTGTTTTGGCGGCTGTGGCGGCTACTTGCGAGGGTACGAGCGTTTTCAAAAACGCGTCGCGCCTTAGACTAAAGGAATCCGACCGCTTGACCGCCACGGCACAAACGCTTGCCGCGCTTGGCGCGGATATTGACGAAACGCCAGATGGATTGATTGTACATGGCAAGGCTACCCTGCGAGGCGGCGAGGTGGATTCCTTCGGCGACCACCGCATAGCCATGATGGCGGCGATTGCTTCGGCGGCGTGTACCGAGCCAGTAATTGTAAACGGAGCGCAAGCGGTGAATAAATCCTATCCGCGTTTTTGGGACGATTTGCGGATTTTGGGGAAAAGGGTGGAATTTTGTTAATCACGGAAATTTTGAACTTGCGAAAAGGGGGGCTATAGATGTCTAGCACATGGAAAAACAATATCGCGCTCTCGATTTTCGGGCAATCCCACGGAGCGGCAATCGGCATGACATTAGACGGCATACCCGCAGGCGAAGCAATCGACCTTGACGAGCTTCGCGCCTTTATGCTTCGCCGTGCGCCTGGAAATTTCCCATGGGCTACGCCGCGAAAGGAAGCGGACGAGCCAGAGCTTATCGCTGGCTTAGTAAACGGAAAAACCTGCGGCTCGCCGATTACTGCCATTATCAGGAACACAAATACACGTCCGCACGACTACGGGCATATACAATTTGTTCCGCGCCCTGCCCATGCCGATTTTACGGCGTTTGTGAAGCATGGCGGCTTTGCGGATTTGTCTGGCGGAGGGCATTTTTCGGGGCGGCTTACCGCTGCGTTATGTATCGCTGGCGGTATTTGCTTGCAAATTCTCAAACGGCGCGGAATTTTTATCGGCGGACATGTCGCTTCCGTTGGCGCGGTCAATGACGATTTGTTTTCGCCCGTTGGCGTTGGCGAAGAATTGTTTGCAGAGCTGCGCGCCATGGATTTCCCAGTAATCAACCCCGAGGCAGGGGCGCGCATGGTAAGCGAAATAGAGCAAGCAAAACAGGACGGCGATTCCGTGGGCGGCGTGGTAGAATGTGCCGCCGTTGGCTTGCCTGCGGGGCTTGGCTCGCCTATGTTCGGCGGCATGGAAAATATTATTGCACAGCTAGTTTTTGCCATTCCTGCGGTAAAGGGCATAGAATTTGGCGCAGGCTTTTCCGCCGCTACCAAACGCGGCAGTGAAAATAACGACAGCTTTACTGTAACTAGCGGCAAAGTAACGACCGAAACCAACAACCACGGCGGTATCTTGGGCGGCATTACCTCTGGCATGGCAATCATCTTCCGCGCGGCGGTAAAGCCCACGCCGTCTATAGAAAAGGCACAGCAAAGCGTGGACTTAGTAGCCAACACGCCAGTACAGCTTGAAATAAAAGGGCGGCACGACCCCTGCATTGTTCCGCGCGCCGTGCCGTGCTTTGAGGCGGCTATGGCGGTGGCGGTGATGGATTCTATTCAATCAAAATAAAATAAAAGGAGCATGTAAATGAACAACCTAACCGAACTACGCGCACAGGTAGACAAAATCGACGACGAACTCTTGCTACTCTTTGAAAAGCGAATGAACATTGTTTCGGAAATTACTGACTACAAGAAAGCAAACGGATTGCCTATTTTAAACAGGGCGCGCGAGGAGGAAAAGCTCAATACTATTTGGGAAAAATCGTCCGCGCCGCTGAAGCGGTTTACTAGACATTTTTATTCTGGGCTGTTTAATTTGAGCAGGAAGTATCAGCACGAGAATTACCGCCAAACGCTTGCGCCGATAAAGGACTATTCGTCCGCGCTGTGTAAGGAAATAAGCGACGCAAAAACTGCTTACGCCGCAAAGGACTTGCCCGCCACGGCTATGCTTGCGTGCCAAGGCGTGGAAGGCTCGTTTGCACAGCTTGCGGCGGAGAGGCTGTTTAGGGAGCCGCCCGCAATTCAGTACATGAAAAACTATGACAGCGTTTTTGCGGCGATTGAAAGCGGCCTTTGTGAATACGGCGTTTTGCCGCTAATGAACAGCACGGCAGGCTCGGTAAACAAGGTTTATCGCGCTATGAAAAACCATAATTTTAGGATTGTGCGTAGTATTCGCCTAAAAATCGACCATCACCTGGTAGCACAAAAGGGCGTAAAAATCGGGGATATTCGCGAGGTTGTTTCCCACGAACAGGCGCTTGCACAATGCGACGGATATTTAACCAGCCTAAGCAAAAGCATAGGCGCGGAAATTTCCCAAACACAGCACAACAACACCGCCGCCGCCGCCGAAATGGTAGCAAGCTCAACGCGGCGCGATGTCGCGGCGATTTGCTCGCGGCGTTGTGTCGAGCAGTACGGGCTGGAAATTCTTGGCGAAAACATTCAAGACAATGTAAACAATTATACGCGCTTTATTCTTATTTCCAAGAATCTGGAAATTTACGAGGGCGCGAGCCTTACCGACATGATTTTGACCTTGGAAAACAAGCAAGGCTCGCTCTACAATATAATAAAAATCGTCAATGAGCTAGGCATAGACATGAGCAAGCTGGAAAGCCGCCCCACCGAAAGCGACGACGAATTTATGTTCTACGTCACGTTTAAAACGCTCGTCAACGACGATTTGTTCACGCTGTTTGACAGGCTTACGGAAAGCTGCAAGAGCTTTGAGTATCTCGGCAGCTATGCGGAGCTGTAATATGCGGTGCGGATTGTTGGGGCAAAAGCTGTCGCATAGCTATTCGCCCGCCATTCATTCGGAGTTCGGCGAGTATAGCTATGATTTATTTGAAGTAGAACCGCAGGATTTAGCCGAGTTTTTTAACAATGGAAACTTCGGCGGCATAAATGTAACTATCCCCTACAAACAAGATGTAATGAAATTCTGCAACGAATTGTCGCCCTCCGCACAAGAAATAGGTAGCGTAAACACTATCTTGCGTAAGCCCAGCGGCGAGCTTTTCGGCGACAATACAGACGCGGCAGGATTTAGGAAAATGACGGAAGCCCTTGGCGTTCCTGTCAAAGGGAAAAAAGTGGTTATTTTTGGTAGCGGCGGAAGCAGTCTAAGCGTGCGTTACGTAATGAAATCGCTCGGCGCAGGCGAAATTGTAGTTATTACCATAGAGGAAAATACCCCAGAAACGCTAAAACGTCACGAAAACGCGGCAATTTTGGTAAACTGCACGCCTGTGGGCATGTACCCCCATGTGAACGCTTCGCCCTGCTCGCTGGACTACTTTCCGCACCTAGAGGGCGTGCTAGACCTCGTTTACAACCCTGCCAGAACGCGCTTGATGACAGCGGCGCGGAGCCGCGGGATTCCTGCTGTCGGCGGCCTAATAATGCTAGTCGGGCAAGCGGCGGTGGCCTCGGAAATATTCACGGGCGGCACGGCTTCCATTTCCAAGGAAAAAATAGCCAGCGTAGTAAGCAAGCTACGCCGCGACATGGAAAACATCATACTTGTGGGTATGCCTGGCAGTGGAAAATCCACGCATGGGCGTATTTTGTCGGAAAGGCTAGGCAAAAAATTTGTAGACACGGATACGGAAATAGAAAAAGCCGCCTCCTGCACAATACCCGAAATTTTCGCCAACGAGGGCGAGGCGGGCTTCCGCACCAAGGAAACGGCAATAATGGAAAAATTCGGCAAGGAGTCGGGGCTAGTAATTGCTACGGGCGGCGGCGTTGTCACTCGCGCGGAAAATTACGAGCATTTGCACCAGAACGGCGTAATAATTTTTACAGAACGCGCGATTGACGAGCTTCCGCGCGAGGGGCGGCCGCTTTCGCAGGGCGATTTGACAAAAATGTACGAAATACGACTGCCTATGTATCAGCATTTTGCGGACATTACCGTACACGTAGACGGAAGCCCCGAGCAGGTGTCGGCAAAAATTTTGGAGGTACTGGAACGTGAAATTTATAATAATTAACGGCCCCAACTTAAATATGCTAGGCGTTCGCGAACCCGAAATTTACGGCAAAACAAGCTACGCCGCGCTAGAAGCCCTAATAAAAGACACATGCGCCGAGAAGAACATCGAAGCCGAAATTTTCCAGTCTAATCACGAGGGCGCAATTGTGGACAAAATCCAGTCGGCGTACGGCAATTGTGACGGCATAATAATAAACCCCGCGGCGTACACACACACGAGCATAGCTATTTTGGACGCGCTCAAAGCCGTGGGTATACCTGCCGTGGAGGTTCACATTTCCGACATCGCGAGCCGCGAGGATTTTCGGCAGGTTTCATATGTGGGTAAGGCGTGTGTGAAAACTATTGCGGGGGCGGGCTTGGAGGGGTATCGGTTGGCTGTTTTGTTTTTGTGGGAAATGGTTAAATGACAGAAAAGCAAAAAATGCTTGCAGGGCAGCTATACCTTGCGAGCGACTGCGAGCTAACCAACGAACGCCAAAACGCACGCAGAATTACACGCCTATATAACGCCTCAACGGAAACGCAGCAGGAGTACCGAACGCAATTATTGCGAGAGCTTTTTGGCAGAATGGGCGAAAATGTGTACATCGAGCCGAGCTTCCGTTGTGACTACGGCTACAATATCAAGGTGGGAAGCAATTTTTATGCAAATTTTGACTGCATAATACTAGATGTCTGCGAGGTAAATATCGGCGACAACGTATTTTTCGCGCCGCGCGTGAACATTTACACCGCCGCACACCCAGTAGAAGCCCAAGCAAGAAACAGTCTGCTAGAGCTTGGCAAGCCTGTAAATATAGGAAACAGCGTGTGGCTCGGCGGCGGCACAATCGTTTTGCCAGGCGTAACAATCGGCGACAATAGCGTAATCGGCGCAGGGAGCGTGGTTACAAGGGACATTCCAAGCAACGTAGTCGCGGCAGGCAATCCGTGCAGGGTTTTGAGGCAGTTGCCCTAAGAGCCTGTTTAATATCTCCATTCCGACATCTTTTCGGCAAATTTTCCGTTCTGCTTCGTCGGCGCAACCTTGCGTAATCTCTCCGTTATGCGGCGGTTGCGCCTCCTCGCATAACAAAAAATTTGCTCGAAAATCTGCCGAAAGCGAAATATTAAACAGGCTCTAAATCCCCAAAACATCACGCAAGATTTTAAGCGTATTAAGCGCGTCCGCAAGCGCGTACATTTCTATTTGGCGGACAAGCACCTTTGTTTCGTAGATTACGGCAATTTCTGGCAATAGCTCAACACATGCCGCGTCATTTGCCTCCAAAAGCGTCTGCAAGCGGTCGAACAAAACCGCCTGCTCACTGCGCGTGGGCGGCATATTTTGGCTATAAAGCTCCACTATTCCCGACTCGTTAATTTTTACAAAAACGCGGTTTAGCTCTGCCTCTAGTGCCGCCATATCGTGCGCGTTTGGTGTTTTTTTGTTGCGTAAATCCTGCTCGACCACAAACGCTACATTTACAAGCTCCTGCTCGTTAATTTGCGCCGCGTTGCTTTTTAGCGTATGCACAAGGCGGTGTGCAGTCGAAAAGTGATTAGCCGCGATTTCCGCTTGCAAATCCTGGAAAGTGTACTTCTGGCTTCTCACAAAATCATAACGCGTTTTCATTTCTTCTCTGCTTAACATACCGTACCACCCTATCTAAGAATGTATTTTGCAATTCTTTGCGTAATATCCTCGTCGAACGGCTTTTTTATAAAGCCCTTCGCGCCTAAAAAATAGCCGTATTCCTCGTCGCGCACGTCCTCCGTCCCCGAAATCAGCACCACGGGAATATCGCGCGTCCTCTCGTCCTGCTTCAGCCTCTCCAACACCTCAAAGCCCGAAACAATAGGCATAAAAATGTCCAGCAAAATAAGGCTAATATCGTGCTCCTGCGCGATTTTTAGCCCCTCGTAGCCGTCTGTAGTAACCTTGACGGCACAAATAGGCAATAGCTTCTGGCTCAACGAAAAAATCGCCATAGGCGTATCGTCAATTATTAGCACTGTCGGCGAGCCGTCCATACGCATACTCCTTTTGGTTGCTCTTAGAGCCTGTTTAATATCTCGCTTTCGACAGATTTTCGAGCAAATTTTTTGTTAGGCGAGGAGGCGCAACCGCCGCATAACGGAGAGATTACGCAAGGTTGCGCCGACGAAGCATAACGGAAAATTTG
>WRLD01000028.1 GCA_009777845.1 Defluviitaleaceae bacterium
CAATCCTGTCATCGTTCCATAAGCCCTCGACTAGCTCTAGTGCAAACGCCCTCATTTGTTCAAATTCCGCAGGCGTTACTGGCGAGGCTTCCTCTATTAGCACGTATACATTTGCGTTGCGTGGCTTCTGCGGTATTTGCGGTCTAGCGAGAATAGACTCGCGCCGTATCGTTCTGTCAAGCACCATGAAGCGTGGAATCCTAGAACGAGCAGAAAAGCCGTTCAGCCAGTCATGGTAGGCGAGCTGTAGCGAAATTGTATCGTTTGCTGACTGTACACTCATGCCCGAAATCGGGGCTTCTAATAGGTCGGTCACATCTATTAGTAGCTGTGTTTCCTCGTCCCAAAAGAATATCCCCGCATCAAAATCGGGGTCGTTGAACAGCGTGGGGTCAAGGTCAAAGGTCAATGTCACCTCGCCAAAATCCGCATCAATTCGCACCTCAAACGCCCCACCTGTAGCCCCTGGCATATCCCCACCAAAAAAGTAATCATTTTCGGGTACTCGGTTTATCGACACCTTACCCATTTCACTTGCAGGCAAGTCAATAGAAATACTCGGCACTGCCTTGTCTGTCGGCTGTAAATCGGGGGCTTCCACCACTGTGTTAAATAGTCTGTCACCGTCCAAAACGCCGTCCCCGAATGTATCGGGGTTCAAAGGGTCTGTGCCGAATACGTGGATTTCCTCGTAGTCGGTCAAGCCATCGCCGTCCGTATCGGGGTTGAGTGGGTCTGTGCCGTAAATGTGTACTTCCTCGTAGTCGGTCAAGCCGTCGCCGTCCGTGTCGGGGCTGTTCGGATTCGTGCCTAGCAGAAATTCCTCGTAATTCGTCAGTCCGTCACCGTCAGAATCACGCTCGCCGTCACTCACTCCGTCACCTACGGAATCCCACAACAAGGGGTCTGTAAATGAAACGAATACCTCGTAGCCGTCGGGCAAGCCGTCGCCGTCCGTGTCGGGGTTTTCGGGGTCTGTGCCGATAAGCTCCTCGTACCAGTCGGGTAAGCCGTCCTCGTCTGTGTCCGTGTCACTCATGTAAACAAAATTTGCGGTAATCGTGGTATCGTTCTCGGGCATGATAAAAGAGTTGTTTGGCATTAGCTCGTGGAAATAAAATTCTCCACCGTTGGACGTTTCCCAGCCTGTGAAAAAGTAGCCCTCGTCCGCTTCGGCTTCTATTGGTACGGCGGTATTTGCAGGGTAATAGTCGGGTATCGGGCTTAGTATTCGCCCACCTGTGGTAGGTTGAATACTTAGGGTAAAATCACTCCTTAGAAAGCGTAGGTCGAAGCCTACAAGCCACCGCATGAATGCGGTAACGTCTGCACTGTTCACAACTCCGTCATCGTTTATATCTGCGATACGGTTATCGAATATTACAAAGCCATCGTGTCCTGCGATTGCACGAGCCAAAAAGACTACATCGGCAGAGGATACATCACCCATACCGTCCGAAGAAAGCGCCCCAAGCCGTAGCCATAACGGCATTAGTACCGTGTCCTCGGTGAAAATCTCGCTCTCGAAGTCTACCTTGTTTTTGCCGTCTACGCTCCAGCCGTTAAAAATCCACTCCAAGCGGAATAATTCGGGGGGTATTATTGCGGTAGGTGTTTCGTCTAGCGGTATTTCCTGTATAAGACTGCCACCGCCTGTGTGTTCGCTATCCTCAGTGAGGAATGTAAGCGTGATTGTGTCGTTGGCTAAGACTAGCTGTGTGGTGAGCGGAAGCAATGGCAAAACAAGCAAAACAGCCATGAAAACACAAACTAATTTCTTAAATCCATTAACCTTTCCAAATCTAAACATAAAGCCCCTCCTAATTTTGACTAATTTCGCGTAAATTCTAATCTAATCGCTTGTAAAACAACAACGCCAAAATTCCCAAGCACCCCACCCTAATTCAAAAACATACTCCCAATCCCCTCATCACTCATAAGCTCCACAAGCAGGGAATGGGGTATACGCCCGTCCAAAATATGCGCCCTAGGCACGCCTTGCCGCACGGCTTCTACACAGCAATCTACCTTTGGAATCATGCCGCCTGTGAGTATGCCCGATTTTTTTAGCATGGGTACCTCGGCGAGCGTTACCGTGGGAATAAGCGTGTCCTCGTAGGACGCGTCACGCAACAAGCCGCGTACATCTGTAAGCAAAATCAGTTTTTCGGCTTTTAACGCAATCGCGATTTTTGAGGCGGCTATGTCGGCGTTGATGTTGTACATTTCGCCGTCTGCTTCACCGCAAGCAATGGAGGAAATTACTGGGGTGTAGCCGCCGTTTAGGGCGAGTGTAATCGGTGCGGGTTCTACATGTGTAATGTCGCCCACCAGCCCTAGCTCGTCCTCGCCGTCCTGCTTTTTGGCGGTGAGAAGTCTGCCGTCCATGCCCGAAAGGCTTATTGCCTTGCCGCCAAGCTCGCCCAGCAACTGCGCCATTTGCTTGCCCACGCGCCCTGCGAGTACCATTTGCACCACGTCCATGGTTTCCTTGTCGGTGTAGCGTATGCCTTTCACAAATTTCGGCTTTTTGCCGATTTTTACTAGCATTTCGTTGATTTCGGGGCCGCCGCCGTGTACCACTACTACGTGTATTCCCACAAGCGCGAGCAAAACAATGTCGCCCATGACCTGTCTGCAAAGCTGCGCCGACTGCATAGCCGCGCCGCCGTATTTTATGACAATGGTTTTTCCGTGGTAGCGTTGAATGTATGGCAACGCTTCGGAGATAATTTCCGCTTTTTCCATTTTGGAAAGAGAATCCTTTAAAGGCATATGCGCCACTCCTTATGTCCTATAATCGCCGTTAATCCGCACATAATCGTACGTCAAGTCACAGCCGTATGCTTCCGCCGAAAAATCGCCGTCACAAAGGCTTACGTCTATCGTAATTTCCTTTTCGCCCAAAATCTTTTTTGCTTCCTCCTCGTCAAAGCTAAGCCCTGTGCTTTGCTTGCAGACGAGAATTTCGCCTGTATTGGAGGAAAAGCCAACGTCCACGCGGGCGTTGTCGAAGTGTACGCCGCTGTAGCCCATCGCACAAAGAATCCGCCCCCAGTTTGCATCAGAGCCGAACATCGCCGCCTTTACCAAGGACGAGGAAATGACGGATTTGGCAAGCAAAGCCGCCGATTCGTAGCTTTCCGCGCCGTTCATTTTGCAGATTAACAGCTTTGTTGCGCCCTCGCCGTCGCGCGCTATGTCCTTAGCGAGCCTTAGGTTAATTAAATTAAGCACATGCAGGAATTTGTCATAATCCTCGCCCGCGCTGTCGATAGTGGGGTTTTCGGCTGTCCCCGATGCCAAAATCGCCGTCATGTCGTTGGTGGACGTATCGCCGTCCACGCTTACCTGATTATAGGAAATTTTTACCGATTGGCTTAACGCCTTTTGCAGCATTTCCGAGGAAATGTCGCAGTCAGTAGCCAAAAAAGAAAGCATTGTCGCCATGTTTGGGTTAATCATGCCAGAGCCTTTGGCGATACCGCCGATTGTTACGGTTTTTCCGCCTAGCTCAAATTCTGCCGCCCAGCTTTTGGAAAATGTGTCAGTTGTCATAATGGCCTCGGCGGCGGGCGTATTGTCGCGCGAAAGTGCTTTTACTAGCTCAGGCACGCCTGCCACGATATTTTCTATGGGAAGCTGTACGCCAATCACGCCCGTGGAGTTTACTATTATGTCGGCAGGCTCGATTTTTAGCTCGTTTGCTACGGCGTTTACCATTTTCTCCGCCGCGCTTAGTCCGTTTGGGGCGCAGGTGTTGGCGTTGCCAGAATTGCATAAAATTGCACGAGCCTTGCCGTTTTTTAGATGTTCCATTGTGAGAATAAGCGGCGCGCCTTTTACCTTGTTTGTTGTGTAAACGGCGGCGGCGTTGCACTGTTTGTCCGCCAAAATAAGGGCGAGGTCGCGCTTGTCCCTGTTCTTGCGTATTCCGCAATGCACGCCAGAAACCTTAAAGCCAGGCACGGCGGTAATTCCGCCCGAAGCAAGGCCGCTCCAACATTCTAAATTGTCCATTGTTATCACTCCAAACCTATAGCTTCATCTAATCCGCAAGCAATATTCATGCACTGTATAGCCGCGCCAGACGCGCCCTTGCCAAGATTATCCAAGCGCGCCACAAGCAGAATTTGCTCGTCGTGACCGAATACAAAAATTTCCAAATTGTTTGTTCCATTGCACGCCGTAGCGTCCAAAAAGCCGCTGTCGAGCGCGTAATCCATGGGCTGTACCGTCACAAAGCGGCTGTCTGCATAATGTGCCGCAAGTGCTTCTTGCACGTCCTGCGCAGACATTTTTTTGGTAAGCTGCGCGTTCCATATGGGAACGCTTACCAACATGCCTTGGAGCATATCGCCCACCACAGGATAAAAAATCGGCGGCGCGTTAAGCCCTGTAATGGCTTTCATTTCGGGTAAATGCTTGTGTGCAAGCCCAAGCGCATAGGGTCGCGGCGAATGGTACTTGTCGCCCGCCGTTCGGTTGTTTTCGTGTGCGTCGATTAGCGTAATTCCGCCGCCAGAATAGCCTGTAAGCGAGGTACAGCTTAAACGCTCGCTCGCTGGCAGCAAGCCCGAGGAAACAAGCGGATAAACCGTGGAAATAAAGCCAGCGGCGTGACAGCCGTTTACCGCAATTCTTTTGGACGTTTTTACGGCGGCGCGGTGCTTGGCGGAAAGCTCGGGGAAGCCGTACGCCCAGCCGTCGGCGGTTCTATGCGCCGTGGACGCGTCAATAATCAGCGTGCTTGGCGAGGTAGCCGCCACGGATTCACGCGCCGCATCGTCCGGCAAGCACAGGAATACAACGTCCGCTTCCTCCAAGAGCGGCTTTTTTGCCGCGAAGCTCTCGCGTACCTCAAAATCTAGCTGTAGCAGGGTGATGTCGTTGCGTTCTTTAAGCCTTGACTCTAGCTTTAAGCCTGTTGTGCCGTATTGGCCGTCTATGAAAACTTTCATGGTTTTATCTCCTTTTTATGTTTTGAGAGAGTGTAGCATAGTGGGAAAAAATATGCAAGGGTTTTTGGATATTTATACATGAATGAGTGGATATATATTCGTTAGTGGGAAAATGTTACGAATCAATGGAACGCGGATTTACGCGGATTTAACGGATTTTCGCGGATTTTTTCGGACGTGTTTTTAAATCCGTGTAATTAAAAATTAACGTGCCGTCCGTATTTCTGCTGTGCCACGCTCCCTCTGTGCCTCTGTGCCTCTGTGTGAAAAAATCTTTTAACTAAAAAATGGGGATATACGCTTTACCTATGTTCATTATTTATCAAAAAGATTTTCACACAGAGGCACAGAGGCACAGAGGGAGCGAGGCATAGCAGGCAATGAAACGTGGATTTAAATATTGTATTTGTTGTGGGGGATTTGCAGGTTTTTTGTAGGGGACGGATTTATCCGTCCCGAGGTTACCTCGCTCTGCGTTAATGGACGTTACCCGCCCCGAATTGACGAGCGTGCATACCTCGGGACGGATAAATCCGTCCCCTACAATACAAGTCACAATACCCCAATAAAAAAAGAGCGAAAATAAATTTTTTTCACTCTTTCTTTTTTTTACATATCGTGGTAATATAAATACAACTCACCCCTCACGGAGGTTTTCCCATGGTTTTTTACTACAGCCGTTCTGGCAAAACAAAGCTATTTGCACAGGCTGTAGGCGAGGTCGTAGGCTACAATGTCCAGGAGCTGGAGTCCGCCCTAAACGACAAAAGCCCCTTTGCGTTCATTATTAAATCGCTCGGCTTGACCTTTTCACAAAAATCATTCCCTGTTTCTAATATGCCAAGCGCCCTACCGCAGGAAATCTATGTATGCTCGCCTATTTGGGGCGGTCAGGTAGCCGCGCCTGTTAAATATTTTTTGGAAAACGCCAAGCTGCAAGACACCACCGTGCATTTTATTTTAACCGCAAGCGTTCCTGTGGAAAAATATAGGCAAAACGCGCTAAACCTTTTGCAAAAAATTTCGTGTATAACAGGGAACGCATATATTTTTGCTACGTCATCAAAAATAACGCCAGAAATAGATGTAATAAAAGAGCAATTTCAAGAGTTGATAAATACGTGAGCCTTTCCATAGCTATTTACACACTGGGCTGTAAGGTAAACCAATGTGACGCGGAAGCCCTAATCGCACTGCTTAACGAGCGCGGCTACAATGCCTTTCATACGCGAGAATTTGAACAGCCAGCAGATGTGTATGTAATCAACACATGCACTGTCACGCATGTAAGCGACAAAAAATCGCGCCAAATGGTAAGCCGCGCCAGGAAATTGAACCCCAACGCCTTTGTAGCGGTTTGCGGCTGTATGACAAAAACGTCAGAGGTGACGGAATATGCCTTTGATGCACGAAGCCCCGACGATTTTTTATTAGAATTAAATAAAATCACCCCTGCAAACAAAAATATAGAGCAAAAAAAAGCAAAAACACGCGCGTTTATTAAAATTCAAGACGGCTGTGAGCGTTTTTGTTCGTATTGCATTGTGCCGTACGCGCGCGGAGCGGTAAAAAGCCGCCCAGTAGCGGAAATTGTTTCGCAGGCGCGCGACTTGATTCGCACAGGTACGCTGGAAATCGTATTGACTGGTATACAAATCGCTTCTTATGGACATGATACGGAAAATTCCTTGCCGTATTTAATAAAAGAAATCGCCGCGCTTGACGGCTTGGGGCGGCTTCGTTTAAGCAGTATAGACCCATGGGCGGTGAGCGGCGAGTTTTTGGACGCTGTTTCGCGCCCTGCCGTATGCGAGCATTTCCATTTGTCCCTACAGAGCGGCTGTGACACAACGCTAAAAAAAATGAATAGGCGATATTCCGCCGCAGACTACGCCAGGGCCGTCAACGCACTGCGGAAAATTCACCCCAATGTCACGCTAACCACGGACGTAATCGTGGGCTTTCCAGGGGAAAGCGAAGCGGACTTTTTGCAAAGCTGTGATTTTGTGCGTGAAATGAAATTTGCCAAGGCGCATGTTTTTGAGTTTTCTCCGAGAAAGGGAACGCCTGCGGCGGAATTTGGCGGACAGGTAGAGCATAAAATAAAAGCGGAACGCGGACGAGCTATGCGCGGCATTTCTGACGAGCTTCAAGCAGAATTTTTGCAGTCGCAGGTAGGCAAGACATTAAGCGTATTGTTTGAAAAGGAAAACGCGGGGCATAGCAGGAATTATTGTGAGGTGCGCGCCGTTGGTTCAAAAAACACAATTAAGGAAGTAAAAATAATAGGCTTCGAGCAAAATTATCTTAAAGGAAATGGAGAGTAATGGACATGCGAACGGACACCCGAACACTCACACCTTTTCAGCGTGTGGCGAAGGAAGAAGTACGAAAAAATTTATGGCTTATTTGCGAAGCATTAAAAGAAAAGGGCTATAACCCCATTACACAAATCGTAGGGTATATTCTTTCGGGCGACCCTACATACATCACGAGCCATAAGAACGCCCGTTCGATAATAGGCAGAATGGAAAGAGATGAGCTTTTGGAAGAAATGGTGCGGGTATACTTGAGTGAGGTATTGTAAGGTCTTAGGCTTAGATTTCGGCGAAAAAACGGTAGGCGTGGCTATTTCTCACAATGGAGTGGTGGCTACTGGCAGTAAGACCATTTTCAGAGAGGTCAACGCCATACGTTCATGCCTAAAGGAACTAAAGAGCATTGTCAGAGAGCATAATATAAAGGAAGTCGTGCTTGGCTATCCTAAAAAAATGGACGGCGAGGAATCCGCGCGCTGTGCGGAAACCTTGGCGTTCAAAGAAAAGCTAGAGCGTTATATAAAAAATATTAACGTCATTTTGTGGGACGAGCGTTTAAGTACGCGCGCTGTTTCGTTTTTTTTTGACGGCAAGCGCGAAAACTACAAAAAGCACGTAGACAAAATGGCGGCAGTATATATTTTGCAAGGCTATTTGGATTTTAAAAATGGAAAGGAGTTTTCGGAAATGGACGAAAACAAGCTAGGCTCAAGCGAGGACGTAGGCGAGGACGGAATAGTGGTTGTAAATGACGAGGGCGAGGAGTTTCCGCTGCAAATTCTGTCTAGCCGTGAGGACGGCAGGGACATTTATTTGCTTGCCGTTGAGCCAGAATCGGGCGAGGTGTACCACTTCATGTGTTGTCTTGCCGATGAGGGCGAGGACGACGAGGAGGTTGACCTCATTATGCTAGACGAGGAACACGAAAATTTCGAGCGTGTGGTGGAGATGTTTAAGGACGAGTATGAGGAGCTTGGAATTGAATTTGAAGAAGAATAATAAGGAGGAGCTAGTAGTTGGCTGTAAAAAAAGGTAATTTAAGGGTTTTTTCACTCGGCGGCCACGGCGAAGTAGGAAAAAACATGACCGTACTAGAATACGGCAACGATATAATAATTATTGACTGCGGCGTTGCGTTTCCGCAGGACGAAATGCTGGGAATAGACCTGGTTATTCCCGATTTCACATATTTGCAGGAAAACAAGGACAGGATTCGCGGGCTGTTTCTCACACATGCGCATGAGGACCATATCGGCTCTGTGCCGTATTTTTTGCGTGAGGTAAAGGCGACATTGTACGCCACCAAGCTAACGCTTGGGCTTGTGGGCAACAAGCTACGCGAGCATGGGCTTTTAAACAAGGCGGAGCTAGTGCCTGTGCCGCAGGGCGCGACTATTACCGCAGGCTGTTTTAAGGTAGAGTTTTTGCGGGTTAATCACTCCATAGCAGATGCCGTGGCGTTTGCGATAACCACGCCTGTGGGCGTGGTGGTTCATTCTGGCGATTTTAAGGTAGATTTTACGCCAATCCAAGGCGAAATAATGGACTTGCAGCGTTTCGGCGAGCTTGGCCGCAAGGGCGTAAAGCTGTTGCTTTGTGAAAGTACAAATGTGCTGTACAGCGGCTATACGTTGAGCGAACGCACGGTAGGTAATATGTTCCAGCGTGTGTTTGAGGAATCGCCTACGCAAAGGCTTATTGTGGCAATGTTTTCGTCACATATCGACAGAATACAACAAGTGCTTAATTCGGCGGTACAGCATAGGCGTAAGGTGCTTTTCCTAGGGCGAAGCATGGTAAACGCGGTAAAAACAGCCACGGAGCTAGGGTACTTGACCGCGCCCACGGGGCTTATTATCGAGGTGTCCGAGCTGCGCAACTACACGCCCAATCAGCTTGTAATTATTACCACTGGTAGTCAGGGCGAGCCTATGGCGGCATTGTCGCGAATGGCGGCTTCCGACCACAGGCAAATAACAATTTCTTCCACGGACAAGGTAGTCATTTCGGCTTCGCCTATTCCAGGCAACGAAAAGCTAGTTTCACGCGTAATAAACGACCTTATGAGCCAAGGCGCAGACGTAATTTACGAGGGCTTGATGGACGTACACGTTTCCGGCCACGCCAAGCAGGAGGAATTGAAGCTAATTCACGCGCTTGTCAGACCCGAGTATTTTATGCCAATTCATGGCGAATTTAGGCATTTAAAGCACCATAAAGACCTAGCCATTTCCATGGGAATGGCTAAGGAAAATATTTTTATCGCCGACATAGGCGAGGTTTTGGAAATTACTGGCAAGGGCGCGAAAATGAACGGAACTGTGCCGTCTGGTCAGCTCTTGGTTGACGGGCTTGGCATAGGCGACGTGGGCAACGTAGTTTTGCGTGACCGCAAGCACCTTTCCGAGGACGGCCTAATCATTGTCGCGGCGGGAATAAGTATGCAGGACGGCTACTGTCAAATAATTTCCGGCCCGGAAATTATTTCGCGCGGCTTCATTTTTGTACGCGAATCGGGCGACTTAATCGAAAGCGCGAAAAACAAGGTGGCGGAAACGCTGTTTGAACTGGAACAAAAAAATACTGCCGATAGGCAGCTTATAAGAAATAGGGTAAAGGACGATTTGCGCGAGTTTATCTGGCAGTCAACTAAGAGGAATCCTATGATTTTCCCTATATTGGTGGAGTTATAGCCGCCCTCTAAAATCCTCATACCCAAAACGCCGCACAAGCTGCAATTCGCCGTTTGTGCGGCGTTTTATTATGCTTGGCAGGTTTATTCCGTTAAATGTGTTATTTTTTACCATGGTGTAGATTGCCATGTCCTCAAAGGTTAGCTTGTCGCCTATTTGCAAGGGTTCGTTAAACGAGTATTGCCCGATAAAATCGCCTGCAAGGCAGGTAGAGCCGCCGAGCCTGTAGGTGTATTTTCCGTGTTCGCAAGAGCCTAAAATGCGCGGCGTGTAGGGCATTTCCAAGACATCGGGCATGTGACAAGCCGCCGAAGCGTCTAAAATGGCAATCGCGCCGTCATTTTCGATAATGTCCAAAACAGTGCATACCAAAAAGCCCGCGTTTAGCGCGACCGCTTCGCCAGGTTCGAGATAAATTTCTAAATTGTGCTTTTGTCTGAAATTTTTGATTAGCGTGACGAGCTTTTGTATATCGTAGTCTGGGCGTGTGATGTGGTGGCCGCCGCCCATGTTTAGCCACGAAATGTTTTTGAAGCAGGGCGAGAATTTTTCTTCTACGGCTTGTAGTGTGGTTTCCAGCGCATCGGCGTTTTGTTGGCACAGGGTATGGAAATGAAGCCCCGACAGGGGGGCGGGGGCACAGCCCCTTTTCTCCGACTGCCCTTTGGTGGGAATGTCATCTCGAAGCCTTGACTGCGTGCGATTGTGGGCGTTGCCCTCAAACTCATCGAAGCGGAAATTCCCCACCGTCACACCAAGCCGCGAGCCTACCGCGCATGGGTCATAAATTCCGCCGCCTTGTGTGGAAATTTCTGGGTTGATTCGTATGCCAAACTTCGCACTAGAGCCTACAGTCAAGGGCTTAAACCGTTCCCATTGTGAAAAAGAGTTGAACACAATATGACTGCATAAGGGCAGGATTTTTTTAAATTCCTCGTCGGAATAGCCAGCGGAAAAGACGTGGTTTTCTTTTTTGAGATAATCACGGCTCAACATAACCTCATGCAGACCGCTGGAAGCCGTGCCGTCAAGGTATTGGGCGATTAGCGGATATGTGTCGTACATGGAAAACGCCTTTTGCGCAAGCAAAATCTTGCAGCCCGAAGCATCGGCGACCTGGCGTAACAGCTCTAGGTTCTTGATTAAAAGCCCCTCGTCCACGAGGTAGTAGGGGGAGGGTAGGGCATTCACGGTACAAGCACAGGGCTAAAATCCTCTACCCAAGGCAAGCCCCATTTGTTTAGCGCGTCCATAAACGGGTCGGGGTCGAGCTGTTCTACATTGAATACGCCCGATTTTTGCCATGCGCCGTTCATTACGAGCATTGCGCCAATCATGGCAGGTACGCCCGTTGTGTAGGAAATCGCTTGCGACTGCACCTCGCGATAGCATTCCTCGTGGTCGCAAACATTGTAAATATAGTAGGTGAGCGGCTTGCCGTCCTTTACGCCTTGGAAAATACAGCCAATATTTGTTTTGCCCTTGGTACGCGGGCCGAGGGTGGCAGGGTCGGGAAGCACCGCCTTCAAAAATTGTAGCGGTACAATTTGCTTGCCGTCAAACTCAATCGGCACAATCGAGGTCATGCCTACGTTTTCTAGGCATTTTAAATGCGTGAGATAGCTTTGCCCAAAGGTCATAAAAAAGCGTATGCGCTTTATTCCCTTGATATTTTTCGCCAAGGATTCCAGTTCCTCATGATACAAAAGGTACATATCCTTTTCGCCTATTTGCGGAAAGTCGTAAACGCGCTTTATTTCCATGGGCTTTGTTTCTACCCAGTCGCCGTCCTGCCAATAACGCCCGTTTGCCGTGACCTCGCGTATGTTTATTTCCGGGTTAAAATTTGTGGCGAAGGGGTAGCCGTGGTCGCCTGCGTTAGCATCCAAAATATCCAGCTCGTAAATTTCGTCAAAATAATGCTTCATGGCGTACGCGCTAAAAATGCCCGTCACGCCAGGGTCGAAGCCGCAGCCCAAAATAGCCGTAATTCCTGCCTTTTCAAAACGCTCGCGGTATTCCCATTGCCATTTGTACTCGAATTTTGCGGTGTCGGGCGGCTCGTAGTTTGCGGTGTCGAGATAGTGTACCTTGGTTTCCAAGCACGCGTCCATTATTGTCAAATCTTGGTACGGAAGCGCGAGATTTATTACTATTTTTGGCGAAAATTGCTTAATCAACGCGACAAGCTCGTCCACGCTGTCCGCGTTTACCTGCGCCGTGTGAATTTTCGTTTTTACGTTTTTTGCTTCGAGAAAGGCTTTTATTTCGTCACATTTGCTTTTTGTGCGGCTTGCAATCATTATTTCCGAAAAAACATCGCTGTTTTGGCAACATTTGTGAATCGTGACCTGCGCAACACCGCCGCAGCCTATGATTAGTGCTTTGCCCATGTTTACCTCCTAGTAGCTTGTATTTGTATGAGTATAATCCTTTGCCGCCGTATTTTCAATACGTAAACCGCTCGCCGCGATAAATGCCTGTGACGGCAGGTAAAAAAACCAAATAAACCTAAACGCGCTAGGGAAAATGTCGGGCAGTCCAAAATACGCGGGCAGATTAAAAAGCAAAACATTGACATCACAAAGCGCGAAAAAAATAAGCCCCGCCAAGACTAAGCGATAATTGGGCTTAGGTAGGCGGCTTTTGAGATTTACGTAAATATTTAGTGCGAATAGGAAAGCGTATAAGATTGCTAGGGTGGGTAGGCTTTGTGTGGTGAAGCCGAGAAGCCAGACGAGGAGGGTGGCTAAAAGTAAGCTGTAAAGGCTTCGAGGCGATATTCCCACCAAGTTGATGTTTTGCGTTGAACGCAAAACATCAACGGAACAGTCGGAGAAAGGGGGCAACGCCCCCCCCGCTGCGCGTAAAATGTAAAAGATGTGTGCGAAACAAAAAACCGCAACACCTAACAAATATTCCTGCCGTAAAATAAGGAAATAATCCGCCGTAACGGTAGCCCCAAGCCCACACACAAGCAACCCCCAGTCCTTAGAAGAAAGGCGGCGCATATACGAAAAAACAGCAAAAATCAAGCAAATGCAAACAAACGCAAATTTAAAATTAGGCTCAATAGTCATAGGTATAGTTTTTGCGGAAATGGGGGAATTATGCGTTAATGTTGTTTGGTTAGCCTTTCGCTCCTTGCGTCATCAAGGGTAGAGCCATTGTTTGGTATTATACCCACAAGGCTGTCGAGAATTGTCTGTTTATCCTCTTGAATAGTTTTAAAGATGTTTTCTTTATTGTCAACAATATATGCTTCTATTAAGTCTGGCAAGCTAGGATTCATTTCATAGTATGCAAAATCCTCAGACTCAACGGATTCGTCATCTTTATCAGACGTATATCCATAATCGTCATCGACATAGTATATGTGTGATGCGGCAGAAAGAAAATTCAACGCAAATTTCTCACCACCGATTACTCTCAATGCTTCCGCAACGTCATTTGTGGAAAAAATATTGCCAAAGGTATCAAAGAATATTAGGTGTCCTCCATTATTTACCTCTGAATCATATGCGAAAGCAATAATAGCGTTTTTTTGCTCCGTAGAAAGAGATTTGCTATTGTTATCAAGAAATGAATAATATACTTCGTCAATGAAACGATTCCATAAGTCGGTAGATTCCATTAAAACACCTCCTCTATCGTGAAACCTCCACAACCGTCCAGATATTATCCCGACTCCGCGCAGTAACACCAAAGACCCCATGCTCGTACTTCAAATCCCCATTTTCCTCCGCCGCCCACACTACCTCGACAATGGCGGCATAGTCGTAATTTGTCGCTAGCTCGCCTGTGGTAACGCTTGCGGCGTACATTGCCCTGCCCTCAAATTTTGTAGGCGCGAAAAGGTTAAACAGCTCGCCCGAGCCTTTTAATTCGTCCGATATTCCCAGCAATCCGCTTTCCGTAACCTCGCCAGATTTATATGCGAGTAGGTTCAAAAACGCCTGCGTAACGGCGGTCTCGGCGGCATAACGGCGTAGGCTAGGCTGGTTGTAAAACCGCGAAACATTAAGCGGCATGGTAGCGGACGGTACATCGTATTCTACCCAGTTAATAATCAGCGAATATTGGGAAATATGCACGTCAAACAAGTGCGTTCCGTGCGGCTGCATGTTAAAAAGAACGTCCGAGCCGCGCCCGTCGGGGTCGATATTTACAACAGTACCCTGCATGTCGATAACCTCGTCGTCGCTTACCCTTACACGCAAAACCGCGTCAAGATTTGTTGCCCTTCGCCGTCTGCTTCCGTCTACGCCGTGCAGGGTGAGAACAATTAGCGGCCCTTGCTGGTCCATGCTCTCTAGCATTAGGGTAAAATCGCCTGTTTGCACGGGTACAGGGGTGGATTGCGAATTGGCGAATAGCTGTTGCGGCGTTACGTCAACAACGGGGTTCTTGTAAAAATATGTCAGTCCGTGGAAAACAAGATTTATTCGGCTTTCTAGGTTCAAAATCGGGGCAAATGTCGCGAAGCCCATTTTCATGTCGAGCGCGTCTACATAGACGTACTCGTCCCCAGTTAAAGGGGTGGGGGCTGTGTTTATTTCGTGAATTTCGACCTTAGCGAAGTCGGAATCACTGCGTAAACGGTAGCCCTCAGATTGTTGCGTTTCCCTGTAATTAAAATGAATGGTACTGCTCGCGCTGTCAAAAAGCGCGTGGCTCACGACAAGCGGACTATCGCCCATTAGCGGCTGTTGTTGCGTGATAAATACTGGCGTTTCATGCACTGGCGGCGAGGTAAAACGGTAATAGAAGCGCGTAAATTCGCCCGTGACCTTGTGCTGTATATGAAGCGTAAGGAACAAGGTTTCTTGCAGAACTTTGCCGAATTGTAAAACCGTGCCTGTTCCCTCGGGCGCGGAAATATTAAAGGTCGTGCGTGAAAATAAATTGCGGTTCTGGTCGAAAAGCAAAATATCGTAGTCGCTAGGCTCAAAAATTTCGTCAAAGTAGAAAAATGTACCGCTGTAAGCCGCAGAAATACGCAAAAGCGTAAGTGTCTGCTCGCCTATAGATTCCTGCTCATGCAAATGGATAATATTGGCATTATTGGCAACCCCTGTAGGAATTTGAATCGGCGTAAAATGCTCGACTGCCGCGGCTAGGCTTTGCTGCGCCCTAACCGCAGAATGGGCGAGCAACGCCGTGATTGCGCCTGTGGCGATTACGGTAATGCCGATAATCAGCGTGGCAATCATGGTTTTTTGCGAAACATTCGCGAATATGCTCTTTTTTGCTTCCGCTTCGCCTGTAAACGCGCCCTTTACGTACTGAATCGAAACCATGTCCTCGATTTCCGGGTCGTACACGGTTTGGGTCGGCATGGACGAGGAAATGTCCTTTACCTCGAAGCTGTCGCCCGCCACCCTGTCCGCCATAAGTAGCATTTCCAACTGGCTGTCCAAGTCCATCTCGTCATTCGCCATAGACAGCGGCTCGTCAGAATCGGCGGCAAAGTCGTCAAGCCCAAAGTCGCTAGGCGCGAAATCGTCGGCGGCGAGGTCGTCAAGGTTGAAGCCGTCAGAAGCGGCGGCAGACTCGGCAGAAGCAGGCTCGTCAAGCTCGTCGGGCAAGCCCGAATTAAGCTCGTCAAGACTGTCTAGGTCGTCTAGCGTAATCGGCGTTACGGAGCTTCGCGGCGCAGACAACGCCTCCAACGCCGCAAAGGGGTCGTCGCCGTCAAAATTAAGCTCCCCAAACATGTCCTCGCCGTTGTCGTTAAAAAGCCCTAGAGAGGATAGCTGGGCCTCCAAATCGTCAATGTCGTTCTTTTTGTTTTCATCGCTCATAATAATCATGCTCCTTGGAAAAACATTAAAACTGGGCCTAGCATCATAATGGCGGCAATAAGAAGTGCAACTACTGTGACAAGAATTTGCTTGTGTTTTTTAAGCCATTTTTTCATTGTGGAAACCCTCCTAAAAATGTATTACCCCATTATACATCTTTTGTGGTATAATTCAAAAAAATATTTCAAAAAAAATTTTAAGGGTGTGGCAAAGTGTTTTCTTCTAGTATAATTATCGGCGGTTTTTCGGTTTTTGCAATAGTTATGGTGCTAATAAATTCAAAAACGCACAGAACGCGGCAGGATAAGCTCCTCCGCCGATTTTTGGACGAGGAAGCCGCCGCAAACTCGGTGCGAAAAAAGGAAATTCCGCAGGAGCTTTTTTATACTCCAGACCTTTCCATTTTTCCGCCCGTTGGCGAGGACGACCCGTTCCAGGTAACGCGCTGTGCAAAGCGTGTTATGCTTCGCTTTGAAAAATTCATGTCTAATCTCGAACTGAAAAAGCTGTACGGCGTAGCCCAAATGGATTTAATAGCACAATATGAGGAAAATTTCAACGCATATTTGAAGGCACTCACAAAATGGGCGGAGGCTCTCGCACAGGAAGGCTCGCCCGATGCTATAAAAATTCTCGAATACGTGATTTCACGCGGCGGCGAATACCGCGACACGTACAGAACCGCCGCCGATATTTACGCCAAAAACGGCGAGCAGGAAAAGCTAGACGAGCTAATAACCCAAGCGGAAAATAACCATTTCCGCGATACGTCTATTCGCGACTGGATTTTGGGCTATATAAACGGAAAGAAAAATAGCCTATGAGCCGCGCGGACTGTATTTTTATAGAAAATTGCAGGCATATTTTGGAAAACGGCGTGTCGGACAAGGGAACGGACGTTCGCCCTCGTTGGGCGGACGGCACGCCTGCGCACACACTGCGTGTTTTCGGCATGGTTAATTCGTACGACCTAGCCGCAGAATTTCCTGCGCTTACGCTTCGCCGCCTTGCGTTCAAAAGCTGTATAGACGAAATTTTGTGGATTTATCAAAAAAAGTCTAACCGCGTAAGCGAGCTAAGCTCCAAAATATGGGATTCGTGGGCGGACGAAAACGGCACAATCGGCAAGGCATACGGCTATCAGCTCGCAAAAAAGCACAAATACCCCGAGGGCGAATTCGACCAAATCGACCGCGTTCTGTACGACTTGCAGCACAATCCGCAATCACGCAGAATAATCACAAACATGTACAACCACGAGGAGCTGCACGAGATGGGGCTGTACCCCTGTGCGTATAGTTTAAATTTTAATGTGACAAATGGCAAGCTAAATGCGATTTTAAATCAGCGTTCGCAGGATTTTCTTACGGCGAACAACTGGAACGTGTGCCAGTATGCCGTTCTTATTCACATGCTCGCGGCGGTTAGCGGGCTTGCGGCAGGTACGCTCTTGCACGTAATCGCGGACGCGTATATTTACGACAGGCATATTGCCATAATAGAGGAAATAATTGGAAACGAGCCGCGCCAAGCCCCCGATTTTCGTATGAATATGAAAGAAAATTTTTACGATTTTGCGGTGTCCGACTTTTCCTTGGAAAATTATAGTCCGCATAAATTTTCACATGAAATAGAGGTAGCGATATGAATTTAATCGCGGCGGTCACTGCCGACTGGGGAATTGGTTATAAAAACCAGTTGCTTTTTCATATACCCGAGGACTTACAATATTTCAAGGAAAAAACCACGGGAAAGGTAGTAATAATGGGGCATAACACGTTTTTGTCCCTGCCCAACCAAAGGCCGTTGCCTAACAGGAAAAATATCGTGCTTTCACGCAAGGCAGGGCTAGAAATAAACGGCGCGCAGGTGTATAATTCCCTAGAAGCACTCGAAGCCGCACTAAAAGACTACGCGCCGCAGGACATTTTTATCATAGGCGGCGAACAAATTTATACGCAGTTTTTAGACCGTTGCGACACCGCATATGTCACCAAAATAAACGCAAGCCCCACGGCGGACGCGTTCTTTCCTAATTTAGATGAGATTATTGGTTGGGAAATAGTGGGGGAGGGTGCGGTGGAAAAGAGCGGTGGGGTTGAGTTTAGACATATAGTATATTACAATGGAAGATGTTCATTGAATGTACAGTAGCCTATAGAATATTCTGCGGTTGTGTACAATTAAAATGGAGGTGTATGTCTACAATGGCTATAAATCTTCTTATGAATGAAGCGGAAGCCCAAGATTTGGCAAGGAATCGGCGTAATATCGAATACCTGCAAAAGCTCGACGAATCTATCGCCCAAGCCAAGCGCGGCGAGGTCGTGATGTACACCGCAGAGCAAATGCGGGCAATGGAAGATGAAGCATGAACCGCTATTTTACAACAAGGTCTGAAAAGGAATACAAGGAATGGAAAATATCTAGCAAGGCGACATTTAAGAAAATAAATGCCCTAATGGACGATATTGAAAAAAATGGATTGCTCCACGGCACAGGCAAGCCCGAACAGCTAAAACACTTTGATGAGCCGATATTTTCAAGGCGAATCAATAGAGGTGATAGGCTTGTTTATTGCCAGTATGGCGAAAATGACTTGCTTGTAATTTCTTGCAAAGGGCATTACGAGGACAGATAAAGACACTTTTGTGTATAATTTTTGTAAAACACATATTGACATTTGACCGAAACATTTATAGAATAAACATAGTCATATAAACATAGATTTTAGGTATTGAGGGGAGCAAGCCTTTCCGATGGCAAAGAAAATGCAATTGGGTGAAATGCTTGTAGCCGCAGGCTATCTCGACAAAACTCAGCTTGAGGAATGTCTAAAGATTAGCGCGGAAACAGGCAACCGTATAGGTAATGTTGTCGTTGAAAAGGGATATATTTCCCAAGAAAATTTGTATCGAGTGCTAGAAAATCAGCATAATATACAGTACGTAGACTTGTATACCCTCGAAGTAGTGCCAGATGTAGTAAATGTTATCTCCCCCGAGCTGGCTCGGCGTAACAAGGTCGTTCCGGTCAAAATAGAGGACAACGTACTCTATATCGCTATGAACAACCCCAAGGACTTCCGTATTTTACAGCAGGTCAAGACGGTTACACGCATGGAAGTACGCCCAGTGCTTTCTAGCTCGAAAAGTATCGAGCATTATATGGAGCGCGCCTACGGCAATATCCACGTACAAAGCGCAATCAGCGAATACAGCAAGGGCGAGGGCTACGAGGCCGCCATGCGCGAGATTGACGCAAAGGGCGGAAACGTGGCGGACGGCCCGATTATACAGCTAGTAAACGGCTTGTTGGAACAGGCGGTAGCCTCTGGTACATCAGATATTCACGTAGAGCCAGGCGAACACGAGGTTAGGGTAAGAATGAGAATTGACGGCGTTCTTTCCGTGGTTCTGCAAGCACCCATAGCTACCCACAGTGCAATTATTGCCAGAATAAAAATAATGTCAGACCTAAATATAGCAGAACGCCGCGCCCCGCAGGACGGTCGTATTCAGATTAGAGTTTTGGGGCGTGATGTAGACCTCCGTGTTTCCATTGTTTCCACTGTATACGGCGAAAAAGCCGTACTCCGTCTGCTAGACCGCAGCTCGTTCTTTAAGCCCAAGGACGTTTTGGGCTTTACCCCCGAAAACCTAGAAAAATTCGACTCTCTGCTCACTACGCCGCACGGTATTATTCTCGTGGCAGGCCCTACGGGTAGCGGCAAGTCTACGACATTATATACCATGCTTGCGGACATAAACGACATTCAAGACAACCTCATAACCATAGAGGACCCAGTAGAATACGTGCTAGACGGGCTTACACAAATGCAGGTAAACGTCAAGGCGGGCGTAGACTTTGCCACAGGCTTGCGCGCTATACTTCGCCAAGACCCCGACGTTATTCTCGTGGGCGAAATCCGCGACAAGGAAACGGTAGAAATAGCTATCCGCGCCGCTATTACTGGTCACTTAGTGCTTTCCAGTATCCATACAAATGATGCGGTTTCCACTATTTTCCGTCTTGTGGATATGGGCGTACCCGATTATATGGTAGCTACTGCCGTAGTTGGGATTATTTCCCAAAGGCTAGTCCGCGTTATATGCAAGCAATGCGCCGTTTCGTATAGACCCACGCCTGCACAGCTAGAATCCGCAGGTATTACCCCCGAAATGGCGGCGGAAATCGACTTCAAAAAGGGCGAGGGCTGTATGACCTGCGACCTAAAGGGCTACAAGGGTCGCCGCGCCGTACACGAAATACTTATATTCGACAACAAGCTGCGCGGAATGATACACGAGGGCAAGCCGCCCGACGAAATGAAAAAGTACGCGGTATCAAACGGAATGAAAACCTTGAAGGATTCGGCAATGACCTTGCTACGCAATGGGATTACGACTATAGATGAAGTAGTTGATATTGTACACGGATTGTAATCGGGATATGGAGGTGGTAGATAGTGCCAAATTATACGTATGTAGCTGTAAATATAAGCGGCAACGAAATAAGAGGGGAGCATACCTCCCCAGACGAGCAGGGCGTAGCGGCTATGCTGCAACAGCAGGGCTACTATCCTACTACCATAAAAAAAGCAGGCGGCGGCTTTGGTTCGAGCTTTTCCTTTGGCACGCCCAAGCTACCGGTCAAGGTTGTTGCTCGTTTATGCTCGCAGGTGTCCTCCATGCTCCGTTCGGGCGTGCCTATTGTAAGAACACTGGAAATTATGGCGAGCGAATCAGAGCATAAGGGGCTTAAAGCCGTTTTAGAAGATGTCAACGCTTCCATACGGCAGGGCAGCAGTCTGTCACAGGCTCTACAGCCGCACGAGGACGCGTTCCCTGTATTGTTCCATAGCATGGTAGAAGCAGGTGAGGCGAGCGGTACTCTTGACGCTTGCTTAAACAGAGCGGCAGAGTCCTTTACTCGCTCGGCAAAGCTCAATTCGCGGGTTAAGGGTGCTATGATTTATCCCTCAATTATACTCATTGTATTGGTTGCTATGATTATACTCATGCTAGTGGTGGTCGTGCCGCAGTTTGCACAGATTTATTCTGACGGCGGACAGGATTTGCCCAAGTTTACGCAGAGCCTGTTAGCCATGAGTGAGTTTTTAACCAAGAATTTCCTGCTTGTAGGCGCGATTGCGATTGCGGTGATTGTGGTTGTTATGACGTTCTTTAAGATGGAGTATGGGCGTTATCAGCTGCATAAGTTTTTTACGAGAGTGCCAACCATTAGCAAGCTCACCAACAAGATATACGCGGCGCGCTTTACACGCTCGCTATCGTCCTTGGTTTCCGCGGGTGTAAATATGCCCAACGCGCTTAGAATATCGGCACGTACGGTAGTAAACTCGTTTTTGCAAAAGGAACTGGAACAGCTAGTGGACGATGTAGAACAGGGTATGCAGCTGTCTGATGCGATTATACGCATGGGCGAGCTACCGCCCCTAGTCGCGAGCGTAACAAAAATAGGCGAGGAATCGGGCGAGCTAGAACAAATGCTTATACAAATAGCCGAATACTACGACGACGAAGCAGACGCGGCTATGTCGGCACTGCTTACTATGATGGAACCCGCGCTTATTCTCATTATGGCGGGTGTGGTTGTGCCTATATTGTTTGGTGTATTACAGCCTATGTTTGGTATGATTGATGCGGTACAGAATATGTAAGGAGCGGTCAAAATGCTGATAGTGACACCGCAAAAGGAAGAAGAACAGCACAGCCGACTATATCCTCTATGTCGAAAGAAAAATAGCTAGAGGAAAAGAAATAAACAAAAACAACCCTAAAAGATATAGCCACCAAGAAATTATGAGTTGGGCGAGGTCGTAATGTCTGTACGAGATTTGGAACAATCTAAGTCAATCCTGCCGATTTTAGGAATGTACAAGGACGGCAAGCTCACCGTGGACGGCTACCTCGAACGGAAACGCGAGGAAAAAAAGCTAGAGGAGGGGATAACGCGCTCATGCCGACAAAAAATGAATACAATTCCATTAAAAACGCAGTAAAGCAAGCAATAAGAGAGAGCGAAACCCTCGAAGAAGCGGAAAAAAAGGTAGACGTGCTATTCGACAGGGGCAAGCAAGCCTAAATATCTTAATGATTTCACTAGCCAAAGAGCTATTGAAATAGATGGTAATAAAATACGGGGGAGTAAAATACGAGAGGGGTATAATAATAGCAGGGAAGCCCCTCTTAGAGAACCCAAAAAAATAAGGAGGAAATAAAATGAAGAAAACAAAAGGTTTTACATTGGTAGAGCTTATCGTAGTAATCGCGGTGCTTGCACTGCTTGCGGTAGGCGCAGTAATGGCAATTATAGGCGTACAAAACAACGCTAGAAACGCAGCCGCTCGCTCGTCCGCTAATGAGCTTGCAAACCACTTGAATACCGTTATGTCGTTTGATGCCCATAGATTGACGGCCAGGGCGGGCGTTGCGACTATTACGGCGGCGGACTCTGGTGCTGACCGCACAGAGAGAGTTCTTGGTACTGATGTACAGATGTCAGGTTGGAGTGCTGCGATAAATACGACCCCTCCGACTTCGATAACATGGCGTATGTATATGCTTAATGAGCCACTACCTGGTCCCTACAGCGATGCTAACCCATACTGGGGAAATGCGGACTATACTTTTACTATGGACAGTGATGTGGTAAACACGCTCTTGACTGGGGCACCTGGTTTTGCAACTGCTTATGGGGCAGGTACTACTAGGTATCTAGTGCTTTATCAAAATGGTGCATTCGTTGTACAAAGTTACGAATCCTAGCCAACTAAATCTTGACGAGCTTTAAAATTTTAACACCTAACAGCCTTGCGGATATGGTTTGTACCCTGCCGACCATATCCGCAGTCTGTTTTTAGTATAGTTGACACTGTGAGCGGAGTGCGTATTATGTCCGACATACTAGCCATTGCAATTGCCGAGAAAAAGGCAACCATGAAGCTAATGACACAAGGCTGTCAGACCGTGGAAGATGTCGAAAGGAAAATTGACGAGTATTTCGACACCGTGGCAAAATACGCCAAGGAGCTATTCGACTACGATGACGACATTGCAACCGCCGAGGACATAAGAGATATTGAACAAGCAAGACAAGAGCTTGCGGACGGAAAAGCGGTAACTTGGGATAGTATTCTGTGAACGGAGCAAGTATTATGTCTGACGTACTAGCCATTGAAATTGCCGAAAAAAAGGCAAATATGCAACTAACCGAAAACGGCTATACGCTAGAGTTTGAAGCGGAAATTATTTCCGCGGCGGAGGAAATAGACGGCGAGCTTGCGAGAGGTGTCGCTAGAATGTATAAAAGTGTCGCGGAGCTTTTCCTTGACTTAGATTCCGACGAAAATGACGACATTGCAACCGCCGAGGAAATAAGAGAGATTGAACAAGCAAGACGAGAGCTTGCGGTTGGTGACGTGGCAAGTTGGGATAGTATACAGTGGGAGTGATTTCTATGCGTGACGATATTCCCAATACAGTCATTCGTAATTGCCCCCCGCATGGGCAGGTAGCCGACTTCCTCACCAAATTCATAACCCAATTCAAGCAACTAAACATACAAGCCGAATCAATTATTTTGTTTGGTTCGCAGGCTAGGGGTACGGCTACGCCTAAATCTGATATTGACATAGCCGTGGTTATGCGCGACAGTCTTACGCCGCGACAGCGCGGCGAGCTGCTGTGCCTAGGCGAGGAAATAGACCCGAGCCATACGACCAACCTATTTTTTACCACTAGGCAAGCCATAGAAACAGCGACTGATACCTTTGATACTAATAAATATATTAGGGACGAGGGCGTGGTGCTGTGGCAGTCATAAGCTATCTTGAATATTCTAATAGGGACATGAGCTACGCGCGGGATATGCTAACGCTCGGTCACTACGACCCATGCGGCAGATTTTGTCAACAAAGCGTGGAAAAACGGTTTAAGCACTACATCTCTAAAAACGGAACAGCGGACAATATAAAGCTAATGCAAACGCACAATTTGTCACGATTGTACAAGACAGTTTGCGAGCTTTCCAAGCATGGAATAATACGCTCGGTACTGGGCGATTTATATAAGCTAACTACGTACTACTTTGAAACGAATTATCCCTCGGAGGATAATATAGAGCTAACAAAGGAAATGGCGCAGGAAGCAGTAAAAATCTGCGAGTATGTAAATAAATGGGTAGATTCCTTGGGATAGGGTGATGTGAAATGGGCATTAAAACTAAAAAAGGCTTTACACTAGTGGAGATTATGATTGTGGTCGCTATTATCGCGTTGCTGTCGGTGGGCGCAACTATGGCTTATCGGGGCATTACGCTTAATTCGCGGCGTGCGGTTTTGGTGGCAGATGCGACTAAGCTCGCGGCTGCGTTGAACGGTTATAATGCTTCCGTACAGGCTACGGCAAAAATACCGACAGATGCTAATGTGCCTACACTGAAAACGGATACATTCTTTAGTGAAGCTGTAATTCAAGAATTTATTGCGTTTGCTATAGGTGCGAGTACCACGTTGGAGTTTTACCCCAAGCCCACTGGGAATACTATGGCTTTAGCCGCGACCGCAGACACGATTCATATTCAATTTAAAACACCAGTATCTCTACTAGTGGCGGCACAGGAGCAGAACCTTATATTTGAAAGCTGGCATCATATAGCTAGGGCATTATCGTTTATTGACTATAATGTTAATGGACAGACCTTTATTGTAAACGAAGCACATATTAGACATGCCGAATCGCGCGGATTACAGCGGAGAACGGCAAACGGAGCAAGCCCAGCATTTGTAAATTACCCTTGATTTTTAGTATTTTTGGAAAGCGGAGATTACTAAAAGGGGCGTGGTAGTTATGAAAGCAAGCAAGCGTAAATCGGGCGTGACCCTTATGGAGCTGATTATAGCCGTAGGGGTGCTTTTGGTTGCTTCGGTAGCGTTGTTTAATCTTTTTAGCTATGGCTTTACACGGAGCAATACCGCGCATAGGCGTAATATGGCAGGGATTGAGGCGTTAATACAAATGGAGCGGTTGGTAGGCAGAGCGTGGGCTGGCGACTTGGAAAGTGAGAATTGGGTTGCCCCTGCCCATTATATAGACTTTTATGGTTTTAAAGATGATGGTGCTGTCCCCCCTAATCCTATTGATTCCGACGATATAGACAAATTTTTTGAAGATACCGAAGCTACCGCAGAGGAAATCAACGGCTTTGACGTACGCATTTTGCAAGCGCCGTACCCCGACCCTACGGACGTAGATTCCAACCTTAGACAGGTAGATATTGTCATATCCGAGATAGGCGCGAACAGGGCATTATTTGTACACCGCAATATCCTTAATGTTAGCGGTAAATTGGTTTAATCAGCTTAGTGATTGGGGTTGATTTTGGTATGAGAGCTAAAAAAGGGTTTACCTTAGTAGAGCTGATAATAACGGTGGCAGTGCTTGTAATTATCATGGTTTCTATGGGCGGAGCTTTGGTCGGCACGCTTTCTGCATGGAAAGAGGGCAGAGACCGCGAGCTACTGCACGAATATGAAACGCAGGCACGTACGGCACTTTTGGCTATAGTGAGGGATATTAGAAACAGTAAGGCGGTTACGGAAGTGGGTAGTGGATTGGGTGACACGCTTGTTCTCACGACTGACGAGGAAACACCTAGGACAATTACGTATACCTTAGAAGAAGCCGCCGTAGGTGATAGCGATACTAGATTTGTTTTGAAAAGAGGGTTTGGTAGTCCGCCCGACTACGACGACCCCGACCCGCCATGGCCTATAAATTTTGTCCCTGTACGGCTAAATAGTGTAAGCTCGGCAATTACAGTTGACGGCGTGGATATTACAGTGAACGGCATGGCAATTGTCGCAGGTAGATATAACGCAGGGGCGTGGGAAGATGTTTCAGCCCCCTACACCAACGCCACCCATTTAAGAATATACCTAGACCCACAGTCTAGCACAGCGGACAACAGCTATTTTGCCAATACAGTGTTCCAGGCAGAGGTATCGCTAAAGCGTTTACCATTACCATAAAAATAAAAACAATAGACAAGAGGTGAATACATGGCTTCGGCAGAACGCGAAAAAAAGCAAAAGCAAGCAAAACAGCCGCAATCAAAAAGCAAGCTATCTAAGCCAACAGGCAAGGTCAAGCATGTACCATACAGAATTGAGATAGCCTCGGGGGCAATAAAGGTAATTAAGGTAGACCCCAAGGGAGCTATACTTTCGGTAGGCTCGTCGCGGTACGAGCATACTAATATAGTATGGTCGGAAAAGACATGGATTGAGAAGCTGTCGCAGGCTATTAGGGAAGCGGCTCGCGGAGCAAAGGTGCCGAAAGGCTCTGGCTTTGCGTGTAAAATTGTTACAGGCGGCCCAGACGTGGTTATGCAGAGGTTCAACTGGCCCGAGCTTGCACACCAGGCAATGCTTAATAACGCAAAGCACGAAATAGCCTCGTATTTGCCTGGCGCGTTACAAAACTTTGTGATTGGCGCAGAGGTGCAAAAGGTAAAGGAGGACGCGGCAAATAGCTCTATGGAGGTTTTTGTGGCGGCTATGTCCAAGGATATGGCTACCGCTATAGGCTCTGCCGCTACATGGGCGGGCTTCAAGGTTTTGTCTATAGACATAGCCGAAAACGCGCGTAACCGCTTTGTTAAAAAATATTGTGAAATTGAGGGCGGCGCGCCTAGCTCGTACGGAATTTTAGATTTAAATAACCCTAACCCGCATTTGACGCTTTACCTTGATGGGCTTTTTTATAGCACGCATTATTTTACCGCCGCGGGCAAGGAGCAGGACGAGGCAGACCAAAAATCGGAGCTTCCTATAGAATTTGATGTAGATGCGGTGGTCGGCGAGGTCAATTTCCTTGTAGACTTTGTTAGGTATCAGGAGCGTTCGTCTACCTTGGAATGTATTCTTGTGCTTGGGCGTTCCCACGAGGAGCTTACACAGCGGTTGTCGGCTTCGCTTGGTATTCCTGTACATGAAAACAGGGCATGGATGCGCGCGAGTGCTTTTAGGGGCGCGAAAAACAGAGGAAAATGGATTGATGCGTATGCCGCCGCTGTGCCGTCTAGCGTAATTGCTTCCCAGCATATGTTAGATGTGAAAACGCCGATAATCATAAGGAATCCTGGGCGGCGGGTGTTTATGATAGGCGCGAGCGTGGCTTCGGTAATGGCTGTTACGTTGCTTATAGCTATGGCTATTCCGTGGTGGAAAGAAAAGAGCCTAGAGCGTAAATTCAATGATATGAATGTCGAGGCCGCACAGGTGGACGTATTGGTAGCACAATCGCCCAGCCGAGAGGAAATTATAGATTTAAGAAGGGAAATAGAATATTACGGCATAAGGCTTAGGGGTATAGATGCGTTTTATCGCGAGTTTACCCAGGCGGCACAGCTTGTACCAGTATTTTTTAACGCAGAGGTCTTGGATATAGAACGCTACGACAAGCCAGAGGGCTTTACGGAGCTACTTTCACTTAGCGTAGCAGAGGACGATATAACACTAGATGCTACCGCGATACACTACGACCATGTGGCGGGCTTATTGCAGTATTTTAGGGAATATGTTCCCGAGGACGAGGAATATGGGCGTACGCTCTTTAGGGCTGTAGGCACGAACTCCGTAACCGAGGGCAATACCCTAGACTTTGAATTAGGCACTGCGACTTATTCGTTTGGATTAACTATGCGTAAGGGAATGGGAGTGAGATAATGGTAAAGACTAAGGAATTGTTGATTATCTTAATTTTCTTGGGCGTAGCCGCCGCCGCTATGTATTACTGGCTGTATCTCATACCCAAGAACAATGCTATTGCTGAATGGGACGTAAAAATCGAGGAAAGACGCAAGCAAATAGATGACGACCGTGCGGCGGCATTGGACAGACAGCAGGAAAAGGTTCGGCTAACCGCACAGCGTGCCGAGTTTTCCGAGGATTGGGCGAGAGAGGCCGCCGCCTTGCCAGAGCGTTTTAGTGATGTCGAGGTATTGCGGCATATTCAAGAGGTAATCTACCCTCATACAGATAAAGTTAGCTTGAACTTTAATGAATCGGTAGAGCGTGCGGGCGATGAAATCTGGTCTACGTCTATTAACCTTTCGTTTAGCACCTCGTACTGGCAGTTTTTGTCCATACTGCACAATTTAGTTGCGGGCGAGCTAGGAAACAGGGTTATAAACTATAGCCTTAGAGTTTCCGAAATTGAGCCAGGCGATTTCCGCGCCATGGTTGAGCCAGTATTAGATACGATTCCCGCAGAAATTCTCAGCCAGTTTTTGCCAGATTTTCGTGCCTATTACGCCAATCGCAATGTAGATTTTATGGGAATGTATATGCTTGACGTAAGTATGGAGGTAGAGTATTTGAGCATATATGCGGGTATGCTTTCCGTGGGTGATATGGCGGCAGAGTGGGAGGCGGAGGATATTATGCTTGCGGAGCTTATAGCGGCTCTTGAGGGAGGACAGTAGATGTCTGACGCTTTAGAACAACGAGTTTTAAACTATTTAGTTGTCGCCACGCGGGAAAAGGCATCGGATATATATATTATTGCGGGTAGGCCTGTAAGCATGAAGGTGCATGGGCGTATGTCGTATATGGACAACGAGAACGTAACGCCTGCGGATTCGTTGGCGTTAATCCATGCTTTGTATCGGCTGAATAATAACCGTAGTATAGAGCGTATGGACTGCGGCGACGACGATTTTGCTATAGGTATAGAGGGAATCGGGCGTTTTCGTGTAAATACGTATCGTCAGCGGTTTTCTCATGCTTCGGTACTGCGTACTATTCCCAACGAGCTACCCGACCCCAATAAGTATAATATTCCCGAGGTAATAGTGAAGCTCGCGGACAATCAGCGGGGCTTGGTGTTGTTTACAGGCACTACGGGCAGCGGTAAGTCTACCTCGCTTGCGTGTTTGATTGACAGAATCAACACTACGCGCGACAACCATATTGTTACAATCGAGGACCCAATCGAGTTTAGACACCCGCATAAAAAGAGTATTATAAGCCAGCGTGAGCTAGATAACGACACGTCAAGCTACCTTGCGGCTATTCGTGCGGCGTTACGCCAAGCGCCCGACGTTATTCTCGTGGGCGAGATGCGCGACCACGAAACAATCGCCGCCGCAGTAACCGCCGCCGAAACAGGTCACCTGGTGTTTTCTACCCTGCATACAATCGGTGCGGGCGCGACAATCGACCGTATTATTGACGTTTTTCCGCCGAGCCAACAGAACCAAATACGCACACAGCTTGCTATTACTATGCAGGCGATTATATCGCAGCAGCTTGTGCCTACCTTGGACGGCAAGCGCCACCCTGCGTACGAGATTATGATATGTAACGCGGCTTTGCGAAACCTAATACGCGAGGGCAAGACGTTCCAAATAGACAACGTGTTGCAAACCTCGGGGGCATTGGGTATGCGTACAATGGATATGAGCTTGATTGACTTGTATAATAGGCGGATTATTTCGAGGGATACGGCGTTGACTTATTGTGTTAATTACCAGGATATGGTTAATCGGTTGAGTGGGGGCAAATAAAAAAAGCTAGACACAAAAAAAGCGGCTTCGCCGCTTTTTTTGTGTCTAGCTTATTACCTTCGCATCGCCCCAGATTCTCTCAAGGTTATAATACTCGCGCGACTCCTTATCAAACAAATGCACAACAATCGAGCCGAAATCTAAAAGCACCCATTTACCGCTTTGTAAGCCCTCGGAGTGTTTTAGGATAAAGCCCTGTTTTAGCAGATATTCCTCGGCGGCTTGGGTTAGTGCCGCGAGCTGTGGTACGCTACTGCCCGTCGCGATTACGAAATAATCGGCAATGGGCGAAAGCGAGCCAAGCTCGATTATGACAATATCCTGTGCAAATTTTTTGTCAAGCTCGGCGCGTAATTCCAAAACTGCGGGGCGTTCCTTGTTTTCGTTATTCATAGCTATTCTCCTTTGTTTTTTAGTTTTTTGAACACACTGTCAATAGGTCAAGGCTTGGCTTGGTCGGCGGTTACTGTAGAGGCAGGCTTGCCTCGCCCGAGGTATGCACGCTCGTCAATTCGGGTCGGATAACGTGCATTAACGCAGAGCGAGGTAACCTCGGGGCGGATAAATCCGCCCCCTACAATTAACCTGCAAATTTTGTCGTTTGTGCGTTTGCCGTGACGGTCACTGTAGGGGCGGAGGCTTGCCTCGCCCGAGGTATGCACGCTCGTCAATTCGGGACGGATAACGTGCATTAACGCAGAGTGAGGCAACCTCGGGGCGGATAAATCCGCCCCCTACATAAAACCTGCAAATTTTGCAGTTTGTGCGTTTGCCGTGGCGGTTACTGTAGGGGCGAGGCTTGCCTCGCCCGAGGTATGCACGCTCGTTAACTCGGGACGGATAACGTGCATTAACGCAGAGCGAGGTAACCTCGGGGCGGATAAATCCGCCCCCTACAGTAACTGTAATTCCGCCAACACACTCCTACTACACGGATGCACCGCCTTACCACGTTCCTCCAAGTCGCCAATCGTATCACTAATCCCAATAACCAGCGCCTTGTTTATATCAACGTACGCTTGCTCGCGCATTTTTGCGAGCGGCGGATAGGCTGGGTCGCGGTGGGGTTCGATATAATCCGCAAGCATGATAATTTTGTCCAACAGGCTCATTCCACTGCCGCCGATGGTGTGGCGGCTGATAGCCTGCAAAATTTCATGCTCTGTTACGTAAAAATCGCGCCTTGCGGATTCCGCGCCGAGCCAGCCATGCGTTACGTCTATGTCCTTGGAAATTATTTCGTCTAGCTCTATGCCCCACGTCTTACATAATTCACGCTTTTTGTCCGCGCTATACTCCTTGGCACAATCGTGCAGCAACGCCGCCCAGCGCGCGTTGTTTACGTCCGCGCCGTAGCGGAGGGCGAGCTTTTCGGCCTCGGCGACTGTGCCTAGCGTATGCCTAAACCGCCTAGGGGAAAGCCGTTGCTGCAAAACGCTTTTTATCGCCTCAAAGCGTTCCTGCGAAAGCGTAACAGGCGGCAAATTGTACAGGCTATGCGCTCTTGCGTAGGCTTCCACGCTTCTGGGAATAAGCCCGCCCAGGGCTTGCCGCGCGTGGAATTTTTCGCGAACCATTGTACCGGAAATCGCCAAATTCGGGCCTTCGAGCAAATGAACCTCTGTACTGGCACGCAGATTCTCCAGCGTTTCGTTGCAAACCTCGTAGCCCGGGCGATGTACGGCAATTATTTTGCATAGCTTCAATAGCCTGTCCGCGCCGTGCCAGGTATGAATTTCCATAAGCGCGTCCGCGCCGACAACGAAAAAAATCTCGGCACTAGCGGGACAAATACGGCGTAAATCCTCGATTGTGTCCACGGTGTAGCTTAGCCCTTGGCGGTCTATTTCCAAGCGCGACACGTCAAAAAATGGGTGCGTGCAAATGGCGGACAATACCATATTGTAGCGGTGAATAGTGTCCGTGACGGGCTTGTCCTCTTGTTTATGCGGCGGCTGTCCGCTAGGAATAAACAGCACGCACTGCGGCTCAAACGCGTCCCTAACCGCTTCTGCCACCGCCAAATGCCCATTATGCAGGGGGTCAAAGGTGCCGCCCAGTATGGCGAGCTTATTGCAGTATGTCAAAAATCTAGTATCCATCAGCGGTTTCCTATTCTTTCCAATGATGTAAGTGTAACTATAACATGCTCTAGGTCGTGGGCCTGCATTCTGTTTATGTCCGCGTCGCTATGCGCGGCGAAGCGCAGGCGCGCGTTTTTTTTGTAGACCTCGTAGGTGTCGTTTAGGGAGCTTACGGAGGCTAGGTCGATAGTGTCCTGCGGCGGGCTTAGTATAACGGAAATGCACGGATTTAACGCGCGTACCTTTTGCGGTGTAGGGCGGCTTGCCTGCAAATCCATACGCATAGAGCCAACGCCTGTAAGCGGATTGCTTAAAAGAATCGAGCCGTTTTTTGCGGCTGTTTTTGCCGCCGCAAGGACATCAATGGCAGGCACGCCAAGCCATTTGATTTCGACCTTAAATCTATCCTTGTTTTGCTCAAAAAAGTTCGCTACGGCGTAGTTATTTGTGTAAATAAGGTTCATTCGATACCTCCCAGAGTTTCCGCTACCCTACAGATTTTCCGCAGTCTATGATTTACGCCCGATTTGCCAATCGGCGGGTCTAACAGCTCGCCGATTTCCGACAGGCTCAGGCTCTCGTTTTTTAGCCGCAAGCACGCGACCTCTTGCAGGGTAGGGGACAGCTCCCCCAGCCCCACTGTCTGTGCAATCAATTTAATCGCCTCGATTTGTGTCTGTGCCGCGCCCACGGTCTTGTTTAGGTTTGCTGTTTCAAAATTTACCTGGCGGTTTATATTGTTCGCAATCGCCTTTTCTACGCGCATTTCCTCAAATTTCAACAGGAATCTGTCGGCGCGTATTATTTTCAACACATCGGCTATTTCGTCCGCCTCTTTTAAATATACAACAGTTTGCCCCTTTCGGGCAAATTTTTTTGGCCGCAAGCCGAACGAAAGCAAAAAGGACATCAAAGTGCTTGCCGTTTTTTCGTCCAGCGAAAATTCTAAATGGTAGGTGCTTTGCGGGTTGGAAATATGGCCGCCGTCCAAGAAGCAGTCACGCACGAAGGCGCGTTTTTTGTCCATTTTTTTCTCGTGGTTTTTTATTTCGTCACGAATTTGGCGCGAGAATGAGGGCGGCTTCATTTGAGTGTGCCGTATGCCAGCTTTGGGTCTTTGTCTATGTCGCGGTGATGTACGGCTACGATATTTTCGTTGGTTTGCAGGTCTTTCAACAGCTTTTCGGCAAGCGTGACGGAGCGGTGTCTGCCGCCCGTACAGCCGATACTGACGATTAGCTGATTTTTGCCCTCGCTGATATAGTGCGGAATAAGGAAATTAAGCATGGCGTAAAGGCTTTCCATAAAACGCACGCTTACATCGTGACCCATTACATAATCGCGCACCTTGGGGTCTAAGCCCGAAAGCGGCTTTAAATCGGGGTTGTAAAACGGATTAGGCAGAAAGCGGACATCAAAGACTAGGTCGGATTCCTCGGGAATACCGTGCTTGAAGCCAAAGGACAGGATATTGATGAGTAGCTTGCCAGAGCTTTCCTTTTCGCCGAAAACGTCTAGCAGCTTTATTTTTAGCTGACGCGGCAAAAGTCCGCTAGTGTCGAGAATTAGCGAAGCGCGCTCGCGAATGTCCTCCAAAAGCGCGCGCTCCTTGGTAATACCCACGCTAATCATGCCGTTTTTGTCGAACGGGTGAATATGCCGCGTTTCCTTGTAGCGGTTCAATAAGACATCGTTTGCGGAATCTAGGAACAAAATGGAGCAATCGACATCTAGCTTGTCCAACGCTTCTAGCCAGTACGAAAAATTGTGGTTTTCCTCGCGAATATCAATGCCAAACGCGACCTTGGTAATACGCGGCCTATGCGAAAGGCAAAATTTGGCAAACTCGCCAAGAAGCGGCGCAGGAATATTGTCGGCTACATGAAAGCCCGCGTCCTCAAAGATTTTTAGCGCGGTGGTTTTCCCCGCGCCGCTCATGCCTGTGACAATAATAAAACGCATAGACTGCTCCTTTCCTAGAATCCCAATAGTCGCACCTCTGGCTCTAAATGAACCCCAAACCTCTCATACACAGTTTTTTGCACATGCCGCATAAGCGACAAAATATCCTTAGCGGTGGCGTTGCCTTTGTTTATGACAAAGCCTGCGTGTTTTTCGGAAATTTGGGCATCGCCTACGCTGTAGCCCTTTAGGCCGCTTTCGCGGATTAGCTTGCCTGCGTAGTTGCCCTCAGGGCGTTTGAAAAAACTGCCTGCACTGTAAACCTCCAACGGCTGTGATTCCTCTCGTTTTTGGTTTAGCTCGTGCATTTCTTGGCGTATTTTTTCCGTGTCGCCGTGGGCGAGGTCAAATACCGCTTCGAGAATGATTACGTCGCCCTTTTGCGTATAGCTTTTTCGATAGCCAAACAGCATTTCGGCGTTAGTTTTGGTGACGATTTTGTCTTGCTCAAAAAGTGTAACAGCCTCGCAAACCTCGCTTATGTCGTGGTCGTACGCGCCTGCGTTCATATAAATCGCGCCGCCTACCGTGCCGGGTATGCCCGAGGCGAAAACAAGCCCATCAAGCCCTGCTTCGCACGCCGCCTGTGTAAGCGCGGAAAGCCGTACGCCCGATTGTGCATGAATTTTGTTGCCGCGTATCGTTATTTCGTTCATTTTGTTGGTAAAAACAACAACTCCGCGTATGCCGTCGTCGGAAACAAGTACATTTGTGCCATCGCCCAAAATCGTGATTGGTATGCCGTTTTCTTGGCATAGCTTGTATAGCTTCACCAGTGTGTCCGTATTGCTTGGGAACGCCAAAATATCTGCTTTGCCGCCTATTTTAAAGGACGTGTGGCGGCTCATAGGCTCGTCTGTGAGATAGTCGGTAGTAATCGCGTCAATAATGGTCATGGATTTTTAGACCCCCGCTGGATTTATTGAATGCGCGTTCGGTTAGGGCATCGGCGGCGTTGTAGCCCATTTTCTTCTGCCTGTGGCTAATGGCGGCGGATTCGCAGATAATCGCCATGGAACGCCCCGGCCGAATAGGAATGGAGTGGCTGTTTACCTTGTTGCCCAAAATTTCGGTAAATTCCTCGTTTTGCCCCAGTCTGTCATAAACGCGGCAGGAATCCCAAATTTCTAGGCTAATAACAAGCTCAATCGCCTGCGTGGGCTTTATAGATTGTACACCGAACATCTGCATAATATCAATAATTCCTATGCCGCGAAGCTCCAAGAAATACCTAATATTAGCGGGACAGGAGCCGATTAGCGTTTCCGCCGACACGCGCCGAATTTCCACCGCGTCGTCGGCGATAAACCTATGTCCGCGCTTTATTAGCTCTAGCGCGGTTTCGCTTTTGCCGATACCGCTTTCGCCGATAATGAGAGTACCCACGCCGTAAATATCGAGCAAGCAGCCGTGCATGGAAATACGCGGCGCGAGCTGTACCTTCGTCCAGCGAATAATCTCGCTGATAAAGTCCGTAGTGGCGGAATCGGTAGCGAGAATGGGTACGTCAAATTTTTCGGCGTATTCCAGCATTTCGGGCAAGACCTCTAGGTCGCGGCACACAACCACCGCAGGGATTTGCGACTGGAAAATCCTATGCAGGTTCGCCTTCCGCCGTTCCTCGCCCAAGCCCAACAGATACGTATGCTCTACCATTCCTATAATTTGCAGGCGCGACGGGTCAAAATAATCAAAGAAGCCTGCAAGCTGTAGTGCAGGTCGGTTTATATTGGCGCGTGTTAGTATTTTTGACTCCACGTCTACGGCAGGGTTTAGCAGCTGTAGGTTAAATTCCTGTATAACCGTGGTAAGCGCGACAGAATACCCCGATTCTGAAGCCGCCGCGCTGAAAGCGTCGGTTTTTGGCTGGCCGTTCATAGCTCGACTATGCCCTTTACATTGTGGCTGTCGTCAAAGGCAATTTTAAAGATTTCGCCATTGTAATCCAAGCGGGCGGGGTATTGGCCGCTTAGCTTCATGTTCATTTTCTTTAAAATGTCTGCCTCAAAATCGTATAGAACTTGTTCGATTTCGCCGAAGGACATGCTCTGCTCGGGCTTAATCGTGACGACCTGCCCTGTGTCGATAGCATCAAGGGAAACGCTGGCGTTGCAGTATTCGCCGCTTCCCTCGGATACGTAGACGTACTCTTGCGTTAGAACGGTTGATTTTTTTTCGGACATGTTATACCTCCGTGTTTTGGGATAAATTATGGGGCGTGGGTTTTAAGAGATTATGGAACGCGGATTTACGCGGATTTAACGGATTTTCACGGATTTTTTCGGACGTGTTTTTAAATCCGTGTAATTAAAAAGTTACGTATTGCTCGTATTTCTGCTGTGCCTTGTTCCCTCTGTGCCTCTGTGCCTCTGTGCCTCTGTGCCTCTGTGTGAAAATCTTTTTGACAAATAATGAACGTAGGTAAAGCGTATAGCTCCATTCTTTAGTTGAAAGATTTTTTTCACACAGAGGCACAGAGGGAGCGTGGCATAGCAGGCAATGAGTGCGGATTTAATGGATTCAAGGGCTTCACGCGGATTTAACGGATTTTCACGGATTACGCGGATTTTTTCTTGGGTTCATTAAAAACTAAGGAAACGCAAATTGCGTAGATTTTTAATTATGCGGATTTTATGAATTTACGCCAGATAGAATCCGCGAAAATCCGCCAAATCCGCGAAAATCCGCGTTCCATGCCTTTAACTATCAGAATGGAAAAAGTTGTAAACCTCTTGTGCGATTTTTTTATTCATACATGACACCTGCAAAAGCTCCTCCACACTAGCCGCACGAATCGCCTCTATACTCTTAAAGTGCCGCAAAAGCTCCTTACGTCGTGTCGCGCCTATGCCTGTAATATCGTCAAGCACGGAGCGTACTTGACTGTCGGCGCGCAGCTTGCGGTGGTATTCCAGCGCGAAGCGGTGTACCTCGTCTTGTATGCGCGTTACTAGCTTGAAGCCCTCGCCGTGGCGCGGTAGGTCTAGCTGCTCGTTGTTGTAGAGCAAGCCGCGTGTTCTGTGGCGTTCGTCCTTTACCATTCCGCATACGGGAATGTCTAGGCCTTGCTCGCGTAGGGCGGCTTCTGCCGCGCTTATTTGCCCCTTGCCGCCGTCCACAAAAATTATATCGGGCAGTGTGGAAAACGCTTGCGATTGCTCGTTGTATCGTTTAAACCGCCGTGAAAGGACTTCTCGTATGCCTGCGTAATCGTCGGGCTGAATGGTTTCGCGTAGGCGGAATTTGCGGTAGTCGCTTTTTTTGGCTTCACCGTTTTGGAATACAATCATTGAGCCAACGGATTCGCAGCCTTGGATATTTGAGATGTCGTATGCTTCGATTCTTGCAATTTTGACATTTTCCGTAGTACCTCTAATCGCCCCCACAAGCTCGCCCATAGCCGCCGCGTTCCGCTCTGCTTGCTTTTTCATATGTGAGCCAAACTGCGACATAGTCAGCTCGGCGTTGGTTTGCGCGAGCTTTACGAATTTGTGCTTTTCGCCTTTTTTCGGGGTGATTATTTGTACCTGCCGCCCCGAAAGACTGCTAAGCCAAGCGGAAATTGCTTCCTTGTCGCAGGGCGCGCTTGCGAGTATTATTTCCTTGGGGATAAAGGCGGCTTCGCTGTAAAATTGCTTGATAAACGCCGCAAAAATGTCTGGGTCGGGGCAGGACTCCTGCGCCGACATAATAAAATGCTCGCGCCCCGATAGCTTGCCGCCGCGTACGAAAAAGATTTGCAATAGTGCTTCGTCGTCCTGGCGCGCGAGCGCGATAATGTCGCGGTCGTTGCCTTGCTCGTTGGTTTCTATCTTTTGCCGTTCGCGTAAGGCTTTTAGCGCGTTTATTGTGTCGCGTAGCTCGGCGGCGCGTTCGTATTCCATTTGCTCGGCGGCTTCGTTCATTTCCGCCGTAAGGCGCGCCTGTACGTTGGTTGTTTTGCCTTGGATAAACAGCTCGGCCTCGCGTACATATTGTATATAGGTTTCCTCGTCTAATAGTCGCATACACGGAGCCTTGCACTGCTGTATATGGTGGTTAAGGCATGGCCGCCCTTTCTCAAAATCCCGCGGAAAAACCTTTGTACAGCGGCGTAACGGCCATAGCCTGTGGATAAGGTCAAGCAGCTCGCGTACGTTGATTCCCGAAACGTAAGGGCCGTAGTATTTTGCCTTGTCCCTGCCGCGCCTGTTGACGTACAAAATGCGCGGCAGACGTTCCTGCGTGATTTTTATATATGGGTACGCCTTGGAATCCTTTAAGCGGATATTATACTTGGGGTTATGCTGTTTTATTAGTATATTTTCCAGTATATACGCTTCGTTTTCGGTGTCGGTTACTACGTACTCGAAGGATTTTATATTTTTTGCCAGCTGTACCGTTTTTGGGTCGGCTTGCGATTTTTGGAAATACGATTTTACGCGGTTGTATAGGTTTTTCGCCTTGCCGACATAAATAATGCCGCCCTCGTCTTTCATCATATAAACGCCTGGCAAATGCGGCAGTTTTTTTAGCTCCTGCGGAATGTCAAACATATAGGCAACCTCCGAATACCCCATTCGGGCATCTGCACCACGCTTTTTCCGTTATGCTTCGTCGGCGCAACCTTGCGTAATCTCTCCGTTATGCGGCGGTTGCGCCTCCTTGCCTAACGAAAAAATCGTGGCGCAGCTACCCAAAGCGGGTATTCGGAGGTCGCCGCCTACTGCGGCGGTGGAATAACCCACCAGTTCTCGTCGTCCAGATTTATAAGCGGCGGATTCGTTGGGTCTTGGACAGGCAACGGAATATACGGCGTAGGCGAAGGCAACGGCATATACGGCGTGGGCGAGGGTAGGGGAATTATTCCATTTTGCGGCGGTAGGGCGGAGCTGTCGGGCGGTAGAGTGGGGAACGGCACAGCGGGCGGCAGCGTAGGAATCGGCGTAGGCGTAATAGACGGAAGCGGCTCGACCTCGGGCTGTTGGATATTCGCGAATGGGTCGTTTACCGTAGGCGTTAGCATGATATACTTCCAGATGTCCTCGGTGTCGTTTGCTGTAACGGGGACGGAAATGGCCGCGCTTTCGTAGCCCGCTAGTCGCGCCTCTATGCTGTACGTACCAGGCGGCACCTTGTGCGTAAGCGAGGAATGACCGATAAATTCGTTGTTTATATATATTTCCGCGTTTGTGGGCGTGGTCAAAATACTTAACGTGTGTTCGGTAGTTATTTCCACTAGGTCGAATGTGACGGTATTGATTGGGCCGATTACGTCAAATACCTGCTCCTGCGGTACAAAGCCGTGCTGCTCCACGCGTACGCGTACCTCGCCAAATTCCACCTGCGCGGTAATTGTATTTTCCAATAACTCGCCATTGATAAAAATCTGCGCATCCTCGGGCGTGGTGACTACATGCAGAAGCGCGGCGCGCAGCTGTGCCTCGCTCATGTCAAGCTCTGTGGTCTGCGCCGCTTCGATTACTACGTCCTCTATGAATGTTTCGATATTGTCGCCGTCAATAATTATGCGGTGTGTGCCCTCGGGCAGCTCGATACTTTCTGAAATATCGTCAAGCGCGAAAACAAGATTTGTGCCAAGCACGACAGAACCGTTGGCGATAAGCTCGGTATTGGTAAGCTGTAAATAGCCGTGCGCCGCGTCCACTTGAACAAGCCAGACTGTATCGCCCTGCCCGATAAGCGTGACGGAGTCAATGGTACGCACTTGGCTAATTGGGTACGGCTCGCCCCTGTGCAATACAAGGCTCAAGCCAGGGATAAAGCTCCAGGTGTCGTTGCCTAGGGTGATTGTGGAATTTTCAATGTCTACCTTGACATTTGTGCGGGAACGGCGTTCCCACGCTAGGCGGCTTTCGCTTACGGTATCTAGCGTAAAAAGGTTGGAATCGTAGCGAATGTCAAACATATTGCCGACCCTAAGCTCCGCAAAGGTAAGCGCGCGGTTTAGCCTGTCGAAAAAGCGCGTTTCGTCCGTTACCGCAAATTCCTGTGAACGGCGCGTGCTTATGTCAAGCATGGTAAGCAAGCGGTATTCGCCCAGCGGATTGATGTCTGTGATAATGGCGGTTTGGCTGTGAAGCTCTACGCGCCGTGGGATTTCGGCGGGTGATGGGGTAGGTGAGGGGAGCGGGGCTGTGCCAAAAATGGGGTTATTGCCGATAAGTTCATTTGCGTTATCGAGCATAACAAGAAGAACCGTAAGGCAAACGCCCACGGCGATTAGTAACAAAATAATATAAAACGCCGCAAATTGTGACTTTTTTTGCTTGCGTGGGCGTGGGCGGCGTGCCGTGTTGCGACTGCTTGCGGAAGCGCGCGGCGTTCTTGTGCTTCTGGTCGTTGGGTGCGGCAGTGCTGTACCGCTTAGCCTACGCCCTGCGTATGGGTTGGCCGCCAAGCGTTGGTCGGGCGACATAATGCCTGGCTTCCTCGGGTTTCCGCGTTGCTGTTCCTCCGCTATTTGCCGTATGGTTTCCTGCCGCGTGGGCTGTTTTATGCGTTTGGTGTCGTTGTCGTGTGCGGTCGAGAGCGGCCTTTCGTACAAGGGTGTTTCTTGCGTTTCCGCCGAGGTTAGCGGCGTATCGTCGTCACGAGTTAGGCTATAATCGTCGTCATAGCTATCATATTTGTAATTGTCTGAGTAGTCGTCATAGTTGTAATTATCGTCATAAAAATCGTCCTTGTTGAATTTGTCGTCGGACAAGTTTGGTGCCTCCTTCCCTGCGTATAGTTGTTTAAGTTGAAAACGGTACTGTGATTGCGAGGATTTTTGTCGCAAGACGAGGAGCAAAAACCGCCGCGTGCTAGAGGCACGCAAGGTTTTTTGCGACGAAGTATTGCGGCAAAAAGACCGCAAGCACAGTGCCGTTTTTGACTTAAACAACTATTACATAAATATACATTGTAAAGGAGAAAAACGCAAGGTGTACGTGAAAATGTGTAAATAAAAAAAGGCATGGCGCGCGGATTTAAAGGCAATGGAACGCGGATTTAAAGGCATGGAACGCGGATTTTCGCGGATTTAACGGATTTTCGCGGGTTCTATCTGGCGCG
>WRLD01000029.1 GCA_009777845.1 Defluviitaleaceae bacterium
CCCCCCCCCCCAAAAAAAAAACCGCAAATCCCCACAAAAACCCTGCAAACGCCCACAACAAACGCAATATTGAAACCTGCGTTTCGTATCTGCCATGCCACGCTCCCTCTGTGCCTCTGTGTCTCTGTGTGAAAAAATCTTTTTGACAAATAATGAACGTAGATAAAGCGTATACCCTCGTTCTTTGTTTTAAAAGAATTTTCACACAGAGGCACAGAGACACAGAGGGAGCGAGGCACAGCAGACAATAGAACGCAGAATTAAAAGACAATCAAACACGGATTTAACGGATTTACGCGGATTTTATCTGGCGCGTTTTAAAGCATGGATTGCGGATTCCCACGAACGAATCCGCGTAATCCGTGAAAATCCGCGTTCCATTGCCTCTAAATCTATGTTACATTTCTTTTAAATCCACGTCCTATAAATCACTTATTAAACCACAGGCTAAGGGAGCTTGCAGGCTCTCGTAGGGGACGGATTTATCCGTCCCGAGATACGCACGTTCGTCAATTCGGGACGGATAACGTCCATTAACGCAGAGCGAGGTAACCTCGGGACGGATAAATCCGTCCCCTACGAAACCCCAACCCCTACGACAAACGCACGAAACCAAAATGTGTAAATCAAACACGGATTTAACGGATTTACACGGATTGGCTCGAACGAAACCGCGTAAATCCGCCAAATCTGCGTTTAATCGCCTTACAACCTCAAACTAGAAAGCGTGATTCCCATGAAAACACCACCCACCCTCGCACTCCTACTACTTATCGCCATATCGTTAAGCAGTTGCTTAACATACGACAACCCAAACGAACACCCCACACCCCCAACCGCCCTTGAATATTCAACCCCCGCCGCCCTATCCACCCCCGAACAAACACACCCACCCTACACCATTTCCATAGAAGAAATAAGCAACTCCATTCTAACAGCCAACAATGATATACTAGCGGAAATTTGGTTCGAGCTGCCGACCCTCTCTGGCGATTCCGAGGGAATTAGCAAAATCAACGCATTTTACAAGCAATGGTGCGAGGAATGGCTCAATGGCGAAAATTACCAAGACATCAAAGAACTTACTGACGAACTCATGGCTAACGGCGTTGACGAATACCTCGCCGCGCCAGAGCTTTTCACCCACGTAATCGGCAGCACAGTAATGCGGTCGGACGACACCCTAAGCATTGCCCACACCTCGCGCTGGTACGGAGGCGGCTCGCCAAGCCACAGCATTTACGGCAACACGTTTGACATACGCACAGGCGAGCTTCTCGAATGTCCGTACGATATTACGGACGTAGCCTTTCGGGAACAGCTGCAAGCCCTAGCCCCGCACATCAGCTTCTGGGACAATAATGGCGGCTATTTCCGCGATGCCGAGCATATATACATCATCACGCGAACGTATCGGGGCGATATTATCCAGTGGAACGGCAAAAAGGGGGAAGATTTTAGTGCGGAGGTGTGGGGGATTTTTCCATGAGAATTAAATCCTTGCTCGCGCGGTAAATGCAATATTTCCATGAGAATTAAATCCTTGCCCACGCGGCAAATGCACGAAACCAAAATGTATAAATCAAACTAGAAAGCGTGATTACATGAAAACACCACCCACCCTCGCACTTCTGCTACTTATCGCGATACTACTAAGCAGTTGCCTATCTCGCAAAGCCCCCACCACACAGCCCACATCACTAACACACCCAACACCCCCAACCAACCTTGACTATTCAACCCCCACCGCCCTATCCATTCCCGAAGAAACACCCACTCCCACACCTGCACCCACACCAAGCGCAACACACTTTGAGTTATACGGTATCCTAGACATCCCCGAAGAAACACCCACGCCAACACCCAACCCATGGACAGAACCCTACCGCACAATACTAACCGACTACGAAAAAACAGGCTCGCAGCTGTATTTTATACTGTTCGACCTTGACAAAAGCGGCACTCCAGAATTGCTCGTTGTAGGCGAACACGCGGACAATATTTACGAAGCGGCCTACGCTTTCAGAAATGGGGGCGTGACCCCCTTAGCCCTTGGCGAGGGCGTATTCCTTGCACATTCTGCCCTTTCAGCGAGGGCGGGCGTAGAGCCTGCTAATGACATGCCCGGACTAATCACTTACATGATTGGCCCCAGTGCAGGCTCGTTTGGCACGAGTACCGCATATACGCTAATCACGGTGGACGAAGATATGCTTGTTATTGCGTTCACGGGCTGTAACTATGTCGATGTAGAAGCCCTGCATGAGTTGTTTGACAATTTTCCTTGCACATTCTGCCCTTTCGGCGAGGGCGGGCGTAAAACCTGCCAATGACATGCCCGGGCTAATCACTTACATGATTGGCCCCAGTGCAGGCTCGTTTGGCACGAGTACCGCATATACGCTAATCACGGTGGACGAAGATACGCTTGTTATTGCGTTCACGGGCTGTAACTATGTCGATGTGGAAGCCCTGCATGAGTTGTTTGACAATTTCGGGCAAGATGCTGACGAAGATGTTTTACAGACGGCGATTCAAGAACACACCTACGATTACCTAAATAACGAACTGGTGACAGCAGACGAACTCGAAGCTGTTTTCCCTCGCGGTTTTTATGACGAACGAATAACGCCGATTAGAATAACGGAAGCTAATATTAAGGAAGCGTTCGGCGAGGAAGCGTTTGAGAAAACGCCCACGCCCCTTAGCTTTGACGCGCAAATCCACGCCGCCCTGCCCCCATTTACAGTAACTGTACACGAAAACGCCCAAAATAAAGACGGCGACTATGAATACACAATCGCCGTTTCAAACCAGTTTTTGGCAGATTTTGACTGTCCGCCGATTTTTGCCACATCATACCAAGAGTGGGATTATGACAACATCGAGCGTTTTATCTTCCTAGAGGACATAAATTTTGACGGCTACAAGGATTTGTGGCTGTACCATTCGGGCGGGCGTAACCTCGAATACAACATATATCTTTATGTTGATAACAATGGTTATGGGGGCTTTGAAACCGAGCCGTTTTTCAATTCCTGTTTTGCTCATCGTTTATACCCCGACACAAAACAGCTTATGCTTATCATGGTTTCAGGCACAGGGCATAGCTATGAAATGTACCAATTCACCCACGCAGACCATGACGGAAATATCGAAAAATTTGAACCGCTCCGCATAGGAAAAGTCAGTTTTCTCTTTGACGAAGATAGCCGTAGCTATACCGTCCGCAATGTCGGCAGTGAAAACAACGACATCATATTTTCACAAACCATAACCGAGAGTGAGTATTACAACGGCGAGCTGAATATTGACGAGCTTATGGAAGCGTATTTGAGGTTTGGAAGTATTACTCCCCCCTAGCCTCTACCACAAATCTATTAAAGTCACTCTCGGGCAGCATTTCTGCAAATATCGCCAAAAATTCCGCTTCGCTTATATGCTGCCTCGTCCGCACACCGTCATTTACACGAACGATTTCATAGTATACGCCCAGCCCATTTTCCATTACATGCGGGAAGTGTTCGAGCATATGCTGCTCGTCAAGCTCCGAAAAGTCATAAAATTCCCGAACCCAAAGCTCGCAAATAGGCTCCCGATTTAAGTCCTCATCAAACCTATAAAACTCGAACCAGTAACTATAATACAAGCTAAAAAACCAAGTATACCCCACATAATACCCCAAATCGCTCAAAAAATGGATAGGACGTATCGAGGCGGTATTGATGGCAAAAAGGATTGCGTTATCGTCCTCAAAGCTAAACATAGCAAGTATCTTTTTTAGCCCGCCCTTTTCCCGCCATAACAGCTCGGCTGTTCCGTCGCCATTTAGGTCATGCTCGAGCCATTCTAATTCGTCATTACTACGACTATATATTCGTTCCAGTGAAGTTATAAACGATTCCGCTTCCGAACCGTCACGCAAAACCACATTTGAAAAATCACCGCCCATTATTTGCTCTATGGGGCTAAGTTTCTCTGGGCTAATCTGTTCTGTGGGGCTAATTTGTTTTGGGCTAATTTGCTCCATGGGGCTAATCTGCTCATGGCGAACGCCGCCACCACACCCGAACAACAATAACAATAACAGAACAAGCATACCTTTTTTCATTCCAAACAGCCCCTTTTTCAATATACCGCATTTGTATGGGCTATTATAAACTAATTATTGTTAAAGCATAAGCCCTAAATATGGTATACTATAAAAAATTCAAATACGTAGGGGACGGACTTGTCCGTCCCGAGGTACGCACGCCGACCACCCCACCCACGTACCACCGATTCAACCCCCCCCTAAGCGAAACCGACCTAGAATGGTATAACCTCTATATGTCCGACCAGTATTGGGAATTACACGAAACCGCGTTTACGTTTTTGAGAGCCTACTACCTCGGCAATATAGAAACTGCGAAAGGATTAGCCGCCGACCCCGATAATGATAGGTGGCTGACACGGTTTGCCGAGTTTTGGTATGGGTATCCGCAGGAAGAAAGGTCACTAGACAATATCCATTCATATTTTTTTTCTGTCAACAGGCACACTGGCACCCCTAAATATTACGAAAAAGACGGCGAACAAATAAGGATTATACCATCGTATCTAAATGTATCAGATGCGATAGTCGAAATGAATTATTTGATACATTTAGACACTATCTACATTGACGGCACTTGGAAAATACTTGACTTTGCAATTGACCCATGACTTATATTTTCTGCAACTCCAAGTACGATATACAAACATTTGCGATTGCCCGAGCGTAGGCCTCTTGCCCCTCTTGTGATACAATAATAGGGTAGTCTATCGTGCTGTTCATAAACCCGCCCCGGCAAACACGGAGGGTATAGATTCATCTATTTCAGTCGCAAAAAACCTTGCATGCCTCTAGCACTCAACGGTTTTTGGTCGGCGTGCGGTATTGTCTAAGAAAACCACTTAGACGGTACCTTACTGTCTGCTTGCTCCTCGTCTTTCGACAAAAATCCTCGCAATCACAGCACCGTTTTCAGCTTAAACAACTATAGGAATTGCAAAACTTGTTTGCGGTGAAAGGATTCTCTGTCCGCAACTATAACAGAGTATTTAGGTATGGATTTTAGGAGCATGTTTTCAAACCAACATTCAAAAAGAACACTGTCTGTGGTGCCGTCATAAATCATAGGTGCAACGACCTTATCGCCGCATTTTGCAGCAACAATATTTGTTCGCTTAAACTTTTTACCGCTTGTGTTGCTTGGCACACAAACGCCCCTTGGGGCATACGCATACTCACGGTAAAGAACGTATCTATTCCGCACTCATCAACACAGTAAATCTTATACTATGGATAACTTTCAATGATTTCTTTGAATTTTTCACGTTATGGCTCGTTTTTTCCACATAGCTAATCGTTTTTTTTACGCTTCAAATTTAACCGCCTGAGCGCGTAAAATACTGCTTGTTCTGTACAGTCAAACTCTTTCGCGATTTCTCCAAATAACTATCAGGGTTTGTGGCAATGTAGGCTCTTAGCTTCTCTGGGCAAATTTTCTTTGGTTGTCTGTTTAGTGGTCTTTTTTCCAATCTGCCTGTTTCAGCTTTTAATTTTTTCCACTCCTTTATTGTTGTTGTGCCTACCTCAAACTTCTCATGTGCCTTTTGAATGCTGTTTCCCTTCGCGATAAAATTCAACGCTTTTTCTCTGAATTTTACACAATATGCCATGTCCTTATTATAGCATGAATTAAGGCTTCTTTCGGCTTGATATGCCTTAGTGTAAACCGTAACAGCAAACTCGCCCCAAAAAAAAGAACAACCGTCTAGTCCTGCCCTGCGGTTGTTTCATATTTCCTGTAGCATAACTATAAATACCCAAAATTCTATTGTCAATCGACAATTACCCGACACGCTACAGACAATCCCTCGACTTGGGGTATCACGGCAATTTGATTTTTTCATAGCCCTGTAATACAATTCCATTTAGCTAGTAATTCAACGAGGAATGAAGGATTAAAAAGGCATTTGCACGAAACATCAGTAATATTTGGGAATGTTGATTAAATAATTATATCATAGGAAAATGCAAAATCTTGCTTTAAGAAACCGCAGTTTTACGGTGTTTTTTTAAGTCAGATTTCAAGGATAATTTTGCAAATAATTATTTAATCAACACTCCCCATTATTGCTTTCAATCAAATGAGTTTCCGCTTTTGTCTGAATTAGTAATTTTGGAGGGAGTATACCCGAATAAGAGTGCCAACCATCAGCAAAAAACACATCAACACTCCAAAGCATCAAGCGTTCGTAAAGCCTTGAAAATGTAGCATTGTCGCGCCCTCCACACTCCCAGTCAATAAGTTGACCGGTATCGCGGCAATAAGCCTTCCGTATCCAACACTTGTTTTTTTTTTGACGTGATAAAGTGCCACATTTCATCAAGTTCAATTATTACTTTACTCGCTTGCGGTGCGGATTTTTCGTAGTTTTCTTCCGCGAAAGCCCTAATCCAACGATATACGGCATGGACATCATCGCGGACAATTTTGGCGATTGTTCGCATGGATAAACCTAGCAAATAGAGCAATATCGCCAATCGCTTCACGTTTTCGGGTTTCCCCTTGTGTCTGTTGGGTTGAAATTGATGGCCGCATGATTTGCACTTGTATCGCTAATTTCCGTTTACCTTTCCTGCTTTTACAATCTCTTTGCTTTCGCATTTTTTGCACAGTATCACCTTGGATTTCATCGTGACGACAACCCCCTTTCCGAAAGTGTTCCGATTTTACATTCTTGTGGGTATATTGTCAACATTCCCATATTTTATTTTATTTTCACAGCATTTCACAAATCCGCTTTAACCACCTACCCCAACCAACCCCAAACCCCTACCCCAAAAACCCAAAACCCCACACCCCTACCTCCGCCAACCCTTCACCAACTCCAACTCCGCTTCACTCAAGCTCCCCACCGCCCCATGCACCTCATCAGGGCTACCACCTATATCCACCATCACATTACCACCCTCTATCACCCATTTCGCGCCCTCTGTCTGAATACTCACATTACGCGGATTTATATATCCAGCCTCTACCAAAATACCCAACACCTCGTCCATATTCCCACTAGAAAAATCCCTATACCGTCCTCTTTCCACGCGGTACAAGTCCATTGCGTTTTGCAGAACCAGTGCCGACTGCACATCGGCACGAAGCCTTGCACGGTCGGTACTGTTCAGAAAAATAGGCACTAAAACCAACGCAATAATAGACATAATCGCCAAAACAACGGTAATTTCCATAAGGGTCAAGCCGCCCACGCTTTTTTGTTTATCTCTCACACTTATTCCCCCAAGAATCAAGTAATTCCTCACCGCGATAAACGCTAATAATCTCACAATTATTAGGACATCTCTCACATTCCCTGCCCCTTGTCACAAAGGAAATGTCCTGTACACCAAAGTCAAAGTCCGCTTCTTTTCCGCTCTTTTTCGCCAGTACAGCCACGCCCAAGCAGCCCATCAAATGTCCAAATTCGTCTACATATACCTTATGCCCCAAAATTTGCTCGAAGGCGCGTACTACGCCCACGTTTTTGCTTACGCCGCCTTGAAATACCGCAGGGGCGAGAACGCGCTTGCCCTTGCCGACGTTGTTTAGATAGTTGTTTACCACGGCGTTACAAATTCCTGCGACTATGTCCTCTTTTTTATGCCCGATTTGTGCCTTGTGTACAAGGTCAGATTCGGCGAACACCGTACAGCGCGCCGCTATGCGCGTAGGGCTTTGCGACTTTAGGGCAAGCTCGCCCAGTTCTTCTATAGCAAGCCCAAGGCGTTTTGCCTGCGACATCAAAAACGAGCCTGTCCCAGCCGCACAAATTGTATTCATGGCATAATCTGTAACAATTCCGTCTTTAAGCAAAATTATTTTGCTGTCCTGTCCGCCTATTTCCAGTATTGTACGCACATCTGGCACTCTCGACATAGTGCCTACCGCATGTGCCGTGATTTCGTTTTTAACTATTTGCGCCCCAAGCACCACGCCTATTAGCTTACGCGCAGAGCCTGTTGTGCCTACCGCCTTTACCTGTACGCCAGCGGGCTTTTTTTGCTCCAGCTCCTTTAAAACGCGCTTTACCGCGCCTATGGGGTCGCCCTCTGTCCACAAATACGACTCCGCGAGAATATTCGCGTCGCCGTCGATTATTACGCCCTTGGTGGAAATACTGCCGATGTCGATTCCAATATATGCCTTCATTGTGTACCCCTTTTCATTTCTAACATATCATAAAACGCTTCCAGCCTAGTCTTTACGCCTGTTTCCGAGGTTTGGGAATCGAAACTGAAATACAGCACGGGTATTTCATAATCCTCGCTTACCCTCTGCACAATGGGAATGGAGTTTACCTCGGGCGTACAACCGAACGGCTTTAGGTGAATAATGCCGTCATAGCCGTTTTTGGCAAAATACACGCATTTTGCTACGCTGTCCGTGCCGTCCGCGCCTATTTCGTAGCTTACGTAGCCGTCCGATTCCTTTAGCAAATTTTTGATTTTGTGCTTAGGCGAAAAAAGCAAGTACGAAACGTCTATAAAGCGCGTGACTTGTATTCCATATTTAGCCAATTCCTTCTCAATAAAATAGTTAGAAAACGGCTCCATAAGCACGTACAGCTCGCCCACCACGCCTACCTTTATCGGCTTTTCGGGCTTGCTTAGCTTCACGGCGCGCAGGCGTTTTATATATTTTCTATAAACCGCGCCCACGCCAAGGAAATTTTTCACCTTAGCGACATTTCTAAGAAACTCATTCTCTATTTTTTCCAATTCGCCTGCCTGTGACTCAAAGCCGATATTTTCGCGTACGTATTTTTCTATTTTGTCCATAGCAAAAATAATCCGCATCGCAAGCAAAATAGCCGAAATGGTCTTTGCGTATGTAAGCCGCGGATTCAAGTTTTTAAACATAGCGTGAAAGTCCCTTAGGCTACGGTTGCGGGCGTTTGTTTCCAATATACACAGCTTAAATTCGTAGCCCAAATCACGCAAAATCTGCTCCTGTACCTCGTTGTAGAAGCCCATTCTGCAATCGCCGCTAGTGTGAAACAGCACGTTTGCGCCCAAATCCAGCGACTCGATAAAGTTACCCAAATTGTATTTGAACGGAATACAAACAAACTCTGGGCTATGCTTTGTACCCACCTCTATGGTACGCTTAGTAATCGGCGGCGCGGCGAAAACCTCGCCGTATTCGCCTACGAGCGTTTCCATTAGCCTTTTTATGGGTACGTGGTATTTCCCCATGTGGGGGAATGAGATTTTATACATGATGTTTCTCCTTCGCACTTAAAATATCCACAAAGCTCTCAATCCTAGTCTGCAAGCCCGCTTCACCAAAGTTACTATCTATAATCAAGTTAAGCATAGGCATGTCCTTTACCTTACGCACAATCAGCTCAATGGCAAGCGAATCAGGCCCGCAGGGGAACGTAGTCATAAAAATAATGCCGTCAACCTTGTCTTGGTAATAGTCGACCGCTCCTGCAAGCTCCTTGTTGTACTGCCAGTACATGGTACGCGCTAGGTTTTTGCTTCTGTTGCACATCTGCATACTGTCGGGAATATCTGCGTACAGCACACCTACGCCCAGCTCTTTCAGTGCGCGTACAATAGGCTCTCCCATTAGCTTGTCGTATATATTGTACGGGTGTGCGACAATTAGTACCTTTAGCCCGTCTGCTTTTAGTGCGTTTTCTTGCTGCTCCGCCAAGTCCTTTTCAAACTGCGAGAGGGCAAGCGTAGCGTTTTTGTAGGCTGTTTTTACGGCGGCGGCTTTCGCGCCTAGCTCTGCTCCTAGCTTCTTGTACGCCTTCCACTCCGTCTGCCCCTCGTCATAGTCAATGCTATAGTGCAGTAGCTTGGCACTAGGAAAGGTCGCGCGCACAATGTCATATATGCCGTAAAACTTTGTGCAGGTAGCGTCGCCGTTCTCGAACGTCACCACCCTAGGCACAAAAATGCGGTCGCATTTCCCAATAAGCCACTCCACATGCCCCATGTAAACCTTGGCAGAGGTACAGCTTTCGTCTATGGAGCAATTTATTCCCATGTCTAAAATATTCTTGTTGGTGTTTGGGCTTACTACTACCTCGTGACCTAGCTCCTCAAAGAAGCTACACCACATCTTTTGATATTTGTAATATAAAAACGCCTTGGGTATGCCTATTTTCATACCGCCCACCGTATTTCTCCGCCATTTGCCCAAAGGCGTATGCTGTCCTCGGTAGTTACATATCTGATATTGTCGCGCATGGTGAGAGCCGCTTCGCCCTTGCTTACCACAAACACGGTCATGCCCTCGTCACGCAGGGTTTTCATGGCTAGGTGCAATAGCTCGTATTCCATACGGCGCGTAAAATCGAGCGGATTTTTGTCCAAGACAATTACCGCATATGGTAATTGTAACGCTCTGATTGACGGCATGAGGTACTTCCACTGGTCTACGTTGGTAGACTGTATGCCGCCGCCGCTTGCGGTAATTGTCGCCACGGCAATATTGCCCTGTGCCGATACCTTAAACTCCGCATTGTCGGGTACGGCTAATTCGACCATGCCCGATTCGCCGAAATTACGCACTACGCGTAGCCTGTCCTGGAAAACTGTACCCTGCGGTACTTCTACTACATTATTTGGCACATACAACGCCTCTAGGCGGTAAAAATATGCCCTATGCGTAGACGGCTCGTTGTTTTCGAGCGAAGCCATGTAAATTCTGTCTATGGAAAACGGCGGCGGCGCGTTGGCAGGCAAAATGGCCGTAACTGTTTCCCAGCCCTCGAAGTCTACCGTGCGCGCAAAATCTATGTTATGCGATGTCCCATTGCCGTCAAACACACGCCCGCGGAGCCAATGCCCCGAGCCGTCGCCGTATACCTGCATACGAAGCGCGACAGGCTCGCCAGCTATTTCCAGCGCAGGGTAAAAGGTCACGTACGAGGCTTGCGTTTCCGTAGTACGCCCAAAGGAATAATCTAGGCGTATAAGGTGGTGTTCCTGCACGGTTTCTATAGATACCTTAGTGGAAACAAGCTCGGGCGGCGTGCTTTGAAATTCCATGCTGGGCGAGCCAAGCATGTCCACAGGCCACGGAAAGCCGCCGACAGAAACAGGGATATACGCCTTAATCGAGCCTACGGAGGCCTCGATATAGCCTACGCCGCCGCGTGATGCTACAAATTCGCCGTTGTCGAACGTGCCTAGGCTAGACGGAAACACCGCAAGCCCCGAAACCTCGGGCAAATTCACATGCGTGCCGTCTGTGGCAGTACCCGAAAAACGAAGCGGCACACGTCCGCCTTGGAACAAATTGACAGACTGATTGTGCGGCTGTAGCTCGGCGAGGGAAAATACTTCCAGTGTAGCAAGCACATTTTGCTCACCGTAGGTCATCATAAGCGTGTGAGTGCCTGTGCGTAGCGGCGTATACCGTCTGCCGTGCCATACGCCGTCCTCGGGACTGGCAAAAAACAATGGCTCGTAGACAAGCGGCAATCTATTTTCATAAGCATCTAAGCCAAATACATTTGCGGTAACTGGCACGCCAGTAATCGCGCGTTGCTCCGCAAGCTGAAAGGCTACGCTTACCATTTCGCTAGGCGTAGACGTGTCGAAAACGCCCAACGCGTTTACTACGCGCCTTTGACCGCCGTCAGACGGCGTATTTACTACGGAATATTCGCCATGCTCGGAGGTAACCATGGTAGTGGAGCCGCCGCCGTCCATGTGCATTGCGTTAATCGCGCCGTAATGCCTTAGAATTTCGCCTAGCTCGGTATGCGTTACGCCTATGGAGTGCGTTCTGCCGTCTACTGTCACTAGCATAATTCGTCCGTCGCGGGTCGCGCCTACGGCTGTACGCGGGTGGCGTTGGTTGGGCTGTACGCCGCCGCCTTGTACTATTTCGCCGTTAAGCAAAACCACCGCGCCGCCGCCTATGGCCGCGCGTATGCTAGAAAAATCTACGTTTATATCCGTGCCTACATTGAAACGCACATGCGTTCCCACAGTCAAAAATCTGGCATAATATGGCAAGCTGTCCCTAGGGATTATTATTACAAAGCCGTTTTCGGGCGTGGCTACCGTATGCGTAGACACCTGTGTAACATAGTTGTTTTGTACTACTACCTTAGTAGTATCAAGCACTCGCGCATCTATATCCGCTGTGCTTTCCATTGCTGCGCGGCTTACCACCACGGGCGAAAATATATCGCTTCCTATGGAGTTGTACGCCACCACATTAGTAAGAAATTCGTGGTTTGCGTAAAGCTGCATATTTGTTTTCATATACATAAAAAAGGGATTGTTTCTCATATCCAAAAAGAACGCGGCAAGCTCGTCGCCGTCGCGGTTGATGTCCGCGTTAAGCGAAAGCACCTGCCCGTCGCGTACCATCGGCCCAAAATAAGTAGAATACAAGCGCGACATATTAAAAAAGTCCGCATTGACCCCCGCAAGCGCGCCCGCATCAGAGAGCAGTCTGGACGTAGTTTCCCTCAGCCCCCACTCCCGCGAGCTAGTCACCGGCGCAAGCGTAATAAAAGGCTCGTCCAGGTCAACATACAGCACATGCACATCTAGCATACCTCGGCTAGTCATTAGCCTGTTTTGGTTGTAGGTTATACCTCGTGAGAGTTGCTGGGTTTCGTTATGTTCAAAGAATATTTCTATTGCGTAGGTGGTGGTGGCGGTTAGTATGGTTATGGTGGTTATGGTGGTTATGGCGGTTATGGCTATGCAGATTAGTGTTGTTAGAATGGTTAGTTTTAGTTGTGTTTGGGTTTTTGTTGGTTTTATTGGTTTCATTGGTTCCCCTCCCCTTGGTGCGGTTTGTTGGAATAGTTTGTTGATTCCAACATTTCCGCTAGGGTATATTATATATGAAAATTGGAGAAAAGCAATGAGGGGATAATATGCCTATCCTAGACCTATCCTCATGTAAGTTAAACAAGACTAACTAAACAGCTTGCTATATGTAAATAAGGACAGTATACTAACGTAAATTGCAAAAAACCTGTAAATTACGTTTCAATCCCCCAACGCGTTTGTAGCTCAGGGGATAGAGCAACCGCCTCCTAAGCGGTAGGCCGCAGGTTCGATTCCTGCCAAGCGCAGTACAAAACCTCCCTCTAAAACAGGGAGGTTTTGTTGTGTTTTAAGGGTTTCACTCCCCTAATTTAGGCGCTTCCCTACCCCCTACATAGCCACCACACTATACAACAATTCCGCATAGCTAGGCAGCGGCCAATAATCCTTCGCGACAATCGTTTCTAGCTCGTCAACAACTGCCCTCAGCTCCGACATAGCACAAAAGACCTTGTCGCGGTAATAAGTCGCGGAATCCTCTGTTTTCGCCAAAATTACGTCCTCTAGGGCGATTAGCCTTTTCAGCATACATGCCGACAGTTTCGCAATCCGCCCTAGCAGGTATTCTTCGAGGGAAGTATCAAAGTTGCTTGGGCGTTTCCGTTCCAACAACTTAACAACCTCATTCTGATAAGCAATACAAGCAGGAATGATTTTCCCTTTAACCAAATCAAGCATAGTCAAAGCCTCGATATGAAGCGTTTTACAATAATTCTCTGTCAAAATCTCGCAGCGCGAATGGATTTCGGCACTGGTAAATACGCCGTGCTTGGTGAAAAGCTCTATGCTCTTTGGCGTGGTAAACAGCGGAAGCGAGTCGGCGGTGGTTCGCAGGTTCGACAAGCCGCGCCTTTCGGCCTCCGCCACCCATTCGTCAGAATAGTTGTTGCCGTTAAAGACTATGCGCTTGTTTTCGCTGTAGGTTTTTTTCACGAGCGCGGCTAGGTCGGCCGTGAAGTTGGTTGATTTTTCCAACTGGTCGGCAAACTGGCATAGAATTTCCGAAACGGCGGAGTTAAGCACAATATTTGGCCCAGAAATCGAAAACGCCGAGCCCAACATTCTAAACTCGAATTTGTTGCCTGTAAACGCAAAGGGTGACGTGCGGTTGCGGTCTGTTGTGTCCTTGGGAAAATGCGGCAGAACGGATACGCCTATTTCCATTTGGGTCTTTTCGTTGTTTTGGTACGCCGTGCCGCTCTCGATTGCATCAAGAATCGCGGTAAGCTCGTCGCCCAAAAACATGGAAATAATCGCGGGCGGCGCTTCGTTCGCGCCCAGTCTATGGTCGTTGCCTGCGCTTGCCGCCGACAAACGCAACAAGTCTTGGTAATCGTCAACCGCCTTGATTACGGCTACTAGGAACAGCAGGAATTGCGCGTTTTCGTGCGGAGTATTGCCAGGCTCTAGCAGGTTTGTGCCAGTGTTGGTAGAAATCGCCCAGTTGTTGTGCTTGCCGCTTCCGTTTACCCCTGCGAACGGCTTCTCGTGCAAAAGGCACACAAGCCCGTGCTTGCCTGCGATATTTTTCATCATTTCCATTGTAAGCTGGTTGTGGTCGGTGGCTATGTTCGTAGTGGTAAAAATTGGCGCGAACTCGTGCTGCGCGGGCGCGACCTCGTTATGTTTTGTTTTTGCGTAAACGCCTAGCTTCCATAATTCGTCCTCTAGCTCTTTCATAAACGCCGAAACGCGCGGGCTAATTGTACCAAAATAATGGTCCTCAAGCTCCTGCCCCTTTGGCGGCCTTGCCCCAAACAGCGTTCTGCCAGAATAAATTAAATCGGGGCGTTTTTTGTACATTTCTTTATCAATAAGAAAATACTCCTGCTCGGGGCCGACGGTGGACATCACGCGCTGTACCTTTTCGTTGCCGAACAGCTTCAATATACGCCGCGATTGTTTGTCTAGCGCGTCCATGGAGCGTAGCAGCGGCGTTTTTTTGTCCAAGGCTTCGCCGCTATACGAACAAAAAGCGGTGGGAATACACAGGGTGTCGTCCTTGATAAACGCGTAAGACGTAATATCCCAAACCGTGTAACCGCGCGCCTCAAAGGTGCAACGCAAGCCGCCCGATGGGAAGCTAGACGCGTCAGGCTCGCCGCGGACAAGCTCCTTGCCAGAAAATTCCATAATTACCTGCCCGTTGCCTGTAGGCGAAATAAAGCTCTCGTGCTTTTCCGCAGTAATGCCAGTCATAGGCTGAAACCAGTGCGTAAAGTGGGTCGCGCCTTTTTCTACCGCCCATTCCTTCATGGCGTTTGCCACTACGTTGGCGATGTCTATTTCCAGATGTGTGCCGCGGTCTATGGTTCTTTTCAGTGCCTTGTAAGCGTCCTTTGGCAAACGCTCACGCATGGTCGTGTCATTAAAAACACAGCTTGCAAACATTTCTGGGATTCTTTTCATTTTAAAACACTCCTTTTATTTTTAACTCGCCTACGGCGATTTTTTATGTGCGAATTGCAAAAATACAAGCATTAAATACGTTAAGGCATGGAACGCGGATTTTCGCGGATTTAACGGATTTTCGCGGATTCGTTCGTGGGAAAATACACGATAACGGTCTTTGTAGGGGGCGGATTTATCCGCCCCGAGGTTGCCTCGCTCTGCGTTGGTCGGCGTGCGGTGTTGTCTAAGAAAACCACTTAGACAACACCTTACTGCCTGCTTAATGGACGTTACCTGTCCCGAATTATAGAACGTACGTACCTCGGGACGGATAAATCCGTCCCCTACAAAAAACCTGCAAAGTCCCCTTAATCCGTGGTTTAACAAATGATTTATTAAACACGGATTTAACGGATTTACACGGATTTTGCGGATTGGCTCGTGGGGAAATATTTCGCCGTTCAATAATCTACGTGGACAAAATCCGCGTAAATCTGCGTAAATCCGTTAAATCCGTGTTATAACACACTTTTTTACGTCCGTACTTCTGCTGTGCCACGCTCCCTCTGCTTTGTGCCTCTGTGCGAACTACTGTGTGAAAATTCTTTTAAACTAGAGAACAAAGCTCTACACCTTACCTACGTTCATTATTTATCAAAAAGATTTTCACACAGGAGTTCGCACAGAGGCACAAAGCAGAGGGCGAGAGGCACAGCAGAAATACTAACGAATTACACGGATTTAAAAACACGTCCGAAAAAATCCGCGTAAATCCGCCAAATCCGCGAAAATCCGCGTTCCATGCCCTTAAATCCACCAAATCCGCGTTCCATAATATGAAACACGCCCCTTACTCATTCAACACCTCGCCAAGCATTGTTCTGACCGCCTCTGGATTCCCCGCCCGACCCAGCTTCCTCATTGCCTGCCCCATCAAAAAGCCAAACGCCTTATCCTTTCCTGCGTGGTAGTCGGCTACTGCGGCCGCGTTGGCGGCTATTATTTCCTGCACGGCTTGGCGAATTGCTTCGCAGTCGCTTATCATTAGCAGTCCTTTTTCTGCGATAAACTGCTCTGGCTCGACATTGTGCAGGTACACCGCCTCCACTGTTTCCTTGTATGCCTCGCGGTTTATTTTGCCGTCTGTTAGTGCGGCAATCAGCGCGGCGAGCTTTGCTGGGTCTATTTCCAAATTTTCGGGCAGGGTCTTGGCTACGCCCATTAGGCGCATTATTTCGCCCGATATTAGGCGCGCCGCTTCGGTTGCGTTGCCGCTTTTTTGTGCCACTGCTTCAAACAGGTCGGAAATATTCTTGTGCCGCGTAAGCACCGCCGAATCGTACTCGGAAAGCCCAAAATCGCGGATATACCGCGCCCTCTTTTGGTGTGCAAGCTCGGGCAGCTTCGCCCTTACCTGCGTTAGCCAGTCCTCGCTTATCGCGATAGGAAGCAGGTCAGGCTCGGGAAAATATCTGTAGTCCTGCGCGTTTTCCTTGGAACGCATACCGTAGGATTCCCCGATTTCATCGTCCCAACGGCGTGTTTCCTGCGTAACCGCGCCGCCGTTCTCTAAAATCTCTATTTGCCTTGCGCGCTCGTACTCTATGGCACGCGCTACCGCCTTAAATGAGTTTAGGTTTTTCATTTCCGTGCGTGTGCCAAAGGCTTCGCCAGGGCGGCGCATGGACAAATTGACATCGGCGCGCAAAGAGCCTTCCTGCATTTTACAGTCACATATGCCAAGAAACAAGAGTATTTCGCGTAGCTTTTCTAAATAGGCGATTACCTCGTCCCCTGTTCGGAAATCTGGCTTGGTTACTATTTCCAAAAGGGGTACGCCGCAACGGTTGAAATCCATAAGCGTGCCGCCCTTGTCGTGAATTAGCTTGCCTGCGTCCTCCTCCATGTGTATTTCGTGTATTCCGATTACGCTTTCGCCAATATCCATTCTGCCGTCACGGCATATGGGTAAATATAGCTGTGATACCTGGTACGCCTTTGGCAGGTCGGGATAAAAATAGTTCTTGCGGTCGAATTTGCAGTGCCGCGTAATTGTGCAATCGAGAGCAAGCCCAAGGCGTATAGCGTATTCTACCACAGCGCGGTTGAGTACAGGCAGGGTGCCTGGCATACCTGCGCATACAGGGCATACCCTGCTGTTTGGCTCGCCGCCAAACTCGGTGGAACAGCCGCAGAAAATCTTTGTTTTTGTCGCTAGCTCGGCGTGAACCTCTAGCCCGATAACCGTTTCCCAGCTCATGGTGTATCACCTGCCATCTGTGTATGCCAATTTGTATGATTTTGGTAAACGCGCCCTGCGTGTATTAGCCTTTCCTCCGAAAACGCGTCGCCTATAAGCTGAAAGCCAAGCGGCAGGCTGTTGGAAAAGCCGCAGGGCAGGGCAATTGCGGGCAGTCCTGCCAGGTTTACTGATACTGTGTAAATGTCGCCCATGTACATTTTCATGGGGTCGTCTATATTTTCGCCTAGCTTGTAGGCCGCGGTAGGCGCGACAGGCGAAATTATCATGTCGTAGCGTGTAAATAATTCGTTATAGGCGTTTTTGATTAAGGTACGCGCTTGCAACGCCTTTTTATAATACGCATCGTAATAGCCAGAGGATAGCACAAACGAGCCGAGCATAATACGCCGCTTTACCTCCAGCCCGAAGCCCTCACTACGCGATAGGCGATAAACGTCCGACAGCGTTTTGGCTTCCGTGCTTCGGTAGCCGTATTTTAGGCCATCATACCGCGAAAGGTTGCTCGAAGCCTCCGCACAAGCGATTACATAATATGCAGGAACAACGTAGTCCATAAGCGGCATTTCAAATTCGTCCACGCTCGCGCCTAGGGCTTCAAGCTGTTTTGCGGCGGCGAGAACGGCGTTTTTTACGTGCGAATCTATTGCCTCGTTGAAATAATTACGCGGAATACCTATTTTTATGCCGTCAAGGCGTTCTGGCGAGGTTGTAAACGCAAAAGGCTTAGGCATTACACATGTGCTGTCCTTGCTATCTGCGCCTGAAATAGCGGAAAGCACGGCGGCACAGTCCTCGATATTTTGCCCAATAGGGCCGATTTGGTCAAGTGACGAAGCGTAGGCAAGCAAGCCATATCGCGAAACCGAGCCGTAGGTAGGGCGTATGCCAGTAACGCCGCAAAAGGCGCAGGGCTGGCGTATGCTCCCGCCAGTGTCCGAGCCTATAGCGATAGGGATTTCCTGTGCCGCCACAGCCGCCGCGCTTCCTCCCGACGAGCCGCCCGCTACCCGCGAGCTGTCCCACGGATTATGCACAGCACCAAATGCGCCCGTTTCGCTAGAGCCGCCCATGCCAAACTCGTCCATATTCAGCTTACCCAAAATCACCATGCCTGCCTGCTCCAGCCGTTCAATAATGGTTGCGTTGTATACGGGGCGATAGCCTTCCAGTATTTTTGAGGCACAGGTAGTGGCTATTCCTAGCGTGGAAATATTATCCTTTATGGCAATGGGTACTCCTGCTAGTGGCGATAGGCTTTCGCCAGAATCAACGCGCCTTTGCACGGCCTCGGCCTGCTTAAACGCCTGCTCCCTCGATACCGACAAAAAGGCGTTTAGCTCGCTTTTTTCGATACGGTCTATATATAGCTGTACGGCCTCGGTTACGCCTAGCTTTTTTTCTTTTATGGCTGTGGATAGTGATAGAGCATTCATGGCTTAACCTCGCTTTTGGGGGTTTTGTATGGTTTATGGGGTGTGGATTCGGTGGATTTAAAGGCATGGAACTCGGATTTCCGCGGATTTGGCGGATTTTCGCGGATTTTTTCGGACGTGTTTTTTTATCCGTGTAATACGTTCGTATTTCTGCTGTGCCACGTTCCCTCTGTGCCTCTGTGCCTCTGTGTGAAAATCTTTTTGACAAATAATGAACGTAGGTAAAGCGTATAACTTCCATACTTTATTTAAAAGAATTTTCACACAGAGGCACAGAGGCACAGAGGGAGCGTGGCACAGCAGGCAATGAACGCGGATTTAAAGGATTCAAGGGCTTCACACGGATTTAACGGATTTACACGGATTACGCGGATTTTGTCCGCGTAAATTATTAAACGGCGATATATTTTCCCACGAGCCAATCCGCGAGAATCTGCGTAAATCCGTTAAATCCGTGTTAAACTACCTTTAATTTACATGGATAAAATCTGTATTCCATTGCCATTAAATTTACACGGATAAAATCTGTATTCCATTGTAGGGGACGGATTTATCCGTCCCGAGGTACGCACGTTCGTCAATTCGGGTCGGGCAACGTCCATTAACGCAGAGCGAGGTAACCTCGGGACGGATAAATCCGTCCCCTACAAAAACCGCCGCCAAGCCCCACAATTAACCGCAGCCTCGCCCCTACAGATAGGCCTTTAGATTTCTTCCAAAAACTTCCTAGCTTTCCCTATCGCTTCCAACATAGCCCCCTCACCAGGCCCGCCTGTTACATTCCTCGCGTTTACGCTGGCGTTTAGAGAAATATGGTCGAAAATGTCCGCATCAAAAATATCCGAAACAAGCCTAAGCTCCGCTAAAGTCAATTCCTCCAAGGGCTTGCCTTGCTCTATCGCGTACAACACGAGCTTGCCTGTTATTTCGTGCGCGTTGCGGAAAGGCACGCCTTTTTTTACTAGCCAATCCGCCGCATCAGTGGCGTTGGTGTAGCCGCCCTTCGCGCTTTTCTGCATGGCGGCCGTGTTAAACGTAATATTCTCAAACATGCCGCAAAAAACGACCAAGCATGATTTTACTGTATCGACCGCATCAAAGACTGCCTCCTTGTCCTCCTGCATATCCTTGTTGTACGCTAGGGGCAAGCCCTTCAGCAGGGTCAGTACGCCCATCAGCGAGCCGTATACGCGCCCTGTTTTGCCGCGAATCAGCTCCGCCATGTCGGGGTTCTTTTTCTGCGGCATTATGGACGAGCCTGTGGTGTACGCGTCCGAAATTTCAATAAAGCCAACTGAATCGGTCGTCCAGAGAATCAATTCCTCGCAAAAACGGCTTAGGTGCATCATTATTATTGACAAGCAGGCTAATAATTCTACGCAGAAATCTCTGTCGGACACCGCATCTAGGCTGTTTTCCGTTATTGCGGAAAAGCCGAGCTGTTCTCGCACATATTCTCTGTCAATGGGGTACACCGTGGCGGCAAGCGCGCCCGAGCCTAGCGGCATTTCGTCCGCTATTTGTCGGCAGTTGGCAAGCCGCCTGTAGTCACGCTTAAACATCTGAAAATACGCCATTAGGTGATGTCCTAGGGTTATGGGCTGTGCCTTTTGCAGATGTGTAAGCCCTGGCATAATTGAGCGGTAATGTGCCTTTGACGTAGCCAAAAGCGCGTTAAGCAGGTTTACGAGCAGGGCGTTTAAGCTGTCTATTTCTTCTAATACATACATTCGCATATCTAGGGCTACCTGGTCGTTTCGGCTTCTGCCAGTGTGCAAACGCCGCCCCGCATCGCCAATCCGCTTAATAAGCTCCGCCTCAACAAAGGAATGTATATCCTCCGCTTGCTGGTCTATTTCCAATGCGCCGTTTTCTATATCCGCCAAAATTTCGGCGAGCGCGCCAGTGATTTTTTCCGAATCGGCTACGGGAATAATGCCCTGCCGCCCCAGCATTCGGGCGTGCGCGATGCTTCCAATAATATCCTGCTTGTAAAGCCGCATATCAAAGGAAATGGAGGAGTTAAAATGTGCCGCCGCCTCGTTTGTTTGCCCCGAAAACCGTCCGCCCCATAGCCTCATTTTGCCGCCTCTTTCATCATGGCGCGTACGGTAAGCGGCAGTCCCATAAGGCGAATAAAGCCCTGCGCGTCCTTGTGGTCGTACAATTCGCCTGTGGTGAAGCTGGCGATGTCCTCATTGTACAGCGAATAGGGCGACTCGCTTCCCACGGTGATAACACTGCCCTTGTACAGCTTTAGGCGTACTGTGCCTGTCACTGTTTCCTGCGTTTTGTCCACAAATGCCGACAACGCTTCCCTAAGCGGCGTAAACCATTCGCCTACATATATTAGCTCCGCGAGCTTGCCTGCTACTATTTCCTTAAACGACATGGTACGCCTGTCAAGGCACAAATGCTCTATTGCCCTGTGTGCCTCGTACAAAATAGTGCCGCCAGGCGTTTCATATATGCCGCGCGACTTCATGCCTACTACGCGGTTTTCCACTATGTCCACGATACCGACACCGTTCCTGCCGCCTATTTTGTTTAAGCGGCTTAACAGCTCTGTCGCGGTGAGTGCTTCGCCGTTTAGCTTCGTGGGAATACCCTCGCAAAATTCCATTTCTATATACTCGGGCTTGTCGGGCGCGTTCTGAGGGCTTACCGACATTTGCAGTAAATGGTCGTAATTTGGCTCTGCGGCAGGGTTTTCTAGCTCTAGCCCCTCGTGGCTTATATGCCAGATATTGTCGTCGCGGCTGTAGCTTTGTTCCACACGGAACGGAATTTCTATGCCGCGCTTTTGCAAATACGCCATTGCGTCCTCGCGCGATTTGATGTCCCATATACGCCACGGCGCGATAATTTGCATTTGCGGCGCGAACGCCTGTATCGTAAGCTCGAACCGTATCTGGTCGTTGCCCTTTCCAGTCGCGCCGTGACAAATAGTGTCTGCGCCCTCGGCAAGGGCGATGTCCACCAGTTTTTTGGAAATTAGCGGCCTCGCAATAGACGTACCGAGCAGGTATTTGTTTTCGTATACGGCGTTTGCCTTTAGCATGGGGTAGATATAGTCCGTAATAAGCTCGTCCGCGGCATCAATTACAAACACCTTATCCGCGCCTGTTTGCAACGCGCGTTTTTTCACCTGCTCATTGTTGCTGCACTGCCCTAGGTTTACACAGCAGGCGATAATCTCACAGCCATTATAATTTTCCTTTAGCCATGGAATAATGACCGTGGTGTCTAGCCCGCCAGAATACGCTAAAACTATTTTTTTGTTCATGTGAACCCCCTGTGGTTTTTATTTATAGTTATTTAAGCTGTTTCAATAGTTCTTGGTGCAATAAACATTTCGCCGTTGGTGTCGGGCGCGTTTTGCAAAATCAATTCTCGGGCAAGCGAGGTCTGCGGCATATCGTCACGAAAGGCGTTCGTATCGTCAAAGGGGTGACTGCGTTCGGGCACGTTTGTTGTATCTAGTGTGCTAAGCACGCTCATGCTTTGTAGGATATTCTTTAGGTCGGCTGTTACGCGGTGCTTTTCGGCGGCGGAGAGAGTGAGGGCGGATAAGTCCTCTAGGTATGTGATTAGGGCTTCGTTGATTTGCATGGGTTGTTGTCCTTTCTTTGGTGGGTGTTGTGTTGTTATAGTTGTTTAAGCTGAAAACGGTGCTGTGATTGCGAGGATTTTTGTCGCAAGACGAGGAGCAAGCAGGCAGTAAGGCATTGTCTAAGTGGTTTTCTTAGACAATGCCGCACGCCGACCAGAAACCACTGCGTGCTAGCGGCACGCAGGGTTTTTTGCGACGAAGTATTGCGGCAAAAAGACCGCAAGCACAGTGCCGTTTTTAGCTTAAACAACTATAGAAGTGGTTGCCTAGGACATAAAAAAAGTTTGCCAATTCGCAGGAAATCCCCGAGAATTGACAAACGCCTTTGTCTGTCTAGGTGGGAGTGTAGCATAGTGGGGGGTGGTGTGTCAAGGGGCGGGGGTGATTCTTGTGAACAACAACTATAGGACAAGTCCAATATACATTTTTGAATCTTTTTGAATTTTTACCCCACATGTGTTATTATAATCACAACTAATAATCCTGTGAGGTAGCCATGATTAAATCTATTGCAGACCACATTCTAAAGAACTTTGACAAAACCGCTTCCGAAAAACAGCCAGAAAAAGACGTAATAATCGGAATAATCGAGAAAATGAAGTTTGTTCTATTCGTAGAATATTTCGGGGGCGGAAAAAGTGTCGAGGCGGAGCTGTTAAAGTCGCTGGAGTACGTTTTTTCAGACCTAAAATGTCAAGGCGTGTCCGCCGAAACAGCGGAAGCCTTTATGCGCCAAATCCCTGCGCTTCGCGAAACGCTGAAAACAGACGTGGAAGCCGCCTTCGAGGGCGACCCTGCCGCATATTCGCGTGCGGAAATAATAATTTCGTACCCTGGGCTGTTCGCGGTAATGGTACAGCGTATGGCGCATATTCTGTACAAATTGGGCGTGCCGCTCATTCCGCGAATAATGACCGAGCACGCCAAAAGCATCACAGGCATTGACATTCACCCTGGCGCGGAAATAGGGCAATACTTTTTTATCGACCACGGCACAGGCGTAGTAGTCGGCGAAACGGCAATTATCGGCAGTTATGTAAAAATATACCAAAGTGTAACCCTCGGCGCATTGTCCACAAGGGGCGGTCAATGCTTAAAAAGCGTTAAACGCCACCCGACATTAGAGGACTACGTAACCGTCTATTCCGGCGCGACTATTCTCGGAGGCGAAACCGTCATCGGCAAGGGCGCGACCATAGGCGGCAACGCCTTTATCACAAAATCAATACGCGAAAAAACCAAAGTAAGCGTAAAAAACCCCGAATTGCAGTTTGTGAATGGCGGAAAGAACGAGGCGAAGGTTGAGCTGGAGCAGAGTGAGTTTTGGGATTATGTGATATGAGGGGGGGGCGTTGCCCCTTTTCACCGACTTTGGCTTGGTGGGAATTTCGTCACGAGCCTTGATAGATTCCTATAGCTTAAACAGCTATAGCATACAAAAAACGAGTGTAGTGGCTAATCACTTTCACTCGTTTTTTTGTTGTGGGAACATGGAGTTGAAAGATGATGGAACGCAGATTTAAAAGAAATGGAACGCGGATTTTCGCGGATTCAACGGATTTACGCGGATTTTTTCTTGCGTACATTCAAAGCTAACGGAACGCGGATTGCGTAGGTTTTTAAAGGGAATCAAACACGGATTTAACGGATTTACACGGATTACGCGGATTGGCTCGCGGGAAACTCCCACGAAAATCCGATAAGTCGGATAAAATCCGCGTAAATCTGCGTAAATCCGCCAAATCCGCGTTTAATCGCCCCTAATTCACACAGATAAAATCTGCGTTCCACTACCCTTAATTTACACGAACAAAATCCGCGTAAATCCGCAAAAATCCGCCAAACCCACAAAAACCCACATTCCACACCCTTCAACCCACCCGCAAAAACCATTCCTTCCTATCCCTATCCACAAGAACCACCGTATCCTCATCAGCCCATTTTATTTCCCCCAAATAGGGCGTATAGAACCACTCGTCGGGTCTGCCAGATGCTACAATTTCCCTTTTTATCTCGGCTCCAGACTTATCCGTTAGAACAATGGAAATATCAACCTGCTTAACCCCGTGCATGATATGAAGCTGGGCGGTGTATTTCTTTCTCGGGCATCTTGCCTTTTTATTCCAGAACCATTCGTTTACATATCCCAATTCCTTTACTCGTGCATACACTTCCTCAAGCGGCTCTATCTCCCAATTTAGACATCTGGCAGTTTTTCTAAGCCCTGTCATAAGCAATTCTAGGGTCATGGCCTTTTTGTCATAGTCGTTAAGGCTAACAAAATCATCATGGTTAAATTGTATTCTGACCTCATATAAACCGTCCAAGTGAAAAACCCTATCGTTCGGTATATGCGGAACACAATGTATGATTAGCTTTCTACAGCCGTTGATTTTTGTCCGCCCAATCAGCCTACTGAATAAAGCGCATACACACCTTGTTTGCACGTCAAAATCAAATGCTTTCTGTTTCCAATGCGCCTTATAGTCCTGCTGAGTTGCCGTTTTTTTATCGCAACCCTGCAAATTCATAACGGATTCGACATATTCCTCGTTTTCGACGTACTCCAAATGAAACCCCAAATCGACAAACCGCATTAACGCACAGCCCCCTTGTCAAATCGCTTTCACTCGTTTTTTTTGTTATGGGAACACGGATTTAAAAGAAATGGAACGCGGATTTTCGCGGATTTAACGGATTTTCGCGGATTCTTTCTTGCGATAACAAACAACGATGGAACACGGATTTAAATATTGCGTTTGTTGTGGGGATTTGTAGGTTTTTTGTAGGGGACGGATTTATCCGTCCCGAGGTACGCACGTTCGTCAATTCGAGGCAGGTAACGTCCATTAAGCAGGCAGTAAGGTATTGTCTAAGTGGTTTTCTTAGACAATACCGCACGCCGACCAACGCAGAGCGAGGTAACCTCGGGACGGATAAATCCGTCCCCTACAAAAACCGCTACCGTGTATTTTCCCACGAGCCAATCCGCCAAATCCGTGCAAATCCGTTAAATCCGTGTTCCGATACCTTTAATTTACATGGATAAAAGTTGTATTCCATTGTCGTTAATTCACACGGACAAAATCCACAAAAATCCGCGTTCCATGCCCTTAAATTCCGCCCTAAAGGCTCGTGACGACATTCCCACCAAGGGAAAGTCGGAGAAAAGGGGCAACGCCCCTATTCTATAGTCACCACCAAATCCCCACCAACAACCATATACTCCCTAGCCCCCTTACTCTGCACAACCGTACCCTCTGCCTTAAACGTCCCAGGGTTTATCACTCTCGCATAATAATAATACGTCCTAGTCCGCTCGCTGTCCCTCCTACTACCACTATTATGGTCGAAGAACGTCACTCGCTGTCCCTCGGTAGTCACGAAGGCGTGTCTGCCTTGGCGGTTGTTGTCGAACCGTGCGGAGTTGGCTACGTGTACAAGCCCTGCGGGCAGGAAGTCGGTGATTTCGTACGTGCCGCTCAAATCGGTGGCGGAATAATCTACGGTGATTTCCACGCGTACCAGTTCGTCCTGTGCAAAGGTCGTGGTGCTTTCGCTTCCGCGCAGGTATCGGCGCGTAATCGTGATGTCGTTCTCTACAGGGTCGATTTCTTCCAACGGCTTACGCACAATGGAAACCGCTCCCACATCGCCTGTCACAGACGTTAGCTTAAATTCGCCTATGCTCTGTGCAGGAATACGCAGCGTAAACGAACCGCCGCGGCGTAGCTCGCGCGTTACCGTTTCGCCAAACAAGGTGTACGTTATGGCGGCTTGGGAATCGGCGTAGTTGTTGATTTCCGCAGAGATAAATAACAAACGCTCGATATTAAGCAATAAATGGTCGTGGCGGTTGCCGTCACGAGGCTGTGCCTCCCTCACGCGGTTGGTCGTGGCGTAATTGTGAAGCCCTATAGCCTCGGGCATAGCCAAGCGCGCCGCAAGCAACGCCGTAACAGACGTAGCGTCAACGATTTTTAGGTTGTCCGTGCCGTCATTTACGCGGTACATCGGCGCGATTTCCTGTATGCTCGGGGCAATCCTTTGGGTGTACAAATTACGTGCGGTCTGCACCTCGCCTATTTCCGCGAACGCAAGCGCGAGATACGCCGTATTCCTAAGCGATAGGTTTTCCAATTTCGCATAATCCTGCAACGTCAGCAGAACAGGCTCGTTTAGCATAGCCAGCCCATACAACGCAAGCATTTTGTTGTCGGTGGCGGAGGTGTCGTACACGGTCTGCAAATAACGGCGTAACGCCATTACGTTCACCTCGTCCTTGACAAACGGCATAAGCATGACAGTGACCTCCAGCTCGGAGCTGGAGTACGGCAAAATAGCGATTCCGCCGTCCTGTGTCTGGTAATTGTTGATGTCAAGACTGCCGCCGCCGCCGTAGATATGCGAGTCGGGGAAATGCTCCCGAATAAGCGCGGTGGCCTCGCGTTTCGCGACAAGAGCCTCTAGCCTATCGCCGCTCCACCACGTATTACGCAGGCTGTATAAGCTACTCAAAAACTGGCCGCGCCCTTGGTCGGTAAACGTGATATTGGTAAGACCGCCGCTGTTTACGTCAAACACCGTCTGCGGCGAAACCTCGTAGAAAATAGCGTTTTCTATCAAGCGGTGCGAGCTTACGACTTGGTACTCGTGCTTTAACGCGTCGTCAAAGCCTGCCACTACCGCGCGTATAATAATCGCGCCCGAGCCTTCCTCGTTCAGCTCCCATAAGGGAATATTTACACGCTCAAACGCGCTTCCGCTTGCCCTGCGAATATCCAACGGTTCGTCCTCACGCCATACGGTAAATTCTACCTGCTCGCCGCCCACTAGACTTGTGCCGTAAGCGTTTACGCCAAGCGTAGGCGTATCGCCCACCAAGAATGTCCTGTTAAGCGCGTGGTGCAGGAACATAGGCATGGTTACGCGTACTGGCTGTACTATATTTCCTGCGTACAAATCGTTACTTATACCAGAAGCGGTAGCGCGCCATGACGTGATATTGTCTGGCAATGGGAACGACAACACCGCACTGCCGCTCGAATCTGTGCGGACACTCGCGAATATAGCGGTATCCTCAAAGCGTTCGCGTATGCGCGTGTTTCCGCCGCGGTCGCCGCCGCTTTCTTCCTCCGCCATGTCCATTGACACTTCTGCCATCAGCCTATTTCTAGCCATTTGGGGGGCAGGTGCGCCCATAGCACTATCTGTTGACATAGCTACCATACCGTCCATGTCCTCTATACCGTCACTCACATACGTTAAATGCGTTGCCATACTTAGCCGCAAATTGTCGCTAACATTGCCGTAAAGCATGGCGAGCGTGTCCACCTCGTAATTCATAAGCGCGAACAACGCCTCGTCTACTAGGCTGATATTTACGTTGGCGGCCTTTGGGTTGCCGTCCGTATCGGTTGTTTTTACTATAAAGCTAGGAATCTCACCAGGGCGGTAAACGTCCTTGTCGGTGGTTATGCTTATTACTAGCTCGCGGTTGGTCGGATTGTATCGCAGGCGTTGCGACATTTGACCGCCAGAGTTGTACACATGTCCGTTAAAATGGTACGCGTAAACAGTCGCGTTAGGCACATGCTCCTCACCAAAAACCATGTCTAGCGTGTTCTTGCCGATATGGTACGACAGTATGCCGTTCTGCACTACCACAAACAGGAAATTGCCCTGCTCCAAAGGCTCTGCGCCGCGCATTATGGTAAGCTCTACATTGTCGCCTATGTCGTAGCCCTCGCGCTCTGCGCCGTAGAGGTATAGGCGGTTGTTTCCTGCTTCACGATAAAAACTGGAATAATCGCGCCCGATATAGACATTGTGCCTAATCGTACGCCCATTGCCGTCGATGACGGTAAGGCGCGCTTCATAGGTTCTTCTTTCCGTGTTCGGTATTTCAAAATCCCGCGTAGCTACGCCGTCCGCGTTGGTAGTAATTTCAAAGGACTGTAGCTTGTTTTCGCGCCTTTCGTGGCGATACCTCGGCACGGTTTGCCTTGTTATATGGTCGTAAAATTCGCCGTCCTGTACTCGTTCCCAGTAAATTTCAAAAATGTCGGCATTTACCTTTTTGTTCGCCGTAGGCTCGCTCAAATAGTCGCTCCAATGCTCGGACGTGCCGTCATTTAGGCGGTCTAGCGTTATATCGTTTATTTCTACGGTAAGTGTGGCGTTCTTTTCTATGCGGGTAGCTCGCGGGCGGACGGCTATATCGTTCACAAACACGCGTACCGAGGCTTGCTCGTACGTCCAGCCGATTTCGGGCAAAGTAGCCTCTGCCGAAAAGCTATACGAACGCTCGCCCTGTATGTCCGCACGGTCTGCGACTGGTCTTTGCGTAATTTCCACTACGCCCTCTAGGTTTGTTTTTTCGCGGCTATTGACGTTCGGCGATAAGCCCCAGCCTGAGCTGTTGTAAGAAATATCCAAATCTGGCACTGGCGTACCCTCAAAAAATTCCGTACGCGCCGTAAATGTTACCTCCTGTCCTGCGAAAATTGCCTTGGTGTCGGCGGAAACAGTTAGCTGATACGGCGGCTTTACATAGTCCATTACCGTAAAATACACGGAATTGAGCCGAATATCGCCGTGATAAATTAGCAGCTCGTACGAGCCAGGGTCTATATTCGGCAGGCGTAGCTCGCCCGAATACGCGCCGTTTTGCACAGAAATATTCTGCGTGTGCAGGGTGTCGTTTTCTGTCGCGCCTGGTCGCATCCACCATGCCGTTTCTTTCAACACGGCGGTGACATGCGATATGCTTTCGTCCGCGGCGCGGTTTTGTACAAAGCCCCACAGCGACACTGTATCACTGCGTTGGAACAAGGTACGGTCTAGCTGTAACGCCGTCCAGTACGTATTGTGCGCGGAAATATTGTTATAGATTGGCGGCATTATGCTTCTCGCCATAGGCATATCGTAGCTGACCTCGTAGTCGTCATAGTAGCCCCAGCCGCCCCAAAAGCTCTGAAAATAGCCGTTTATTATAAACACAACGCCCTCTAACGCGCCAGCGGACACGATTAGGTGATTGCCTGCTTCGAGCTTGTGTTCCAGTACGGCTATGCCGTATTCTGTCGATTCTACGGTGGTTTCGGACACTGGCTCATATACGCTTGCTTTTATGGGACTGCCTGTGTTCATGTCGTTTAGCCACAGTAGGGCTTTGTCGCTGTCGGCGATTATTTGCGTGGCTATGTCGGTTACTTGGATTACCACTTGCCCGTAGCGGTATTCCTCGGGGTTGTCGTCCGTGGTCGCCATTAGCAGGTAAAAGCCCTGCGGCAACGCTTCTGGCAGGGTGTACGTTTCCGCGCCCCACATACGCTCTGGGTCGCCCTGCCTTTCGGTGACGACCTCCGAGGAAATTTCTTCCATTTTAGAGGGGTCTATATAAAATTCCTCGGAGGAAAAATGCGACCAGTATGGGAAATTTGCGGTCTTGTTTACCGCGTTTATTGCCTCGTCACGGTCAGCGAAGCGGTAGAGCGTCATTGTTACAGCGGGGCGGCGGCGTTGGTTGCTGAAATTTAGCCAAAAGCCCACCTTCGGCTGTTCAAATGACGGAAATTCTACGTAGCGGTTGGAAAAATGCACGCGCGATTCCCATCTAGGATTATACGGCTTCCTGTCGGGTGCGGGCGCTGTTTCAAACGAAAAAGTCACCTCGCCCGCCGTTTCCGAAAAGCTCGGCAGCTTTACGCCGTCCTGTATGGTAACGGTGTAAATTTGGCTGTATGCAAGCGGCGTTTTTGGCGTGAAAATGGTAGTAGAGTCGCGATAAATAAAGTCGCCCTCTACATGCGGCGAAATCTTAAAGTAGTCTGAAATATTGACTTCCTCGCCAAAGGAAAAATTTACCTCTATGCCTGTGCGAACGGGGACGTTCGCCGACTCGTTACGCGGCAGTGTAGACGTTATTTCAAACCGCACAGAGGTCTGAAACGCCCATGAAACCTCACGTCCGCTAGCGGAAGTAAGCCTAAAGACGTACACGCTGTTTGGCGCAAGCGGCACGGCTGGCGTTACGGTAAAGGTATTGTCGTCCTCGCGCGCTACGTCTGGCAGAGGTTGTCCGTCTATGGACACCTGCGGCGGCGCGGCGTAGCCGCTCGGCGTACGCAGGATAAACGCGCTTTCCGTGTCTATGCCAGTCAATCCAAACATGGTAGGCGCGAGCGTGTAGCCCTCTCGTGATTCCTGCGCGGATAGTAGCTCGTCTACGTCAAGGGGCGTAGATGTGGTCGTGGTGGAAAGGGTGGCGGCTATGGGTGGGGTGAAGGAGTGTTCGGCGAAGCCGTCTTTGGTTAGGGCGGCGGGTGGGGTGGCGTGGTCTGGGTTGGGGGGTTGTTGGTGGGTTGGGTCTTTTGGTGGGAGTGTGAAGATTAGTAGCAGTACGAGGGCTAGGAATAGCCCTGCGCCTGCTAGGGGGAGGGTTAGTGTGGTTTTTTTCATGGTTGCACAACCTTTCTTTGGGTGGGTGGGTGGTGGGTGGGTGTGGTGTGGTGGATATGGTGTATAAAGTTTATAACTGTGGGGGTGGCGAAAACATTACAGGGTTTTTTTTATTTTGTGTGGAGTATAACATATTTATTAGGGGGTATGTAAAATAAAATCAAGATTGACGTGCTTTCAAAAAATAAAAACTTGACAATACTAGCCATGATGTTGTAAAATTACTGCCGTTGGTGTTTGTGAAACTCGCGGGTGTAGTTCAATGGTAGAACACAAGCCTTCCAAGCTTGATACGAGGGTTCGATTCCCTCTACCCGCTTCACCACCTAGATGCGCGAATGGCTCAGTGGTAGAGCATCGCCTTGCCAAGGCGAGGGTCGCCAGTTCGAATCTGGTTTCGCGCTTTAACAAGCCCCTTGAAATTAGCATGATTGCTAAACTTCGAGGGGTTTTTTTACAATATCGTTTACCCCCCCCGAGGTACAAATAGTATACCTTCCACATTCCAAAAAGTCCTCCGTGCGATACGTTTCTATAATATATCTACGCTCCCCGTCAAAGCGTACCGTAACAGACTTGGTATAATCCGAACCGCTAGGCACTTTCTCACTAACAATCAAACTAGCATTGACTTCTCTCATAGTTTCAAAGGTAGTCATAAAGCCTATACCGTTACCGCCGTTATTCCCATAAGAAGTTACAGGCTTAGTTCCGAGCAACTCAAGCGTAGCTACATCAAACGGAACACCGCTGTCGTAAACCGAAAATTCATAGCAATCCCCCGCCAGCCCAATAACTGCCAAAACGCTACGAAAAGCGTTGTCGCTTGCATTGAGTGCGATAAGCGCGTTTTGTAAATGGTCGCCTATCATTGTTTCTAGCTTGCTTTGCTCGATTACGTTCTCGACCATGAACGGAATACTGCCGCACACCTTGAGCTTAAAGTCAATGCTGTTGGCGGCAAAGCTAAGTGAAAATTCCTTGAATAAATTATCAAGCATTTGAATTTTTGTAGATGGCAGGCTGTTTTTTGCTTCAAGCTGTCCAATATCCGAATGATAATCCTGTGCCGCGCGTTTAACATCTTCTCGCAGTATCGCCCATTCCTCAATGTGTTCCGTGGGGCTGTCGGATATTAAAGCGGCGGAGCGTTCTAGGGTTGTTAGGCGGTGTTGGATTTTATGGTTTGCTACACGCAGGGCGTTGTTCTGTGTTTTTAGGTGATTGTTTTCGTCCTTTAGCTTAACAATTTCTAAGGGAGTCACGCTCCCATAGCCCTACTGACTATGGGAGCGTGAATTGGTCGGGCTTAACGCCAGTCTTTCAAAATGACCTCCAGTTTTTTCATTGTGCTGTTATGCAAACGGCGGAGGCGGTTTCGCATAACCTCGACTGTTTCGCACGTAATCTCGCTTTGTTCCTTGGCATAATCGAGCATCGAGTATTCCTGATAATAGAGCGCGTCAATCAAAGCGAACTCATCCTCAGATAGCGACGCGACGAGGGTTTCAAGGAGCTGCACATCTTCCATAATCTGGGCGATGTCGCCCGTATCCGTGGATTCGTGCTTGTCCCCGACGAAATCATCAAGGGAAAGCGGAGCGTGGCTTTCGCGTTCGCCGTTCTTGTCGCAGTCCCGGCAGACGGCGGTGCAGATAGTGCCGTCCTCGTTGCGGCAGCGGGTGTCGCGTTCTCGCTATTTCGCGGCGGCATCCTTATTGCGCTTGTTGAGGCGGTAGGTCGATCCGTCCTTTCCGCCGCATTCCATCAGTGCATGGGACACATAATCCGGCTTGTTTTCTTGATTCTGGTCTTCGTAATGGTAATAAAGGCGCGTTTCGCCCCGCTTGGCGCGGGCATTGTCCTCTTTGAGGATTCTGCGGAACTCGCTCTCGCTGATACGAGTCTCCGTTCCGTCTGTGGCGATGATGCAGCAGTCTTTTTGCATGGCATGGCTCCTTTGGATTCAAATTTCCTGAATCCTCCAGAGCTACTAAATCCGCACAAACAGAAAAAGACGACAGTTGGAACGCCCTTTCGGGTCGCTCCGCGCTGTCGTCTAATGCAATCCGGCGGATTCGGGTTTGTTTAGTTTTACATTGCTGTTTTAAGAAAAACGCGTTGCGGCTGGATAGTCACTTCTTCGAGTGGGTTGTTTCCCTCCCTGTACCACAAACGGCATCCTTCCGTGGGGATAGGGAATTGGCGGATGTTCTTGCCGTCCAAGACTGTCATGATGTAAGTATTCAAGTCGAGCGTTCCATAGAGTTTGTCTTTCGGCGTTCTGATTTCCATTTGATTTTGTTTCCTATTTTTTGATAGCTTGTTTGCTAAATTAACTATAGCCCAACATGGACAAGCAAAAGCGGACACGGTGATGTCCGCTTTTTACCGCAAAAAGAACAAAAACACCGTTTTTTTAGTAACGGTGAGGTGTATAAAGATTAGCGAAAGCCTAAAAATGGGCGTAAAAAAAGCGGACATCACCGTGTCCGCTTTCCATGAAAAATATTTGAGACTTTAGGCTATAAGGTCACATTTTGCGTCATCAGAAACGCCTTTACTTCATCTAATGACTTGCCGTGCTGATATTGCAAGGCGAAACGATACCATTAGTGGTTTGTATCCGTAAGCGAAAAAGATAATGGCGACTTATCAATGATATGGAAGCTGATTTCAGGCGGGAGATGCAAAATAAGGCATATGGAAACAAGAGCCTGTATGCTGCCGTTTGATTCTCCATTAAATATTCTGCGCACTTGGCGTTCTTCCATTGGGATTTCGTCCGCAATGGCATCAAACGCGCCGATGGAAAATGTTTGATTTCGCTCCAAAGCCCCTTCTTAAAAGGAGTAAGGCTTGATATATCGCCCGTCAATATAATTGAAAGTGCCAATAGCATTCGTATAGCCTACGTCAATCATTCGGATTTTGGCGGCCAGCCTCGACACGCCAAAGAAAATCGCCAGCTCGTCAATCGTGGGTTCGAGAGCGTCGATAAAGGTTTCTCCGCTTTCAAAGCGGTCTTTCAGGATATTATATGCCTTTTTCAAGAACATTTGTCTCGGCATCATAATGCGAGGGGTCAAAGAATTCGCCTGCCACTCCATCCATCTGACGGATTCCGATTTATTATCATCGACCTCGCCCGACACTTGGCAGCTAATTTTAGAGAGTGAACTATCAAGAAGCAGCCCCAGTTCAAAGAATTTCCGATGCTTGTCCCAATGGACGCATTCGTGGATAATCGTATTGTTTACCGAACCAAGATTTCTCAAAAAATAAGCCTTCGGGTCAACCAAGATGCTACGGGCTTTGACCGTTTCCGTATCACGGAAACAAATCTGACCGAAAACCGTGCCGTCTTCCGTGATTTCCTGTTCATAGACTTCAAGCCCCATTCGCTCGGCTAAAATCCTTGGGTCAACGGGAATGGGTTCAATCAAGGCTTCCGGGTAGTGCCGTTTCAAAAAATCCTCGGCACACTCGTCCAGCTTTTCTTTTGAGATGATTGGCACCAAGTCGTCAGCCAACGGTTTCGATTGGGGAGTTTTCTTGTGGTATGCTTCGATTCCCAATATTATAAAGTCATCGAGGCTTTTTCCCAAATCGCCCCTGCACTTTAATTTAAACCATTGATAGCAAGTGTCCTCTTTATCATGATGCCGCGTGACTTCTTTTACGGAAAACTCGGCTTCGACAATCACATCAAACGCAATCGTCATGTCGGGGAGGTCGCTGACGGACACTCATTTCATTTCAATGTCAACAAACTCTGCCTCGTCGAAATCCGGCACGGAGCATGAACGCAAATTTAAGTCCGAAACCTCAATGCGCTCCACATAGGTTTGGACGTATTTATAGAGACCATTGTAAAAACGGTCGGCGACATAATTTGTAAAAGAACGAGTCCGTGCCATCAGCGATACCTCCTAACTGTCTGTATTTTCAGTAAAACGAAATCTTAATCATAATAAATATAGCACATTTAGAGGTGGTTGCCAAAAAATATTTTTGTGATTGCGGAAATATCGTTGACATTCACCAACGCTACTGTTATAATGAACAATGAATCGCTAATCAGAGTTCTCGCGAATTGGAGGAAGCACTATGTCTGAAAAAGTAATTAGCTATAAAAAATTATGGAAAATTCTAATCGACAAGAATATGAATAAACGCGATTTGAAACGTATTTCAGGGGTCAGCACTACCTCAATCGCCAAACTCAGCAAAGGTGAGAATATTACGACAGATGTACTATTAAAGATATGTAAAGCCCTTGATTGTGGGATAAATGACATTATGGATATGGAAGAATATAATCCATCTAACGGAGGATAACACGATGACATTCAACGAAAACACTCGAGTGAAAATTCCCGCAATAGTACATTTAACGCGTCTCGGTTATGAGTATGTGTCTTTGAAAAATATCGCTTTTGATGGCGACACCAACATCTTCACCGATATATTCGCCGATAGTCTGTGTCGTATTAATCCCGATGTACAAGATTTGAACCCTGCTGCGATTCTCGCCGAAATCAGGGATATTCTCGATTACGATGATTTGGGACGTGCTTTCTATAAAAAGCTGACCGCTACATCGGGAATAAAACTGATTGACTTTGATAACTTCGACAACAACAGTTTCCATGTCTGCACCGAATTCACTTGTAAAAATGGAGAGGACGAATTCCGTCCCGACATCACCGTGTTTATTAACGGTATGCCGCTCGTGTTTATTGAGGTCAAAAAGCCAAACAATCGTGAAGGAATACTTGCGGAGCGCGAACGCATAAACAGGAGGTTTCAAAACAAAAAATTCCGGCGCTTTATCAATATCACGCAGTTCATTGTTTTCTCAAACAACATGGAATACGATTCCGAAACGGTCGTGCCGTTGCAAGGGGCGTTCTATGCTACGCCTTCTTTGGCTGAGGCGAATTTTAACTGCTTCAGAGAGGAAACCCCCGCTGTTTTCACGGCACTAAAAGAGATTGATGAAACCGTAGAGAATTTCATTCTCAGAGACAATAATCTCGTCGCTATCAAAAATTCGGACGAATACATAACAAATAAGTCCGAGATGAAGCCGACAAACCGCATAGTCGCTTCGCTCTTATCCCGCAGCCGCTTGAAAATGCTTTTGCAATATGGGCTTGTATATATCGACGGCATTAAGGGCATCGAAAAGCACATCATGCGTTATCCGCAGTTGTTTGCCACCTATGCGATTGAGAACAAAATTGCCGACGGCATCAAAAAAGGCATCATATGGCATACGCAAGGAAGCGGTAAGACCGCACTTGCATATTTCAACGTGCCTTACCTAACAAACTATTTTCAACAACAAAACATCATTCCTAAGTTTTATTTTGTTGTCGATAGGCTCGACCTTATGGAGCAGGCTAAGGGTGAGTTCTCCAAACGCGGCTTGAAAGTACAAACCGTAAACAGCAAAGATGAGTTTAAGGACGCCATCAAAGAAGTGGCGGCTCTTGGCAACGACAGCGGCGAAAATGAAATAACGGTTGTAAACATTCAAAAGTTTTCCGAGGAATCTCGTGTGACTGCCCAAAATGACTACGCAATCAATGTTCAGCGGATTTATTTCCTTGATGAAGTTCACCGCAGCTATAATCCGCGTGGTAGCTTCCTCGCGAACCTCTTCGCAAGCGACCGAAACGCTATATTTATCGGTCTGACAGGAACACCGCTCATTAACCAAAAAATAAAATCTACTGATGGGAATGGTCGGGTTGCTTACAAAAGCACAGACGCGTTTGGCGACTATATCCATAAATATTATTACAATCTCTCTATCGAGGATGGGTACACGCTTCGCCTTATCCGCGAGGGTATCGAAACAACATACAAAGCGCAGTGCAAAGAAATTCTCGAACAAATAAAAGCCCTTAAAGGCTCGGCAAATAAAACAAAGGTATATGCTCATGAACGTTATGTGTCGTTTATGGCTGAGTATATCGCTTCTGATTTTATCGGAAGCAGAATTCGGCTTGGTGATGCTACCATTGGCGGTATGATAGTTTGCGACAGCAGCGAACAAGCGAAAGAGTTGTTTAAGACGTTCACAGAGAGTTATCCTGAGTTGAAAACCGAACTCGTACTCCACGATGTCTACGACAAGCAGACACGCACCGAAAACCGTGAGGAGTTCAAGCGCGGCAATATCGACATCCTTATCGTTTTCAATATGCTCCTTACCGGCTTTGATGCTCACAGATTGAAAAGGCTTTATTTGCACCGCGTAGTCAAAGACCATAATTTGCTACAAACGCTCACAAGGGTAAACCGCCCGTACAAAGCCTTCCGCTATGGCTTTGTCGTGGATTTTGCGGATATCAGCTATGAATTTGATAAAACCAACGCCGCTTATTTTCAAGAATTGCAAGAAGAAATCGGCGACGGATGGGAACAGTACTGTTCGAGCGTCAATGATAGGTAACAAAAATCAAGAGATAAACAAGAGTGGTAAGAAGCTAAAACATAACAGCTAAATACTTATTCAAGACTTGCATCGGCGACAGCATACCCAAGCAAGTCATAAT
>WRLD01000030.1 GCA_009777845.1 Defluviitaleaceae bacterium
GTCTGGGCGAGCTGCTGCTGCCCTGCGTCGGTGGCGGTCATGTCTACATAGCATAGCGGCGGAAACATCAAGCACCACCAATTTTGCCCCTCGCCCTCGCCGATTAGTATTTGCACGGTCTCGTATTTGCCCGGCGGAAAGGCTAAATCGCCGTAGAATTGTGTCGGAAAAAACACGCTTTCCATGCTTGCCGCGACCTCGTAATCGTAGCCCTTGCTACGCACGATTTCCTGTGCATAGGCTTCCATTTCTGGTAAAAGCTGTGCGAAAAGCTCGCGCATGTCGGCGATGTCGGTGTACTGACTGAAATTTGCCGAGAATTTGTCCAAAACCTCTGCGCTGACAAGGTTTTTTAGGTCTTGGTCGTCGCCTGTGTTGCTGTTTGCGCGTACGTGGAAGCGTATTACATTTTCGGCGATGTCGCGCTGGGTCGTGGCGGAGTAAATAAACGTGTACGCCGCCACAACAACCGCAAAGACTAGCCCGAAAAATACTGACATGGATAAAATTCTTAGCTCTTTCATTGATAATCCCTCCGTTTTTTGAACGCCTTTAGCGATTTTTGATACTTTAGAATGAAGAACGATGGAACGCGGATTTTCGTGGATTTAGCGGATTTTAAGGGCATGGAACGCGGATTTTCGCGGATTTGGCGGATTTTCGCGGATTTTGCGGATTGGCTCGTGGGGAAATATATCGCCGTTTAGTAATTTACGTGGACAAAATCCGCGTAATCCGTGTAAATCCGTGTTCAATTGCCCTTTGCCTTTAAAATCCGCGAAAATCCGCTAAATCCGCGAAAATCCGCGTTCCATTCACTTTCTTCATTCCACTTCTTGTAGCAAAAAGCGTAGCAATTGGATTATTACCATGAAGCCAAAGCCTTAAACTATGTAAAAATTCTTTTTTGACGTTTGCGTGATATTCGTATAATATAATGAGGGCAACCTTTGAAAGCCGCCGACATTCTAAAAATTCCCATAATTTACATAATTCTCATACGCAGGGAGTGAAACCATGCAGGAGCATTTTTTTAAGAAGCCGTATCGCGTTCATTCCATGCTGTTTTGCTTGTTTATTGTTGCGGGGCTTGCTTATGCTACGCCGATTGGCGTGTTTGAGGGGCTGGTCGAGATTTTCTCGCGGCCGGATATTTTGGTGCATGATTATATACATACGGGCGGCTTTGGGGCTACGCTGGTAAATGTTGGGCTTAGTGGGCTTTTGGCTGTCGGCTCGCTTGTTTTGGCGAAGCATGAGCCGTCGGGGCTTACCAAGGGCACGCTTTGGCTTGTTATTGGGCTTGCATTTTTCGGCAAAAATCCCACTAATATGCTGCCTATTATCGTGGGCGGCTTTTTGTACGCCATTGTCAACAACGCGCCCATGGGCGATTCGGTTTTGCGCGCGATGCTTGCCACATGCCTTGCGCCCGCGGTTACGCAGCTGGCGCATGTTACGAATTTTCAACCATTTTTGGCGGCGTTGCTTGGCGTAACAATCGGCCTGCTAATCGGGTATTTAATCAATCCGCTTGCGCTGCATATGTTCGCCGCGCACAAGGGCTTCACCCTGTACAACGTGGGCTTTACGGCGGGCATTATCGGCATGGGGATTTATGCCATATTTAGGCTGTTTGGGCTGGAATTTGACACGCTCGACCTATGGAGCAAGGGCTACAGCCTGCATTTGAAGGCGTTGCTTGGGCTGGTGTCGCTTTATTATATTGTTTGCGGCTCGTTCACCAAGACGAAAGCAGTCAAAAAGTTTCGCGTTTCGCAGCTCTTTCAGTTTCACAAATACGAGATTGACTTTTTCAAGGAATTTGAGGAAAAGGCGTACATCAATATGGGAATTATTGGGCTTGCGTGCCTTGCGTACATGTGGCTTATCGGCGGCGAATACAACGGCCCAGTAATCGGCGCGATTTTGTCGGTGGTGGGCTTCGGCGCGTTCGGCAAGGCACTGTTTTCGTCCATACCCATTGTCATGGGCGCGACCCTCGCGGCGTTGATTAACCAGCATTTTACAGGCATACCCTACAACAGCGGCGGCTTTCTTGTGGCTATATTTTTTTCCACCTGCCTTGCGCCGCTGTGCAAGAGCTTCGGCATATGGTGGGGCTTCGTGGCAGGCATTTTGCATTGCGCGTTTGCGATTACAATCAGCCCGTACCACGGCGGAATGAATTTGTATAATAATGGTATGGCAGGCGGGCTGACTGCTATGATTTTAGTGCCGATTATTTTGTTTTTTAAAGAGGCGTAGGGGGCGTTGCCCCTTTTCGCCGACTGGGGGCATAGCCCCTTTTCTACGGTGGAATGTGGTGGGAATGTCGTCCCGCGGAGTAGTTTCTTTGTGTACAGAAAAGGGGCGTTGCCCTTTTTTTTGATTGCTCCTTGGTGGGAATGTCACCTCGCGGAGTAGTTTCTTTGTGTACAGAAAAGGGGAGTTGCCTTTTTTTGATTGCTCCTTGGTGGGAATGTCGCCCCAAAGACTTGGGGGCGTTTCCCATTTTCTCCGACCGCTCCGTGGTGGGAATGTCGTCCCTCGGAGTAGCTTCCTAATATGTAAAAAGAATAACGCCCCACGCTTGTGGGGCAAACGTGGGGCATTACTCCGAGAAAAATTACCATGAAAAAATCAACAAAATTATAGTAATTGCTTTTTGGGAGCTTGTCAAGAGTTGATTTTTATATTTTTTATGTAATAATGGACGTGTAGCCTAAACAGCTATAAGCAGTTGCCGAGGGTTGGCTTGGTTTCACCGCCTTTTTTACAGGGAGGTGGAATATGGACTTTGCGTTTAACGAGTTTTATAACTTCGTGATTACCGTTCTTGGAATGATTTTGTCATACAAAGCGGGTCGCAGCAGTTCACACAAGACAAAAAAATAGCCGCCCTTGGCCAAGGAAACCGGCTATTTTTAATTTACGATACATCACAGCGGTGACACCAAGCCACGGCTCTGCTTGCTTCACAACAGGTCGCACATTAGTGTGACCTGTTTTTATTATAACCTTAGTTTGAAAAAAATCAATCCCTTACGATACCTAAATAATAATGGAAAATATTCCAAAATATTACACCTCGACTAGAGGGTGAATCGTGACAGCCTCTCTGAAACAGCACCCACTTTTTCTGCGAGCGTTGCAAAAATGCACTCGATTTTTTCGCCGAGGCTTGTTTCATACAAATCTACGCCGAATGTAGTCTTGCAAGAGAGCATGGGTCTTAAATCTATCGCACTTGCTTCTGCTCCTGCTTCCGCTCCTGTTTTCAAACTCACCTCACCTAAGCCCTTGCCGCTAAGCACCTTAAATACCTGCGGCAAGCGTGGGTCGGGGCTTAGTTGCATTTTGTTGCCGTTGTCGTCTATGCCCATGAGATAGCGAAGCCACAACGCAATAAAAAAGGGAATTGCTTCTAGGTGGGAGTGGCTTTGCCCTTGGTTTTGCCCTTGTCCTTGTTCTTGTCCTTGTTCTTGCCCTTGTTCTTGCCCTTGGTTTTGCCCTTGTTCTTGCCCTTGTTCTTGCCCTTGGTTTTGTCCTTGTTCCTGTCCTTGTGCTTGCTCTTGTTCCTGTCCTTGTTCCTGCCCTTGATTTTGCCCTTGTTCTTGCCCTTGATTTTGCCCTTGTTCCTGCCCTTGCCCTTGCCCCTGTCCTCCCCCTCCCCCCAACGCCCTCAACGTAACCCCAAACCGCACTGCGACCTTTTGCGAGGTATCGCTGGCAATTCTGGCAGGGGTGTCGGGGATAAACGGATTGGGGAAGCGGCGCGTGAGGACTTCCTCTAGGAAGTCGCGCGGCTCGATAATTCGCGGGTGGGCTACGGTGGGCAGGGCTTCGTTTGCGGCGGCGCGTATGAGCCTTACGAGGCGCGGGTCGTTCATGCAGTCGGCGATTGTGGGGTAGCCCAGCAGCTTGCCCGCGATTGCCAGAATGGTGTGCAACGGGTTTAGGCAGGCGCAAACCTTCATTTGGTCTACGCGGCGGACTGTTTCGCGGTCGGTGAGATACACGCCAGTTTTTTCCAGTGGCGGACGGCCGTTTGGGAAATCGTCCTCGATTACTAGGTATTGTGCGGCCTCGGCGTTTACGAACGGCGCGACAAAGGTGTGCTTCGTCGTTTCAAAAATTTCCGTGCTGGGAATAAGGTCGCCCAGCCTTTTGGCTACGTCTGCGGACGGGCGCGGCGTGATTTTGTCAATCATTGTCCACGGGAAGCTCTGCGTTTTTACATATTCGACAAAGCCCTGCGGAACGTCCGTTTTGCACCATTCGTGCGCTACCGCCAAAACGGCGTTTTCCAGCTGCTTGCCGTTTTCCGCGAAATTGTCCAAGCAAACAAGGGCAATGGGCGGCGCGGCAGGCTTTTGGCGATTGTATCGCGAAAGCAGTCCGCGCGTAAGCTGTTCGATTGCCGTGCTTGCTTGGGCGGGCGTTTTGCAAATTTTCTCCGTGGCGTAGCCCTTTTCCGTGATTGTTAGGCTAATTAGCTGCAACGACGGCGCGGCTATTATTTCCTCTAGGCGCGGCAAATCGCAGGAAAAAGCGTCCGCAATGCTTGAAATTACGCGGTTCTCTGTGCTTCCGTCCGCGTGCAGGGTTACGCCGATGGTTACGTTATCGTATGGCGTAAACGCCTTGGGAATAATTTCCTCGTCATATGGCTCGTAGACGATTATTCCCGTCTGCGCCTCGCCGCTTTCCAATAAATCCTGCTGTGCGGCGGCCACGAAAGCCCTAAAAATATTGCCTGCGCCTATGTGTAGCCATGTGGGGGCGGATTTTGTACGCGCGCGCATTAACGCGACATCAAATTTATGTGGGTTCATATCTCGCTCCTTGTTTGTTTTTGAGAATTTGGAACGCGGATTTTAAAGGCATGTAACGCGGATTTTCGCGGATTTTCGCGGATTCGTTCGTGCTTCTGCCGTGCCACGCTCCCTCTGTGCCTCTGTGTGAAAATCTTTTTGAAAAATAATGAACGTAGGTAAAGTGTATAGCTTCCATATCTTTAGTTAAAGGATTTTTTCACACAGTAGTTCGCACAGAGGCACAAAGCAGAGGGAGCGAGGCATAGCAGACAATAAAATGTGGATTTAAAGACAATTAAACACGGATTTAACGGATTTACGCAGATTTCGCGGATTCGTTCTCGCTCTCATTCAAAGCTAACGCAACACATACTACACGGATTACACGGATTACACGGATTTTCCCACGAACGAATCCGCGTAATCCGTGAAAATCCGTTAAATCCGTGTTTGATTACCCTTAATTTACACGAATAAAAGCTGCGTTCCTCTGCCCTTAATTTACACGGATAGAATCCGTGTAAATTCGCGGATTAAACTATACAATTGGCAGGTTATGCTGCTTCAAGAATGACAGCTTATCCCAATATCCTCTTTGAAGAACAATTTTGCCATCAGCTATGTGAAAAAAACCGCAGCCCCTCAAGCCCAAGGGGTCTTTCCATTCAATAATAGCCCACTCGCCATCTTCAAAAATGTTTTCAACAATGCAAGTCATTTTAGCTTGGGCAAGCTCAAGCTCGAACAGCTTCTTTATATCTGTTTTACCAATAACTGGCTCGTTAGCAACCTGATGATTGACGGCATCATCGGCATACAGGCTCGAGAGTTTCTCAACATCGGAATTGTTAAAAGCCTCTACCCATTGTAAAAGAACTGATTTAGGATTCATTTTCACCCCACCAGTATATAAATTTTATATATTTGTCAAAATCATTTCATGCAGGAGTTCGCACAGAGGCACAGGGAGCGAGGCACAGCAGATAATAAAATGTGGATTTAAAGACAATTAAACACGGATTTAACGGATTTACGCAGATTTCGCGGATTCGTTCTCGCTTTCATTCAAAGCTAACGCAACACATAATACACGGATTACACGGATTACACGGATTTTCCCACGAACGAATCCGCGTAATCCGTGAAAATCCGTTAAATCCGTGTTTGATACCCTCTAAAAACCTACATAATCCGCAATCCGTAAATTTTCAATAAACGCAAGAAAAAATCCGCGAAAATCCGCCAAATCCGCGAAAATCCGCGTTCCATTTCTTTTAAAATCCGCGTTCCCTTGCTCCCTGTCTATTAAGGCTTCGGGACGATATTCCCACTAAAGTCATTCGGAGAAAAGGGACGAAGTCCCTCCCATAAACCGAGTAGGTACGCCGCGCCCAACGCCCTATCATACAGCCCATACCCAGGGCGGCCTTTTCTTGTGGCTTCGTCCCAAATCATACGCCCATGGTCGGGTCGTACCCAGCCCGAAAAGCCGATGTCGCTTAGGGCTTTCATAATTTCGTACATGTCGAGCGAGCCGAGGGAGGTCAGGTGCGCCGATTCGTAAAAGTCGGTGTCGTTCTCGAACTTCAGATTGCGGACATGCGCGAAGTGGATTAGCTCGCCAAATTCGCGGATAATCGCAGGAATGTCCGCGCCCTTTTTCGCGCCAAGCGAGCCTGTGCAAAGCGTAAGGCCGTTGTGCTTGCTTGGGTGCAGTGCGAGGTATTTGCGGATATTTTCGCGGCTGATTATTAGCTTGGGCAAGCCGAAAATAGGGCGCGGCGGGTCGTCTGGGTGGACTGCCATTTTTATGTCGAGCCGTTCGGCGTGCGGGATAATTGCATCTAGGAAATACTTCATATTCGCGTAAAATGCGGCCTCGCTCATGCCCTCGTACGCCGCTAGGGCTTCGCGGATTTTTTTCATGCGCTCTGGCTCCCAGCCTGGCATTTCGTAGGTCTGGGAATCCTTGGCGTAACGAGCCGCAAGCTCCTCGGGCGTTATGCTGTCCACAAAGGCGGCCTCGTAGCGCATGGTGTTTGAGCCGTCTGGCAGGTCGTAATATAGGTCGCTTCTCGCCCAGTCGATAACGGGCATCATGTTGTAGCAAATACATTTAATGCCATATTTGGCTAGACGTTCCATAGTCAAGATGTAGCTCTCGATTTTTTCGTCACGCGCGGCAAGCCCGAGCTTTATGTCCTCGTGAATATTTACGCTCTCGATTACCTCCACCTCTAGCCCCGCGGCGGCGATTTGCTCCGTCATATGCCTAATGCGCGACTCAGGCCACGCCTCGCCCGCAGGAATGTCCAGCAGACTTGTCACTACGCCCGTCACGCCCGGGATTTGCTTTATGTAGCGTAGGGGGATTGGGTCTTGGCTTTCTCCGAACCATCGGAAGGTCATTTTCATGGGGTTGCTCCTTTTTTTGGGTGGGGGCGTTGCCCCTGCCTTACTTAATTTGTTGGGATTGGGGGGCTATATCTGGGTGGATAGCCAGTGGTCGAAGTCGGTATCGTTTCCGTGGAGGGCGGTGTAGGTACGGCGTATATTGTTCTTGATGATTGTTGTATCTCTGTGATTCTCTCCTAATGTGTTAAGGAAAATACAGTAGGCTTTGATATATAGAGGTAGTGCTTCGGTATGGTTGCCTTGCTCGCCATATACTACCGCGATACTGTTGTAGGTTAAGGCGGTATCGGGGTGGTCTGCACCTAGGGTTTTTTCTCGGATTTCTCGGGCTTTTTCATGCCAGTGTAACGCTTCGTCATAGTTGCCTTGGTATCTATATACTATCGCGATGTTGTTGTAGGTAGTGGCGGTGTCCGGGTGGTCTGTGCCTAGGACTTTTTCACGGATTTCTAGGGCTTTTTCAAGCCAGTGTAACGCTTCGCCATAGTTGCCTTGCTCATAATGTCCCCGCGCGATGTTTTCGCAGGTGGTGGCGGTGTAGAGGTTGTCTGCACCGAGGGCTTTCTCGTAGATTTCTAGTTTTTTTTCAAACCAGTGTAAGGCTTCGTCATAGTTGCCTTGGTTTCTGTATACGTCCCCGATGTTATTATAGGCTTTGGCGATGTGCAGGTTGTCTACACCGAGGACTCTTTCGTAGATTTCGGGAGTTTTTTTATACCAGTGTACGGCTTCATCATATTTGCCTTGGTTCCTATATACGTCCGCAATGTTTTCGTAAGTGAAGGCGATGTTTAAGTTATCTGTGCCGAGGGCGTTTTCATAGCTGTCTTTGGCTTTTTCATACCAGTGCAAGGCTTCGTCATATTTGCCTTGGGCGTTATATACTCGCCCGATACGGCTGTAGGTCATGGCGGTGGATAGGCGGTCTGTGCCGAGGACGTTCTCGTAACTTTCCCTAGCTTTTCCGTACCAGTGTAACGCTTTATCATACTCGCCGTAGTTGTAATATTTTAATGCGATATTATTAAACAGTAGACCGATTTCTTCTCTTTCCACATCACAAAACTGCACTATTACAGCTTCCGCTATACTAAGCCTAAAGTAAGCATTTTCATAAGAATCGCTAGGTTTCATATAATCATAGCGCACCATGTATTTTATTATTTCCGAGCAGTCCTCGTATGACGACCCGCCATACTGTAGCGTGACAGCTTCTTTTATTGTGGGGTGCATGTAGTAGCCGCCTGCGGAAGCAGTAAGATAGCTACACTCAACAAGCCGTAGCAGGTCGCTTACATCACAGTTGAGCCAGTCTTTTATGTCGTGTGGCATTACCTCGTCTGGCAAAATGGCGAAGTTTTTTAGTATGCGTATTTGTTCGGGTGATATTTCGAGTTGAGGGGATTGATTTCCCTGTTCTAATGATTGTTCGGGTAATATTTCGGGGTGGGGATATTGATTGTTCTGTTCTAATGATTGTTCGGTTATGGCGGTGGATGGTTGTTCTGTGGGGTTGGGTTCTTTTTGAAAGTACGTAAGAGTCGCCAAAATTGTCATAATGATAGCGGTAATTGCACCAATAATTTTATCATTTTTCGCTATAAACTTGAGCATACTACGCCCACCTTTCTTCCCATAAACTATCTATACACATTCTACATCTTACAACAAACATTATCAAATTAAAACCATACCTTTTCATTTTATACTGCCTTTCCCTATCACACATTCCCCCCGCCCCAATATATTAAACCATAAAGGAAGCCAATACCATTATCCGCCCAATGGCTCGATAATGGTATAAAAAGGAGAGGTAATATGGGTCAAGGGTCTTTAAAGATTCAGCTGGAGGTCGCCGACTATGCGTTACACGGCAACGAGAATACGGTCTATATAAAAAAGGACGGCAGGACGGTTTATGCACTGGAAACGGACAGGAACGGAAGCGCGGAAACGGTGGAGCTGGAAGCCCCCGATATAACCGCGGGCAGTCCGTCCTCGGGTACGTCGCTGTTTGAAACCTATGATGTGTATGTGCCTGCTTCGCATGGGTTTTTGCCAGTGAATGTGTACGGTGTGCAGATATTCGACAAAATACCGTCTGTGTTGGATATACAGCTAGAGCCGTATGTAGAGGGCGGGCCTACAGAAAAGGACATTTATATACCGCTGGAACACGCCATCGACATAGGTCGGGACAACACCTATCAAAATGAGGCAATAATCGACAGCGAGAACTCCGCCGAGCCTTACGGCGTGCCGCCGCTAAATCATGCGTATTCGGGGCAATATGCACCCTCGGCGCGTACGCTGGAGCCGTTCGCCCCCGCCACTATCGCGCCGTCAAATGTTCCGCTGGCGAATCAAGTGGTAATTCCCGAGTATATTACCGTGCATTTGGGCGCGCCCAACACCAACGCCGCCTCGGTTCGCGTCAATTTTATCGACTATATCGCAAACGTAGCAAGCAGCGAAATTTATCCGCACTGGCATGTAGCGGCGATTGAGGCAAATATCCACGCGCAGGTAAGTCTGGCGTTAAATCGGCTGTTTACGCACTGGTATCCTAGTCAGGGTAAGACGTTTGATATAGTTGAGTGTATAAAAAACCTAACAACCAAAAACCACCTAAAATCGACCATTTTAGCCGTATGCCCTCCATTTTTGGAATATGACAAGTTAAGCTCAAATATATTTTAGTAATTAAATTATATTGGAGCTGATGACTTGAAAGAGGAAAACGTCAAGATAACCTTGCCAAAAGACCTGCAAAAAGAAATGATGGATTTCTTTTTAAAAACCTCTATTCCGAGAAAGAAAAAAATGCTTCTATCTGAAAATAAACCAGACGGGAGCGAGGAAAAATGAACGAAGCAATAAGAAAAAGACTAAGCACGGCGATTTATGTGCGTGTTTCGACCGAAGAACAAGCCCAAGAGGGGTATTCAATTCGTGGGCAAACGGAAAAATTAAAGTCCTACGCACTACTCAAGGAGTGGGAAATTTTTGGCATTTATGCCGACGAGGGCATAAGCGGAAAAAACATAGTTGACCGCCCCGCCATAAATCGACTAATCGAGGACATAGAGCAAGGCAATGTCAATAATGTCTTGGTTTTTAAGGTGGACAGGCTAACAAGAAGCACAAAAAACCTGCTCGAATTAGTAGATTTATTCGAGCAAACAGGCTGTGCCTTTAATTCGCTAAGCGAAAGCATAGACACGGACACGCCCTCTGGGCGAATGTTCCTAAAAATAATCGGTATATTTGCGGAATTTGAACGCGAAAATTTAGTAACCCGATTAAAGCTAGGCTTTGAACGAAAGGCGAGAGAGGGCTACACGCTAGGAAATCACTTTATAAGCTATGGTTACAGCAAGCCAAAAGGGCAAAAAATACAAACGATAGAGCCGCAGGAAGCAGTAATTGTTAAGGAAATATTTTATATGTATGTTGACGAAAATATGTCAATGGGAAAAATCGCAAAAACTTTAAACGAACGCAAAATAAACACTAAACGCAGCGGAAAAACATGGACTGCGAACAAAATAAAAAAAATCCTAACAAACCCTACATATATTGGAAAAGTGCGTTATTCTCTGCTTGATAAAGAGAAATATTTTGAAGCAGACGGACAGCATGAAAGGCTTTTAGACGATAAAATATTCCATTTGGCACAGGAAAAATTAAAAAACACGCCAAGAATATCAAAAACAAAAAAGCCGCATTCTAACAGCTATTTTTGCGGAGTTTTGTATTGCGGAAAATGCGGCAGCAAATATACAACGCACAATTGCTCATTCAAAAAAGACGAAAACGGCGAAAAACACCGCCAAATATCCTATCGTTGCAGTAAGAAAATATATTACAATAATGATATTTCGTGCAAAAACCCAAACATAAGCCATACTAAGCTAGAAATCGCTTTTATTGAATACATAGAAAAATATAACGATTTAACCGAAAACGCAGAAGCAAACCCCAACGAAGCAATCGAAAAAGAAGAAAATGAGTTATTGCAATCAATAATTGACAACGAAAAACAGCTAAACATTTTGGAAGCTAGAAAAAAGCAAATTATGGAGCGGTATGTTGGTGCGGAAATCGAGTTTGACGAATACAAAGATATGCTGCGCGTAATGAATGAGCGTTGCGATGCGTTATATGCTGAATTGCAACGCAAAAAATCAAAATTGACGAATGTTCAAAGCTCGCAAGCCATAAACGCCGAAGATGTTATTTTGAACATAAAAGAAAATTGGGAGATGTTAAACAATAATGAAAAAATGATATTTCTGCAAAGGTTTGTAAAGAAAATATCTATAACGGTTGAGAAAGAGCGGAAGAATTTTAATGTGGTAAGGATTGATAGTATAGAATTTAATACGCAGGGCATTGAAATTGACGAGAAAAAGAAACGTGCAAAAATAATGCCATTATTGCGTTAATTTTCAATCAAAAAGAAAGGAAACAAATTGAACAAGACCATAATACAAATGGCAAGGCAAGCAAACCTTGCAGAATACCTATTGGGCGTGGGCGTTCCGCTTGTGCGTAGCGGTAGCAGATACCGCCACAAGGAACATAACAGCCTTATTTTTACCGATAATGCGTATTATTGGAACAGTCGAGGGGAGCATGGGAACGCAATAGATTATCTTATGCGTCACATGAATATGGATTTTAAAAGTGCCATTTTAGCATTAACAAATACATCTATTTCACAAACAACCAAGCAGAGCATGAAACCTTTCGCCCTCGACAATTCAAAGCTACAAAATAATCAAAATAAAGTTAGGCGGTATTTAAACACGATACGCAATATAGGTTTTTCCATTATATCACATCTTACGGAAAAAAATTTACTACATCAAGAAAAGCGAACAAACAACGCCATATTTTCCATATATGACGAAAATAATATTTGCGTAGGTGCAGAGGTTCAAGGCATAACCTCAAAGCGTTTTAAAGGTATTAAAAAAAATAGCAAATATGGTTATGGTTTTAATGTTCGATTTTCTGAAAATGATACATATGACTATGCACTATTTTTTGAAAGTGCAATTGATTTAATCAGTTTTATAGACTACAAACATAACCACGAAAAAAAGAACCTTAACAGTTGTATTTTGGTATCAATGTCGGGATTAAAATTAAATGTTATTAAAAACACTGTGGCGGTTTTCAAGGGAAATATGGGCGTTGTTTTATGTGTAGATAATGACAACGCAGGGGCAATGTTCATAAACAAAGTAGAAAATGCGAAAATTCCATATATAAAACGTCTGCCTGATAAAAAATTCAAGGACTGGAACGAGCAATTAACCTTTACAAAAATGCAAAAACGACCAATTTCACGATTATATGAAATAACGAGATAGCCCAAAATCTTTTTTTGCTGTTTCGCAAAATGGGAAAAATGCCCTGCGGGTCAGAGAAAATCACCTTAAATAATACGGCGTTTTTCGCACTCTAGCCATGCCATAAGGGGTCAGTAGCACAATATCCGTCAACTGCCCAAATTCTTCGGGCTTTATTATGCGTTTTTCTACCTCGTGCGTAGTGGTTGACGTTCCCCTACCAAGCCCGAAAACGTCTGAATTTGTGCCATAAGCGATAACTTTTTTTTCATATGTGCCTACAAGGCGGCTAAAATATTCCTGCGTGTCGGTATCGGTTGCACCTAAAATAGCCTTGTATGAGCAAGTGTCGCAAATTACCTTACGCTCGTTTGTTCCGTAAATTACATCAAGCTGTGCCAAACTTTGAACGATTAGGCAAATACTCACTTTTTTGCTTCTAAGAGTTGCCAAACCGTCAAGCATTGAGGGGATTTTTCCAAGACGTGGGAACTCGTCAAGCAAGAATAAAATGGGTAGTGCTGTTTGCTCGTTACGTCTTTCAAAATGCGTTAAAAACTGGCTAACAATCAGCGTTAAAAGCGTTTTCCATTGCCTAAGTAAATGCTCGGGAATTTGTATGTAAATATCATTTCCATATTCTAAATCCTCGGGAGTGATATTTTTTTGCTTAGAAAGGGCAGAAATCAAGTCTTTATCCGTTACAAACGGAACAATATTTTTGCTAACCTCTGCCATAATTCCCGCAAGCGTTTTTTCTTCCATGCACTCAAAATTATTTGCAAAATATCGCGCTTCACATGTTCCACTTTGGCAAATTTCTTGTATAAGCGATTTTATGGCGGTGCTTTGTATTTGCTGTATCGTTTCGAGAAACGATAGCCCCACCCCGCTAAAATGCAAAATACAAGCGGTAAATAGGTTTTGTGCGGATTCTAGCCAAAATGGGTCTTTAATTTCATAGGGCAGGGGGATAATGGCTTGTGCTATTGCCCGCGCCTCTTGCGTGGGATTGGCAGAATTTCGCAAGCAATAAAACGGGTTATAGCCATAGGAATTTGCGATAATTGGATTAAAAACGTTAATGTTTTGGCGGTATTCCTTGCTTTGTTCGTATAACTCGCCCTTAATGTCGATAGCAAAAACGCTCTCGCTCCATGCTCTAAGTGTCGGGATAACAATACAGCTTGTCTTTCCGCTACCCACCCCGCCAACGACTAAAATATGTCCGTCTGTATTCTCTGGCTTAGCCATATATTTTTTCCCTGCCCTGCCGAAAACAACGCCATTAGCACGGCGATTTTTAATACTCCGCATGGCTTTAGTGGTTTTGTTGGCATTTTTAGTGCTAATAATTTCGTCTATGATGTTTTTCTCGCCTTTTAGTTTTTGTATTAGAGTTAATACGCCTATTCCGATTATTATTGATAGTGTATATACAATGGCTGAATATGGCTCGTCAAGCGTGTTTGCGTAGAGGACACCACCAAAAACGAGCAAAAAAGGCAAAAGCATACCTTGTTGTTGTAATCCTGCACCAGTTCTAAGGATACTTGTAAATAATTTTATTGTCATACCTAAAACAAGCATAACCACGCTAAAAACACCCATAAAATCATACCTTTTTACTTTGTGTGGTTTTATGTATATGTGGGGGAATAGAAAAAAATCCCCCCATGCAGAAACGCATGGGGGAGTGGAAAAGGGTAATTTGATTTCTTTTTTATAATCGTGCACGCATATCTCTAATGCTATCATCGCTTACTCCGAATCTGCTACTATCCACAAACTCTAACGATTTTTTGTAGTAACTTCTGGCTTCGCTTTTACGGTTTAAGTCCCATAAAACATGTCCAATAGCTAGAAAAATCATATATTCATAGCCTTCCTCTAAAATCTTCTCTGCTTCCAAGAAGTCATTTAATGAATTTCCAAGATTTCCATTTTGATAATAAATTGCTCCGCGATTACGATATGCGTGAAAATTCGGGAAAATGTCTATAGATTTTATTAAATCTTTCATAGCTTCTTTTTCTTTGCCGACAGAAAGATAACAGATACCCCTCCTTAAATAAATTTCGTAACTATCAGGAACTGTATCAGGAACTACATCCGCACATTTATTAAAATCTTCTATAGCTTTTTCGTATTTTTCGGTTGCTGCATACAAAAGACCTCGCTCATAATACAAGTCACAATCATTATTATCAAGCACTATTGCCTTACTATATGCTTCTATCGCCATATCATATTTTCCTGCTTCTATATGGCTTTCAGCCTCAGCGGTGTAATAATTCACATCTTTACTGGACATTTAATATCCTCCTAATTATTCAAATAAAATTGGTTGTAATCTTTTAAGATTTTTTGTTAAGGTATCGAGTTATATAACCTTGTTTTTTGTAATTAACACCAACAGGGCAATATCTAGGCGAGTTTTCTTGCCTTAACCCATAATCAGCCCAACTCTCATTAAGTGGGTCGTCTAGCATTTCAGTGTGTTGCGTTCCGTTCTTCTTGTGATAATTGAAATGGTCTATATATCTCATACAATAAGATTTTCCCGTTTTGGGATTTTCTAAAAGAGATATACAATCTTTGCATGATAACATTTCTCGCACACGCTCCTTTTTATAAATCGTTAGTATAGAATAACCTAAATTAACTACTCAGCACCAAAGCAAGGGCAATTTAAATGGGAGCAGGCATAGAACAATACACCCTCGGGGTAGTCATATGCGTAACAATAAGTATGTTCACTACTCGCTGGGCATGGTATAATTTCAGCTCTTTCCATAAATTGTTTTATTGCCCTATCTGCTGAAATTTTAAGATGCGTTTCTTGATACACTTGAAAAAACTTTCTTTCCACTTCTGCCTTATCTTGTATTCTAACAGCCATTGAATCGCCCCTTTTTTAAAATAAAAAAATAGGAATATTCCTATTTTCTTATTATTCAGTTTTTAAAAATTTATTTTACCTACCCTGTTTTTGAGTCCACGCTCTTTTTACTCTTTCCTGCGTACTATCAAAGTTTTGAACCTCTTTTGTTGATTGTTTCGTTGGCTTTTTCAGCAAATTCTTAATATGTTGTTCGTTTGCCTTTTTATTTGCAGCACTTACTGTTTTAATACTCATCTCAACCACTCCCTTTATATAATTTTGTAAAACTTTAACAAAATCAATAGCAGAGAGGGGCTTGCGTTTATTCGCAATGTTTGAGGTGAGGGAAATTTTTTAATTATAATTTACCATTTCAGAATAGTACACTTTTTCGGAATTATGATTTAAAAATTTTACGTTGCTTAAAACATAAAATACATGACATATATTTACATATTTGCCACTTTTATGCTAAATTTGTGTAAATATTTTACAAAATGCTTGACATTTTATGTCATTTATGGTATAATTATTATATTGACAAGCTGTTCAGAAAAGTGTACTTTTCTGAACACTTTTTTATTTGCTCCTCGCTTTATACTCCTTAATTTTCGCATAAAGCGTAGTCCGTCCAAACCCACAAATACTTAACATTTCCGCCGTATCAATTCCCCCCTGCTCCCATTTCTCAATTAACTCCCCGAAATTTTCGGGCGGCTCTTTTTCGGGTCTGCCAAACCTTACGCCCCTTGCCCTCGCCGCTTTTATCCCCTCTGCTTGCCGTTGGCGTATGTTGTCACGTTCGCTTTGTGCCATGAATGATAGAATTTGCAAGAATAAATCGGCAATAAGAGTGCCGATTAGGTCTTTGTTTATGCGAGTATCGAGCAAGGGAATGTCGATAACCACGACATCAACGCCCCTTTCCTTGGTTAGCTTCCGCCACTCGTTTTGAATATCCTCATAATTTCGCCCCATGCGGTCAATGCTTTTGAAATAGACTAAATCGCCTGTTTTTAGCTTGCCGACAAGCCTTTGATATTCGGGGCGGTTAAAATCCTTGCCCGATTGTTTATCAATGAAAATCCGCTCCTGCGGTATTCCTAGCTCCTGCATTGCTAAAAGCTGTCTGCCCTCGTTTTGGTCGGTGCTAGATACCCTTATGTAGCCATATTCAGCCATTTTGTAACCCCCTTTAATAGAATATATTCTATTAAAAGCGATTAAAGGCGTTAAAAAACCGCATGGATTATCTCATGCAGTTTTTGAGGCTTTGCACTACAACAAGTAATTGTTTACCCTTTTCTTTGTTTTATTTCCCCATTTTTTGTTTATGTTATCCCATACGCAGTCACTCATATTTCTCTCGGCGAAAGGGCGTAAAAATTCGCTTAAATGCGAATAAACAATTTCAAAATCGGGCTTTCTCTCAACGCCCCTTAATTTATCATAGGCGTGTTTTATATCTGCTTTTCTTAAATAAAACTCGTCAAACAAACCAATTTCTATATCTTTTTCTTTGCAGGCATTAAGGATTTCAAATATGCTTATTTTTACGCAATGTGAAAGTGCATAAACATCTACAATGTCCTTTGCACGCCTAAATACTGTCTTACTTGACAGAACCGCTATTTTGTCGGATAAAATGTCATTCGGCAATACTCCTTTGATTTTGGCTGTTCCATAATAGTATGTTCTATTGCCACGTACAGGTCTAATTCCTATATCCATTGAAATAACTTTTTCGTTTGTTTCTTTATCTAAAATATTTATACCTGCGGTTTGTTCGTTTAAATATTCCCTACCTGCTACGGCGTATAATTCGCCTTGAAAATCAATCAAAGACTGGTTTATCGTTTCAACTAATTGCTCCATTGTCGGCGGAGTTCCAACCCAATCTCCGTCAATATCCTTTGTCATTCGCTCTATATCTTTATAGCCGCTTTCGTTTAATACAAGTTTTGTTATCAATGCACCCTTAAAAACAATAGGGGCGTTTGTTTCAAAAAGTTTGCCTAATATTTGGTACATAAGCTGTTCTTGCGATGTCACTATTTACCACCCTTTCGTTATAATAATCAACCGCCCACTCTTTCATATAATTAAAATTTTTCATATTTTGAGGATATATCGTTAGCCCTGTAAAACTTCTTTTGTTAGCGTGAAAATAATTGCTTAATGCTTCGGCAAGAGCCTGTTCGTCCGTATTGATAAAATCTGCAAGCATATCATTAACTGTTTGATTGAAAGATGTGCATAACAAATTGCCGATATTCACAATATCTAAATTATCAAAATTATTTACAATGTGATAGTTTAGATTTTCATACTCGCCTTTCTCTTTTGCATAAACGTAAATATTTTTTTCGTTCACATATCCCGAAAAAAGCTCTAAGCACTCTAAAGCAGAAGTATGACACAAAACCAAATCCTTACCGCCTACAACATCTCTATACCATGCTCTGCTAGTTAAAAATTCACTGCTTATTTTAGACATAGCCATTCCAATACTCCTCTCAATGCTCGATTTGCTGTGATTACAATTATTATATCACAAATAGCATTTTTTGTCAAAATTCACGCTCAAATGCTCGGGGCATTTCCCTTATTTTCTCATGCTCTTGTAGCTTTATCAAGGCTTTTTGTTGTTCGGGGGTTAGGTCTTTTAGAATAATTTCAAAATTCCGTTTACTTATACTGTCTAACAATCGCTCGTTTTCTGCCCTCATAATCGCATATTGTGCTGACGGCTTTTGCGGTTTTTGTTGGCGTTCTAATTCTCGCAAGCGGTTGTATATTTTCTGCTTATCGCAGGAAATATCAGCAAGCAATTTTTGTCTTTGATAACCGAGTAAAATTTTTTCTTGCTCTGCTTTTAATGGTTCAAGTCTGCCTTGTAATCGCTCTAATTTCCGCTGTTTTTCTTGCGTTTCTTCCCTCAAAAATTCAATCTTATCTACGGTATTTTCATATGAAATATTATATTTATGCTCAAAATATCGTGTTGACTGCGTGTATGTCCTCTCATATCTCTCTATATCATAATCAATCGCCTTTTTATTCGCCAAAATCCCCATGTTTTGGCGTTTTGCTTTCAATTCCGCTACTTGATTTTTAATGCTTTTTATATGCTCTGCTCGTTCCGTAATTTCTTCGATTGTCGCATTTATTATTTGCGGTTCTCGTCCTAAATGCGAGATTTCCCGCTTAATTTCTGATGTTTCTCTATGTAAATTAAAATGCTTCGCTTTCAATTCGTGCAGATTTTCAGATATTTTTTCGGGGGTCTTGGCTAAATTCCTACGCATGATTTCCCTGTTTTTCTCGCCTGCTTCGGTTTTTATTCCCTTTCGCTCCAAATTCCACGCACTATGCCCCATGTGCTTTGTTGGCTCTCGGTCAATGCCTTGTTTTTCAAGCGATAAATTGCTTATTCGCCCGTCTATTGCGTGTCGTTTAAGCTCGTGATTTACCGCACTCGCCCAGTTCTCACGCCACCGCTCCAATGTTTCGGGCTTTTCCCAGTCTGTTAGGTCAATTTTTCGGCTTCGCCAGTTTCCGCTTGCGGTCTTTATGCGGTTGCCATTGCGGTCTAAAATGTATTCCTTGCGTGATTTTTCGCCCCATGTTTCGTCCTCATTTAGCGGTCGCATGGTTAGCATGATATGCGCGTGGGGATTTTCTTTTTGAATTGTCAAATCCTTAAAGGGGTAATTTTCGGGCTTTTTCGTGTGAATATGCCCCGCATGATACGAAAAATCCGCACACATACCGCTATCCACAAAATTTTTCTGCACATAATCACGCAATAATTCAAGGTTTTGTTCCTCGTCTAATTCAACAGGCAGGGCAACGACAATTTCTCTAAAGGTTTGTGCCTTTGGGTGTTTCTCGCAAGTTTCGACAGCGTTCCAAAGGGTAGAGCGGTCGGAAAATTCTCTCGGTGCATGGCTTGGGAGCAAAATTTCACTATGTAAAACCTCGCTTTTGGCGGTAAAATCGTGTGTTTTCTCGCCCTCGTCTAATACATCGCCCGAACGATACGCCGAAGCCCTAACAGCAGAGCCACGGCGATTATTGTAATTATACGTCATATTATTTTGCTCGTTTGTTAGCTTATCGCCCGTACGATATGCCGAAGCTGCCAACGCACACCGCCCCGAAGCCCTGCTATTTCGCCTAACCGACAAATGGAAAATTGCCAACGCACACACCGCCTTATATTTGGTAATGTATGCAAAGGAAATTGTCCTTGATACCGCACCGCCTATGGCGGTGCATAAGTGCGCCTTTAGTTTTTGGGAAGCGGGCGGGTGTGGTGAGTGCGTAGCGTGTGCAAGGAATTTATGGAATGGCACGTAAAAAAATAAGCCGTATGTTTGTATATGGCTTAACGATGAAACGTGCAGTATGCTGTTGGCAATTGATACTTTTTGTGGTAAGATGTAGCTACAGATAGAAGCGTTGGGTGCTGTATGTGCTTTTTATACACTCAACTATTACCAATAATACCCAATTCGACCAAGCCTTTATCCCCGGCCGTAATATCTTCCTAAATATCCAAGACATTACGTACCGCATTTTCAACCAGTTCATACGCCGCCCGGGGCGTACCGAGCCGTATTTTTCGTCATATTGTGACGGCGACCCTACCACTACCTGGTCGCGCTGTGCGGGAATGTCGCAGCACGGCTCGCAGATTTTGGCAGGAAACGGCTACACGCCCATACAAATTCTCAGGTATTACTATCCGCAGGATATAAATATCGTGCAGTCAACGAATTTTGGGCCAAGAAACCCAGGCGCGTACCCAGGCACGCCTTTACGCGAAGGCTCGACAGGCGAGGACGTTCGCAGGCTACAGCTGTATTTAAATAGAATTTCTGGCAACTGGTGGATTCCTGCTATACAAAATCCTAACGGCGTTTTCGGGCCAGATACTACGGCCTCGGTTAAGGCGTTCCAGTCGTTGCGAAGCCTCACGCCCGACGGCGTAGTCGGTCAATTGACATGGAACGAAATAGTCCGCGTATATGTAGCGGCAAGGCGAATGGCGGAGCTAGACAGCGAAGGCCAACGATACGGCATAGGAAACAGCCCGCCCAGCGTGGTGTTGCAACAAGGCGCGAGGGGCGAGGCAGTCGTAGAATTACAATTTTTGCTAAACTATATCGGCCAGTTTTATAACGAGCTGCCGTATGTCGTAGAGGATAGCGTTTTCCGCGATACCACAAGAACGGCGGTTATCGCGTTCCAAAATAGGTTTGGGCTTATGGCGGACGGCGTAGTCGGAGCGGCAACATGGAACAAGCTATACGAGGTATTCAAAGCCATACAAGCCAACCTAGCAGGCACAGAGCCGCCGCCAATCGGCCCCGCTATTCCGCCGTTCCCAGGCAGTAATTTGCAAGTAGGCAGTCAGTCCGCAAACGTCACCACCATGCAGAGAATGTTAAACGGCGTGGCGCGTTGTAACCCGAGCATTACCACGCTAACCACGGACGGCGTTTTCGGCGCAATTACGCAGAGCGCAGTACAGGAATTTCAGCGTATATTCGGCTTGCCGCAGACGGGCGTTATAAATCACGATACGTGGGAGGCTTATGTATAACGACACGCAAATTGCAAAAAATTATTTATCGGGTATAAGCCCGACAAATCGCCAATAAATATCTACCTCCTGCGTTCTTGCCTTGCCTACGCCTACCCCTTGATGCACTACGATTTTTTCAATCAGCTCATGCAGTATTGGAGCGGTCAGCTCCGTAACATTCGTGTATTTGCCGATAGCGGTTAGGAAATTTTCCGCGCTTTGCAGGCTGTCTTTCTTTTGGTTTAGCGAGGTTTGCAGGTTTTCGATTTTTTCGCTTAAATCTCGTTGCTCAACCTCGTATTCCTTGGAAAGTACGGCAAATCGCTCATCGGTTAGAGTGCCAAGGGCGTTCTGTTCAACAATTTTCTTGATGATGGCATCTAACTCGTTTGCGCGCTTTCGGTGTTTTTCTAGCTCGCGGCTTTTTGCACGGTTGTTCAAATCTGTGCCTTGGTGTAAATACTGGCTGTAAAAGGCTTCAAGGTCAGTTTTGTGGCTTTCCACGAATGAAATCAGCTTCTTCAAATGCTCAAAAACGATGGCGTACAAATAGCGGAAAGTGATATAGTGGCTTGTGCAGAATTTGTTGCGACTACGCTGTCTGTAAAGATTGCAATTGTAATATCCCGTAACATTTCTTTGGGTTGGGCTTGTGTAGCTCAAACCGTACCCGCAGGAACTGCATTTTATAAGCCCCGCAAAGATATTGTCGATTTTGGCTACATTTTCGCGCTTCTTGGTTTTAATCAGACTTTGAACCTTATCAAAGGTCTGTTCGTCCACCAATGCAGTGTGCATGTTTCGCGCAATCACCCATTCTTCTTTAGGGCGATGTATCACCTTTTTACTTTTGAATGATTGTGTTGTTTCCTTCTGCGAGATTATGTGTCCACAGTATTCCTGATTTTTAAGGATAGATACTACTGTAGTCAAATTCCATTCGGTAGGAAATTCCTTGTTGATGGCGTTCATATATTTCCCTGTTTTTTGTGCGATATGGACTCGCGGTGTTACAATTTTCCTATTTGAAAGATGCAGTGTAATATGGTACGGCTTCATACCATCAGCCGCCATTTTAAACATTTCCTGCACGATAGGTGCTGTGTTCTCATCAGGCACTAAATGGTGACGGTCTTCTGGGTCAACACTATAACCATAAGGGGCATGTGCGCCAATAAACTTGCCCTTGAGTGCCATGGTTTGGAATGTCGAACGTGTCTTTTTGCTTATATCTCGGGCATAAAATTCATTTATGACCGAGCGGAAGCCCATTATTTCGTTATCACCTTTGGCGGAATCTATGCCGTCATTTACGGCGATAAATCGTATTCCATTTTCTACGAAGAAAATTTCGGTGTAATAGGCTACCAAAGCATTGTTTCGGCCGAGGCGCGAAAGGTCTTTACAAATCACAACCCCGATTTTGCCATCCTCGATATCAGAAATCATGCGCTTAAAACCCTCACGCTCAAACGTAGTTCCAGAAATTCCATCGTCTACATACTCATTCTTAACTGGAATTCCAGTTTCTTTTGCAAATTTCCGAAGCAATTCCCGTTGGTTTCCAATTGAATTACTTTCTGCATCTCCACCGTCATCGCGGGAAAGACGTAAATATATTGCTGCCTGTTTTTGTTGCTTGTTCATTTTAACTCCCTTCCGCAGCAACAAAACGGCTTAAACCATAGGGACATGTTACCTCTGAATCCCGATGAAATCAAGCCGTTTTGCCAGATTTTATTGGCTGTCCGTCCGCCGTAAAAGGGCATCAGCTTCACGCCTTAGTGCGTTTTTTAGCAGTTCAATAAAAGATATTTCTCCACCATAAAAGGACTTTACTTTGTACGTTGTGTTTCCCATTTTTATGTATTCGATATTTTCATCATTTGACGAATTGATAGTTGTAGTATCACTCATACAAATATCACCTCGCAAATTTATATGAAATTTACAAGATGTCTTATTCATGTAAATGTGAAAATATACTGAGGATTTTATTTAGATGTTATTTGCCCCTACTTACCAAAATTGCTAAAATCAAAGTGTATGTCGGGTTCTGTGGGGGTATAGTTTGAGGGGGGATTGTCTGTGGGGGGATTGTCTGTGGCGGTATTATCTGTAGGCGTATCGCCTGCAAAAGGCTCAAAAGATTGCCCACATCGCCCCTCCACGGCTTCGGTGTCCGTTTCTTCAATGGTTGTGGGAATATCTACCTCAAATGGGAATACAGCCCCAACAGCGAGGCTTTGTGGCTCTATATGCCCTTGCTCCGTTGAGTAAATAGGAATATCCCCCATATCATTGTTACTGCTTGAAATAGCCGCATCGTCCGTAATACTACTCGCAATACCGCCCGCAACATCACCTATAAAATAAAAGCTCTGCACCTCATACAACTCATCATTCTTAACGATAAACCTACCCTTAATATTCGGCAGATTACTCGCCGCATCACTACTTAGCATAATACGGCTTGGTTCCTTGTCCACAAAACGCCCGCATACCCTAAACGGCACATTATTCTTAATCTGACCACTAACAATGGTACTATCTGGACGTTGTATGCCCATGATAAGATGTATGCCAGCCGCACGAGAAAGTCGAGTTAAGGTTTCAATGCTGTCATATAAGGCATTAGATATTTCCTTATCCCTCGTTCTCAGCAATTCCGCAAGCTCGTCAATGAATATTAACTTACGCTGCAAGCATTCGCTGGAACCGCCCACCACACGGTTGTAGTCCGAGATATTATCCACTTTCGCGCTCCTGAATTTATCCAATCGGCTATTGGTTTCCGCAACCATGTCATTAAGAACCCTCATCACCTCGGGATATTCATAATATATCTCAACACTATCCGCAAAATCCGAAAAAGACACGCCACGCTTGAAATCTATCAGCAAGACCTCATAATTCTTGGCTAGGGCTTGGTAGATAAGGCATTTTAATATATTGCTCTTGCCGCTCCCTGTTTCCCCCGCAATAAAGGCGTGGGGGTACTTTTCAAGATTCATTCCAACAATACCAATATGGTCAATGCCGACAGCAAGCACATTGTTTATGCAAATATAGCCATCATTCCATTCCAAGTAATCGGGCAAAGGCTTAACCCCCACCATTACATAAATCATTCTGTTATCCTCGGTGTTTTGCCTAATATCTGTAATTTTCTCGCCCAAAAACATTTCCAATTGTTCCTTTCGAGCAAACCAACTGTTTATGGGGATAAGTGTTTGAAAGGTAAGCATGGTGGTGTATTCGCTTATTTCTTCCTCTGCCACAAATTCGGGATAAATGTTACCCGAAGCATAAAAGCCCATAGTGTAGAAAATATCAAAGAAAAACTGCTGTTTCTTTCTCATGGGCGCGTGTTTCATATGCTCGTGTATGCCTAAAACTACGGCAACGCAGAAGATGACGAGTAGCAACCAACCCGACCATTGCCCCATTCCCATCCATATAACAAGCATAACAAAGCCCAAGCCGGCGTATAAAAGGGCTACTTGTCGGCTTTTCATGGCGGCTCTTACCGAGCCGACCCATAGCAATTTAAGCAGGTCAAGTAGGATTTTCCTTTGGAGAAAAGCGGCGAGCTTGTCATAATTCCCACCATATCTCATAACAGCACTCCCTAGATAATAATGCTTGTTTCATATAAATGCTTAACAACTTCATATGTATTGTAATTTATTATCACCTTACGAACGGTTTTTCTCCGTCCCGTATCTTTCCACGGCATGGTGTAGTTGTTGTTGTCGTGGATTATGAAGTTTAGGGCTTTGTAAGCCTTGGTTTTAGCCGAAAAAGAAGCGTAACCGTATTGTTCAAGCATAGCCTTAAATTCCTCACGTTCGACAATGATTCTGCCGTTTTCTATCGGCTTGTTTTCCGTCAAGGTTTCAACTATGGCGATGTATTCTTTAATAATTAAATCCAACAGCTTCATGTGCAACATACACCTCCTCGTATAATAGGTTTTGGCGAAGTCCTAAAAGGGACAAGCCAACCCACTATCCGCCGAATTAGGGACAATTCGTTATATTTTCACCTTGCTTCTTAAATATATATTCGTAGTTCGCTTGTTCGTATGCCGTAGCTTTTCGCTCACTTCAGCCTTGTTTTTGCACTTTTTGTACTCAATTTTAGCAAAAGCACGGCGTAAGTCATGGCAGGTGAAGCCGAGGGCTGTTGCTTTGGATTGCAAATAGCCAGCGGAATAGAATAGCTTTTTGTCCAAAGGGACAACCCCTAGCTGTTCTTTTAATCTAACAACCTCTATATGTTCTTTTAATCTTTCGTACAGCTTGGGGTAATCGCTCGCCGTTATCGTAGCTGTTCCCACCTTGCCGCCCTTGCCAGTAAAGCTAAACTTTATGGAATTGTCAGACACGGTACAATCTCTTGCAGATAATCCCGCCAGTTCGGACACCCGAAGCCCTGTTGCAATAATCGCTTGAAAGCTAAGTTTTAATTTCATGTTTCTAAGGCTTTTAATCTTCTTGTTAATATCCGCAAACGCCACAGGCTTTAGCTTTTTGTATTTCTTCTTGGTCGCACGCTCCAATTCGCTGATACAAGCAAGCGTGTCTGTGGACAGCTTAATGCCCTGCCATTCGCAGAAGTGCAAAAAGGCGTTCTTGCTTTGTGAAAAATAATTCTTGTACTTTATTTCGCCTAGCTTATCCAAAACATTGCCCACTTCAAGCCGACTAACTGTATTCGTGACGGGCTGGTCGGCAAGGAGCGAAGCAAGGCGGACGCGGTATTTGTCTGCCGTTTCGGGACGGAGAGATTTCAAGAGATACCTCCTGTAATCCCGAAGCAAGTCTTGCAACATCACCATCAACTACATCACAACCTTGGCATAATATATAAATAATATAACTGTCCTTGTTTTTGACTACAGTTACAGCATAGTTACAGTTGGTTGTAGGCGGTAAACTGTTATACTAATCAACGCCATAAAACACAATAATAATCTGCCGCGTACTCCCTATCCATGCTATTTCACAGCCGACATTCTCCGAAACAAAACGCAGCGGTAGCATTGTACGCCCATTTATTGTGTCGGGGGCAATATCCATTTCCCTGTCCGCACCATCAAGGCGTAACAATCTGCTGCCAATCCACATCTCCAAGCTACGCTCAAAAACATTGAGTGTCACCTTGGAATCAGCCGAATCCCAACCAACATCACCGCCCATTGTTTCTATTATTGTGCGGATTGGCGTAAGCGTTCGTCCGTCAATTATAATCGGCGTTGTTCCGCGGCCAGGGTCTATTTCCATTTCCTCATCGTTGACAAGCATAGTGGGAACATCTACCGTCATAAGTATGAAACGTCTTGTGCCGTCATCGGGAGAAGCCTCAAATTTTATTATATCGCCTGTCATTACCGACAATTCCTTGCTCGGTAGCCCAAGTTTTTCTGGGATAATGGTGGTGGTTTCTCTGTCAAGCTCCGCCTCGGCTTCCACAGTGCGAATTGTGTAATAATACTGTGTTTCGGGTTCGGCATTTACGTCTACATATTGCCCCGCAAATGCTCCGTCCTTGGGTAAAATCGGGAAATCCGTAATTGATATTCCCTCAATCCCTGGAACGCTTGAACGGTAAATCCTGTAGCCAAGTGTGTTGTCATTGGGTGTCCAGTCAAATTTTACGCCAACCTCGGTAACTGTTGCATTAAGGATTATATCATTGGAAAGCCCTCGTTCGGGGTTGTTGCCGTTTTCGTGCGGTGGTGTTGGTTCGGGCGTTGGGGGCGGTGTTGGCACGGGTGTTTGAGTTGGCTCGGGTGTTGTAGTCGGTGTCGGTGCAGGTAATTGAGTTGGCTCGGGTGTTGATGTAGGTGTCGGCTCTGGCGTTGATATAGGTGTAGGTTCGGGGGTTGCCGTTGGTGTGGGAGTAGGTTCTGGTGTTGTAGCAGGAGTAGGTTCGGGTGTGTTGTTGACAGGGTTAAATACGCCTGTACCGCTATTTACCGTATTACTTGCCCATACTGCCCTGCCGCCGCTGTCATATGCAACAAGATTTCCGTCATCCTGCATCGAAAGTGTATGAGCGTTATGAATATTGGGACTCCATACCGCTCTTGGCTCATTATTGTATATAACCAAGTTTCCATCATTCTGCAAGGCAAGAAATGTACCGCCGCTACCGTCTGTGCTTGTGGAAAACAGGGCTTGTTGGGTATTATAGACAACGAAGTTTCCATCGCCTTGCATTACCGCCACGAATTTACGATTATCGCTTAACAGACATTCCCATTGATTGATGTTCTGTCCTCGGGTGATTTGTGAGCCGATTACTCTTTCGTTGAGGGATTTATCTATGGGGGTTGAGGATTGCCGCTCTATTTCATCATAATTATTTGCACGAACAATGTATGATGGTGCGGTTGTTGCAAGGCTTGCACCATGCGAAACCTTATTTGGTGCTTCAAAATTTGATTCGAAGAATTTCCCATTGCCGAGATACATTGCCATATGAGCGTTATTCCAAACGTATATATCTCCAGGTCGCGCCTGTGCTTGCGAAACTAGAGATGCACCTGAAGGTGCGCGTCCGTTATATGCTAAGGTATCATATGGTGTGCCAAAAACATAATAAAAAGCATACATTGAGAATGCTACGCATGTCCAACTTTCAGGCATACCCATGCGGTTGGGATACCCTAACCCTTGCATTGCACCAGTTAGCGAACAATTATCACACACATTAAATCTACCATGACTGCAAGCACTTTTATTCTTTGAAAAATACGAGCCGTTTGGGAATATCTGCCGCAATGCCTCAATCCTCTGTTCAACATTGCCTGTTGGCGAAGCGGGCATTGCTATCAATTTTGTTGGCGTAATCGTTATAACCGACAATGCCATTGTAATCGTAAGAAGTAATGAAAAAGCCCTCTGCATAAATGTTTTCATAAAACTAATTCCTCCACATTCTATTTTTTTATTAAATCCAATAAACAACAATAACCTGCCGCGTAGAACCCACCCACGCTATCTCACAGCCGATATTCTCAGCGACAAACCGAATAGGCATCATCGTCCTTTCGTTTATAATCTGCGGAGGCACATCAAGCTCCTTTTCTGCCCCTCCGACAGTAAAGCTGCTGTTTCCCAACTGCATTTCAACATTATGCCCGCCGCAGAATAGGCTCACTTTCGATTCTGCGGGATTCCAGTCTACCGAACCGTTCATGGCTTCAATGACGGCGCGTATCGGCATAAGTGTGCGGCCGTCTATAATCTGCGGCGTTGTTCCTCTGCCAGGGTCAATCTCCGTTTCCTCGCCGTTTACTGACATAATCGGGCTGTCAATTGTCATCATAATGAAGCCTTTTTCGCCGTCACGCTCCGCGCCGCGAATTTCGCCCGTTGTGATTTCTGCCGTGCCAATAAGCTCATCTTCAATGGGCTCATCGTCACCTTGCCACGGCATCATTTTCACAATTTCATAAATATATCGTGTATGCGAATTTACATTTACGTCCACAAATTCGGTAGGTGTACTGCCATGCTTGCGGATAAATTCCCATTCGTCCTCTGTTTCCGAGCGGTATATAAAATAGCCGATAGCATCGTCCTCGGCCGTCCATTTGATTAACACACCAACCTCTACGTCTTGGGCTGTCGGTTGTGCGGTGAAATTGGAAACAGAGGGATTTGATACAGTAGGTTGTGGCACAGACAGTACCTTGAAAACAGGATAGCCGCCCTCTTTTGGCATTTCCCACACATTTTCAAAATCCCACCCCAATGCTACATAGGTATCCTTGGACATTGCTTCGCCCAATGTTAGTAAATTTCCGCCGCCATCTCCCTCCGTTATTCGCGCCATTAAAACAACGCTGTTGCTAACGTGTGGTGCTTGGTTGTCATAACCGCTATAACCGCCAACAATGCCGCCCGCTCTAACACCTAATCGATGCTGACCTGCCTCCGACAAAACTTCCTTAGCCGTTACATCACCCGCATTGTAACTATTAGAAATATCCGCCCTTGACCCAACGCCGATAATTCCCCCTGCGCCTACATCAGGCATACCTTGACCACTGCTAATGCTGCGTAGCGAGGACGACAATGCCGTAACTGTGCCTAAATTGTAGCAATCAGACAAAGAAGCCCTCCCGCCCGAACCGCCGCTTAAAGAGCCGACAATGCCGCCTGCACCTGAACGCTCTGAAACTGATTCTGCGTGAATATTTCCGCTATTGTAGCAATTACTAATAGTAAAATTTGTGCTAGAGCTTGAAGCCCCGGATATTCCGCCAACAAATACACCTGCTGTCGAGCTTGCAAAAATATCCGCATTGTTGTAGCTGTGTTCAATGCTTGCGGCAGTTGTTCCACCTGCTATACCGCCTACATTTGTAATTCGTGTACTGTCGGCGTTAGTAACACGAATAGTACCCATAAAATACGTGTTGATGATTGATGTCCGTGTGGAATCGGTGGCGCCAACAATGCCCCCGACCCTAAGTGAACCCGACTCATTACTTATTGATATTTCTCCGTTTTCAATCCCAACATTTTTTATTGTTGTTGACCTAACGAATCCAAACAAGCCCACAGAACCACTGGCGGCGTGGATAGACATATTTTTTACTGCATACCCTTGACCGTCAAATAATCCCGAAAAGGGCGTGCTTTCATCTCCAATCGGAATCCATTCTTTGCCTATAAGGTCAATATCTGCCGTCAAGTGATATGCTCCTGTAAGGTTATTGCGAATAGCCTCTAGCTCCGCACGATTGCTTACAGGGATTGAATCCGCCGTAGGCGGCTCAATAGGCGCAAGGAATTTGCCGCCGCTGTTGTCTGCGGATTCTATGGCTGTTACGCTACTGACCAACACAATCAGCAGGAACATCACCACCAAAATCGCTGTGAAAATACGTGTCTTTCTCATAAAAGACCCCTTTCTGAGGATTGAAATAAAATCTATAAAACCAAAACACGGAGTGCCACAATCTCAATGTGGCACTCCGCGCTTTATTGATTGATATTAAAGGGAAAACCAAAGAAATAACAGTCCCGATTTTTTGAATGGTAAAATGGGAGCAGGGGCGAAACACTTGTTCTACAAGGAAAAACAAAGCCCATGTGCCACATTGAGATTGTGGAACATGGGCGTAAATATTGAAGGGAGATTACAATGAAAACTACCGAACCTATTCGAAACAAGAAGCAAATCCGCAAGCTGGTGGAGTATTACTTGGAACAAGGGCAGATTCGCAATTATGTGCTAATCGTCATGGCGTTATACACCGCCCTACGAATTAGCGATATTTTATCCATAGGCTGGAACGATGTCTATGATTTCACCAATGGTCGTGTACGCCAAACCCTTACCCTTACCGAGAAAAAGACTGGCAAGGTAAAAACCATCGCGCTTCACGAGGGCATAATATCTGCGTTGGAGATGTATTCCCATGCCGCGAGGTCGGGTAAATTTCTCTTTGAAAACCCGCGTACAGGGAAAGCTATCAGCCGCACACATGCCTATCGAATTATCCGTACCGCCGCCGAAGCTGTGGCTATTCCGCACCCTGTATCGGGTCATTCCTTACGCAAGACCTTTGGCTATCATACACTAAACGATAGCAACGCCCCCGAGAAAACGATTATGTTGTTAATGAAAATATACAACCATAGCTCGTATGAAATTACTTACCGCTATCTCGGCTTTACTCAGGACGATATAAATGCTGTATATCGTAGTGCAAGGCTGACGGCTTAAATTCGATTATGGTTTTTGGCGGCTGTGTAATAACTGCTATACCAGCGAGGACAAAAATCTTCTAGTGTCCACTTGCTTTTGCCCTGTTAGGGTAGCAATCATTTCTTCTTCCATTCGCCGTATCATGTTTTCGGCTACTTTTTTGCGAGCGGTTGTTGTATCTTCGTTGATAGTGTTAAAAGCCATTCCTGCACTGCTCATAGTACCAGTTGGAGCGGGGTTTAAAGCTACGCCTGCTATGGTTATGGGAAGATTTCCCTTTACAGCGTTTACCAACTCGTCAAAATCTACGGTGGCATCAAACACCCTAGAATAAAAATCCGTTAGCCAGCGTTCTCGTTCTTCAGAGGTTCTTAATTTTTGTTGCGCCTTATCATTAACTTGACCTCTAATAAAGTCACCTATATTTACATCTAATAACCCTAGATTTTTTAATTCCTCTGCCATAAGCAGGGCATCTCTGTATGTCATTGGCTCGGAATACTTAGCCCTTACAGCGGCACGGATTTTATCGTCAGACATTCCCGTAAAGCCGTTTGCATCTTTTATTGTTTTGGCGAGATTGTCTGAATCAATTCCATGCCGTACAAGCGTTTCATAGAATAAGCTACTTGCTGCCCATTGGGTACTCTTTAAGTAGTCAAAGCCTCCCTTAAAATAATCACACCCTGTAGCCCTGTTTACCACTGCGGCATCCAAGAAGTCATTACCTAAGTAAGCAGAAAAGATAGCGTCAAACATTTTGTATTTATCCGCATCAGACAGCCCAGACGTGTCAAGGCTTCCTGTGAGCTGGTACACATATGACATTATGGTATTAAGCTCATCTAGGGATAGATTAAACACGCTTGCAGGAAAAGTTGGCGGCGGTATATTGACCTTTGTAAAAAGCTCATCTAACAGTTTACTGCCGTTATCAGTGTAAATACTCTCCACGTCTAATTTCTGAGCCATTTTCTGATGTACGGCAGAGCCAGAGTTAGCTTTAAGTACCGCATTTTCTAAATCAAAATCAGTCGTGGTATGGGCTATACGCAATTCTTCCTCTATTTCGTCCTTTTCTGTTTCTTCCTGTGACGAAAAATCGGGCGTAGGTGTGTTTAATACATCATAATTTGTGATGTATGGGCTTTCTAAGCCAATAGAATTTATGTTCATGGCTACCTCCAAGATTTAGTTTTTTTATTATAGGATAAATAATTGACATAATCAAGTTTTTGTGGCACGAATTTTTGACAAACTCGTGCCACAAATTCGGGCGGACGTTACTCAAATTCAAGCAAGAGGGGGAGTATCGTCTGGCTGTTAAGCTGATTCTGCGCCGCACTGTCGCTGTAAACCAAAATTTCTATGCTCTCCTCGGCTGTAAAATTCCTAAACGAGGTATCTATAGCCGACGCGAGCAAGTTAAATCCGTTATTGTTTACCGTCACAGGATAGTCAGGCGACGTAGTTATATTCCCTGCGGAATCATACTTTTTCAGCACAATATATAACTGCCGATTGATACTTACCTTAAAATTATCATTGATGTTGATTGCATCATAGCCATACACTCCATTGTCATACTCTAGCCCCACAACGGACGTTTTAATATCGTGAGGGAGCGGAGGAACGGTAAGCTCTATGAAAGCGGACGGCGGAGAGCTAAGGTCTTTTGCCACACGGAGGTACAGCTTATCGCCCGGATTAGGCGTACCCATTAGCTCGCCATAAAATTCCGCAATAAACCAGCCCATTGGGTAAAATTCTGGATTAAGCGAAAAATCGTATACATAATCAAGCTCAAAGCCCCAAACAACAAGCCCTAGGTCACTAATCCACTCCACCCACAAATCGGGGGCTTCGTCTAAAGGCGGGACTATGATTGTCTGAAAAGCAGAGCCCGACCACGGCGCGGCTATGTCAATCTGCGTTTCGTGTTCAACACTTAAATATGGATATAAATTAAGCGACGCGCTGGGAGATGTAGCATTAAACGTATTCCAATCTCCTCCAGAATCGGGATTTACACGCACATAGTATGTGCCTGCGGAAGGGAAAGTGAGTTCATGGGTGGGCGCGGAATACTTAGCGTTAGGCACTTGTGCCGTTGGCGCGATTAACATCACGTAATCTGAGAAGTACGCATCATTGCTCGGGGCGAACTCTCGCACATAGATGGGGTCGCCAGGGCTTATATAGGCGGTCAAGTCGAAGTAGTCGTATGCGCTTGTGTGTGCTGCGGAGATATAGCCTAAAAAGTCATTGCCAGAAAAATCTGTACTGTAGGACAGTGCATAAACATGATTTGCCTTTAGCCCATCAAGGAATATATATCCGTATTCCCACGTTAGATACAGATGAGTTGGCGCTTTTGGCACGGCGGGGATAATAAAACCTACTTGTTCTGACTGCGGATTTCGGTATCTTATCCTCACGGTTGTTGTTCTGCTTGTGCTTAGGTACGAGGATAAATTTATCGGCTGACTCGTTCCTGTAAACCACGAGGACCAGCTTGTTGTAAATACGCTGTATTCCATGGCAGAGGTTATACCGCTGACTGTTTGGGTTAGGTCATCGTATGAAATGCCTGTAAGTGAGGGTGCTGGCGGTAATGGTACGCCCGTCCAGTTTATAAAAAAATTAACCTCAGAATCAACTAGGCGTTGCTGACCCGCTACTGTATTCCAACGAACAAGTTTAATTGTTACCCTTTCGTTATTTATCCGCTGAAAATGACTTGTGCTAATGGCGACATATTTACCCCTAGCCCTAATAGCGTTAAAAGACGGCGGCGTATATAGCTCAAAATCTCCCTGCTGTAGCGAACCGATATTGGCGGACATTCCCCCTATTGAAAATGTTGTTGTTCCGCCAAAAAGCCAGCCTGTATTTGGGGCGGAAACTTGGTTGAACGTACCAAAGTCCCAATATAAGAAATTGATATATGTGGCATTGTATGGGACATTTATAATTATATCTGAATTGCTACCACTTGCCTGTATATTCGTCCAGTTGCTGTTACTCGGGTGGAAGTTGTTCCCCATGCTCGCAGTTGTATATTGGGCGGCACGAATACCAGAGACTACACGCAATTCTGCTGTGGAGTTGTCGAAAAGACCGGGCGGCGGAGCAAATACCGAAACCTGCATAATCCCGACAAAAACTAGAAATAAAACCGTGCTAACGATATATTTTTTCATTATTCTTCACTCCCATCTGTAATTCCCATAATTTCAGCAATTGTACGATTTCTGCTTTTTACAAAATCTTCAAAGTCTGTAAAAAATGACACATCTATGTCCATTTCTCTGTCTGTACGAGGCCCTCTATTGGTAAATTCAATTCCTGTGCCATCTCTCCCCTGCCCAGGCAGAATGTTCATTGACCAGTCCCTCATAGGCGGTATGGGAAGATAGGTGACATTAGAAGCGACATCTGCTTCGTCGGCAAAGGAATTGACACTTGGCTGTTGTTCCGTTTCTTCGCCGCTAAAGCCCGATACCCCCATATCGGTATCATGCCAAGAAGCAAATACGGCGACCTCAATTTCGCCGCTTTCCAAGGCGTAGAAGTGAGGGACGTTGACTAGCCCTGTGTGAGCAGGGTCGGGATTGGGTGAATTGTCAATGTATGTGAACGCAACCCAACCCTGCTCGGGCTCGTGCCAAGAGAGCGGCGTAACCGCTGTGTTATCTGTCATTTCGATAAACATTATTTTTTCCGGCTCAAAATTGAGAGTAACGCTCGTGAGGGGCGGCATACCCTCTACGGTAAGCGGAATAGTGTAATAATTACCGCTCATAACGCTTATGCTCTTTATTTCCAATACTCCAAGCGTGGCCTTTGCCCGATTTATGGCGGCGTTTAGCGCATCGTGGGCTGCCTGCGGAGCCCAGTATACAGTGTTAGGGATTGTGCTTCCGCTCTCACTAACAACCGTATTATCCCGCAATTCCTCGGCTGCGTCGATTTTACTTTTGAGGGAAATCCGCGCTTGGATAAAATCCTCATCAAAAAGCGAGGCGTTTTGCAGGGCGGCTATCGCTGAAGAAAAATCCACTGCGTTTAGCCTAACTGGGGCATTTGTTGCCGACCACAAAAATACAAACGCAAATAACAGGAACACTGAGCAAGCCATAGCTATAACAGCGATTGCTGTTCTTTCTACTTTTGCGGCTAGTGCCTGTAGTTCTTGCTTTCTCTTTTTCTTTCTCATTACCTTGACCTCTTTTCTAGTGATTTTCTTGGAAAGAAAAGTAGAGGTTTCTTTCCAAGCGTTATATCCTAGCAAATTACCATCAATTTCCTGTTTTCGGTGATGCTTGCCAACAAAATGGAAAAATTATATAATCCTGCAATGAATAAATTCATTGAGTTTTGGGCATTATAAGAGGTTTTGGTATTTTTTGTTTGGAGTGACATGGTAGCCGTCCATATATTTACAATGGATTATTCTGGTGGAAAGAAACCTCTACTTTTCTTTCCAAGAAAAAGCCCTATTCTTCCGTTGTTTCTTCCCTTACCCACGCCATAAACGTGGTATGGCTTACGCCTAATTCACGCCCTGCTTCCCGAGATGTAATATCGCCACGCTTCCATTGCCCGCACAGCTCATAAAACATTTTTGGGCGTTCCTTCGGTGGTCTGCCGAATTTTACGCCGCGTACCTTCGCCGCCGCAATGCCCGCTTCCTGTCTAGCGTGCAGTGTGCGAAGCTCATTTTCCGCTACATATGAAAGTATTTGCAAAACCAAATCCGCAACGAACGAGGCGGTAAAATCCCTCCCTTTTTTTCGTGTGTCCAAAAGCTCCATGTCCAGAATTACGATGTCTGCGCCGATTTCGTTCGTGATATGCCGCCAAGCGTCAACCACGGAAAAATAATCCCGCCCCAACCTATCGAGCGAATTTAGCACCAAAACATCGCCGTGCTTTAGCTTTGCGACCATAGCTTGGTACGCAGGACGTTGAAAACTCTTGCCCGTCATCATCTCGACTACGAGATTTTCTTCAGGCACTCCGAATTGCCGCATTGCGATAAGCTGCCTGTCTAAATTTTGGTTGCAACTACTTACACGGCAATACCCAATTAGCCGTACATTCATTCATACCGCCTCCTCAGAATTATTTGCCTAAAGCCTCTAAGCATCTAATTATAGAAAGCGGCTACCATGTCACTTTTGTAAAAATATGTTTTGGGGCGTGTTATTCCACGGGCATTTTAACTTAATTTACGTTAAATAACAATAACTTGTTTTAAGCTATTTATAATTCCACTTAGGTGGTTATATGATTTATAAAAGACTTAGGGATTTACGCACAGATAAAGATTTGAACCAAACACAAATGGGTAAAATACTAGGCATGTCACAAACAGGCTATTCTCAATACGAAATCGGGAAAAATGATGTCCCGTCTGAAATATTGAGAAAATTGGCGATATACCACAATACAAGCGTAGATTATTTGCTAGAATTAACAGACCAAAGAGAGCCGTACCCTAAATCAAAGAAGCGAAAGTTGGATTAAGGGTTTATGGGAATACACAGCGGACAGTAAATCCGCTGCCCTTAGCGAAGTTGTGCGTGCCGGGCATGACACCGGTGTTGCTCACGTACGTGTACCAAGCGAGGGTGTTCGAGAAGAGAGAGGATGCCCACCAGAACGCAAACGTGGACTGATTGAGGAGATTGCTCGCCGTAGTGCTGACGTGGCCGGCTGCAACTGTACCAAAAGCACCGCCACCAAGTTGGATACCGCTCGTACCCACAGATGTACCAGCCGGTTGCCAATAACCCATGAACCCAGCACCTGCCGTGGCATTAGCTGCCGACAAGGCACCCGTGTTGAAGCTGCCGTTTAGTATTGCCCATTCGTTATTGGTGTCACTGTTGCTGGCTGGACCACCAACTCTACCTACTGGTATTCTCCAACCAGTTGGGCAGATTGAAGTACCGCCTGAGCCAAGAGACTCGCCGCCTACACCACCAGGCTTTCCTACCACACCAACATCTGCCATGCCGGTACCTGTGGTGGTATTAGAAACCGCTGTACAGGTAGGAGTAGTACCTGTATCTAGGCCTAACGCTGCACAAAAGTTGTAGAGGAGTTGGTCGCCACAGATTGATGCCATCACTCCCGTACCAGTAGAAGTAGACGTACAAGTTGTACCGCTGCCTAGTGTTAAGCCAGCGTTCGAGTTATTAGCAAAGCGTCGGGTACTGTTGCCTGCGCCGGAAGGGTTGTCCCAATCAGCGCTTGTTGTCACTTCGCGCAGACCGCCAACACCAGTTGTATTGCTCGGCACAGCATCACCAAAAGTATTATCACCGCCGCCTACGTAAGCTAGGTTATCCATCATCCAGCACTTGTTGTCGGGCATTTTGCGTACCCTATAAACCTCAT
>WRLD01000031.1 GCA_009777845.1 Defluviitaleaceae bacterium
TGTCGTTGGAATATGACAAGCCAAGCGATATGCGTGAAAAATTCGATTTTGCGAGCTTTGGCATAAGATATGACTTTGTAAAGGACTGCGACTATACCCACGAGCTTCAAGCCAAAACAAACAAGCTGCTTGTTTCCATAAAATCGGGGGAGCTGTTTAATTCGATATGTGATTCAGTAAAGGAATATTACCCAGATAAGGGCGTAACGCAAAATACGGTTTCCTTTGTGGAAAGCCGCTGTTTGGAGTTTTTGAAGCCGTTGGTGGGGTAACAATATAGCTGTTTATCAAAATACTTTCAAAAAATCATTGACGATATTTGACAACTTCCATATAATGCTCGGTATGCTTCACAATAACGTAAATATACCGCACAGGTATAATCCCAGAAAGGAAAGATTAGAAATGAAAAGAATTTTAGTAGTTTTAACGCTCCTAGCAGTCGCGCTTTTTGCAGGCTGCCGCGACACTAGCACCGACATCTCCGACATAAACACCCCCGACACAGCCAACGGAACACAACAAACACCAGCAACACCCGAAACGCCCGAAACACCAGTTGACACCGTAGCTATCGACACGCCAGCAGTTACAGCAACATCACCATCAGCAATTGTACCCACGTCACAGACCTTTAACATAGGCATACTGCAAATTATCGACCACCCTGCCCTTGACGCGGCGCGTGAGGGCTTTATGGAAGCACTTAGCGACCATGGCATAACCGCTAGCTACGACTACCAAAACGCGGCAGGCGACGGCTCTATCTTGATGACGGCGGCAGAAAGATTTGTCAACAATAGCGTTGACCTTGTACTGGCAATCGCTACGCCAAGCGTGCAAACCATGGCAGGCGCAACGACTACGATACCCATCGTGGGTACGGCGATTACCTCATACGAGGTAGCAGGCGTTATTGACAGCAACGAAGCGCCAGGCACGAACGTAACAGGCTCGTCAGACCTAAACCCGATACCACGCCAAATTGATATAATAAAAGAATTTGTGCCGCACCTAGCGACACTCGGTATTGCGTACAACTCGTCTGAGGACAACTCCGTTTTCCAAATGGAGGACGCTAAGGCATACGCCGAGTCTATCGGGCTTACCGTAGTGACAAGCAGTGTTGTGGCAGTAGCGGACGTACAGCAGAACATGCTTTCGCTTGCAAGCGGCGTAGATGCAATATGGCTTCCTACCGACAATACCCACGCCAACGCTATGCCTATAGTCGGCGAGGTTTCTATTGACACCGGCGTGCCAGTTTTCCCAGCGGAGGAATCTATGGTTCGCGGCGGCGGAATAGCTACGCTTGGCATTGACTATACACAGCTTGGCTACGAAGCAGGAAGAATGGCGTATGAAATTCTAGCGGAGGGCAAGGACCCCGCAGAAATGCCTATTCGCTTTGGTATGGACGTAGGACTTACGTACTTTATCAACGGCTATATGGCAGACCAATTAGGGCTTACCGTTCCCGAGCGTTTGGTAGAATATGTCTGGAATCCTGAGGAATAATTCGGAGGTCAACAATGGCTGTCTTGCAGTTTATAAGCTCTAATTCCGCGATTATTCAAGGAGCGGTATCTCTCGGCTTAATCTTCTCTATTATGTCAATCGGCGTTTTTATTACGTTCCGCGTGTTGCAAATGCCCGATTTAACCGTAGAAGGCTCGCTTCTCTTAGGTGCGGCTATGACTGCGCGGCTTATTTCCCAAGATGTCAACCCCTTTGCGGCTACCCTAGCGGCAATCCTTGTTGGCTGTGCCGCAGGGTTTGCCTCTGGGTTTCTGCATACCATGTTCAAAATCCCCTCGATACTCGCGGGGATTTTGACTATGGTTTCCTCGTATTCCATAGCCATAAGAATTATGGGAACGTCAAATATCCCCTTGCTTCCGCGTAGGGTTGTTTCCATTTTTACCTTTTTGCAGGAGCTGGAGGGCATGGAAAGGGCTTATGCGGTGCTAATTGTTAGCTTCGCGGTGGTACTAATCGTGTGCTGCTTGGTCTACTGCTTTATGGGTACGGAGTTTGGCTCGGCGTTACGCGCCACTGGAAATAACCAGCAAATGGTAAGGGCGCAGGGCATAAATACCAATATTATGATTATCGCCTGCCTTATGCTTTCCAACGGGCTTGTAGGGCTTGCGGGTTCGATTTTGGCACAGTATCAAGGCTTCGCTTCCGTAGATATGGGCGCAGGAACAATTGTATACGGCTTGGCGGCGTTGATTATCGCCGAGGTTCTTTTCCCTGTACGCAGGTTTTGGACGCGGCTTATTTCTATTGTTATCGGCTCGATTATTTATCGGCTAGTGATTGCTTACGCGCTTAGCGTAGACTTTATGCCGTCCACCGACCTTAGACTGGTTACTGCCACACTTGTGGCGTTCGCGCTTGTTTTGCCGCTTATTCGTGAGAAAATTGTGAAAATGTTTAAAAAGCTATACAAGAGGGGGGCGGCTTGATGTTAAAAGTAGAAGATGTCCATATTACCTTTGAAGCGGGTACGCCCATTGAAAAGCACGCCTTGCAAGGCGTTTCGCTTAGCTTGGAGCAGGGCGACTATGTCACCATTATTGGCGGCAATGGCGCAGGGAAAAGCACATTTTTGAATACCACGGCAGGGACATTGTTTCCCACTATGGGAAAAATTACCGTAGACGGCGTGGACGTTACTTATATGCCCGAATATAAACGCGCAAGGTACTTTGGGCGCGTGTTCCAAAATCCGCGCGCAGGTACGGCCACAGATATGTTTATCGAAGAAAATCTCGCGCTTGCGTACCGCCGCGGCAAGCGGCGGAGCATGTTCCGCTGGCATATTTCCAGTAAGGAGCGTAGCTTTTTCAGAGAACGCCTTGCCACGCTCGGGCTTGGGCTAGAGAATAGGCTGACGGACAAGGTTGGCTTGCTTTCGGGCGGTCAACGGCAGGCGTTGTCGCTGTTGATGGCGACACTGATTGAGCCAAGGGTCTTGCTGTTAGACGAGCATACCGCCGCGCTCGACCCAAAAACTGCCATAATCGTGCTAGAGCTAACCAACAAGCTAGTGCAGGAACACAACCTCACCACGCTAATGGTAACGCACAACATGCGCGACGCACTTACGCACGGCAACCGCATAATGATGATGCACAAGGGCAGAATAATTCTTGACGTAAAAGGCGAGGAAAAGGCAAACTTGACCGTAGCCGACTTGATGAAAATGTTTGAAACGGCGAGCGGCGAGGAAATGCTGTCGGATAGAATGTTGTTGACGTAGGAGAGGTTTTATGACGTACGAAGTATTAAAAAACGACCCCCAGGTGCGCGCATATATCGAGGCTGGAAACGACGCTATGAAAGCGTTGGGCTATACGGAGCATTGCTTTCCGCATTTGTGCCTTACTGCGGAAACTGCCGCGGAGATTTTGCGTGAGCTTGGACATTCACAGGAAGTAATCGAGCAGGCAAAAATCGCAGGGCTTTTGCACGACATAGGAAACATGGTAAACCGCACCTTTCACCCTGCAAGCGGCGCGGAAATAGCCCGAACCATTCTGGAACGCTACGGCATGGACTACAGGAGCATAGGCGTAATTTGTAGCGCGATTGGCAACCATGACGAAAAAACAGGCAAGCCAGTAAATATCCCGTCCGCCGCCATAATTATTGCCGACAAGTCGGACGTAAGGCGCGACCGCGTACAAGAAACCTGCATGGAAAAAATCGCCGCGGATATTCACGATAGGGTAAATTACGCGGTCACACGCTCGGAAATTATGGTGGTCGAAAGCCCCAAATCGCCCATAATAAGACTATGTCTTGACCTCGATGTCGAGTTTACGCCCGTTATCGACTATTTTGAAATTTTTCTCGCTCGTATGGTAATGTGCCGCCGCGCCGCCGCTTTTTTGGGCGCGGAGTTCGAGCTTGTTATAAATGGCGCGAAAATTATTTGACAATGGCAATTCCATGTGATAAAGTATCTACCGAAAGCAGAAGTGCCACTTCTCACCCTCGTGCCGCGTGTTGCGTGCTACAGGGTTAGGGACTGTTAGTAGCTTGCTTGGCTAACAACTCCCTATTCAAACTACTCTCATAGTCAAGTGTGAAAAATATGCGAAGCGGATTTTTTTGCACTAGCCATGGGTTAGGTGTTTGTTTGTTGGCAGGCTTTTGCAGTCTGCTTTTTTTGTGTGTATCTATACGCCTTAGCAGACCCTAGCAGACCTTCGCAGAAAAGGAGTGAATCAGTATCACCGACTTAATGATTAACGAGCAAATCAGGGACCGTGAGGTACGGCTCATTGATACGGACGGCGCGCAGCTTGGTATTGTGCCAGGTCGCGATGCGCAAAAACTTGCAGATGAAAAGCGTTTGGACCTAGTAAAAATTTCGCCTACGGCTAAGCCGCCTGTGTGCAAAATCATGGACTATAGCCGTTTCCGCTTTGAACAATCAAAAAAGGAAAAGGAAGCGCGAAAAAAACAACGCACAATCGACATCAAGGAAATACGCCTTTCGCCAAACATTGACACCCACGACATAAATGTAAAGGTAAAAAAAGCCGCCGAATTTTTAAAGGGCGGCGATAAGGTAAAAATATCCATTCGCTTCCGTGGGCGCGAGCTTGGCCGCACGGAGGTGGGACACGTTATCTTTAATGACCTAACACAACAGCTCTCTGAGTATGGCAATGTCGAAAAACCGCCAAAAATGGAAGCAAGGTCTATGGCTATGTTTATGGCACCAAAAACACAAGCCGAAAGAGATAAGCAGGAAAAGGAAAAGGCTGAAAAAGCGGAAATAAAAACAGAGGAGTTGAAAGCAGATGCCTAAAATCAAGACAAAAAAAGCCGCCGCCAAGCGGTTTAAGATAACGGGTACAGGCAAGTTTAAGCACCCGAAAGCCAACAAGGGCCACATTCTCACAAAAAAATCGCCAAAACGCAAAATGGGGCTTAGAAAAATGGCAATGGTAGACAAAACAAACGAAGCGGCAGTACGTGCAATGTTGCCCTACGCGTAAGCACACAATTAAAGGAGTTGAAATACTATGGCTAGAATAAAAGGCGCGGTAAACGCCAGAAAAAGACATAAGAAAACATTAAAACTAGCAAGAGGATATTTTGGAGCAAAAAGCAAGCAATATCGCGCGGCGAAGCAAGCCGTAATGAGAGCAATGGCGGCGGCGTTTGCAGGTCGTAAGCAAACAAAGCGCGAATACCGCCGTTTGTGGATTACACGCATAAACGCGGCGGCACGCGAGCATGGTCTTAGCTACAGCAGATTTATGAGCGGACTGAAAAAAGCAGGCGTGGACATAAACCGCAAAATATTGGCAGAAATGGCAGTAAATGATAGCGTGGCGTTCTCGAAGCTAGCAGAAATGGCACGCGCGGTGTAGCAATTAAGCGAATTAACAGCACCTTGGGGAGGGTTAATAATAACCTTCCCTTTTTTGTATATTTAGAGCAGACTTTACAAATAATATGAAATGTTAGAAATTTTGTTTTATGAAATCTAATCGAACAAGGAGGAATAAATTTGAAAGCGACAGGAATCGTTAGAAGAATCGACGACCTCGGAAGGGTTGTAATTCCAAAGGAAATACGCAGAACACTAAGAATAAGAGAGGGCGACCCGTTGGAGATTTTTACCGACAGGGAGGGCGAAATTATTTTAAAGAAATATTCCCCAATCGGTGAGCTGGGTAATTTTGCCAAGGAATATGCGGAAACTCTGTCACAAACCTCGGGACATATTACATGTATCGTTGACAAAGACCAGATTATCGCTGTTTCGGGCGGCGCGAAAAAGGAATTTTTGGACAAAAATATTTCACCCGCGCTAGAACGCACCATAAACCAACGCAACGCCGTGGGCGCTACGCGCTCGGACACGTCATTTGTCCCCATACTGGACGAGGACGACCCAAGCACCTACAGCAACCAGTATATCGCGCCGATTATCGCCGAGGGCGATGTCCTCGGGGCGGTAGTCCTGCTCTCGCCCGACAAGAAAATGGGCGAGGTCGAAAGCAAGCTCGCGCTTAATGCCGCAAATTTCCTTGGGAAGCAGATGGAGCAGTAGGGCGTAATGTAATAAAAAAATGATGGAACGCGGATTTAAAGGGCATGGAACGCGGATTTTCGCGGATTTGGCGGATTTACGCGGATTCTTTCGGACGTGTTTTTAAAATCGTGTAGTCCGCATAGTACGGTGGGTGTTTCCTTAGTTTTGAATGAAAGCGAGAAAAAATCCGCGAAAATCCGTTAAATCCGTGAAAATCCGCGTTCCATGCCTTTAAAATCAGTTAAATCCGCGTTCCATAAATTTATTCACAAAGGTGCTGTCCATATGAAGCACGCCAAGAAATCAACGCACTACAGAACGTACCCACCCAGCTCCATAGGCCCTACCGCCGCACCATTTCGATAAACCCTCAGACAGCCTGCGGACACCTCGTCAATCAACATTACCTCGCCATTGCTGTTTTTTCCAAATTCAAATTTCAAATCGTGAAGCTCTAGCCCTTTTTGTGACAAATCGTCGGCGAGCAGCTTTGCGATTTTTTTTGTGAGCGCGGCGCAGGTGTCGTACTGCTGCTCGCTCATTATTTTCAGTGCGGCTAGGGCTTCCCTTGTCACAGGCGGGTCTTGGCGCGCGTCGTCCTTTATTGTCGCCTCGACCAAAAAGCCCAAGTCCGCGCCTTTTTCTACATATTCTCCATAACGCCGCACAAAGCTGCCGTCCGCCTTGCGGCGGCAAATAAACTCCATCCCCTTGCCAAAAATTTCCGCAGGAATTACTTGCATTTCCGCTTTTTCTAAATCGCTGGAAATATAATGCGTGGGTACGCCCTTTTCTTTTAGCAGCTCGAAATAGTATACAGAAAGCCGCAGAGATTCCCGACCAAGCCCCGATATGCTAAGCCCGACGGTGTTCTCGCCTGGGTCAAAAACGCCGTCCTTGCCCGTCGCATCATCTTTTAGTTTCAATGTAAGCGTACCATTTGTATTTTCGTATACGTTTTTTGTTTTGCCCTCATAAATTAGCTTCATAAAACACCTATGTCCTTCCTGTAGAATAAATTTGTGCATTTGATTTTTTTAATGTCGCTGTAAAGCTGTGTTTGTGCGGTTTTCATGGCTTCCGCCTTGCGAGCGGCGAGCAAAACCCGTCCGCCCTTGGTGACAAAGCCCGCTTCGGTTTTTTCCGTACCGCAGTGGAAAAGCATGGTTTCGTTTTCCAGTTTTTCCAAGCCGCTAATCGGCGCGCCTGTTTCGTACTCGTTCGGGTAGCCCTTGGAAGCCAAAATTACGCCCAAAACGGCGCAATCGCTCCAGGAAATTTCTGGCTCTCTGCCCTCAATCACGTCCATGAAAATGGCGAAAAGGTCGCTTTCCAAGCGCGGCAGAATTACCTCCGTTTCGGGGTCGCCGAAACGCGCGTTAAATTCGATTACCCTCGCGCCGTTTTTGTTGGCGATTAGCCCAGCGTACAAAATGCCCGTAAACGGCCGCCCCTCGTCAACCATTGCTTGCGCAGTAGGCAACAAAATTTCCGTGCGCGCCATTTCGACTATTTCGTCACTTATTTGCGGTACAGGCGAATACGCGCCCATGCCGCCTGTATTCGGGCCTTGGTCGCCGTCAAACGCGCGCTTGTGGTCTTTGGCAATCACCATGGGGTAAACCCTCGTGCCGTTCACAAACGCCATGTACGAAAATTCCGTTCCCGACAAAAATTCCTCAATTACAACGGTACTGCCCGCCGCGCCAAAACGCTTGTTTTGCAGCATTTCTGCCAGTGCGGCGTACGCCTCGTCATGGTCGGCGGCAATCACCACGCCCTTGCCCTGCGCCAAGCCGTCCGCCTTTAGCACAAAAGGCGGTCGGCGGTGGCTTATATATTCCGCGGCAGTGGCATAATCTGTAAAAACCTCGTATTCCGCCGTGGGAATATTGTACTTTTTCATAAGCTCTTTTGCGAACGACTTACTGCCCTCGATAATGGCGGCGTTGGCGCGCGGTCCGAAAATCGTAAGCCGCTCGCGTTCAAAATAGTCAACAATGCCGTCAACCAGCGGAGCCTCGGGGCCTACTATGGTTAGCGTGATTTCGTTATTTTTGGCGAACGCCGCAAGCCCCGAAAAGTCGGAAATTTTTATGTCAACGGCTTCCGCTACGTCGCACATGCCAGCATTGCCAGGCGCGGCGTAGATTTTTTCCACCGCGCACGATTGCGACAGCTTCCACGCAATGGCGTGCTCCCGTCCGCCGCCGCCGATTATTAAGACTTTATTCATAATTGCCCCCTAATGTTTAAAATGACGAACCCCAGTAAAAATCATAGCGATATTATGCTTATTACAAGCATCAATCGAATCCTTATCCTTTACGCTTCCCCCAGGCTGAATAATCACCGTTATTCCTGCTTTTGCGGCTTCCTCTACGGTGTCGGGCATGGGGAAAAACGCGTCGGAAGCCAGAACCGCGCCCCTTGCGCGTTCGCCTGCATCGCCTAGCGCGATTTTTGCCGCGCCTACGCGGTTTGTTTGCCCAGGGCCTATGCCCACGGTCATGTCGTCGCGGGCAATGAGTATGCCGTTAGATTTTACATATTTTACGCATGTCCACGCGAACCGCGCCGTTTTTAGCTCCGCCTCCGTGGGCTTCCGCTCTGTGGGAAAGGTAAGGCTCGCGGTGTCAAAGCTGGCGTTGTCCCTTTCTTGAATCAGCAAGCCGCCGCTTACCGCGGAAATTCTCTGCTTCGCCGCGCTTGCCTTATTCATGTCAATTTGCAACAGCCGCAAATTTTTCTTCTTGGTTAAAATTTCCAAAGCCCCCTGCGAAAACGCAGGTGCGATAATTAGCTCAACAAAAATTTCATTTAGCTTTTCGGCGCAGCTCTTGTCCACCTCGCGGTTAAGTGCGATTATTCCGCCAAATATCGACACAGGGTCGGCTTCGTATGCGCGTAAATACGCCTCCGTAATCGTGCCGCCTATGCCTACGCCGCATGGGTTTTGGTGCTTCACTGCCACAGCCGCAGGCGAGTCAAACTCCTGTACCATGGTCAAGGTCACGTCCGCGTCCGCAATATTATTGTACGAAAGCTCCTTGCCGTGGAGCTGTTTCGCGCCTATGATTGACGGCGTTTCTATGGGGTCGGCGTATAGTGCGGCGTTTTGGTGCGGGTTTTCGCCGTAGCGTAGCGGCTGTTTTATTTCGTAGGTAAGCGTGAGCTTTTCGGGATAGGGTTCTTTTGTCAAATAATCGGCAATAAGCGCGTCATATGCGGCGGTGTGTCGAAACGCCTTTGCCGCCAATAGCTTCTTCGTTTCGAGCGTGATTTCGCCGTCCGCCAGCTCCGCCAAAATGCTGGCGTAGTCGGCGTGGTCTACCACCACCGCGATATATGCGTGATTTTTAGCCGCGGAGCGTAGCATAGACGGCCCGCCGATGTCGATATTTTCTATGGCTTCGGCTTCAGTTACATCGGGCTTTTTGATTGTTTCCTTGAACGGATACAAATTTACAACCACCATGTCTATTGTGCTTATTTTGTGGCAAGCAAGCGTTCGCATATGCTCGGGGTTGTCGCGGACGGCAAGAATACCGCCGTGGATTACTGGGTGCAACGTCTTTACTCGCCCGTCCAAAATCTCGGGGAAGTCGGTGACCTCGGAAATGTTTAACGCTCCCAAAGGCCTAAGAAGCTCGTAAGTACCGCCTGTGGAAACGATTTCGTAGCCATGCTCGGTTAAGCCCGCGGCAAATTCCAAAAGCCCTGTTTTGTCTGAAACACTTATTAACGCTCGTTTTTTCATGTTTTCCTCCTAGGTAATTTTTATTTAGTTTTTAATGAACGCAAGAAAGAATCCGCGAAAATTCGTTAAATCCGCGTTCCATGCCTTTAAAAAATCCGTGTCCTATCGTCTGCTGTGCCTCGTTCCCTCTGTGCCTCTGTGCCTCTGTGTGAAATGGTTTTGACAAATAATGAACGTAGGTAAAGCGTATAACCTCATTCTTTAGTTAAAAGATTTTTTCACACAGAGGCACAGAGGCACAGAGGGAGCGTGGCACAGCAGAAGCACGAACGAATCCGCGTAATCCGCGAAAATCCGCGTTCCATTTCTTTTTTTAATCCGCTAAATTACAACCTCGCTGTAAATGTACGTAACCACATCACGGCGAAGCAGACCGTCTACGCTTTCCTGTTCAAACACCTCGCCCATTTCCTTTATATGGCAATCATAACCCTCATCAGACGGCAATGGGTCGCGCGAGTGCGAGGTCATGTACGTGAGCCAGCGTTCGCGTGTGTAAAATTGCGTGTTCGGAAAGGCTTGCACGGTCGGGCTTGTGAAAAATACATCTGTAGACTGCTTGCTGTGCGAAACACTGCTACCGTTCGGCATGATATTGTACACCGCCGCCACAAGAACGCCGTTTTTGCCGATACGCAGGCACTCCGCCCTAAATTCGTTAGGCGCGAACCAGTGCAGGGCTTGGGCGCAGGTGATTACATCTATGCTACCGCTTGGCAGCGTTGTATTTTCCGCCGTACCGCTTATTACCCTTGCATTTGGGAATGGCGCGAGCGTGCGGATAAGTATTTCTCGCATGTCGTTGTTTGGCTCTACCGCAAACACGCCATATCCGCGCTGTGCGAGAAGCAGGGAGAGCTTGCCTGTTCCTGCCCCTATGTCGGCAATCACCGCATTTGTGGGAAACAGCGCGACGATATAATCCAACGCCGTATCGGGATAGGTCGGTCGGGCGTTGGCGTAGGCTTCCGCTTTGCCAGAGAAAAGGTTAGTATTGTTTTCCATTATACCAGTCCTCGCTTGGGTGTAGTTTAAAGGCATGGAACGCGGATTTTCGCGGATTTGGCGGATTTACGCGGATTCTATCTGGCGTGTTTTTTAAAATCCGCATAATTAACAAGCTGCGTAATTCATGCTTCGCTAGTTTTTAATGAACGCAAGAAAGAATCCGCGAAAATCCGTTAAATCCGCGAAAATCCGCGTTCCATTTCTTTTTACAATTCCGCCAAAAACTCCGCCAAAAGACCATGCTCCTGTTCAAGCACCCTAGCCGCCAATGCCTCGGGCGTATCGTCTGCAAGAACACGCACCTTTTTTTGTGCTAATATATCGCCTTCGTCATATTCGGCGGTTACGCGGTGTATGGTTACGCCTGTTTCTGTTTCGCCAGCCGCAAGGACGGCGGCGTGTACGTTTATGCCGAACATGCCCTTTCCGCCATATTTTGGCAGTAGCGAGGGGTGGATATTGTAGATTTTGCCCTTGTAGGCTTCTAGGACATTAGTGGGTACTTTTTTTAAATACCCTGCGAGAAAAACAATGTCCGAGCCGTGCGTTTGCAGGGTTTTCAGCAAAAGCTCCTCAAAATCTGGCGCGGTGGCTTTGCTTATGTGAAAGGCTGGTATGCCCTCGTTCGCGGCGCGTTTTAGAGCCATAGAACCGCCGTTGTTGCTTATTACCACACATACGCGGCCGCCGATTTTGCCCGATTTGCAGCCGTCTATGATGGCTTGCAGGTTTGAGCCGCCGTGAGAAGCAAGAACCGCTATGTTCATATAAACTTCACGCCCTCGCCCGTGACTACCTCGCCGATTATTTCTACTTTTTCGCCGCAGGAACGCAGTAATTCCAAGGAGCTGTCCGCATCGTCCTTGTCCACAGCTACGACCATTCCCACGCCCATATTGTACAAATTAAACATCTCCGCTTGCTCTATTTTCCCATGCTTTTGCAAAAACGAGAAAATAGGCGGAATATTCCACGAATTAACGCGAATTAACGCGCCAAGCCCTTGCGGCAGAATACGCGGAATATTTTCGATAAAGCCGCCGCCAGTGATATGCGAGATTCCCTTGGATTTTTCCAGTTTTTCCAACGCTTTTGTGTAAATTCGCGTAGGCGTAAGCAGGACTTCTCCTAGCCTTTTGTCAAAGCCCTCGTATGTTTTGTGTAGGTCTAGCTTATTGTCCCTTATTATTTTGCGAATAAGCGAAAAGCCGTTGGAATGTACGCCCGACGAGGCAATTCCTAGAAGCGTATCGCCCGACTTAATGCTTTCGCCTGTAAGCATTTTCCTTTTTTCGACTATGCCCACACAAAAGCCTGCTATGTCGTATTCGTTTTCGGGCATCATGTCGGGGTGTTCCGCCATTTCTCCGCCGATTAAGGCACAGCTCGACAAAACACAGCCGTCACTTATTCCTGCTACTATGGCCTCCATTACGGCAGGCTTTACCTTGCCGCAGGCTATATAATCCAGGAAAAATAGCGGCCTTGCGCCTACGGTGATTATGTCGTTGACACACATTGCCACCGCATCAATGCCGATTGTGTCGTGCTTGTCCATGGCGAACGCGAGCATTAGCTTTGTGCCTACGCCGTCCGTTCCGCTTACGAGGACAGGCTCGTCATATTTGTAACCGCTAAGGTCAAACAAGCCGCCAAAGCCGCCAAGTCCGCCAAGCACGCCTTGTATTTTTGTGCGTTCTACGTGCTTTTTTATACGCTGTACGGCTTCGTAGCCCGCATGAATGTCTACACCTGCGTTTTTGTAATTTTCAGACATAAAGCCCCCTATTGTAGTCCAGAATAATCCTGCAAATGCGTGGGATAATTGCCGTTTAAGCAAGCAAGACACAAGCCGCGGCATTGCCCCTCCGCACAAATTCCTATGGCTTCGGCAAGCCCTGCATGGCTTATGCAGTGCAGAGAATCCATGCCCATAAGCTCGGCGATTTTTTTCTCGTCCTTTTTATGGGAAATAAATTTGCTTTCGGTGGGCAGACCTATGCCGTAGTAGCAACGGTACTTGAACAAGGGCGCGGCTACTCTTACGTGAATTTCGCGAGTGCCTGCGTCCTTGAGCAGCTTTGTCATGTGCCGCATGGTCGTACCGCGAACGATTGAGTCGTCTATAAGCACCACGGATTTGCCCTCCACTATGGAACGCACGGCGGACAGCTTCATTTTTACGCCCTGCTCGCGTAAGCCCTGCGACGGCGCGATAAAGGTACGCCCGATGTAGCGGTTTTTTATTACGCCTAGCTCGTAGGGTATGCCAGTAACCTCCGAATAGCCGATAGCGGCAGAAATTCCAGTATCTGGCGAGGCGATTATTATATCCGCATCTATCGGCGACTCGCGCGCCAAAATTCTGCCTGCGTTTTTGCGTGAGGTGTGTACGTTTACGGCTTGAATATTCGAGTCTGGCCGCGCTATATAAATATATTCCATTCCGCAAACGCGCAGCTCGCGGTCGTTTGTGTAAAAAGCCGAGGTCAAGCCGTCGTCGTTTATAATCACTATTTCGCCAGGCTCGACATCGCGTATAAATTCCGCGCCTATTACATCTAGGGCGCAGGTTTCGCTACATGCCACATAGGAATCGCCTAGCTTGCCTAGCACGAGCGGCCGTATTCCACGCGAATCACGCGCCGCCACAAGACCGTCCTCGGTCATCAGCAACACGGCGAATCCGCCATGCACCTGACTAAGCGAGCGTTTTAGCCGTTCCGCAAAGGTAGAAAGCGGTGTCCTGCGAATAATATGCGCCAAAATTTCGGAATTGCAGGTGCTTTGGAATATGCTTCCATATTCCTCTAGCTTGGAGCGTAGGCTTTGGGCGTTTACATACGAGCCGTTTTGACAAACGGCTAAATTGCTCTTGCTAAATTTAAAAAGCAATGGTTGAATGGTAGTATTTTCCTTGTCGTCAGTAGCATAAAGAACATGCCCAATCGCCGCCGAGCCTTTCAAGCGCGAAAGTGTTTCGTTAGAAAAAACATCAGTAAGTAAGCCGTTTCCCTTATAACGCGAAAAATCGGTATTGTTTTTTACCACTATTCCCGCAGCATCTTGCCCCCTGTGCTGGAGGGCGTGCAAGCCATAATATACAAGCCGCGCCGCTTCGTTATGCCCCCAAATGCCAAACAAGCCACATTCGTGAGTTATTGAGCTGGAAATAAAATCGTTTTTATAGTCGCTTTCATATTCGCTCTCTATGCCTGTTTTATTAGACATTTTTTGCTCCTTTCGCTCTCTCTCGCCATCGGCGATTTCCCCATGTAATGCCCCTACAGTAACCGCCACGCCAAACGCACGAATGGCAAAACGTCACGCCGAACGCACGAACGGCAAAACGCCACGCCAAACACGCAAACGGCAAAACACCACGCCAAACACACGAATGGCAAAACACCACGCCAAACGCACGAACGGCAAAACACCACGCCAAACGTACGAATGGCAAAACGTCACACCGAACACACGAATGGCAAAACACCATTTCAAACGCACGAACGGCAAAATCTGCACGGTTTCGTAGGGGACGGATTTATCCGTCCCGAGGTTGCCTCGCTCTGCGTTAATGGACGTTATCCGTCCGTGAATTGACGAGCGTGCCTACCTCGGGGCGGACAAGTCCGCCCCCTACAGTAACCGTCATACCAAACACACGAACGGCAAAACGCCACGCCGAACACGCAAACGGCAAAATACCACGCCAAACGCACGAACGGCAAAACGCCACGCCAAACGCACGAACGGCAAAATGCCACGTCAAACACGCAAACGGCAAAATCTGCACGGTTTCGTAGGGGACGGATTTATCCGTCCCGAGGTTGCCTCGTTCTGCGTTAATGGACGTTATCCGTCCGTGAATTGACGAACGTGCCTACCTCGGGGCGGACAAGTCCGCCCCCTACAGTAGCCGTCACGCCAAACACACGAATGGCAAAACGCCACGCCGAACACACTCCACCGTAGAAAAGGGGCTATGCCCCCGTACTTCCAAAGCCACCATCAGCACGCTCCGTACCTGGCAGCTTGTCCGCCTCTACAAATTCCACCATTTCCACCCTAGCAATAATCATTTGTGCAATTCTGTCGCCGCGGTTTATCGTAAAATCCTGCTCGCCGTGGTTTATTAGTATTACTTTAATTTCGCCGCGGTAGTCCGAATCAACTGTGCCAGGCGAATTTAGCACAGCCACGCCATGCTTATACGCAAGCCCGCTGCGTGAGCGAATTTGCGCTTCGTAGCCAAAAGGGAGAGCGATTTTAATTCCCGTAGGAACTAAAACACGCTCTCCCCTTTTTATGGTAATAGCTTTTACATTTGCGTACAAATCAAAGCCCGCCGCTTCTAGCGACTGGCGTGCAGGAACGAGTAAATCCTTCGCATCACAAGTACGTTCGAGAAAGAACATAATACCCCCCGACTAGTTACAGCGAGCTTTTACACTTTTCAAAGTTAAAACTAATTACAGCGAGCTTTTACATTTTTCAAAATTGAAACTATCGACTTTCTTCCCTACCAGTGAAAGACTAATTTGTTCTAGGTCAAAAAGAGCCTCGCATACGCCAAAAAACGCGTTTAAATCAACCGCATCAATTTTTTCCACTAGCTCATCGGGCGTGATTACCTTGTCTAGCATGAGTAGCGTACGCCCGATACTGTTCATGCGGCTTGCGGCGTTTTCTAGGCTTAGCAGGAAGTTGCTTTTTAGCTGTTCCTTTGCCTTTGCGAGCTGTTCGTTGGTTATTCTGTCGGTTAGCATACCGCGTACTTCCTTGGCGATTAGCCCCAAGACCTCATATACATTATCGGGGTTAAGCCCTGCGTATACGAGAAAAACGCCTGTGTCGTAGTAGCTTACATTGTACGAATACAGCGAATAAACTAAGCCGCGCTCCTCGCGTATTTTTTGGAAAAGGCGCGAGCTCATGCCGCCGCCGAGAATTGTATTTACGGCAGCGAGCGCGTACGATTCGTCTATGCCTGTTTTTATTCCTGGGAAGCCGACACATAGGTGTACCTGCTCAATGTCCTTTTCACGCAGGGAAAACCCAGGCGAATAGCTCGCCTGAGCCTCCTTAAAGCTGTCCTGCGCGCCTTGGTATTGCCCAAAGCAAGCGGTTATTTTTTCCAAAGCCTCTTTGACGTTGATGTTTCCTGCAATTGCGATTACTACATTTTTAGGCGAATACCGCGAAGCCACAAACCTACGGAAATCGTCGCTGGTAAAGCTGCCTATAGACTCCTGTGTGCCGAGTATGCTCATTCCCAACGGATTTTGCGGAAAGGTCTTGTACTGCAAAAGGTCAACGGCCAAGTCCTCGGGCGTGTCCTCGTACATGCTAATTTCTTCCAATATAACGCCGCGTTCCTTGTCGATTTCCGCTTGGTCAAATTTGGAATTAAAAAACATGTCGCCCAAAACGTCTAACGCAATATCAAAATGCGTGTCCAGCGTTCTGGTGAAATAGCAGGTATATTCCTTGGACGTAAACGCGTTTAACTGACCGCCCACAGCGTCCATTGTGTCGGCAATTTCCATGGCAGTCCGTTTTTGCGTGCCTTTAAAAAGCATGTGTTCTATGAAGTGGGAAATGCCATTATTGTCCAAATTTTCGTTACGCGAGCCGTTACGCACCCATACCCCAAAGCTAACAGAACGCACAAAGGGTATAGGCTCGGTCACTACTCGCAATCCGTTTGGTAGGTTAAATACTTCTATCAAGTTTTCACTACTCTCTAGGTGGTCGTCTGTCGCCAAACGGTCTGCCGCCGCCGCCGCGGTTTCTATCTCCGCCGCCGCTTCTTGGAGGCGGACGGCGTACGGTAGTGTCCGCAGTCGGGTCGATTACCGCCTTGCGTGAAAGATTTACACGCCCCTGGTCGTCTATTTCTACTACCTTTACTTGTACTATGTCGCCCTCTTTTGTGACGGATTCCATGGTTTCTACGCGGGTCACGTCCCATTGAGAGATATGCACAAGCCCCTCTTTTTCGGGAGCAATTTCCACAAACGCGCCGAAGGACATTAGGCGAGTAACCTTGCCTGTGTAAATCGCGCCGATTTCGGGCGGATTGACGATTGCCTTAATAAATTCAATAGCGCGGTTTACCTTAGTAATATCCTTATCCGCCACAAAAATACGTCCATCGTCCTCTGTATCGATTTTTTCTACGCCAGATTCTTCTATTATGCGCTTAATGACCTTTCCGCGCGCTCCGATAACCTCGGCGATTTGCTCGGGATTGATACGGATAATGCAGATTTTCGGCGCGTGCGACGATATTTCCTCGCGCGGCTCGGGAATCGCAGGAATCATTACATCGTCAAGGATAATATTCCGCGCTATGCCTGTTTGTTCCAGCGATTTTTTAATGATGTCGGGGGTAAGGCCGTCAATTTTGATGTCCATTTGAATGGCGGTAATGCCCTCTTTTGTTCCCGCCACCTTAAAGTCCATGTCGCCGAAAAAGTCCTCTAGCCCTTGTATGTCGGTAAGCAGAATAAAATCGTCCTCTGTGTCGCCTGTTACCATGCCCACAGAAATGCCTGCCACAGGGCGTTTGATTGGCACACCAGCCGCCATAAGGCTAAGCGTAGAGCCGCATATAGCTGCCTGAGAGGTCGAGCCGTTGGAGCTTAAAATTTCGCTAACAAGGCGAATTACATATGGGAAATCGTCCTCGCTGGGAATAACTGGAAGCAATGCACGTTCCGCAAGCGCGCCATGCCCTATTTCGCGCCTGCCAGGGCCGCGTGACGGGCGTGTTTCGCCCACGGAATAGCTCGGGAAGTTGTAATGGTGCATGTAGCGTTTGTTTTCCTCTGCTTCGTCTAAGCCGTCAAGCCTTTGGGTATCGCCGCTAGAGCCAAGGGTAGTAACCGTAAGCACCTGCGTTTGCCCGCGCCTAAATATAGCCGAGCCGTGCGTACGCGGCAAAATATCCACTTCTGCAAACAAATTTCTGATTGCATCGGGGGTACGGCCATCGGGGCGTTTTTTTTGCTTCAAAATCATTCGGCGTACGGTTTCTTTTTCAAATTTGTAAATAGCCGCACCCACATGAGGTGTCCAGCTCTCAGCTTCTTCCTCGGAGAAAGCCGATACTATTTGCGCATCAACATCATCTCGGATTTGTGCCATATTCGCATCGCGGTCTTGCTTTAGGTCGGTGAAAACGGCGTTTTCCATGCGCGTATCGGTAATAAACGCGGTGATTTTTTCGTATAGCTCCGTTGGAATACTGTGCTGCTCATATTCGCGCTTGGGCTTGGCGTTTTCCGCAATGATTGTGTCTATAAATTTGATAATTTTTTTGTTTTCCTCGTGTGCAAGCATTATGGCATCGAACATGATTTCGTTGGAAACCTCGTCCGCGCCTGCTTCTATCATCATTACCTTGTTTCGCGTGGAGCTGACAGTAAGCGACAGCTTGCTTACCTCGCGCTGTGCGGCATCGGGGTTTACGACCAGCTCGCCGTCCACAAGACCGATATTTACCGCCGCCGTAGGCCCGTTAAAGGGAATGTCGGAAATACAAAGCGCAATCGACGAGCCGAGCATTGCCGCTATTTCGGGGCTTGCGTCCTGGTCCATAGAAAGAACCGTAGCGACCACCGCCACGTCATTGCGATAATCGTCTGGGAATAGCGGACGAATGGGGCGGTCAATTAGGCGTGACGCTAAAATCGCGTGTTCTGTGGGGCGACCCTCGCGCCTAAACCACGAGCCTGGGATTTTTCCTACAGCGTAAAATCTTTCCTCGTAATCTACACTCAGCGGAAACCAGTCTATGCCTGCGCGCGGCTTTTCGCTAGTTGTGGCGGTTACTAGAACCACCGTTTCTCCGTACTTTATGAGAGCCGAGCCGCCCGCAAGCTCCGCAACGCGGTTTAATTCGCAGGAAAGCTCTCGCCCAGCCAGTTCTGTTTTATAAATCCTCTGCATACAATGCCTACTTTCTTAGCCCGAGTTCGCCTATGAGCGCGCGATATTTAACGATGTCTTGCTTGCGGATATAGTCCAAAAGTCCGCGCCTTTGACCGACTAGCTTCAACAGCCCTCTGCGTGAATGGAAATCCTTGGCATGTGTACGCAAATGCTCTGTCAAATGGTTGATTCGCGCTGTAAGCAGCGCAACCTGTACCTCTGGCGAGCCTGTGTCCGCGGCTCCCCTCGCGTGCTTCGCGATAATTTCCTTTTTGTTAATCATTTTAAAGCCTCCTATGGTTTTTTGTTACTGCACTAGACAGTAATAATTTCCTCATGCCACGCAAGGGTTGGAGCTTCCTATTGCGGAGCATGGGTTGGCAATTTGAGTATCGCCTAAAGGCAAGTATAGCATAGGTGGGGAGTATGTCAAGGAATGGGACAAGTGGGAATGAAATGAAATGCGGATTTGGGGGATTTTAAAGGCATGGAACGCGGATTTGCACGGATTTGGCGGATTTGCGCGGATTTTTTCCGTGTAAATTAACGACAATGGAATGAAGATTTTATCCATGTACATTAAAGGTAGCGGAACACGGATTTGACGGATTTACACGGATTTTGCGGATTTTGTCCGCGTAAACTACTAAACGGCGATATATTTTCCCACGAGCCAATCCGCGTAAATCTGCGTAAATCCGTTGAATCCGTGTGAAGCCCTTAAATCCCTTAAATCTACATCTTATCGTCTGTCGTGCCACGCTCCCTCTGTGCCTCTGTGCCTCTGTGTGAAAAAATCTTTTTGATAAATAATGAACGTAGGTAAAGCGTAAAGCCTCGTTCTTTAGTTTAAAAGAATTTTTCACACAGAGGCACAGAGGCACAGAGGGCGAGAGGCACAGCAGAAATACGGACGGACGTTGATTTTTAATTAACGTCCGAAAAAATCCGCGAAAATCCGTTAAATCCGCGAAAATCCGCGTTCCATTTGGTTTTTCGCCTACCAATACTTCCTATCCAACCCCCGATAAGAAACAGCTTCCGCGATATGCTCTATCGAAATATCCGCACAATCCGCTAAATCCGCAATCGTACGCGCTATTTTTAACACCTTGTGATACGCTCTCGCGCTCAACGCCATTGTGTCGTACACGCTACGCATAAGGGCTTGCGCTTCGCCGCATAGCTTGCAATGCTTTTTTATTAGCTGTGTGTTCATTTTTGCGTTGAAGTAAATCGCGGCTTGCTCGTTTGCGAAACGGTGCTGCTGGCGTTGGCGCGCGTTTTCTACGCGGGCTTTTATTTCGGCGGAGGTTTCGGAGGGGCTTACGTTTTCTAGCTCCTTGTATTCTACTGGGCTTGCCTCGACCTGTATGTCTATTCTGTCGAGCAGCGGTCCCGATATTTTTTCCAAATAGCGAGCAATTTCGGCCTCGGAGCAGGTACAGCGCGGCGTTCCCATATAGCCGCAGGGGCAGGGGTTCATTGCCGCAAGCAACAAAAACACGCTCGGGTATGTGGACGTTCCGCCCGTGCGTGATATGGTAATTTGGCCGTCCTCTAGCGGCTGGCGTAGGGTTTCCAGTGCCTTTTTTTGAAATTCGGGAAGCTCGTCAAGGAACAATACGCCGTTGTGTGCGAGGGTGATTTCGCCTGGCATGGGAACACGTCCGCCGCCTGTAAGTGAAATATACGAGGCCGTATGGTGCGGCGTGCGAAAGGGGCGCGCCGACATAAGCAAATTTTTGTGGTTTAGCAGGCCTGCAATGCTGTAAATTTTTGTTATTTCCATGCTTTCGTCGGGCGATAGGTCGGGCATAATCGTGGGAAGCCGCCGCGCAAGCATGGTTTTTCCTGCACCTGGCGGCCCAATCATCAAGGCGTTGTGATAGCCTGCCGCCGCTATTTCCAACGCGCGTTTTACATAGGCTTGTCCTGCCACCTCGGAAAAATCTACATCGTATGTATTTGTTTTTTGCAAATTTACAACGCCCGATTTTAGCGGCGTTATGGGCGCGCCAGAAAAGTGCTTAACTAGCTGTGTGATATTTTCCACAGGAAAAATAACTGCGCCGTCTACCAAGGCCGCCTCGTTTGCGTTTTCCGCGCTAATGAAAAAGAATTTCGCGCCGTTTGATTTCGCTTGCATTACCATAGGCAAAATTCCGCTAACACCGCGAAGCCCGCCGTCAAGCGACAGCTCGCCTGCAAAGAAGCACTTTTCCAGCTCCTTTTGCGGCGCGATTATTCCCATGCACATTAAAATACCCACCGCCATAGGCAAATCAAAGGACGGCCCAGACTTTCTTATGTCGGCGGGCGCGAGGTTTACGGTTATTCGCTTGATAGGAAACGTAAAGCCTGCGTTGCGGATAGCGGCGCGGATACGCTCGCGCGATTCCTTTACGGCGGAGTCTGGCAGCCCAACAATATCAAAGACTGGCAGACCGCTTGTAAGGTCTACCTCCACATCTATGTCATAGCTTTCTACGCCGACTACCGCGCCGCTTAGTATGCGAACGAACATTTGTACCTCCGTTTATTCAGCTATTACTCCGCCTGTATCTGCAAAAAAAGCTATAGCCCCACAAGCCCACCGCCGTGACTAAACAAGCAAGCAGTGCTATTGCGTAGCCTGTCATGTCCGCAATGCCTGTGGGTGGGAAGCCGAAAGGGTCGCGTGTGAATGTGACTTCTAGGGGTTCGCTTTCGTCCATGCCATCTCTATACGCATAAGCCGTAATTGTGGTAGTGTGGTGTAGCGTAAACGGCTCAGTATAGGTTGATGAGGAAGAGGAATAATCCGTATCGGGGCTAGTTAAGTAATAGTGAATTTCTGCCCCCTCTGTTTCACAGGAAAGTGTTACAGTTACATTGCCAGTAAACATACCGCCGTCTGGTGTTGCCGTGGGTGTGGCGACTGTGCCATTGAACACATCGTCTGTAAATGTGACTTGTAATGCTTCACTCTCTTCCATGCCCTCTCTCCACGCAGAAGCTCTAATAGTAGTGGTAAAGGTTAGTATAATTGGTTCAGTATATTCTAATATTACGTCGGGATAGCCTACGCCAGGGCTACTTAAAGTATAGTAAATTATCGCGCCATCTGTTTCACAGGAAAGTGTCACAATTACGCTATCGTTAAGCATGTCGGTAAATATACCGCCGTCTGGTGTTGCCGTGGGTGTGGCGACTGTGCCATTGAACACGTCGTCTGTAAAAGTGACCTCTAATGCCTCACTCTCTTCCATGCCCTCTTTCTCTGCCCTAGCCCTAATAGTAGTAGTAAAGGTTAGCGTAATTGGTTCGGTGTATTCTAATACTTCGGCAGGATAATCCACACCAGGGCTATCTAAAGAATAGTAAATTGTCGCGCCCTCTGTTTCACAGGAAAGTGTCACAATTACGCTATTGTTAAGCATGTCGGTAAACATACCGCCGTCTGGTGTTGCCGTGGGTGTAGCGACCTTGTCCTCTGCAAAAACAACACTCAAGCTACTCACCACCATAACACTAAATACTAGCAATCCCAATAATCGTTTCATGGTTATTCCTCGCTTTTCGCTAAATTAAAACCAAATGCTGTTGGGTAAACAGCTAGCCGTGTGAGTGGTTTTTCGGCGGCACTACTAATATATGCCAAAACCTCTATATGTTCGTCAGAATTAAGCTGTGCCGTTGTTGGTAGTGTAAATGTTGCGTTCCCTGTGCTGTCAAGGGTTACGTTTCCTAAGGCTATGGGCGTTGGGTTGTCGCTTTTTTTAATCTCGATATATAAGGTTTTGTTTTTCCAAAATGCACCTGTTTCCGACACGTTAATCGAATTAAAGGTAAGCACCGCTCCATTGTATGACAAGTCATTGACCGATAGCAAAATCTCGGAAATAACTGATTGAATCGCCCTGTAAACATTTAGCCGCCTGCTTCCGTTTACAAAACCGTCTAGGGCGGGAATAATGTCTGCGTTGTCTAAGAGTGCCGCTTTTAATTCTTCCGTTGTAAGATTTGGATTAGCGGACAAAAGCAACGCCGCCGCACTCGCTACATGGGGTGCCGCCATAGATGTACCAGACCTGTTTCCGTAACGGTTGTTACGCTCAGTGCTGTAAATAATATTACCCGGTGCCGCAATATCAACTGTATTAACACCATAGCTTGAGTCTGAATGTTTTCTGTCGTTACTTATGGTAGCCGCCACAAAAATAACATTACCTAATGCGTGTGCCGAGGTATAGGTGGAATTAGTATCAAGATTCACATTATCATTATTGGCGGCTATAATAAGAAGCCCATCATAATCACGGACAGCATTATTAAAAGTCTGTGACGATGAAATCTTGTAACTCATAGTTATAATCGGTAAGTCATGTAATGTCGCCATTCTTACAGCTGCAGCCCGCAATGTTCCATTTGTACTGCCACTGGTAGAACTTATAGCAATGTTTATCGGCACTATGCTAACATTCCAGTTTACACCGACTAAGCCAATTGAATTATTCCCCACTGCACCAACCGTACCCGCAACGTGCGTGCCATGACCGCTAAGGTCCATTGAGTCAGCCTTGTCGTAGGAATCAAGCCTAGCATTATAACTAAGGAAAGGGTCTATATTATCCACTAGGTCGGGGTGGTTATAATCCACGCCTGTGTCAAGCACGCCTACCCTAACAGAATGACTACCAGTAGTAATGTCCCACGCTAGTGGAGCTTGTATTTTTTCCAATCCCCAAAGCCTACTATACTCTGGGTCGTTCGGAACTGCGGCAGGATACGATATATAATTCGGCTCGGCATAAGACACATACGGATTTTTCTTTAATACTTCGATTGCTTCCAGTACGCTCCCTCTAGTTTTGGAGGACAGCGTTATTACATACACCGTGCCTACTTGCTCTCTTAACGCGGATAGCCTTTCTTTATTAACACTGGCTACCATTTCGCGCGTAGCTCCGCCAGACGGCTCAAAAGGGGCTACCAGCGGCTCATATAAATCCTCGATTTCGGCTATATCTAGCCCAGAGAATAACGCTCTCGGCTCTGACCGCATGTTGCGAGCCTTTAAGCCAACAATCACCTCGCCAGGCATAAATTCATTTTCGTAATTTCTAGGGTCGTAAATACGGTCGAGGTCTTTTTGTGATAGCTGTGGCGTAACTGCGTTTTTTTCGGCTACGTCCGTTTTTGCCGTACCTGCGAATACATCAAGTATACCAATGGTTAAAATTACGGTCAAGAAAATTGCTAATAACCTTGTTTTTTTCATAACAGCGTTTCCTTTCATAATTTATATTTTCGTTCAAAGGTTTCTATTCCACAATCTGCACACTCACCTCTGTAATATCGGCAACCTCCGCTATATCCTTAAATCGCACAGTCGCAAGCACCGCGGTGAACACGTCCGTCACGTTGCCGTCATACGACAACAAAATCTGCCCCTCGTCGGGCTGTGTTATTTGAACCGTTCCGCCGTTCGGCAAAATGACATCTGCTAAGTCAACCGCTTCAAGGTGTTGGGGGTCGTACAGCACTTCAAATACTCTGTATTGAATCGGTAGCATGGAAACATTCAGCGTAATTTCATGGTAGCTATCGTAAAAAGTGTCATGTCCGCCGACAGGCAATATATGCGTTCTCGGCAAGCCCAAATAGTAATTATGAAGCATAGCCTGTGCCGAAGCAATCGAATTAGCAAGCTCGGCGATTGCCTGCGGTGTCGCCCAATACTGGCTCGACAGTACGTCCGAGCCGTCCTCGCTCTCGATTGTTTCCTCCAAAAGCTCAATGGCTAGGGCGACCGTTTCCTCAAGAGACTGCACGGCTTCCTCTATTGTTTCGTAATTTCCAATGCCCCTGCCGAAAATGTTTTGCACTCTTGCATTAAAATCATAAGCAAGAAGTGCTTCGAGCCGTTGCTTGCCTGCAATGGCAACAAAAACGTAATCGAACGTATCGTCCAACGCACCTACGTGGAGCGTGCCTGTAGCCACGCCGTTTGCAGGGTAAAATTCGCTAACGATTAGCGGAAACGCGCCGACCATTGCGGCTTCGGGCGTGCGTTCGCGTTTTTCAATGCCGATTGTTACGGATTTTTCGCTTGTTGGGACATTTACTATTGTGAAGTGAAGCGCGTAATCGCCTGTGTGGTTGTACTCAAACACGGAAAGTGTCATGTCTGTGGCGGAAAATAGGTTGATTAGCACAATGGATAGAATGGCGGTAAGTACAAGACATGCAGAAAGGAAAAATTTGGTTTTGCTGGCTGTAGGCTTCATGGACGACCTCCGTATTTTCAAATCATATTTTTGTAAAATATATCATATAAAGACATAAAAAGTCAAATATTTCTACATGCTCGTTTTTTTCTCTTTTTTCTGCAAAAATTTTTTGTTTATCTGTTTATAAATAAATATTAAATGACAAATTATAACTCGCGCGAGTTTTATACTAGGGGCAATTGATTCATAGGAGGTATTTTCCATGTTAGGTTATATTTACCAAAAAGCGCGTACCCTTATCCTTGGGGCGTTGGCATTAAATTCAGAGGACACGACTTACTACATAGGGGGCAGCGAGGTGTTGCCCGCGCCCCTTGACGCGGAGGAGGAGGCGAGCCTGCTCGCGCTTTTGGGCGACGGCGACGACACGGCCGTAAAGGCTACCTTGATAGAGCGTAACCTGCGGCTGGTCGTGTACATCGCGCGTAAATTTGAGAATACTGGAATTAACGTGGAGGATTTGATTTCTATAGGCACAATCGGCTTGATAAAGGCGATTAACACCTTTAGGGCGGACAAAAAAATAAAGCTCGCCACATACGCAAGCCGTTGTATCGAAAATGAAATACTCATGTACCTGCGGCGAAGCACGCGCACCAAGTCAGAAATTTCCATAGACGAGCCGCTCAATATCGACTGGGAGGGCAACGAGCTATTGCTTTCCGACATTCTCGGCACGGACGTGGATATAATTTCGCGCGATTTGGAGGACGAGGTAGACAAGGAGCTGTTGAGCTTTGCCCTAGACAAATTGTCTGTGCGTGAGAAGCAGATTATCGAGCTTCGTTTTGGGCTATATTCGGGCGGAGAAGAAAAAACGCAGAAGGAAGTGGCGGATTTGCTGGGGATTTCGCAGTCTTATATTTCGCGGTTGGAGAAAAAGATTATTGGGAGGTTGAAGAAGGAGATGCAGAGGATGGTGTAGGGGGGGGGTATCTAAAACAGCCTAATAAATCAAGCGAATTTTCGTCTTGACTGTCGCCCGCTATTGATACATAATTTGTATCAATAGTGGGCGATATTATGTTTATTCATGGGTATCTGCACTCGGGATATTGCAGAGGGGAGCTGTAGAGAAATGAATACAATGCCGCTTGAGGCTGATACACGAGTTCTTATAGATAAAAGCCTTGAAAATTTAGGGTGGGTTCTTGACGTTAAAAGTAAAGAGAGGAACGTATTTTTTGAGCAACCCAAAACAGAAAGGGAACGCAAGCTCTTAGGCGGAAAAAGACCTGATTACGTTTTATATTCCAAAGACGAACGCGGCGAAGATAAGGCTATAATTGTTATCGAAGCCAAGCGTAAGGGCGAGCGTGTGGATAAAGCCTTAGAGCAAGGAATACATTACGCCAAACAGCTTGATGCCCCTATCGTATTTGCGACAGATGGGCTTTTTTGTAAATCTTACCATACCAAGTTTGACAAAACTCCTATTCTCAATGGCGAGGAAGTTGACGAATTTTTAAGAGAAACATTAGCGATAAAGTATTTATCTAATTGGGAAGTTAATACTATTTCTCCAAAAGTGCAGTATGACCGCAGGGAGCTCATTAAAATTTTTGACGAAGCCAACAATATGCTGCGTGGTGATGGTCTTAGGGCAGGAATTGAGCGTTTTGGTGAATTTGCAAATATCTTGTTTCTAAAGCTGGTAAGCGAAAATTCTCAAATTCTGTATGAATCGGGCAAAAATCCAAATTTTGATTCTGCTTGCCGTTGGGATTCGATAAAAAATATACCTTCAAGCGCACGTATTGACTATATAAACAATACGGTTTTTACCCGCTTGAATAACCTGTACAAAACTATAATCTTTACACCATTAACTATGCGTAGCGATGATATTCTCAAGGATATTATGGACAAGCTAGACCCATTGACACTAACAGATGTTGATTCTGATGTCAAAGGTGATGCTTTTGAATACTTTCTTAGAGAATCGGCAGCTACAAAAAACGATTTAGGCGAATACTTTACGCCACGCCATATTGTCAAAACTATGGTGAAATTGGTCAACCCGCAAATTGGTGAAAGAGTTTATGACCCGTTTTGTGGAACTGGCGGATTTCTGATAGAGAGCTTTAGGCACATATGGAATACTATGGCGCGTAATGATAAAAACAAAGAAACGCTACGTGAAGATACCGTTTTTGGCAACGAGATAACAAACACAGCGAGAATCACTAAAATGAATATGATTTTGACCGGAGATGGACATAGCAATATCCATATGAAGGATAGCCTTGCTAACCCAGTTGATGGTGTAAAAGGTGAGGGCTATGATATTGTTTTAACGAATATGCCATATTCTCAAAAGTCAAAACACGGAAATCTATATGATATGCCGTCCAATAATGGTGACAGCATATGCGTTCAGCATTGCATGAAAGCAATCGACTCAACTGCTGAAAATGGACGCATGGCTCTTGTTGTACCCGAGGGCTTTTTGTTCCGTAAGGATTTAAGTAAGACAAGAGAGCTTCTACTAAAAAATTGCGACTTGCAAAGCATTATTTCGCTTCCGCAGGGCGTGTTTTTGCCGTATACAGTAGTTAAAACCAACATTCTCTACGCAACAAAAGTGAATCAAAATATTAAGCCATCGCAAAAACGTAAGGATTTTTGGTATTTTGATGTAAAAAGTGATGGGTACTCACTTGATAACCACAGGCGTAAATTGAGAAGTGGTAGCGATTTAGACAAATATCTGGAATATCGTAAACTTGATGACGACCAACAACAAGAAATGATTGATAACGGTTTTGGGGCTGTGCCTTTGGATAAGGTTAGGGGGAATGCCTACATCATGGTGGGGGGGCGATATAGGGAACAAAAAGCATACACTTCAGCATATTCTACTAAATCAATAGGCGAGGTTTGCACTATTATTAGTGGGTATGCCTTTCCTACCGCTCTACAATCCGCAATAAATGGGAATGTACCGTTTTATAAGGTAAGCGACATGAATACAACAAGCAATTTAATGTTTATGTATAGTAGCAATAATTATGTTTCTGAAGAAGTTATTTCAGAGAGAAGATGGAAGGTTGCACCTGAAGGGACGGTTATTTTTCCTAAAATTGGAGCTGCTATTGCTACTAATAAAAAAAGGATTCTAACTCAACCTTCATTGTTTGACAACAATGTCATGGGTCTCGTCTGCGGAGAATATCTTTTGCCGAAATATATGTATTATATTTTGACAGGTTTGGATATTTCGATATGGGCTTCATTGAGCAATCCTCCATCTATTTCAAAGGATATAGTTGAGGAGTGTAAGGTTCCTGTGCCATCGCTTGAAGTGCAACAGCAAATTGTTGACGAATTGGACGGTTATCAACGTATTATTACCCATGCAAAAGGCATACTAAACGCCTATAATCCTATTATCCCGAATAATACTATAGGCGAAATTATGCGATTAGGTGACATTGCAACCTTTAGACCTTCAAAAGGCGAAATTAAAGCACTCGCTGATGATACCATTGTTTCATTTGTTCCAATGGCGGATTTGAATACGCACGATATTGATTTTATAGCAAAAGAAGATAAGAATATTGCAGATGTATACACAGGTTACACATATTTCAAAGATGGGGACGTTTTACTTGCTAAAATAACCCCTTGCTTTGAAAATGGGAAATCTGGAATCGCTCGAAACCTTACTAATGGTATCGGATTTGGGTCAACAGAATATATTGTAATTCGTGCAAAACCAGAAATAGTGTATCCCGAATGGATTTATTATCACATAAATTCACAAAATTTCCTACAGCAAGGAAAAGGGGCAATGACTGGCACGGCTGGACAACAAAGGGTAGACTTGAATTTTGTTAAAAATTATCCTATTGTTGTTCCAACACTTGAGACACAACGTCAATTGATTGATGGCATTAAGGCTGAAAAAACTCTTGTTTCTTCGTCAAAGCAGCTTATTGATGTTTTCACAAAAAAAATGCAAAACAGAATAAATGAGATATGGGGTGAGTAGCTTGGCAAATATTAAAGCCCCACCTTTTGTAGATAGCAGCTTGAAAATGGCGTTATGTTTTACTATAATGTCATTGAGGTGATGTTATGATGCAACGTCAGATTTCGTTTCAGCCAAGGGTTGTGCCAAAGGCTATGCTAGCGCTTGACGAGCAGTTGATTGCGGCAATTGAGGCGAAAAACATTCCCGTGATTGAGCTTGATGTGGACGAAAATGGTAATATTTTCGTAGACCCCGATAAAGCCCCCGATTTATATAATTGGGCGGTGAATGGGTAATTAAGCCGTTTGATGAAAAGGACAAACTACGCACGACAAACGTACGAAGCCAAAATGTGTAAATTAAACACGGATTTAGCGGATTTTCACGGATTTACGCGGATTGGCTCGTGGAAAAATCCGCGTAAATCTGCGTGAATCCGCTAAATCCGTGTTTAATTGCCTTTTTGTAGGGGACGGATTTATCCGTCCCGAGGTACGCACGTTCGTCAATTCGGGGATGGGCAACGTCCATTAAGCAGGCAGTAAGGTGTTGTCTAAGTGGTTTTCTTAGACAACACCGCACGCCGACCAAAGCAGAGCGAGGTAATCTCGGGACGGATAAATCCGTCCCCTACGTTGCTTAATCGTCCAACTTAACCCTCAAAACCTCGCCTGTTGTGGCACAGATGTCTATATCGTACTCGTCGTACCCGACACGCACCTCTACTTCAAATGTGAGATTGCCGCGCTTGTGTTCCAGCTCGATGTCCTTTATGCTGTCGCCGCCCACCTCGTCAAGCGCGATTTGTGAGGCGCGTGCGAAGGCTACAGTAGCTTGTGTAAGGCATGGCGCGGTCGTTGCATTTATGTTGTAACGCCCATCCTCCTTTAGCCTTTCGACAACGCCAGTATCGGCGTTTACATACACGTCATACTCTATGCCGCCAAACCGTACCTCTACCTCGTAGACCTGAACGCCCTGCAAACGGTCGATTTCGATGTCCTTTACTGTGCCGCCGCCTACCTCGGCAAGCGCGATTTGCATGGCGCGTTCAAATGTCAATTGCGGGACGGAAGCGGTCACCTGTTGCCGTTCTCTAGGTGTGGCAACGGGGCGGGGCTGTGCGGTAGCCTGTGTCGCTGTTTGCTGCGAATGTGCCGCGATTTGCTGTAAAAGTGACTGCACCGTTGCGGTAAGCTGTGCGATGGTTTTCTGCATTTCTTCCATGCTCATGCCTGTGGCTTCTGTAGTTTCCTGTGCCTGTTCTTGTTGCCCTTGTGCCTGTTCCTCGGCGTATACCGCCGTTCCAAAAAGGAATATCGCTAACACGCAGAGCAAGAAAGTTTTAATTTTCCCTTTCATTTTGAGTACCTCCCTTTTTTTTTGTTCGCCTTTGGCGATTTTTCAACCTTACGCTACAAATAAATTTTTCTAAAAATAGCGGCTTAATTCGAGTACAACCCCCTCTCTTTTAGGTTCTACATTTGTCTTGGTTGTATTCTACAATTATAGTTTCTGCGTGTCAATAGCTTTTGGGGAAATATTTTATGTAATGGAACGCGGGGGGCATAGCCCCCTTTTTGACCGCTGTGGTCGTTGATGTTTTGTGCTTGGCACAAAACATCAACTTGGTGGGAATGTCGTCCCGAGCCTTGATAGCTTTATGGTATTAAAAGGCATGGAACGCGGATTCTATCTGGCGTGTTTTTTTATCCGCGCAATCCGTGTAAATCCGTTAAATCCGAATAGCCTTTTTGTAGGGGACGGATTTATCCGTCCCGAGGTACGCACGTTCGTCAATTCGGGGACGGGCAACGTCCATTAAGCAGGCAGTAAGGTGTTGTATAAGTGGTTTTCTTAGACAACACCGCACGCCGACCAAAGCAGAGCGAGGTAATCTCGGGACGGATAAATCCGTCCCCTACAAAGAACCTGCGTTCGTGCGTTTGTCGTGACAAACTACGCTTGCTTGATTTTTTGAGGTAAAATTAGGCATGATTGGAACACGGATTTGGCGGATTTTCGCAGATTACACGGATAGTATCCGCGAAAATTCACGTAATCCGCGTTCCGTTAGCTTTTAATGCCGTAAGAAAAAATCCGCGAAAATCCGTTAAATCCGCGTAAATCCGTGTTCCATAAAACAGCCCAAAGACTCGGGACGACATTCCCACCAAGTTGATGTTTTGTGCCAAGCACAAAACATCAACGACCACAGCGGCGAAAAGGGACAAAGTCCCTACGCCAACGCCGCTTCTAGCCTATCGAGGTCGCCTAGCGGAAACATTTGCAAAAGCTCCTTGTACTGAAACTGGCTCAATTCCTCGGAATCTACATATATTCGTATTTTTCTGTCCGTGTCCGCTTTTTTAAACTCGTTTTTTAGTGTTTCAAATTCTCTAAGCTCCATTTTTTTCACTCCTTCCCCCATGCCGTCACTGGGGCGGCAAAAATAATAGCTAAAGCTATTTTTTACACTTATCGCGCTCTCGGCGCATTTTTATTCCTTTCACAAGCTCGTATACCGCAAGCGCGAGCAGAAAAACCGCAAAGCCCTTGCGTAGATAGCCGCCGTCGATTTTTACCGCGATTAGCGAGCCGATTACCGCGCCGGGCAACGCCCACAAAATAAGCGGCAGCAGCCCCTCCTTTTCGATACTGCCGTTTTTTTTGTGTACCCATAGCGCGAAAACGGCGGTGGGAATAAAATACAGTAGATTGACGTTCTGCGCTTCCTGCTGCCCGATGTTTAAAATAATAGTAAGTGCTGGAATAAGAACCGCGCCGCCGCCTATTCCCATGCCGCTGATTATTCCCGAAGCAAGCCCTGCCAATATATACATCATGCGAACAACATCCTAACCGCGCCGACCGCGAGAACCAACGCAAACAGCACATGAAGCCACCACGCCGACAGCTTTCGCAACAGCCTCGCGCCGATTATTCCGCCGCAGACACCGCCCCCCGAAACCAGCAGGACGATTTTCCAGTCCACCTCGATGCCCCAAATATAAACGCCCGCGCTTACCACAGAAAGCGGCAAAATGACCGCCAGCGCGGTGGCGTGCGACTTGTGGGTCTGTATGCCCATAAATTTTTGCAGCGCGGGGATAAGCAACGCGCCGCCGCCCGCGCCGAAAAGCCCGTTGGCAAGCCCCACGACTAAGCCTATTGGAATTATTTTTTTATTCATGCTGTAAGTTTTTGCATAAGTGGTTGTTTTTATGTATTGGTTTTTTTGTTAATTCGGACGGGAAAATACTCGGTAATTTTAAGAAAGCTATCTTGTGTAAAGTTTAAAATAGTGATACAGTCTAGGCTAGTGATATAAAAAACGAGAGGGGCAACAGTAATGAAAGCAATGAGAAGCGCAAGCAATTGGAAAAAAATGGGGGGGGGGGGTACACATTAGCCATAATTATGGCGGTGATAATGTCCCTCTCGCCTATAGCGAGCTTTGCGGCTACGCCAGAGGTAATTTACATTGAAATAGAAAACGTGCTTAGCGGAATGTCGGAGTTTAGTACAGAGCCTATGGTGGTGGCGGGTTCCGATCATACGGTAGCATTAAAAGCAGACGGCACGGTTTGGGCTTGGGGGGGTAATGGTCTTGCAGGTGACGGAACAATTGGCACTAGGTATACCCCCGTGCAGGTTTACGGTCTAAGTAATGTAACGGCAATATCGGCAGGATATGACCATACCGTAGCCCTAAAAAATGACGGTACAGTTTGGGCGTGGGGACGTGACTATTACGGTCAATTAGGAGTAGGTGGTGGAACCTATCAACGGTATACCCCCGCTCAGGTAACTGATTTAAATGGTGTAACGGCGATAGCGGCAGGGATTAACCATACCGTAGCCCTAAAAGATGACGGAACAGTTTGGGCGTGGGGATATAATACGTGGGGTCAGTTAGGTGACGGAACAACTGCTCTAAGGCTTACCCCCGTACAGGTCACAGATTTAAGCAATGTAAAGGCAATTTCGGCGGGTGAATGGCATACCGTAGCCCTAAAAGACGATGGCACAGTTTGGGCTTGGGGGAGTAATACGCGGGGTCTGTTAGGGATTGGTGAAGCAATAACTACCGAAAGTCTTACCCCCATACAGGTCACAGATTTAAGCAATGTAACGGCAATCTCGGCGAGCAGCTACCATACCGTAGCCCTAAAAAGTGACGGCACAGTTTGGTCGTGGGGATATAATACGTACGGTCAGTTAGGAATTGGGCTTTATTATGGATCAACTGCTCCAAGATATACCCCTGTTCAGGTAACTGGTTTAAGCGATGTAACATCAATTTCAACAGGGTGGTATCAATATACTGTAGCCCTAAAAAATGATGGCACAGCTTGGACGTGGGGGAATAATGAGTGCGGTCAGTTAGGTGACGGAACAACTACCGATAGGCATACCCCCGTACGGGTCACAGATTTAAGCAATGTAACGACAATATCGGCGGGCTTGTTTCGTACCGTAGCCTTAAAAAATGACGGCACAGTTTGGGCTTGGGGGGAGGGCTTGTTGTTAGGTGACGGAACAACTGCCCCAATGCGTACCACCCCCGTACAAGTCCTCGGCGTAGACGGCGTAGGCTTCCTAAACCTAAGAAACAGTACACCAACTACAGGCTTTAACACCTACCCTATGGTCGGAGGGGGCAACTATCATACCGCAGCCCTAAAAGATGACGGCACAGTTTGGGCATGGGGGTCTAATGAATACGGTCAGTTAGGTGACGGAACAACCACAAATAGGCATACCCCTGTACAAGTTTATGGTTTAATAAACGTAACGGCAATATCGGGGAATGGGTGGCATAACGCAGCCCTAAGAGCTGACGGCACAGTTTGGACTTGGGGATATAATGGTTTCGGTCAGTTAGGTAACGGAACAATTACGGATAGGTATACGCCCATTAGGGCTAATGGTCTAAGTGATGTAACGGCAATATCGACGGGATATTACCATACCGTAGCCCTAAAGGACAACGGCACGGTTTGGGCGTGGGGACATAACGAGTACGGTCAGTTAGGCGACGGAACAACCACCAACAGGAATAGCCCTGTACAAGTTACCAGTTTAAGCAATGTAAGGGCAATTTCGGCGGGTGCATGGCATACCGCGGCCTTAAAAGACGATGGCACAGTTTGGATTTGGGGGCATAATGGTAGCGCGCAGTTAGGGCTTGGTGATGTAACAGACAGGCATACCCCTGTTCAAGTTGCGGGGCTAAGCGATGTAAAGGCAGTTTCGGCGAGCGGTGGACATACCGTAGCACTAAAAAATGACGGAACAGTTTGGGCTTGGGGCTGGAATGATTTTGGTCAAGTAGGTGACGGAACAACTGTATCTGTGCGGTATACCCCTGTTAAGGTAACGAGCTTAGACAATGTGACGACAATTTCGGGGCAATATGGTCATACCGTAGCCATAAAAAATGACGGTACAGCTTGGGCGTGGGGAAACAATGAGTACGGTCAGTTAGGTGACGGAACAACCACCAATAGGAATACCCCTGTACAAATTACCAGTTTAGACACTGTAACAGCAATTTCGGCGGGTGGTTATTATACCGTAGCCCTAAAATATGACGGCACAGTTTGGACGTGGGGTTTTAATTGGGAGGGTCAGCTAGGTGACGGAACGGCACTTAACCATAGGTATACCCCCATACAAGTCCACGGCGAGGGTGGCGTAGGCTTCTTAAACCTAGGGGCAACAGCACTAGGGGATTTATACATCGTAGTCTTTGACCTAAACGGCGGTACTCGCACAGGCGGCGGCGAAATTAAACAAACCGTGCCACCAAAAGGCGCGGCGACTACCCCTACAGTAACTTATAGTGGCTGGGTTCTTGACGGTTGGGACATTTCTTTTGCTAATGTAAATAAAAATATTATCGAAATAACCGCGCAATGGCTTCGTCTAGGCGCAATCACAAACATGGGCGAGAGCGTAAGCTCCGCAGATGTGGTCTGGCTCGCGCGCCATGTCGCGGGTCATGCGGGCTTCGAGCTAAGCGAACAAGACAAGCACCTTGTGGATATAAACGGTGACGGAGTAGTGGATTCCGCCGATATTACCGCGCTTATGCGGTGGTTGGTGGGGTGGGAGCTAGGGGAATTGCAGGGGTAGTTGTAGGGGGCGGACTTGTCCGCCCCGACCCTTGCACGTTCGTCAATTCGGGACGGACAACGTCCCATCAATTTGGTGCGTGGCAGCCTCGGGGGGGGGGGAACCCCCCCCCCCCCCACAAAACCCCCGCGTCCCCTTCCCCCGGGGTTTGAAATTATATTTTT
>WRLD01000032.1 GCA_009777845.1 Defluviitaleaceae bacterium
AAAACACCACATATCCACGCCCGAGGTAGCCAAAATTATATCCTACGCCGCGTTTGACGGCTCGCCAAGCGGCGTTGCAAAGCTGGCGGGGAGGTATTTACGCTCCGAAAAATTGCACTTCTACGGCAAATAAAGATTGGAGCGTAATGAAATATGCGAGGTATTTACGCTCCGAAAAATTGCACTTCTACGGCTGGGTTGCAAACGAAAGGATTTTAGGCGTTTGCGGGTTTGAGCTTCACGGCGACAAGGTGGAAATTGACCTTCTTTCTGTCGCGCAGGACAAGCAAAGGCAGGGCGTAGGCGGTGCGATGATTACCGCCTTGCAAGGGCTGTACGGCTTGCCGATAGAAGCCGAAACAAGCGACGGAGCAGTCGGCTTTTATCGCAAGCGCGGCTTTGAAACAACGGCGTTTGAACACCCAACGCTGGGGAAACGGCATACCTGTGTATTGGGTATCGCACACTAGGAGGAACATCTAATGAAAAACCACAAAACAACACTTGAAACAAAACGATTGCTACTACGTCCGCTTACAATGGACGATTTTGAGGCGGCTCATTCATGGGGCAGTAACCCCGACAACACACGCTATGTGTCGTTTGGGCCGAACACCGAGGAGCAGACCAAGGACTACTTAAAAGCCACAAAAGCGGGTCGCGACTTTGCCATTGTTCTCAAAGAAACAAATACCGTTATCGGGAGTTGTGGCATTGTCGCAGACGAAGAAAACTACATGGCACATGTGGGTTGGGTTTTGCATAAGGACTACTGGAAGCACGGGTACGGCACAGAAATGTGCGGAGCATTGATTCGGTACGGCTTCGAGGAATTAAAGCTCGGGCGCATTTACGCCTCTTGTGCGGCTGTAAATCGCGGTTCGTATAGAATAATGGAGCGTAACGGTATGCGTAGAGAGGGCTTGCAACGCAAGGCTTTTTGGGCGCGTGTGGACAAGGAATGGGTTGACAAGGCATGGTACGCCATTCTTGCCGAGGATTATTTCGCGGAGCGTAGCCCACTCGTAGGCAAAGCTGCAACCGCAACAACGACCGTTACCCACGCCAACACCGCAAGGGCGGTAGGCAGCGGAAGCCTTGACGTATTTGCCACGCCTATGATGCTTGCGATTATGGAAAAAGCCGCCTGCGAGTGCCTTTCTGGGGCTTTGACTAGCGGACAGACATCTGTCGGCACAAAAATAGACGTAGCGCATACCGCCGCCAGTCCGCTAGGCGCGGAAATAACCGCAACGGCTGTAATTGATTGCGTTTCTGGCAGAAAAATCGAGTTTTCGGTTGCGGCAAATGACGGCAAAAACGAAATCGGCAAAGGTACGCATACGCGGGTTATTGTTGACACGGAAAAATTTATGGCGAAAGTCTTGGTGAATAAATGAATTACAGCATACAAAAATCAGTAGAGGCAGACGCACCCGAAATACTGCGCCTACAATACGCCGCATACCAAAGCGAGGCGGAAATTCACAACGATTTTACCATTCAGCCACTGACACAAACGCTGGACGAGGTTCTTATGGAATACCAAAAGGGCGTTGTGTTAAAGGCGGAGCGTGACGGAAAAATAATCGGCTCGGTTAGGGCATACGCGGACGGCGATACGGTGTACGTTGGCAAGCTAATTGTTCACCCCAGCGAGCAGGGGAAGGGCTTGGGAAAACGGCTTCTTGCGGAGATTGAAAGCGAAATATTGCGTAAGCGGTTCGAGCTGTTCACAAGCGGAAAAAGCGAGCGTAATCTGCATTTGTACGAACAAGCGGGCTACACGCGGTTTAGGGAAGAAACCGACCTTTCGGGAATCAAATTCGTATATATGGAAAAAGAAGCGGATAAAGGGGGGCGGCAATGAAAATAACCGTAAACGGCATAAGCCTATTCTACAAAAAAACAGGGCAAGGCAAGCCGATTCTCCTGCTTCATGGCAATGGCGAGGAACACAGCATTTTTGATGTGCTGACAAGGCAGCTGTCCGCGAGCTATACCGTTTATGCCCTAGACAGCCGCGACCACGGAAAAAGCGACAGGGTGGACGTGTTAAATTACAGCGACATGATGCAGGACACCGCCGCATTTATCCGCGCGCTTGGTATCAAGCCAATCCTTTACGGCTTCAGTGACGGCGGCATTATCGGGCTTTTACTGGCGATAAAATACCCCGAGCTGTTGGACAGGCTAATTATTAGCGGCGCGAATCTTAGTCCGCAGGGTATTAAGAAAAAAGAGCTGTGGTTGATGAGGCTCGGTTATTTTTTTACGCGAAGCCGCAAGCTAAAACTCATGCTCACACAGCCAGACATCAAGGTATCTGACCTAAATAAAATCACCACGCCCACCGTTGTGCTTGCAGGCAGTGACGAGTTTTGCACCGACGAGCATACAAGGCTTATTGCCAAAAGTATACCAAACAGCGTTTTAAATATTCTGGAGGGCGAAAGCCATAGCAGCTATGTGGTAAATAGTGACAAGCTGTATGGAGTGATTAAGGAGTTCTTATGAGTTATATTTTTATTCATGGGCTAGGGCAAAGCCCTTTAAGCTGGCAAAGGCTCATAACGCTTTGCCCAAGCCTGTCAAACGTGCTTTGCCCAGACTTATTCGATTTAATAAACGGCACAGAAGCAAATTACCAAAGCCTATACGACGCATTTTCGGAATATTGCAACAATTTATCCGAGCCGCTTAATCTCTGTGGGCTGTCCTTGGGCGGTGTACTCGCGCTTAATTATGCGGTGGAAAACCCCGAAAAAGTGCAATCGCTAGTGCTAATCGGCACACAGTACAAAATGCCAAAGGCTCTGCTACGGCTTCAAAACTGCGTTTTTAAGATTATGCCTAGGTCAGTATTCGCAGGCATGGGCTTGGCGAGGCATGAAGTCATTGCATTAACTAGGTCTATGTTCGATTTAGATTTTAGCGAGAAGCTACGGGACATTTCCTGCCCCACTCTTATTGCTTGCGGCGATAAGGACAGTGCGAACAAAAAAGCGGCAAGGGGCTTGGCACAGGGCATACAGGGGGCAGAGCTACGATTTATCGCGAACGCAGGGCATGAGGTAAATGTGGCTCAGCCGCAGGAGCTGGCGAGCTTATTATCTGAGTTTTGGGAAAAAAAGACAAGGGGGGAATCCTAATGGCAGAATTACTAAAAAACAAGCTAACCGCAAGCTCGCTCCGCGAATTTGCCGCGACTATCAAATCGGCGTACGACCCGTTTCCCATAGACGATTTTGTCAGCTCGGTAATGGACGAGCGGTGGGGCGGCTTGGAGCTAAAGGCGCGCGGTCGGCAGGTTACGCTAAGCATGGCAAAATATCTGCCGTCTGCTTACGAGCAAGCCCTCGGCGTTCTCGACAAAATCGCGCATGAATGCCGCGGCATGGAGCGGTTATCCTTTTCGGATTTTGTTGAGGTTTTCGGGCAGGACGAAAGGCACTGGGATTTGTCCATGGGCGCGTTGGCGCGATACACGATTGGCTCGACCTCGGAATTTGCCGTGCGGCCGTTTATTATCAAGCACGAGAAGCGCGCAATGGCACAGCTGTACGCTTGGGCTACGCATGAAAACGAGGAAGTACGCAGGCTTGCAAGCGAGGGCTGCCGCCCCGCTCTGCCGTGGGGACAGGCGCTTGTCAGCTTCAAGAAAGAGCCTGCGCCGATTTTGCCCATACTGGAAAAGCTCAAGGCCGACCCCTCGCTATATGTACGGAAAAGTGTCGCAAATAATTTAAATGACATTTCCAAAACGCACCCCGACCTAGTCGCAAGGCTCGCGCGGGAATGGTATGGCAAGCACGAGCATACCGATTGGGTCGTGAAGCGCGGCTGTAGAACACTGCTTAAAAAGGGCGAGCGCGAGGCTTTGGCTATTTTTGGGTATGACAACGCCGATGCCGTGCAGGCTTGCGATTTCGCGATACAGACGGAATCCGTTCCGCTAGGCGGAGCCTTGTCGTTCTCGTTTAACATAAGGGCAAAGGAAGCGACCAAGGCGCGGCTCGAATATGGAATTGATTACGTAAGGGCTAACGGAAAACGCAATAGGAAAATTTTCCAAATATCGGAAATTCCGCTACAGGCGAACGCGAGCAGAGCCTACGTTAAGAAGCATTCGTTTGCGGAGGTTAGCGCGAGGAAGCATTATCTGGGGACACATGCGGTCACGCTTATTGTTAATGGTGCGGAGCGCGGGACGTTGGAGTTTGAGGTGTTGATATGAAAAAAGACTGGTTATTTTATAATCAAGACAGCATTTGCAATTATAGAACGGTTGGCGTTCTTATAAGAAACAATAAAATTCTTGTTCAACGAGAAAAAGACGGTAATGAGTACGCTTTACCCGGCGGTCATGTAATCATTGGCGAAACTTCTGAGCAAGCACTTATAAGAGAGTATAAGGAGGAAACAGGTGCGGATATTCTATGTTCTCGTATGATTTGGATTGAGGAAGCATTTTGGAAATGGGAAAATAAAAACGCTCATACAATTGCTTTTTATTACCTTATATCTTTAAAAAACGAAGCCGATATACCTGATAATTATTTTGAATCTCATAAAGATAATTGTAACATTTTACTTGAATGGGTTACAGTTGACAGCTTAAAAAATTTAACGATTTATCCTACTTTTGTAAAGAAGAAAATAGTAAATATTTCTGAAAATATTGAGCATTTTATAAGTTTTGAATAACGTATCGAATAAGCATTTTCTACATTATACAACATTGGACAACTAACTTTAACAGCACAATTTTTAGGGGACGGATTTATCCGTCCCGAGGTACGCACGTTCGTCAATTCGGGGCAGGTACCGTCCCATTAACACAGAACGAGGTAATCTCGGGACGGATAAATCCGTCCCCTACAAAGTCAAACACGGATTTAACGGATTTAACGGATTTACGCGGATTTTATCTGGCGCGTTTTTTTATCCGTGTAATCCGCGTAAATCCGTTAAATCCGTGTAAATCCGTGTTTAATAGCCTTTTGTAGGGGACGGATTTATCCGTCCCGAGGTACGCACGTTCGTCAATTCGGGTAGGGATAACGTCCATCAAGCAGGCAGTAAGGTGTTGTCTAAGTGGTTTTCTTAGACAACACCGCACGCCGACCAACGCAGAGCGAGGTAATCTCGGGACGGATAAATCCGTCCCCTACAAATCCTGTTGTATGTTTTCCCCAAGAACCTGCGTTTGTCGTGGCACACTTTCTTTATTGACTTATAAAAATCCAAGTTTTATAATCCAAACAAGCACATCGCGTAAGGGCGAGTTTTTTGTGGGCTTGCGTTACCTGAAAGGAGGGTTGAAGAATCCGACAGGAAGGGAGGCGGCATATATGACGGTATATGAAACACTTGCGTTACTGTTCCAAGCGGGTATATTCTTCGTAGCTACACTACGATATATCGACACGAAAAACACGAAAAAATAATCAGCCCTATTCGATTAAGGTAAGCTGACTATTTTTTTACAATTATTCAAGCAAGCCTGCCGCCTTTACAGCGGTTAGTGCCTAAGAGAACGCCTTACGCCAAATAAGGCGTTTCTCTTTTTATTGTATCTGTATTATACACCTAATATACATATTTGTAAACAACAAAAATAATAGATAATCACTCCCCCCTTGCGTCGTTGTGATTCTACTGGTACACTTTACTAATACCATTATCCGCCCATTGAGCGGATAATGGTATAACCAACCAAAAAACCAAAAAATCCGAGGTGTTTTATATAATGGGAATCCTTGAAAAAATCTTTGGCAACTACAGCGACAAGGAAATAAAAAGGCTTATGCCGACGATTGAAAGAATCGAATCGCTAGAACCCGAAATGCAAGCCCTGTCCGAAGCCGACCTGCGCGGCAAAACGGACATATTCAAGAAGCGGCTCGCGGACGGCGCGACCTTAGACGACCTACTGCCGGAGGCGTTTGCCGTTTTCCGCGAAGCCACAACGCGCCTGACACAAAAACGGCACTTCAAGGTACAGCTTATAGGCGGCGCGGTTTTGCACCAAGGGCGGATTGCAGAAATGAAAACTGGTGAGGGTAAAACCCAAACAGTGGCGTTGCCGCTATATTTGAACGCGCTGGCAGGACACGGGGCGCATCTGGTTACGGTAAACGAATACCTAGCCTCCTACCACGCGGAAATGATGGGCGTTATTTACAATTATCTTGGGCTAAGCGTGGGCTGTATAATGCACGGTCTTACCAACGAGGAACGCCGCGCCGCCTACCATTGCGACATCACCTATGCCACAAATAACGAGCTTGGCTTCGACTATTTGCGTGACAACATGGTTGTTTTTGAAAAGGACAAGGTACAACGCAGTCTGCATTACGCCATTATTGACGAGGTTGACTCCATTTTAATAGACGAAGCGCGTACGCCGCTTATTATCAGCGGCCCGAGCGGAAAGTCCACACAGCTATATCTTATCGCTGACCGCTTTGCAAAAAACCTCAAAAAAGGGCGCGTTCTGAACGAGGAGGAAGCCAACAATCCCCTGCTCCGCCAAGCTATAGAGGAGGAAGGCGACTTCATTGTTGACGAAAAAAAGAAAACGGTAACGCTAACCCAGGACGGCGTAAAAAAAGCGGAGCGTTATTTTGTTATAGAAAACCTATCAGACCCCGAAAACCTAGAAATTCAGCACCATATAAACAACGCGCTTAAAGCTAATTACAACATGCACCGCGACGTAAATTACGTAAACAAGGAGGACGAAATCATCATTGTTGACGAATTTACAGGGCGTTTAATGCCTGGGCGGCGGTATTCTGATGGGCTTCACCAGGCAATCGAGGCAAAGGAAGCCGTAAAGGTTCAACGCGAAAGCAAAACCCTTGCGACCATTACTTTTCAGAATTTCTTTAACAGATACGCCAAAAAAGCGGGCGCGACAGGTACGGCTATTACCGAGGAAGGCGAATTTAGAGAAATTTACGGACTGGACGTGGTGTCCATTCCCACAAATATGCCTATGATTCGCGAGGACAAGGACGATGTAATTTACCGTACAGAGGCAGGAAAATACAACGCCATAGTAAACGATGTGGCGGAAAGCCACAGAATAGGTCAGCCCGTGCTAGTCGGCACGGTTAGTATCGAAAAGTCGGAGTTGGTTTCCGCCTTGCTCCGAAAAAAAGGCATACCCCACGAGGTACTAAACGCCAAGCACCACGAACGCGAGGCCGAAATTATCGCGCTCGCAGGGCAAAAGGGACACGTCACCATTGCCACCAATATGGCGGGGCGCGGTACGGACATCATGCTCGGCGAGGGCGTTGTGGCGCTCGGCGGCCTAAAGGTAATCGGCAGCGAACGCCACGAGTCGCGGCGTATAGATAATCAGCTTCGCGGACGTTCTGGACGGCAGGGCGACCCTGGCATTTCGCGGTTCTACCTGTCGGCGGAGGACGAGCTTTTGCGTTTATTCGGCGGCGACCGCATGAAAGCAATCATGGAACGCGTAGGCATGGCGGAGGACGACGTTCTCGAATATGGCATGTTGACACGCGTAGTAGAAAATGCGCAGAAAAAAGTAGAAGCCAACAACTTCGGCATACGTAAGCATTTATTGCAATACGACCAGGTAATGAACGAACAGCGCGAGGTAATTTACGGCGAACGCAACAAGGTAATTGCAGGCGCAGACCTTAGGCCGAATATTCTGAACATGGTACGCGGCGTATTGAGCCGCGCCGTAGACACCCATACAGCCGAGGGCGATATTCCCGAAAACTGGGACATAGCCGCCCTAAACAACGAGCTAATGGTACTATATCACAAGCCCGCAGTGGAAATTACTGACATGAACACAATCACCAAGGACGAGCTAAAGGAGCGCCTAATCGCTTCCGCCATAGAAATATACGAAAAAAAGGAAGCGGAAATAACGCCAGAACGCATACGCGAGGTAGAACGCGCCATAATGATGAAAGCAATCGACCGCCGCTGGATGGACCACATAGACGAAATGGACCAAATGCGGCAGGGCATAAGCCTACGCTCCTACGCACAGCGCGACCCGCTGGTCGAGTACAAATTCGCCAGCTACGATATGTTCGAGGACATGAGCAACAATATACAGCTCGACACCGTACGCGGCTTGTTTAACCTAACAATCGTTACCGAAAATCAGCCCCAAATGCAACAGGCCGTAGACATGGACAAAATATCTACTAACAGCAGTGAAACCGCTACGGTGAAAAAGCCCTCGCGTAGGGTGGAAGCCAAGGTTGGTAGGAATGACCCTTGTTCCTGTGGGAGCGGGCGGAAGTTTAAGCAGTGTTGTATCAATAAGGTGGGGTGATTAAAATGCTACAGACCATTCAAGGGTATTTTTTGGAAGATAGATTTGTACCATTGCAGCACTCCAAGATTCCTAGCCATGTAGAGGTATTTGTTGTGGTTACTGACAAGCCTGTACCGCCGGAAAATTTAACAATAAATGCCACTCAAACAGAAGAACGATTTCCTCTGTTTGGCTGTGCCAAAAATAAGGGCGGTTGGGTAGCCGATGATTTTGATGCTCCGTTGGAAGAAATGGAGGCTTATATGTAATGCAATATTTACTGGACACACACGTAATTATTTGGCTTACTGGAATTGACGATTGGAAATTGTCGCCAAAATCCAAAGAGTTGATTCTAAGCGGATTAAATAGCTTGGCAATAAGCATTATTTCTTTATGGGAAATTGCTTTAAAGGTGAATAAGGGCAAGCTAGATTTGGGTATTTCTCTTGAGGAGCTCATTGAAAAAATACAGGAAAGCAATATAACCATTTTATGTGTAAAGCCCGAGCATATACTAGGCTTATCAAAATTGCCTTACCACCACAATGACCCCTTTGACAGGCTTTTGATTTCTACCGCAATTATTGAAAACGCAACACTCATAACAGCAGACGAAAACATTCAAAAATATAATGTAGGTTGGGTTTGGTGATTACAGCCATGGACAATTATACAAAGCACGACCTAGACGAAGCCCTCAGGGCTATATCCTCAACCATAAACAAATGCGAAAAAGCGCTTGGAAAGCTAAAAGAGGGGACAGCCTCGCACACGCTGACGAAAAGACGGATTAAGGCGTTTTGTATTGCGAAGGTGTTGATTGAGAGGGAGTTGGCTGCTGACAAGCCCACCTCTAGTGTTATATAAATAAATTATCTTATGGGAGGGAACAAAATGGCGTGTTTATTCGGTCATAAATGGGACGGCTGCAAATGTTCAAAATGCGGCAAGGTTAGGGACGAGGGGCATAACTGGAACGGTTGCAAATGTAATAGCTGTGGACAAACAAGGAACGAACAGCATAATTTTTCAAAAACTCCCAACAAATGCGAAAAAACATGCTCCATTTGTAATGAAATACGCGAATCGCACGATTTAGACGGCAGCAAGTGTATAAGCTGCGGTAAAATAGTTTGGTTTACTGATAATGAGTGGTCAATTATACGTCCGCTACAGATGTTGATATTTTTGGAAGCAAAAGAAAGAACAGGTACAGGCGATTCATCTTTTATTGACCTTGTATGTAATTTTGGAACAAAGGACGAGCAAGCAACAGCCAAGGACGCAGCTTCTATAATTAAAACCGTTGGCATTTTTAAGGAAGCAATCTGTGATAATAATCAGCAAGCTAATGTTTTCTTTGGAAATGTACATGTACAAGAACGTGTGCAAATTTGTAATAATCTTCTTGAAAGATACAAGGGGTTTATGAATGAGGTGTAGTTATGTATAAAACAATCGAACAAATTCATAACGAATACAACGGTAAATGGGTTTTCCTTATCAATTGCATAGAGGACGATTTTCACTCCATTGCAGGCGGGGAGGTTGTATTATACGATGACCGCCGTGACAGAGTGCTTTGCGAAATGGAGCGATATAAAGACGAAATTAGTGACACACTGGTATTTTATGCGGGTAAAATGCCAGAGGGGGTTAGCGTTTTACTATGAGCGAAACTATCGTAAAAATGGACACGTTTGGGGGTTCGCTCCAAGTTGCCGTTCAGCTTTGGAGTGTTCTTGAAAACAGATATAGGTGGACACATCTTACCTTTGACACAGGGGCAAGCGTAACTACAATATCGCCCGAAATTTTGGCACGGTTGGGCTATAAACCTCTCGAAAAAGCTAAGGTGTCACTGACAACCGCGTCTAGTATTGAGTATGTGCCAAGCTATAAGCTCGATAAGTTTAAAATAGGCGTTATCGAGCTGCACAATGTTGACGTATATGGTCACAGCTTCCCAGAAGAATGTTTTTCTATCGGTGTTATCGGTCTGAATATATTACAATGCTTTGACATCGAACTGCTTTTTAGCAAAAAAATCATAAAATTAAGGCAATTATATTAAAGGAGTGACAACCATGTACAACGGAATAAAACTTATAAGACTAGGCGTTGGTATTCTCGCCGTTTCACTAATAACAAGCCATGCTTTTGGGCTTCCGCATGAGGCTACCTCGTTCTTAATGGGCATGGGGTGTAGTTTAAGTATTGTTGGCGCAGGGAAACGCTTTGTTGAGGTTATTTAAGGGAGCTGATATATAATGCTAGAACTAGAAGAACTAAAACGCCTCCTCACACCGTACAAGGTGAAGCTAACAGAAATGGGGAACTCTCTTTGACTTGGCTAATGCCAAGGTAGAAGTAGACGCGCTGGAAGCCGAAACGCAAGACCCGTCATTCTGGAACGACCAGACTAATTCGCAGGCGGTTTTGAAAAAAATCAAGCTGCTGAAAAACAAAATCTCGTCCTTTGAAAAGGTGCAGGGCTTGTTTGACGATGCCGTCACGCTTGCGGAAATGGGAATAGAAGCCAACGACAGCGAGCTTGTCCCCGAAGCCAAGGAGCAAGCCGACACATTTATCGAATCGTTTGAACGCCTACGCACGGACACCCTGCTGGGCGGCGAGTACGACATTTGCAACGCTATTATCTCCATTCACCCTGGAGCAGGCGGTACGGAATCGTGCGACTGGGTTTCTATGCTATTGCGTATGTACGGCAAATGGGCGGAAAAACGCGGCTTCAAATTCGAGATTTTAGACCTTTTGGACGGCGACGAGGCAGGCGTAAAATCCGTGACCTTTCAAATAAGCGGCGAAAACGCTTTTGGCTACATGCGCAGTGAAAAAGGGATTCATAGGCTTGTGCGTATTTCTCCGTTCGATTCTGGTGGACGGCGGCACACGTCCTTTGCTTCCTGTGACGTTATGCCCGAAATGGACGAGTCCGTGGGCGTGGAAATCAATTCCGAGGACTTAAAAATCGACACCTACCGCTCCGGCGGCGCAGGCGGCCAGCACGTCAACAAGACCGAATCCGCCATTCGCATTACCCATATGCCGTCTGGCATAGTCGTACAGTGCCAAAACGAACGCAGTCAAATACAAAACCGCGAGCGCGCCATGAAAATGCTGCGTTCCAAGCTATATTTGAAACAAAAAGAGGAACAGCTGTCCAAGCTATCGGGCATACGCGGCGAAATCAAGGACAACGCATGGGGCAGTCAAATACGCTCCTACGTGTTCTGCCCGTACACGCTAGTGAAGGACCACCGCACAAACGAGGAAACAGGCAATGTCCCTGCCGTAATGGACGGAAACATCGACCCCTTCATAAACGCCTACCTTATATGGCTGCACAAGAATAGTGGAAGCTAATGGTAATTAAAATAGCACACGAGAACTCCAACCGCAGATTGGACAAGTACCTGTTTTCCTATTTGAACAATGCGCCGCGTTCCCTTATTTACAAGCTACTGCGGAAGAAGCGAATTAAGCTGAACGGCTCGCGCGCCGTCGGAAACGAAATTTTGCAGGCAGGCGATGAAATAACGCTTTTTCTCGCGGACGAAACAATCGAGGGCTGCAAAACCGAGCGTATTATAAAGGAAGCAAAGCCGCTTACAGGAATTATTTTCGAGGACGAGAGCCTGCTGGTGCTAAATAAGCCAGTAGGGCTTGCTTCGCAGGGCGGCTCACAAGCCCACGACAATCTGCTTGCGCGCGTGTTATTTTATTTGCGTGAGAACGCCGTCACGCCTGCGTTGTGTAATAGGCTTGACGTAAACACCAGCGGTTTGGTAATCTGCGGTAAGACAATACACGCCCTGCAAGAAATAAATGCGTTGTTTAGCTCGCGGCAGGTGAAAAAAACGTACCTCGCGATTGTGTGCGGTATGGTGGGGGAAGTGGGAACGTCCTGCGTTCTTGAGGATTTTTATGAGAAGGATATGAGGACTAATACTGCGCGAGTTTTGAGCGAAGTAAATACCGCGCGTGCTTCGGGCGAGGGCAAAACAAAAATCATCACCCGCTATACCGTTTTAGCCGCCCAAAAAGACTATAGCCTGCTCTGCGTTTCGCCAATTACTGGGCGTTCGCATCAAATACGCGTACACCTTGCCCACATAAACCACCCACTAGCAGGTGACAAAAAATACGGCGGCGATACAAGGCTCGCCACGCACCAGTTACTACACTGCCACCGCATGGAGCTTGCACAATTTAAGTTTACCGCCCCACCGCCAAAGAGGTTGGAGGATATTATTAAGCGGTTATTTGACGTAGACCTATCCTAAACAAAAAAATGATAGCACACGGATTTAAAGGCATGGAACGCGGATTTTCGCGGATTTAACGGATTTTCGCGGATTCTTTCTTGCGTTCATTCAAAACTTACGAATTGCGGATTGCATAGATTTTTAAAAGGTATCAAACACGGATTTAACGGATTTACACGGATTACGCGGATTGGCTCGTGGTATAGTTGTTTAAGCTAAAAACGGCACTGTGCTTGCGGTCTTTTTGCCGCAATACTTCGTCGCAAAAAACCTTGCGTGCCGCTAGCACGCGGCGGTTTTTGCTCCTCGTCTTGCGACAAAAATCCTCGCAATCACAGCACCGTTTTCAACTTAAACAACTATAAAATCTACGAAAATCCGATACGTCCGATAAAATCCGCGTAAATCTGCGTAAATCCGTTAAATCCGCGTTATATATCCGTAAAATCCACGTTGCATTGTCTGCCGTGCCACGCCAATTACTTCTTTAAAACATAAAGTACGAATTACACGGATTTAACCCCCAAGGAGGCCACCCATGAAAGCAATAATCCTAGCGGCGGGCTATGCCACCCGCATGTATCCACTAACAGAAAACACGCCCAAGGCACTTTTACCCATTCGCGGCAAGCCTATTTTAAACTACATTGTCGAGCAACTAAGCCAGTTACCCGAGCTAAACGAGCTTATTCTTGTTTCCAACGACAAGTTTTACCCCGCTTTTTTGGAATGGGCAAAGGCCGCGCCGACAAAGCTACCCGTAGCAGTGCTAAACGACGGCACAACAAGCAACGAAAACCGCCGCGGCGCAGTCGGCGACGTGTTTTTTGCTATAAAGGAAAAAAATATAAACGAAGAAATAATCGTACTCGCTTCCGACAATTATTTCACGTATCCGCTGCGCGAGCAGTACGAGCTGTACCGCAAGACAGGCTGCGACACCCTCGCAGGCAAGGAATTTGATGACCGCGAGCAAATAAAGAGCTTTGCCGTGGCGGTACTTTCGCCAGAGGGTAAAGTCCTCGACCTAGAGGAAAAGCCAGCCGAGCCAAAGTCCAATATGGCAATTTATGCCACGTACTTTTTCCGCAAGGAAACAACGGCATTGTTTGAAAAATACCTCAGCGAGGGCAACAGCCCCGACAATATAGGCGCGTTTCCCCAATGGTTATATAAATTCCGAGATATTTATGCTTACAAAATGAACGGCGAGTGTTATGATATAGGGACACTTGAAATGTACGAAGCTATGAAGTAACAAATTATAAATGTACGAGGCGATGAAATGACGAAAAAAATGACAAAATATATTTTTATGACAGGCGGCGTATGCTCGGGCTTAGGAAAGGGCATAACTGCCGCGTCCTTAGGGCGTTTATTAAAGGCGCGCGGCTATAGCGTCACGATTCAAAAATTCGACCCCTATATCAACCAAGACCCTGGGCTTCTTAGCCCATATCAGCACGGTGAGGTGTTTGTTACCGAGGACGGCGCGGAGGTTGACCTAGACATCGGCCACTACGAACGCTTTATTGACGAGAATTTATCGTCCGCAAACAGCGTTTCGGCAGGCAAGATTTACAGCACGGTTTTGCAGGGCGAGCTAGACGGAAAATACAGGGGCAAGACCATTCAAGTAATACCGCATATCACGGACGAAATCAAAGAGCGCATTATTTTGGCAAGCTCGAAGTCGGACATCATTATTTCCGAGGTGGGCGGCACGGTCGGCGACATAGAAAGTCTGCCGTTCCTAGAAGCCATTCGCCAAATAAGCCGCGATATAGGTTACGAAAATGTTATGTACATTCATGTTACGCTTATTCCGTATCTAAATTTTGCGGACGAAATGAAAACCAAGCCCTCGCAAAATTCCGTCAAGGATTTACTTTCTGTGGGAATAAAGCCCGATGTAATCGTTTGCCGCACAGAGCGGAAAATAAGCGAGGAGCTGCGCGAAAAGCTCGCCATGTTCTGCAATGTGGACAAGTCCTGCATTATCCAGAATTTAAACGCCGCTTCGCTGTACGAAGTGCCGCTTTTGTTGGAACGCGAGAATTTCGCAGACATTGTTTGCAAACGCCTAAGCCTCACTCCGCCCGAACCCGACCTTGCCGAGTGGGAACGACTTGTGCAGAAAAATAAAAATCTGTCCGCAGAAATAAACATAGCCCTAGTAGGCAAATATACCGAGCTGCGCGATGCGTACATCAGCTCGCTGGAGGCATTGGCACACGCTGGCATTTCACAGGACGTGAGAGTCAATGTCGAGCTAATCCACGCCAAGGAAATAACCGCCGATACAGCTCGCGCGCACCTAGGCTCGTTTGACGGTATTCTAATCCCAGGCGGCTACGGCAAGCGCGACACCGAGGGGCTAATCCACACCATACAATATGCGCGTGAAAGCAAAACGCCGTTTTTGGGAATCGGGCTAGGTATGCAGTGCGCAGTAATCGAATTTGCGCGTAATGTACTGAACCGCCCAGAGGCCGATACCGCGGAATTTAACGACAACGCACAATCGCTAATCGAGCATATAACAAAGCCCTGTAGCAATGAGTCGTTGCCTAAGAGAAAGGGCGCGTATCCTTGTGTGCTAGATAAAGGCTCGTTGACTTATGCGGCTTATAAAGAGGAAGTTATCCGCGAGCGTTTTTGTCATTTGTACAAATTAAATAACGACTGGCGCGCGGATTTACAAGCCGCAGGGCTAATTGAGGCCGCCGTTTCTGCGGATAATAACCATGTGGAAGCTGTGGAGCTGTCGCAGGAGGTACACCCGTGGTTTGTTGGCGTGCAGTTTCACCCCGAGCTGAAGTCGAGGATTACACGACCTAGTCCTATTATTGTGGAGTTTGTGCGAAGTGCAGGGGGTAGATAATGAAGCGTATCATACAAATAGTCGTAGTCACATGGGTACTAGTTGTGGTTATTTATATAGCCTTATTTTCGACCAGTACAAGGGACGGTGGCACGGTAGAAACCACCGTAACAACCGAGCAAGAAACCACCGTAACAACCGAGCTAGAAGCCACAGCAGTAAACGAGCCAAGCAACGAAGCCGACAGCGATAACGAAGCCAACAACACCAACGAAATTGCCCTATCGCCAGAGGAACTATTCTACAGCACGCCCATAGACCCCAAGCCAAACGAGGAAGTTTATATTTTTGAAAACGAGGACGGTACCTTTGTTTTTTATGTATCGCCAAACTACGAAAGGGCTAATCCGCACACCAATTGGCGAGTAAGGGACTATTCGTATCACCTGCTTATGCCGCCTGAGGACGATTTCCAAACAGGGCTTTATGGAAAGATTATTCCTATGCTCGTTGAGCAAAGTAACGAGCTTATACTGGTACAAGAGGACGGCGTTATCAAGGGCGTGCTGCAAAATGACCCCGACACTACTATATGTATTTTCAACACCGCCGACCTAGCCTTTGAACGCCCGCGCCAAGCCGTAGAAAGCGAGCCAACCGACCACGAAATACCAGCGTTATTGCTAGGCTTGTGCGATTCTGAGGGAAACATGAGAACCCTTTTTATACGGAAAGAGGGCGATGTTGTACTGGCAGGGCAAATTGACGATAAGATTGTGTTCCCTTATAAGAATGAGTTACACTCAGTAGGGTATTATATCGCTGCACAACAACAGCACCATTCTGATGTTTTGCCTCGCTTAGCTGACGACGGCTCTTATTTAGAATGGTCAGATGATGAAGAATCCTATTTAGCGTGGTCAACGGCTGAATGGTCTTATTCATTGTGGTCAAACACTGCGATTAAAAAACTTTGGCTCTCGCCATTAAAGCCTTTCACCGCTAACAACGAGGACACGCTTGAACACAATGAGGACGAGTTTGATATTATCGAAAGCTATGAAGAATTTACGGCTAAAATGGACAGCATTTTAAAAGAACCTGAGGGGACGTTTGGATTTTACGAACTATCCGAACGCCCGCTTTTTATAGGCGAGGATTATATTTCTTATGTACGTTACCAGTTTGAAACGTGGGGCGGCTCTTGGCACACCTCCAATACAGATACCCATTTCGCGCCGCTAGAACGTATCAACGACTTCACCGCCTATGACGAAACCCCAAGCATTTTTTCCGAGCAATGGCAACCACGTACAGAACCTACCCTTGCGGAGTTTATTTTTGGCGACATAGCCAAGGCACTTTATCGGGAACGCCAACTGCCCTACGGTGCCGCGCCTAACCCCTTAGTGGATTTTCGAGATTTAGTAATTGCAAGAAACATCAATAAATGGAGCATTATGCTCCCTATATTCGGGGAATCTTCTCACCCCGGAAATGGCAGTTATTCGCGCGGTATTCGCTCCTTTGCCGTATTTGACGATAATGTACCAGACGATATAGTCAAGGAAAGCACGGCTACAGTATTTGGCGATTGGCGGCATTGGTGGGGGGCGAAGGCTATCGTAAAATTCCCCGACAGCGAGCTTGTTCTGGCACAATATGATTACCATATAGAAATAACGCCCGACACATACAGCTTCGACCCAGCCATTCTCAAAATCCCCACCGCCATTGATGAATACATCGTTTCCATAAATTTTGCAACCGAGGACGAGCAGGAAATCTGGACAGACATTCTAGGAGGTATGCTTCATGCAAACTAATGGCTTCACCGAGCTTTTACGCAAATACGCCGCGCACCCATTGTTTTTGGCGGGCGGTATTTTGTACTCCGTCATTGCCCTTTTCGGGGCGATTAGCGGATATTCGCCGTCTGCGTTGCTTGCGGCCTTGCCCATAGCGGGAATTTGGGCGTTTCTGATTGCCGCAAAAAAAAACCAATCGTATTTTCTTACAGGGCTTACCCTCTTTAAGGTTAATACAATTATTACACTTGTGCTGTTTTGTATCGGCATGACCTTTGCTATTATCGGAGTGACGGCGTTTTTTGTGATTGCGGTCACGCTTAGGGACACGCTGGGCATAACTAGCGCGGAGCTAGCCGTCACGTTTTTTGTGCTAATAAGCGCGGTTGCGTTGCTTATAGTGGCAGTTGCGTTTTATTTTGCCGCGCTGCTGAATGTTATCAAGAGCATACGCGCAGGCATTTTGGGCAAGGACGTGGCGCGCATAAAGGGCGTAACGCCGTTTTTTGTCACAAGCGTGCTTGCTAGTGTTTCTAATGCTTTTTTGACGTTGCTGGCGTATGTTAAGCAGGAGCAGCTTAATGCGATTGCTTCGGAGGTACTTGATACAATCCGCGAGTTTTTTGAGGCTATGCCCTCGTATGCAGATTCGCCCGAAATGGTTGAAGTATTTGAACAATCGTTGGTTTATGAGCCTAGTAATATGCACATTTTTTCAGTTATTCTCGCGGTACTAAGCGGCGGCGGTATTGTGCTTATGCTTGTTACGCTTAGAAGATTTGCTCGGGAATGGGTAAGGCAACGTACGGAAATTTAAAGGGCATGGAACGCGGATTTAAAAGATAATGGAACGCGGATTTTCGCGGATTTGGCGGATTTTCGCGGATTTTTTCGGGCGTGTTTTTAAATCCGTGTAATTCGTCCGTATTTCTGCTGTGTCACGTTCCCTCTGCTTTGTGCCTCTGTGCGAACTCCTGTGTGAAAAATCTTTTAACCTAAAAAACGAAGCTCTACATTTTATCTACGTTCATTATTTGTCAAAAAGATTTTTCACACAGAGGCACAGAGGCACAGAGGGAGCTAGGCACAGCAGGCAGTAAATCGCGGATTTAAAATATAATTAAACACGGATTTTGCGGATTTTCGCGGATTACGCGGATTTTGTCCACGTAAATTACTAAACGGCGATATATTTTACCACGAGCCAATCCGCAAAATCCGCGTAAATCCGTCAAATCCGTGTTCCATTACCCTTAATTTACATGGATAAAAATCCCATTTAACTGCCGTCAATTTACACGGAAAAAATCCGCGTAAATCCGCCAAATCCGCGAAAATCCGCGTTCCATGCCTTTAAACCGCAAATCCGCAAAATCTGCGTTCTATCGCAGTTTATATTATACCGAGGTGATAGCATATGAACCCCCAAAACCCACGCACCCACCGCAAGCCCCACCGAAAAACCCAAAAAAAACGCACAGCCCTTTTTATCATGTCCTGTTTTCTAACCATGATTTTCTGCTTTACGTGTCTATTTGTGTACCATATCGTGACACAAGAAGAAGCCGACGACGAAGCCATTTTGACGGCGCATATCGACCTGCCCGAGCCGTCCCCCATTGCCACACCGCCGCCTACGCCACCGCCCACGCCCACCCCTACGCCAGAGCCTACGCCCCCTCCTCCACCGCCCCCACCGTGGGAAACCTTCGCGCCGCATAGCCTGCCCGAAACAGCACCCGAGGCCTTCTCGCGCTTTTCGTTCATAAATGCTGTAGACGAAAGCATGAGCCTAGAGCCTATTAGCTTTGAATTGCCAGAAAATTACACAAATGTACGCGGCGTTACTACCTTTCGTGGAAATAATTTCCGCAATAACCCTACATGGGGTACGGTCAACGTCACGGAGGAAAAAATCGAGAGCCGCTACGAAGTCCGCATGGGTACGCTCGGCAAGTGGACGGGCGCAGGCTGGACGGGTCAGCCTGTGATTATTCAGTGGGACGACGACATACGCGAAATGATGAATTTGCACCCGAATATGCGCGAAAAAGAGGGGCTTGTGGAGGTAATCCAAGGCTCGATGGACGGCTATATTTACTTTTTTGAGCTAACCACAGGGCAGGAAACCCGTCCGCGTATTCATTTCGGCGACGTAATCAAGGGCGGCGTAACCGTGGACGCGCGCGGTTATCCGCTATTATATGTAGGGCAAGGCGACATAGTAGGCACAAACCGCTTCGGCTATTACATATTTTCGTTAATAGACGGCAGCGAGCTATTTTTCCTAAACGGCCGTGAGCGGTTTGCTTCACGCCAATGGGGCGCGTTTGACGGAAACCCCCTGTTCACGAGTGACGACCGCCTAATTCTCGGCGGCGAAAACAACGTGCTTTACAGCATGGTTCTTAACACCGACTTTGACAGAGCCGCTGGGACAATTTCCATAGAGCCTGTTATTTCCAGATACATGCACGCAGGAAGCAGGCGGACTGGCATAGAAAACTCGGTGGCGGCGTTTGGGCATTATGTATTTTTTGCGGACAACGCAGGCATAATCCAGTGCGTAGATTTGCACACGCTAGAGCCTGTCTGGGTCTTTGACGCAGGCGACGATACGGACGCGAGCCTTGTCTTGGAGTGGGAGGAAGAACACGAGCGGCTAGTGCTTTACACTGGCTCGCAGGTAGATTTGGCAGGCAGGGCGGCAAATTCATATATCCGCAAGCTAGATGCGGTCACGGGCGAGGTGCTGTGGGAACAAGCCATACACTGCGGCTTTAACGCAGACGTAAACGGCGGCGTACTCGCCACGCCATTGTCGGGGCGGCACGACATCGCCGACTTGGTAATATTTTCCATAGCGCGGACAATCGGGCGCGGCGGCTCGGGCATGGTCATTGCCTTTTGCAAGGAAACAGGCGAGGAAATATGGGAATTTCCTATGTCCTTTGGCTGGAGCTCGCCAGTGGCTGTGTACAACGAGGACGGCACAAGCTATGTTATCGTTTCCGACTCTGGCGGTAGAATGTTTATGCTGCGCGGAACGACTGGCGAGGAGCTTAGCCGTTTGAATTTGGGCGGCAATGTGGAAGCCTCGCCTGCGGTGTTTGATAATATGCTTGTGGTGGCTACGAGAGGGCAGAGGGTTTTTGGGGTGGAGGTTAAGTAGGCGAGGACATGGAAACGATAAAATGCTGTCGGTTATGAAATAATTTAGTGTCAAACAGCGGAGGAGGAAACAAAATGGATTTTAGCGTATATTTTAGCCTTGCTGCAGTCTTCATTAGTGGCATTTCACTTATTTGGAACATTATAATATGGAGGAAACAAGAAAGTTTCAAAGCAGAAATCAACAAAGAATTTGAAAACCACAAAAACGAACTAAATAAAGGTCTTGAAAATCATAAAGCAAATCTTGACGGGATAGTTTATGTAACTAAAACACGTTTCGATACGGAGTTTAGTATTTATCGTGAATTAAGTAGTAGTTTTCATAATTTGATTCTTTGTCTTAGCACTGCGATACAATGTTTCCCTTATCGCAATGGCGATAAAACTCCCTATGAAAATCTCGCAAATGCGATTCGTAATGCACAGCTTATGTGTATTTCAAACGCACCTTTCATAAAAAAGGATTTTTATGTAGGATATTCAATAATAGAACTATATGTACTGGAATGTATTGAGATAATATCAAGCTCAACACGTTCAAATTTGGGTAGCCTGCCAAACGAATGTGACGAGTTTCAATCTAACGCACTAATAAAACTTGGAGAATTGAATGATAAACTCCGTGATTATCTATCTTCACTTGAAATTAAAACCTAATCTCGAAAAAAAGGGCTTTGCCCCTTTCCACCGACTACCCTATGGTGGGAATGTCGCCTCAAAGCCTTAACAATCCCTAGATACAAAAAAAAACGGCACACGCAGTTTTCAAATCTCCCTACGCCCCTCCAACGCCCGCGACAACGTCACCTCGTCCACAAACTCCAAATCCCCGCCCACAGGCACACCGTGGGCTATTCGCGTTACCTTTATTCCGCTTGGTTTTAGAATCTTAGCGATATAAAGCGCGGTAGCCTCGCCCTCTACGTTTGGGTTTGTGGCTACTATTACTTCTTCTACAGATGTAGTTTGCAGACGTTTCAGCAAGGCGGCGATGGTTAAATCGTTCGCGCTTACGCCGTGCATGGGCGAAATCGCGCCGTGCAGAACGTGGTACATGCCGTGAAATTCGCCTGTGCGTTCGTATGCCGCCATGTCGCGCGGGTCCTCCACGACCATTATTATTTTAGGCTCGCGCTTGGTGTTGGCACAAATATTGCACGGGTCGGAATCGGTCAACGCGCAGCACACACCGCAGTATTTCACGTTACGTTTCGCGGAAACAATCGCGCCCGCCAGTGCTTCCGCGCGTTCCTCCGACAAATGGATAATATAAAAGGCGAGCCTTTGCGCAGACTTGCCCCCTATTCCCGGTAGCCGAGAAAGCTCGTCAATCAGCCGCGAAACTGGCTCGCCGTAAATTCGCATTAAAACATTCCGGGCAGGTTCATACCGCCTGTTATTTGCGACATTTGGGAATTAACCGCCTCGTCCATTTGTCGGATTGCTTCGTTTACGGCGGACATAACTAGGTCTTGCAGCATTTCCGCGTCGTCTGGGTCAATAACGTCAGGCGCGATTTTCAAGTCGGTAATCTGCTTTTCGCCGTTGATTGTCACCCTTACCGCGCCGCCGCCAGACGATACCTCTAGCGACTTTTCCGCAAGCGCGTCCTGCATTTCCGCCATTTGCTTCTGCATTTTTTGCGCTTGCTTCATTAAGCTGTTCATGTTCATTCCGCCTGGCATTCCGCCGCCGAATCCTTTTGGCATGGTAATTCATTCCTTTTCTTATAAATTAAACCGCGAATCCTCCGCCGCTTTCTGATACTGCTGCACCGTATATTCTTCCAAAAACTGGCGTACCTTAGGCACATGGCGTTGTGTTTCCTCGTACGGCGGTATGCCGTTGTGACGGCGAACCGCGCCCGAGCCAGCGTTGTACGCCGCCACCGCCAGGTCTGTGTCATTGTCAAACATATCCAGCATACGGCGAAGATACGAAGTGCCGCCCTCGATGTTTTGCCCTATGTCAAAGGGGTTTGTCACGCCGAGCGATGCGGCGGTGTTTGGCATAAGCTGCATAAGCCCCATCGCGCCCGCGCTAGAAACCGCGTCATGGCGATAGTTGCTTTCCGCACGGATAACGGCGCGGATTAAGTTCGGGTCAATGCCGTGGCGAGTTGCCGCCGCTTCTATTTCCGATTCTATCGCCTTGCGAATGGCTTCGTCTTTCCCATCATTCGTGAAATATTCCAAAATTTCGCCAAAAGATGCCGCACCTGTTTCGTTCTTAGGCTTGAGAAGCGTACCCAAAGCCGCATTTTCCGCCACAGCACGCGAAGCACCCGCCGCGCTTGCCGTCCGCCGTTGTTGCATTTGGTCGTACATAGCCTGCCCCGCAGGAAAACGCGAAAAAATCCCGTCCACTATTTCGTTGTATAAATTCATTGGAGAAATCATGCAAACCTCCTGTTATAGTTAAGGCATGGAACGCGGATTTTCGCGGATTTAACGGATTTTCGCGGATTTTTTCTCGCGTTCATTCAGAACTAACGGAACACGTACTACTCGTATTACATGGATTTAAAAACACGTCCGAAAGAATCCGCGAGAATCCGCCAAATCCGCGAAAATCCGCGTCCCATAATCCTTTAAATCCATGCTCTACACATTAAACCTAATCAACAACACATCGCCATCTTTAACCACATACTCCTTGCCCTCTACGCGAACCTGCCCTTTTTCCTTGGCGGCGGCGTACGTCCCCGCGGCTACCAAGTCATCATATGCGACAACCTCAGCACGAATAAATCCACGCTCCAAATCGCTATGAATTTTACCTGCGGCTTGTGGGGCTTTGGAGTTTTTGCGAACTGTCCACGCGCGTACTTCCTTTGGGCCTGCGGTAAGGAAGCTAATTAGCCCAAGAAGCGCGTAACCTGCGGAAATAAGCCGCGCAAGCCCATTCTCATTTATTCCCATATCTGCCAAAAACATCTCTTTTTCTTCCTCGTCAAGCGTTGCAATTTCGGCTTCTAGCTTTGCACAGGAAACAAAAAGCTCCGTATTTTCGGCTTTCGCAAATTCTTCCAGTTTTTTCAACGCAGGGCTAGGCTCGCTTATGTCGCTTTCGGAAATATTCGCCGCATAAAGCATGGGCTTTTGGGTAATTAGCGTTAGGCCTTCCACTAGCTTCAAATCGTCCGCGTCCTGCCATTCTATGCTTCGGGCTGGTTGTCCATTTTCCAAAACTTCCACTATTTTTGTGAGAATTTCTTCCTCGCGCTTATACGCCTTGTCGGTACGCGCGGTTTTTTGCACCCTCGCAAGCCGCCGCTCCAGCATTTCCAGGTCGGCAAAAATAAGCTCTAGGTTTACCGTTTCGGTATCGCGAACAGGGTCGATTGTGTCGTGGACATGCGTGACATTTTCGTCCTCAAAACAGCGTACAACATGTACCAGCGCGTCCGCCTCGCGTATATGCGAAAGAAACTGATTGCCCAGCCCCTCGCCCTTAGACGCGCCCTTGACAAGCCCAGCAATATCAACCATTTCTATAGAAGCAGGAACGACCGACTTTGCGTTATAAATCTCATTCAATTTCGCCAACCGCTCGTCGGGAACAGGCACTCGCCCCACATTCGGGCTAACCGTGCTAAACGGATAATTAGACGCTTCCGCGCCAGTCTGCATAATAGCGTTATATAATGTACTTTTGCCTGCGTTGGGCAAGCCTACGATACCTAGCTTCAATATGATTTTCCTCTCGGTACAGGGGGTAGGAAGCTGTTCCCACAGCGGATGGATGCTAACATGGGGGTTAGGTTTTGTGCTATGAGAACAACTCCCGAGGGGATTATAACATACAATAGCCCTGCCCTACAACCCCATTTCGGGATATTTTACTGGAATTGAGTTTTCGGCGTGCTTTTGGTATAATGGCGAGGTGTTGGAAGCTCAGACAGTCTTTTTTCATTGTTCAGTCCCTTATTATAACATGTTTTTTGGTTTTAGGATAGGTCTATTTTTTAAGCGATTGCCTTATGATTCCATGGGCTTTCCTATTCGGAAGGTAAGGGATTAGAATCCTTGTGAGGTTGACCTCAAAAGGTTTTTAAGAAATCCGAACGCTTGTTCGATTATCGAATAAACACAAGCAATTGCCGACCCGTCAAGCCTTGCCTTGCCGACGGTTTGCCAACTAACCCCCGCAGAAAATCCCCCCACAAACCCAAAAAGGAGCGCCGCCCCACGACACTCCCCTCTTCACCAAAAACCAACCTACATACAAACTCCCCCCATATAATCAGGCATCAGCGTATTCAACGGAACAAATCGCGGATTTTTAAGCAATGCAGAAGTAGGCTTGCACCCTTCGGGGTATTTCTCGTCATAATCCCTATGCCATATAAATCCACATTCTTTATTCCATAAATATATAAGAAACTCCCATACGGTTGAAAAACCTTCAGCGTTTCTTTGTGTTGGTTTTGATTTTAGACAATCAATTATCATTTTAAGTTCTTTATTTTCTAATACCCATAGCTGTTTTCCATCTCCTTTATGGACAAAGTATTTTGCCTCTTTGAAGGACAGCCTAATTAGCTTTGTAGCCTTCAAGTAATACGTATGATTGTATACCTTAAAATACGCGTCATTCCGAATTGAATCGGGGTGAGCCGCAAACCCAATATTATCCTCTACACTCACATGTGCAGTTGACATAAGCGTTAAATCCTCAACGCCGTTTTCTTTGTAAACCTCGTATACCTCCGCGGATTCTTCGAGAAGCATTTTATCATGTCCCTTCGATATTATATAGAAATGCGCGTTAATGAGTGGGCTTGCTAATAAGCCCCTTGCATTTTGGGCAATGCGTGGATATTGCATTGACAGGAATAACGCCATTGTATTTCGGGCAAGCCTTGAGCTTTGCAGGCTCGTTTTTGATTTCCTTGCCGCAATGAGGGCATACTATCGTTGGCGTATAAATAGAGCTACTTATTTTCATAAGCCGCCCCCAAGGAATTTACCATGTCAATATACAATTCCTTGCACTCGACATAGCGGTTTTCTTCAATATGCGTCAAGCAGGGGGACAGATATTCTTTCCATATATTGGAATAAATAATGTCCCTGTCGTGCCGCGTATCAATATTCGCTACAATTTGCGGCGCTTGGTTGTAGTATTGGCGGATTAGGCTTTGTCCGTCAGCTTCCTTGAGAAGATAGTTGTCGCGATAATTTCTGAATGTGGTTAATTCATAGCAATCGTCGGCTTTGTTTTGTGAGTTGCATACGGCGGTGGTGATATAGCAGGGGCTGAATATCTTAACGGCTATCTTAAAGAGTTTCTTTGCCCCCTCTTTGATTAACTCAACACCTTCGTGTGCTAGGAATGGTACTACAGTATAAACAGCGTCCTTAACTACTTCAAAGAAGCTGCTTTCGACAATCTCGTTGGATTCTTCTGACCTGTTTTCTTCTGTAATAGTCCGAAAAAAAGTTATTTGTTTTTCCCTCGGCAACGCACGCACAATTTCATCTACCAATTTCACGAGATTGTATTTTTCATTTGCCGATACAGGTATAATTTTTGAAACGGCTATATCGAAAACTGTCCCAAGGGAGTCAATTTTCTTGTAAATATTTTGAAGCTGGGTTGCACTAGGTTCATGCTGTTCTACATTCCATTCTCTGAACGGTTCGAGTTTGTCAACTTGATTTAATACAAAAAAGAACGGTTTGCCCTTATCAATGTGGGGTTTTATAATTTTTTTGAAAATTTTTATATCAGGAGCATGTGCCCTAACGTCAGCTTTAAAAAGGTATAGTACCACATCAAGCTCTGGCAAGAGTTCTGAATATAATTTTTCGTATTCTTTGTCCCTTTCTTCGTTCTCTCCAATGCCCGGAACGTCAATCAGTTTAATGCCATTCTTACCCATATCAAGAATAACTTCTTGTGGATTTCTTGTGCAGGCTTCTACATCACTAATACGGCATACATCTTGCCCGAACAAAGCATTGCATAAACTTGATTTTCCTGTGCCTGTTGTTCCAAATACGCCGATTCGCGGCTCATAGCTCAAAACAGCATTGATTTTTTCTTTTATAATTCGCTCCTGCTCGGGTGTTGCGTTCAGCTTGTCAAAAATACTTCTGTCTAGCATGGTGTTTCCCCATTCCTTTAGTATTTTTATGTATTATATATAATACATAATCAAATTTTACCTCATAACTTATCATTACACAAGAGGCGATTTAATGATAAGCTATGAGCCATTTTGGAAAACCCTAAAAGCTAAAGGTGTATCAACCTACGCCTTGCGCGAAAAATACAACATAAATCCCAACACCTTAACAAGAATGAAATCAAATAAATATTTAAGCATGAGAACGATTGAGGATTTGTGCAAGGTTTTGGATTGTGAAATTCAAGACATTGTAAAATATGTCCGAAAATGAGAGTTTTCGGTGGTTTTCCTTTGTGTGTTTGCTTTAAATATGCCTATTTTCGATTTTCAAGCACAATGATACCTCCCTTCATGTACCTATAGTTTTGTATCTACATCATAACCATATCACGTTGAATTGCAAAATACAACCCTCTATTCTCAACTTGGGTGATTATTTTGAATACCAACTATAATTTTGATGTAGGGGAAAGATTAAAGGAGCTTCGCCAAAGCAGGGCAATGTCACAAGAACAGCTTGCACATATTGCGAATATAACTCCCGCATACCTAGGGCAAGTGGAACGTGGGACAAAGAATGTCACAGTCCGTACACTTGAAAAAATCTGCTCGGCACTCAATGTTTCTCTTGCCGAGTTTTTCGACACGGCTAAAAATAACAATGAAAGTATAGATGAGGTCGGAAGCCAAATTTTGCACCAACTGCATAACAAATCAAAATCAGAGAAGCAGGCTATATTGAAAATGGTTAAGCTAATTTTCTCAATGCGAGAAATTAAATAGTTTAGGTGTAAGAAGAATCCGACTATTGACATTGATTACCAATAGGCGGCAGCTGGCGTTAGCATCGTAACAAAAACTGTTTTAATATTAACAGCAGCATAGTTGTGCAATCCTTAAACCCCTTCTTGTACATATAGGGCATTAGCAAGCTGTTATAGTGGTTTTTCAATTCCTCATACTGAAATAAAACAGTTTTTATATTGCTATCCTCGATACTTGCCACTAAATCAAGTATTGCTTGACTTGCCTTTATAAATTCCTCTTGGTGATTAGCCGCCGTGCCTATGCTTTCGGCTCTTAGCTCTAGCATTTCTTGCAAAAATTCTAGCAGGTTGTTTTCGTCTTGCATTAGATTTGCGCCCCTCAAGGATTTTCGTTTTTTGATTTTTCGTGTCGCTCGGACATCGTGAGAATAATTGCGTTGTCCGTAACACTGATTGATAGTTGGTCGCCAATTTCCCAACCTTTCATTTTTCGCAGCTCATGGGGCAGTACAATCCGTCCGAGTTCGTCAATGGTTCGTGTAATTAACTTATCCATAACGTCACCCCCCTTCGTGTGTAGGTAGTGGATAAGAACAAAAAAGCGCATAATTATATAGCGGGTTTTATCCCGTCATATTAACTATACGCCACTTATCAAATCCACTGATATACTGGCGCTCAGCGTAACGTGTTTACGTTACATACTAAGCATGGGTCGCAGACTGCACAACCAATCTGAGTATACACTATAAGTTGACATTACGCAACAACAAAATGTACTTTTTTGTAAATTTTTTTTTTGCGTATGTTAAAAGCCTAAAGCCTCACAGGAACTCGCAAGGCTCTCGCTCCGTCAGTGCTTGTGCCTTGGGCTACTGCCTCGCTCACGCCTTTTTGTCCGCCCCTTGCCTATAAATCGGAAATAAAATCCTTGATAATTGCGATTGTTTTTTCGCCGTTCTCGCCCATTTCCATGGAATAGAGATAACATTCCCATGTAACTGAACGCACAAAAAAAGCCCGCAGAACCTTGATTCTACAGGCTTTTCATAGGCTTTTCACACAAACACGGAAGGTAAGGGATTCGAACCCTTGTGAGGTTGCCCTCAAACGGTTTTCAAGACCGCCCCGTTATGACCGCTTCGGTAACCTTCCATATATAAACCCCTAAAAATTTAGGGGCTGTTTCCTTTTGGGTGAACCGCAATCCGCACAACGCAAGCCTAGCCTACTCCTTGGCTATGGCTGCGGTATCGCACAAATCGTGACCCACCCACTAAGTCTTTTTAGGTAAGTGCTAAATTATTTGCCGTTTACTGCATCTTTTAGTTTTTTGCCGACTTTAAATCTTGGCGATTTAGAAGCTGCAATTTTCATTGATGCGCCTGTTTGGGGGTTGCGGCCTTCGCGTTCGGCGCGAGCAACAACGTCAATTGTCATAAACCCGACCAATTGAACCTTTTTATCTGCTACCAACGCATCGGTAACAACGCTTTCAAATGCAGATAGAAACTTTTCCGCATCCTTCTTTGTTAAATTCGCTTCGGCTGCAACTGCCGCAATAAGCTCTGTTTTGTTCATTACTGAATCCTCCTTTAAAATTAACCTGCATCTCGCAGGGATTATTGCCTAAAAGTATTTATACCGCCTAAAATAGCACTTGTCAAGGAAAATTCGCTTATTTCGGCAATTCCAGCATAATCATTTTAGGCAACGCAAGAACCTGAGCCAAATGTGCCGCAAAAACAACCGCAACAACAAGACCAAGCACCAAAACAAGCCTAAACCTGAGGCGCTTAGTCTTATGCCTTGCGATATACATGCCAAATAACGCGCCAAACCCGCCAAACGCTAGGGTAAAGAGGATTAACGTCCGCTCGCTTATACGCCATTTGCCTTTTACCGCCCTGCGTTTGTCGGCTACATATAGGCAGAATGTGACAAGATTCTGCAACACAAAAAGCAGCGTGAGCCAGTCGATTATATCAAGTCCGATAAGCCAGTCTTTCAACTAATCCCTACCCACAAACGCATCAGCCTGCAATCGCAAAATATCACGGCGCGATTCCTCGTCCAGCTCGGTATTCGCAAACGCGCCCGCCGCAATGGTCGTCACGCTTTCGGGTATAGCCACCTCCGTAAGCGGCGTATACGCAAACGCATACGCGCTAATTGACGTTACGCTGTCGGGAATGGTTACGCTAGTAAGCTGTGTGCCGATAAACGCGCCCCATTCGATAGTCGTGACATTGCTCGGAATCGTCACGCTAGTCAGCAATGTGTCCGCAAACGCGGCTACTCCGATAGTACGCACGCCGTTGGGAATGGTTGCGCGCGTTAGCTGTGTACGCGCAAAGGCCTCGTCGCCTATGGAACGCACGCTGGCGGGAATGGTCACGCTCGTTAGCTTGGTACGCTCAAAGGCTTTTTCGCCGATAGACACAAGGGCATCGGGAAGCGACACGCTAGTAAGCGGCGTACGCGAAAATGTACCCGCCTCAATCGCCGTTACACCGCTGGGAACGGTTACGCTCGTTAGCAGTGAGCCTTGGAACGCGCCCTCGCCAATGGCTGTTATGCTGTTGGGAAGGGTTATGGTTTCTATTTTTGAATCATAAAACGCATACGCGCCTATGCTCGTTACCGTTTCGGGCAAAATTACGTTTGTTATATGCGAATTAAGGAACGCCCTCGCGCCTATTGCCGTTACCGAGCTAGGCAGAATAAGCGTTCGCAGCCCCATATCGCCGCCGAACGCGCCCGCGCCTATGAATGTTACGCTATCGGGAATGTGCAGCTCCATGACCCCTGTATCGAACACATTTACGCGCTCGGTGAGGTGGTGCGTGCCTATGCCCACAACCGGCACAGCCTCTATTTCGCTAGGTATCCGCACGTTGATACTCCGCCCGATGTACTTCGTTATTACTACCCCATGCAAATCGCCGTCATACCGATATTCAAAATCGGCCACAGGGGTATCGGCAGACCCATCGTCCTTGCTGCACGCCGACATTGCAAGCAAAAGCAAAGCAAGGGTCAAAAACAGTTTTTTTGCCTTCATTTTTTTTGCGTTCATTAAGTAAACAACCTCCTTGGTTTTTAGCTCCCAAGGGTAGTATAACAAATTTTGTTTCATAACACAAATGTTACATGGAATTGACAAAAATGTGTCCGAATTGCATTAGTCAATGTCGGCAGGTTAGGCGATTCGTTCGTGGTAAATCTGTGAAATCTGTGTAGGCGTGGCAAAAATACAACTGCCTTTTTGCAGTTACTGCTTGACTGCGATATGAATAAGCGAGCCTTACACCAAAAGACAGAGATTGCTACCCTTTGAAATGAAATTTTTCGATTAAGTCTTACAATTCGAGAAATGATGTGCCATAATATATTTTGGTGGGTTTTGCTCGGCTGAGTGGAAACGCCAAAATGCGTAACTAACAAAACGTATGGATATTCGCAAAGCGCGTTCCCCGAAGGAAGCGTAAGCGGGCTTTGCCCGCTGGAGCGGCAGGGTCATAGGGACAGCGTCCCTACTGAAAAAGGAGTTAGTTCTTATGAATGACAATCGAAAAGAACAGGAGCGGGCGGAACTGCACCGCACAATATGGAATATCGCCAACGACCTGCGGGGAAGCGTGGACGGCTGGGATTTCAAGCAGTATGTTCTCGGCATACTGTTTTACCGCTATATTTCCGAAAATATCTCTGCCTATATCAATGAGGGCGAACACGAGGCGGGAAATACCGAATTTTGTTATGCGGCATTGTCTGATAATGATGCCGAGCAAGCCCGCGAGGACTTGGTAGCCACTAAGGGCTTCTTTATCCTGCCAAGCGAGCTGTTTGAAAATATCCGCACCAAAGCGGAAAGGGACAGCGAATGGGCGAAAGACCACCTAAACGAAACGCTTGAAGCGGTGTTTAAGGATATAGAAGCGTCGGCACAGGGAACGCCCTCCGAGGATAATTTCAAGGGGCTGTTTGACGATATTGATGTAAACAGCAATAAGCTCGGTGGCACGGTCGCCAAGCGAAACGAGCGGCTTGTTAAACTGTTGAACGGCGTGGGTGATATGAAGCTAGGCGATTACCGCGAAAACACCATCGACGCTTTCGGCGATGCTTACGAGTTTTTGATGAGTATGTATGCGGGCAACGCTGGCAAATCTGGCGGCGAATACTACACACCGCAGGAGGTTTCCGAACTGCTCACTCGCCTAACGATTGTCGGCAAAACAGAGGTAAACAAGGTGTACGACCCAGCCTGCGGCTCTGGCTCGCTTCTTTTGAAATTCGCAAAAATTCTCGGCAAGGAAAATGTCCGCAACGGCTTCTACGGACAGGAAATCAATATCACGACCTACAACCTTTGCCGAATCAATATGTTTTTGCACGATGTTGATTATGATAAATTCGATGTCGCTCACGGCGATACGCTTACCGACCCGCTCCACTGGGACGATGAGCCATTTGAGGCGATTGTTTCAAATCCGCCGTATTCTATTAAGTGGGCGGGCGATGCTGATTCGCTCCTGATAAACGACCCGCGCTTTTCACCCGCCGGGGTGCTTGCGCCGAAGTCCAAGGCTGATTTGGCGTTTATCATGCACTCGCTTTCTTGGCTTGCCACCAGCGGCACGGCGGCGATTGTCTGCTTCCCCGGCATCTTCTATCGCGGAGGCGCAGAGCAGAAAATACGCCAATATTTGATTGATAGCAACCTCGTGGATTGCGTGATTCAATTGCCGGACAACCTTTTCTATGGCACAAGTATAGCCACCTGCATTATGGTTCTGCGAAAAAGCAAGAGCGAGAACTCCACGCTTTTCATAGACGCTTCCCGCGAATTTGTGAAGGTCACGAACAGCAATAAGCTGATACAAGCGAACATCGAAAAAATTGTTAAAATTTATACTGACCGTACCGATGTGGAATACACTGCCAAAATTGTGCCAAACGGCGACATCGCCGAGCAAGCCTACAACCTTTCTGTGTCTACATACGTTGAACAAGAGGACACGCGAGAGGTGATAGACATTAAGGTGCTGAATGCCGAGCTTGACCGCATTGTTGCCCGTGAGGACGTTTTGCGGCGGGAGATTAACGCTATTATCGCGGAGCTTGAGGGGGGCGGCGACGTATTATGAAAGAGCAAAATGGCGAAATGATAATATTCAGAACAAATGACAATAAAATATCTGTTGATGTACGCATCGACGAAGAAACTGTTTGGCTGACAATTGAGCAAATGGCAGAGCTTTTTGAAAAATCTCGTTCAACAATCAACGAGCATATTTTGAATATTTATGCCGAAGGTGAGCTTGAAGAAGCTACCTCAAAAAGAAAAATCGGAAATTCCGATTTTTCTACAAAGCATACGAATTTTTATAACCTAGATGTCATTATATCGGTGGGCTACCGAGTAAAATCCCTGCGCGGTACAAAATTTCGCCAATGGGCAGTCAACGCAAGCCGAAGCGATGCTTGCCAAAAACTTTCTTGAAGAGAAAGAGCTGTTAGTGCTAAACAATTTGGTATCTGCTTATTTTGATTTAGCCGAGGTGAACGCCATAGAACAACGAGCCATGGAGATGTCAGATTATGTAAATGAGCTTGATAATATTTTGCGTTCAACAAATCGCAAAATATTAACCGATTTAGGTAAAATTTCAAGCGAAGACGCTAAATTGAAAGCCAAAGAGGAAATACAAAAATACAAAGCACGAACACTTACGCAAGTGGAGAAGGATTACCTAAGCACAATAAAGGAAATAGAGAAAACAGCGAAAAAGAAAAGTAAGAGTACGAGCGGGGGTAAAATCGATGAATAAACACGTAGGGGCGATTTCCAATCGCCCGTTACAAGACCTAATTACAGAGCATTGCCCTAATGGGGTGGAGTATAAGAAAATAAATGAAGTGTGCGATATTACACGCGGGCGGGTTATGTCAAAAGACTATCTGCGTGACAACGCAGGCGAATACCCTGTTTATTCCTCGCAAACCGTAAACAACGGCATATTTGGCTATATAAATACCTTTGACTACGATTGTGAGTCTGTAACGTGGACAACAGACGGTGCAAATGCGGGGTCTGTATTTTATCACTCTGGCGAACAGTTCAGCATTACGAATGTATGCGGATTGTTGAGGTCAAAAGATAGCAATCAAGTCAATACGAGGTTTTTATTCTATTGCTTAGAAATTTTGGCAAAAGGTTATGTTTATTCAGGTATGGGCAATCCAAAACTAATGAGCAACGTGATGGCAACTATCCCCATTCCCCTCCCGCCGCTACCCATACAGCGTAAAATTGTCGAGATACTCGACAATTTCACAGAGCTTACAGCAGAGCTTACAGCAGAGCTTACAGCAGAGCTTACAGCACGGAAAAAACAATATGAATATTATCGTGATTTCCTCTTGACATTCGACAGAGAATCCGATATAGACAGACGAGTCCAATGGCTGACTTTGGGCGAAATAGCGACAATCACGAGGGGTAGCGGATTACCTAAAAGTGACTTTACCGAAAGCGGTGTCCCTTGTATCCACTACGGGCAAATTTACACTTATTACGGCACGGTTGCCGATGTGACTAAATCCTTTGTTTCGCCAGAAACCGCTGCGGGATTGAAAAAAGTAAGTAAGGGCGACATTATAATCGCCGTGACAAGCGAAAACATCGAAGATGTCTGCAAATGCGTGGCGTGGCTCGGTGACGATGAGATTGTAACTGGCGGACATACGGCAATCGTCAAGCATAACCAAAACCCAAAGTATATCGCCTATTGGTTGCAAACGGCAGAGTTCTTTGGACAGAAACGCAAAATAGCCCACGGTACAAAAGTAATCGAGGTAACTCCGAGGAAGCTAGAAAATATCGAAATCCCGCTCCCACCCCTCGAAGAACAATCCCGCATCGTAGGAATCCTCGACAAATTCGATGCGTTGACTGCCGACATAGCCACAGGGCTTCCCGCCGAGATAGAAGCCAGACGCAAGCAATACGAATATTACAGGGATAAGCTGTTAATGTTTGAGGAGCGAAAAACGGTATGAGAGAATTACCTAAACGCAAGCCTAACCGTCTGAAAAATTACGATTACAGCCAAAACGGTGCGTATTTTATAACGGTCTGCACAAAAAACAGAGAGCAAATGTTTTGGAAGTCCGATACCGTAGGGGCGATTTCCAATCGCCCGAAAAATGATAATAACCAGTGTCCACAATTGTCCGAATATGGTAAATTTGCCGAAACCGCAATAAAACAATTGGACGACCGAATCCATGTTGATTGTTATGTTATCATGCCGAATCATATTCATATGATAATTGTCATTGCAGAAAGCGGGCGAACGGAGTTCGCCCCTACGGTGGTACCATCAAACGGGCGAACGGAGTTCGCCCCTACGATACCATCAATCGTGCGGTATATTAAATCGTATGTAACCAAACGAATCGGATTTTCACCGTGGCAAAAATCGTTCCATGACCGCATTGTACGCAACGAACAGGAATATTACAAAATCACCGAATATATCGAAAACAATCCATCAAAATGGGAGGAAGATTGCTTTTATGAAGTATAACATCGTTTCAAGCGATAACGAATCAACCGTCGTTGCGGAATACACGCCAGACCCACGGCGAGATGATTCCCACCATATACCGTAGGGGCGATTTCCAATCGCCCGCAAAATGACAATCGCCCGCAAAATGACAATCGCCCGCAAAATGACAATCGCCCGCAAAATGACAATCGCCCGCAAAATGACAATCGCCCGCAAAATGACAAT
>WRLD01000033.1 GCA_009777845.1 Defluviitaleaceae bacterium
TGCAGAATCCGCTTAACGGCGTTAGTTGGCTTATGTACTACGATTCCGCGAACAACGCAGAAATATACGTAACCTCTGCCACTGTGCCATCGTATGGCACGTTTAGGAACGTGTACATGGGAATGTTGCGAAACATGAGCGGCGGCGGACAGAGCGGAGCGTTGTACGCACAGACTACTAGTGGCTGGGTACATGTTGGGGATTTGACGTTTTCGGAGGGGGTTGGGGGGCTTAGTGAGGGTGAGATAGGAAGCGCTCACGAGGACGAAATAACAGGCTTTTCACAAATGACGGCTACGGTATCGGGCGGTGGTATATTTAATTTTACACGCCCCACGCCCTTATCCACTATAACCAACCGCCCGACCCTATCGGGCTTTTTCTCGTGGCTTTTCAGCTATAGGATTATCTTTGATGCCAACGGCGGTACAGTCGGGACTGGTACAACGCTTACAAAAAACGTACCGCAACAAAGTGGGGGCGGTTCTGTTGTTGGCACTTTACCGCCTACGCCACGAAGATTAGACTTTGACTTCGGCGGTTGGTTTACCACACCAAACCAAACAGGCGGTACGCAAGTAACTGAAAACACTATAGTAACGGGCAATACCACTTATTGGGCTAGGTGGATACCGCAATTAAATATTGATTACCCAAGTTTTGACGGCGAAATTCTTTCAAGACCAGCACCACATAATATAGCCATTCACTGGACACAGATACCTAGTGCGACATACACCATTTCACTGTTTAATACCTCTGTGGGTATGTACGTTTTTAAAGATATTCCGCCATTTACTGCTGATTTTGGACGAATACCCTACGGATATTTTTATGAGGGGCATGAATACGAATTTACAGTAAACGCAACTATAGGCAGTGTCGTGCGTACCGCAACTAGGAAATTTAAGATACGGCTCGGCTCTCAACGTCAAACGATTATAAACCGTGCCTTAGCTATGAATAGCTATAAATGGACAATACCCGCTGAAAAGTCCTTAGTAGGGTGGAATACCTTTTTATCCGAGAATCCTACGCCTAATCCGTATACGTTTAGCCCTAATAACACGTATGAAGGAATCCCCTATACGCAAAGCACACAGGTTACAAGCCATCAATCACAAGTACCGTGGAGCGTCAACGCGCCACTGTCTTTTGATGAAGCACTTAATAACAGAACAAACTTTTTTTCCACTGTTGATAGATACGATGGTGATGTGCATATAGGGTATATGCCAGCATACGGCACAGACTGTTCGGGATTCGTTAGTATTGCTATTGCTCCAATTCTTGCAGTTGACCGCGAACTGACAACTGCACCAGTGGAGCGTTATACCACGGCTGGACTTCACAGTGACACACGCTTTCCAAGAGTAAGACAGGACGAGAACGAATCGCTTCGCCACCGTTTGGCTAGATTGTCCCCTGGAGATTTTATAAACGCTTCGGGCAATCATACAATGATTGTATACAAGATAGAACCCTGCGACGAAATAGAGGGAAGCCTAATCGTTACAACGGTGGAGCAAAGCGCTTATAGACCAGCCAACAGCGGCCCGATAGTTTCGGGGCAGAGAATTTGGTCAAATATTAGAAGAACAGGGCGGGGGGAGCAAGCAATAACCTCGGCTCATATCGGCAGAGTTGCACGTTCCGAAATGTTACAGGACTATTCATGGTCGTGGATAGAATAAAAAACTAGGAGGCTCACTATGAAAAATTCAGAAAGCCGCAAAGTGCTTTACAATGTGTTGGGAATAATATTGGTTTTGGGCATAGGCGTGTTTAGCGTAACTGCTATTATCAATGCCATACAGGCTCTCAATGATTTCCCATACACAGAAATCGAAATTCCAACGGAAGATGTAAGCACAGAAATCGAAATTTCAACGGAAGATGTAAATGCGGAAATTGACAGCCCAACGGAAGCTGCAAACGTAGAAATCGACAGCCCAGTGGAAGCTGCAAGCATTAACAACACCCAAGCCGAACGCGGAGAAATTGTATACCCTGACCCCAATGTTGTAGAAAGGGAGAATATACATCATATAGAAATCTCACACGTAACATCATATTTTTTTCCGTGGATTGAAAGGGATGAACAACGGGGTTTAAATGTTTTTCTAAATATAACGCATGAACAGTACGAGTCGTATGGTGCAGAGTATGGCTTTGAAAATCCACTAGTATTGGGGGGCGTAGTTACAATATCTAAATATAGCGATGCTGAATTGGTGTGGCACTCTAGCAACGAGGACGTAATATATATTAACGAACGAGGCTCTTTACGTGCGGCGGGAGTAGGCACAGCCACAATTACCGCCGAATATAAGGGGTATACAGCACAAAAAGAAATTACAGTCGAGGAAGGCTATGTCGAAAGAATAGAATTTTTCCCTGACGAACTGGCAATTATTAGACCCGGTACTAAAGAGGGGCGAAATGTAAGCCACACTGCCCCTATACTAATAAACGCTTATCTTAACACGGGATGGGATATCGAAATAGTAGATAGCCCGTATTTGAACCTTTGGATAGAAAACCTTGAGTTCGCAGAAAATGAAGTAAGGGCTATGAGCGAGCAGATAGTATGGGCAGAATTTATGGAAACAGAGGAATACGAGCCGTTAGCCGTATCGTCTAGTGTGATTTCCGACATAGTGCCTATACTATACGGCGATACGAATATAGCAATAATTCCCAACGACTACAGCATGATTGACGAGGACGAGGAAATTGACGAAAATATCTGGCGTTCGCCATATAACTACGCAGAAAGTATCGCCAATATCCTTGACGCATTAGGACAGGGTGAATCAATCATAAACGCTACTTTTGTTGTGCCTACCGAGGATTCCGAGGTTAGCGCGTTTTTTACAGAAACGCCTTTAGGCACTTTGCCTGTAAAAGTTCTTAATGCGGACGATATGATAGGCATTGAAGTACGCCCCGGTGGCGGCCCCCTTAATGGATTTGTTGACATTTACGCACTGTTTGAGAATGGCGTTGAGGTAATACTAGGTGAGGGTACGCGAGGTGCAAGTCGTACGATAGAAGAAACAAACTCGGGGAATGTCGGAGAAGTTTTAATAACGGCTACATTCGGAGGGTTTACGCATAGTATTGTTGAGTGGCGGTAGGGGGCGACCTAGAGCGTGTTCCCAATACAACGGGAACACGCTCTAGGCAAGTAGCGTAGCTGTTGCAGTTATCCCTTTTGTCTTACGATTACATCAACTATTCCAACCACACTTTCTAATTCTTGTCGATTTAGGGTTTGTAGGTTTGCTATTAACTTGCCTAGTGTTTCGGGATATTCTACTTCGTCATCAAAGAAATCTCTCGGCGAAATGTCGAGGTAATCACAGATTTTCAAGAAAACAAACATTGAGGGTAAACTTTGCTTCCGCTCAATGGCTGTAATATATCCCTTACTTTGGCTTAGAGAAAGGCTCATTTCTCTTGCTGATATTTTTTTTGCCGTTCTTAATTTTGAAATCCTCGCAGAAAAAAAGTCAAGGTATTCCGCATACTCCAAAAATTGTAGGTTCAAGTTTAACCCACCTTTCTTTTTAGCTAATTGTAGTATGCCCCATTAAACTTATGACCAATCTATTTAGATGTTATTTGACAAAGTACACACAGTTTGGTTATAATCACAGTCACAGCTAATCTGTTTAGGCGATTGCTGAAAACATAATTTTTTATTATGGGGATTTGACTATGACTTGCGAAAATAACTATTGCATATACAGCAAAAAGAACATATGCCAATTAGCCCAAATAGAAGTCAATTCTTTGGGTATGTGCGAGGATTGTATAATTATTTCTCTCGATAATGGCTTTTTAGAAGCCGAAAAAGAACGACAGCTACAAGAAATAAATAGCCTATAATTCTCACGTAATCTTTATATCAAGCATACTTTGAAGCCGTGACAGCTTTGATTTAAACCGCTTCGTGCTTTCTTGTTTCGGCACGTAGCGCCTCCCCTTTAGTCACGGTTTCAAAATGTGCTTGCTGTGACTGCCATGATTGTAATTAAAAAACGCCCATGATATTCGGGCGTTTTTGGTGGTTTGGTTATGAAAAATCTTAAAGCCTAGCGAATGGCGGTATTAAGCCATTCTTGCTAGGCTTTTTCCCTGTACAGAAAAGTTCCTCTTGACAACAATCCCAAGGGGCTATTTTTCGGGACGCAATGGCGGTGAATACTGACAGCTTGGCGGGGCGGGCGAGTGTTTCGCAGGCGGCGATTTTGTCGAGCCAGGCGCAGGAGGACTTGAAGATTGGCATTATTTGGGGCGAGCTGGAGCAGTTTATTTTGGCGGTGGCGGAATGTGCCGGCGTGGCGGTAAATCGGGTCGGGTATCGGCCGTTTAAGCTGTGTGTGGGCGAGATGACTGATGTGGAGAAAAGTACGGTTTTGCAGGGCTGGGTTGATAGAGGTGTTGGGTTGGAGAGTGTTTTGGGGTTGGATGGGGTTTTGTGTGGGAGGCATGGGGCATAGCCCCTTTTCTACGGCGGAGTGTGGTGGGAATGTCGTCACGCAGAGTAGTTGATACTTTTTGATGGGGGCATTGCCGCTTTTTGGCGACATTTTTTTGGTGGGAATGTCGGCACGCAGATTTATGCGGATTTTTGCACGAATGGAATTTTGCACGAGCGAATCCGCGTAATCCGTGAAAATCCGTTAAATCCGTGTTTAGTTTACACATTTCGAGTGCGAGGAATGGGCGTTTTGTTGGTTTTTTGTAGGGGACGGGTTTACCCGTCCCGCAGTTTGCACGTACCAAATTGATGGGACGTTGCCTGCCCCTAATTGACGAGCGTGCATATCTCGGGACGGATAAATCCGTCCCCTACAAGAACCTGCGATTCCCCTTAACCTGTGGTTTAACAAAAGATTTATGCAACGCGGATTTGACGGATTTGCGCGGATTTTCGCGGATTCGTTCGTGGGAAATCCGCAATCCATGATAAAAAAACACGCTAGATAAAATCCGTGAAAATCTGCGTAAATCCGTTGAATCTGTGTTTGATTTACACATTTTGGCTTTGTGCGTTTGTTCGTGGCATAGTGTTGTCCGTGCATAGTATTGACAATTGTCGCAAACTATATTAAAATGCGACAAAATCAACGTGATGTCACACTGTGCCGTGATATGTTGATGTGTTTGTCTTGACGGGGGGTTGCGGTGCGTGATAGAATCTGTGGGGATAGGTGGGTTCTTTGGTACAGCTAATAGGCTTAAAAAAAACAAACTTAAAAAGCTGTACAGTCCACTAAATCTTAAACCTACCGTGCTAGAAACAGTCGTCAAAGCCCACGAGTACGTTGTGCGAAAAGGGATAGAAACCCAGCATGAACATTGTGTAACAATCTGCGGACAATCGGGCGAGGCTTACCCTCCTAGGACAGACGGACAACCAAACGAGGTAGGGTGGTTTTTGCCCCCAGACAGAAAGGGCTATATCGGCGTACACAATCACCCCAACAATACCCCGTTTTCCGTAAGGGATTTGCAGGCTTTTATGCTCGCAAAGGATGCGAAATGCCTAGCCGCCCAAGCCCACAGCGGTGTTGTGTATATTCTTTGGCGCGAGAAGCCCGACACAAGGGAGATGTCTTTGGTTGAGCTTCATAATATTAAAGACCGCATAAGGGAACATCCTAAGATGGAAACTAAATGCGAATACGAAAAAAGCGAAATTTTTGCTAATTATATAGCAAATTATATGGGCTGGAAAATAGAGAAAGGAGAGGTGCGAAATGAGCAATGCAATGATGATTGAACGAACGGTGGTTCATTTGGGTTTTGATGAAACCGACCGCCGCGAGGATGAGAGCCAAATCCAATATGAAAACAGAATGAGAGCGGCACGCCAGGAATGGGACAAAATAATGACTGCCGAGGAAAAGCAGCGGGCAGACGACCTAGTGAGTGGTTTTAGCGCCTTTCCATTGTAGAGTTTTATTGTTGGTAAACAGAAAAGCCTATGTATATGGGCTTTTTTTTATTGTAAGGGGGAGGTTGAGGCTTGGGGTAATGCTGATTTTATGTGTTAGGGAGTTGGCAAGGCTTGGGGCGATATTCCTACCAAGTCGTTGATGTTTTGTGTTATACGCAAAACATCAACCAAGTCGGGGAAAAGGGGCTATGCCCTTATTTTTATGTGCTAGGAACGCGGCAAACGCATGAATGGCAAATAAATGAATGGCAAACGCGTGTAGTTTCCTTAGTTTTGAAAGAGATTAAACGCGGATTTACGCGGATTTTTGCATGGGTGGATTTTTTTCATGGGCGGATTTTTGCACTAGCGAATCTCACGCAGATTTATGCGGATTTTTGCATGGGTGGATTTTTGCACGAACGGACTTTTGCACGAGCCAATCCGCGTAATCCGTGAAAATCCGTTAAATCCGTGTTTAGTTACCTTTAAACTCACATTTTATTGTCTGCTGTGCCACGCTCCCTCTGTGCGAACTACTGTGTGGAGAAATCTTTTTGACAAATAATGAATGTAGATAAAATGTAGAGCTTCGTTTTTTAGGTTAAAAGATTTTTTCACACAGTAGTTCGCACAGAGGCACAAAGCAGAGGGAGTGTGACACGGCAGACATGAAACGCGGATTTTTGCGTGGGTGGATTTTTGCACTAGCTAATCTCACGCAGATTTATGCGGATTTTTGCACTAGCCAATCTCACGCATATTTACGCGGATTTTTGCATGGGTGGACTTTTGCACGAGCGAATCCGTGTAATCCGTGAGAATCCGTTGAATCTGTGTTTAATTTACACATTTTGGCTTTGTGCGTTTGTTCGTGAACGCCACACTCGTCCGCGGAACAAGAACCGCGTTAAAAAATAGTAGACGGGTGCGGAGGATGTTGGAGGGTGGAGGGGTCGGGGGGCGGTTTTGTAAGGGACGGGCAAGCAGGCAGTAAGGTGTTGTCTAAGTGGTTTTCTTAGACAACGCCGCACGCCGACCTTGTCCGTCCCGAGGTTGGCTTGTTCTGCGTTAATGGGCGTTATCCGTCCCCGAATTGACGAGCGTGCGTACCTCGGGACGGATAAATCCGTCCCCTACGATAAGGACGTTATACGCTTTACCTGCGTTCATTATTTGTCAAAAAGATTTTTTCACACAGAGGCACAGAGGGAGCGTGGTACGGCAGGAAAGAAACGCAGATTAAAATATTGCGTCTGCTGTGAGGATTCGCAGGTTTTTTTGGGGGCAGGTTTTTGTAGGGGACGGACTTGTCCGTCCCGAGGTTGCCGCGTTCTGCGTTAATGGACGTTATCTGCCCCGAATTGACGAACGTGCGGAGGTCGGGAGGGGTGGAGGGAATTTCGTCAGAGCGTGCGGAGGTTGGGAGGGGTCGGGGGATTTCGTTAGAGCGTGCGTAGGTCGGGCGAGGCAAGCCTCGCCCCTACGATTAACCGTCACTAGATTGTAGAGAGGGGGTGAGAAATGGACAGGGAAACACTTGTGGCACTTGGCTTGGAGGCGCGGATTGTCGAGGAAGTGATTAAGCTGCATGGCAAGGCTACGCAGAATTTGCGGAAAGATAAGGCTAGGCTTGAGGGGGAGATTGTTGTGCTTGGAGGTGACAAGGCTAGGCTTGAGGGGGAGATTGTTACGCTTAGTGGCAGGATTTCCGAATTGGAGGTAAATTCCAAGGCGAACGAGGAAGCGGCGGCTTTGCGTGTCAAAGCAGGCGAGGACGGGGCGGCTTTGGGTGTCAAGGCTACCGAGGACGGAGCCGCTTCGCATGTCAAAGCGAACGAGGACGAAGTCGCGCAGGCAACGCTTGCCAGGGAGCGAGCCGAGAGCGTGGCATTTGCCAAAAATGAGGCGTTGGGTAACGCGATTTTGGCGTTTGAGCATAGGGAGCTGGGCAAGCTGAACCCTAAGCAGGCGGATTTGTTGGTTGGGGCGTTTGGTGCGAAAGCCGAATATGCGGAGCAGGACGGCGTTTTTAGTGTGACTAACCTTGATGTGATTATGGGCGAGGCTGTAACGCATGGTGGGTTTGATTTCGCTAGGGCGCAAACGCGGAACGCCCCAACGGGTGGGCTTGTACGGACTGTGCCGATTGTGGCGCAGGGCAGGAGCATGAATGATTTTATTCGTGCAGGGAACTAATTCGCGCCATAGGCGCGACCCGCAGCGAGCGAAGCGAGCGAGGAAGAAAGGCGGGCTTTGCCCGCCTTTCGGCGGGGGTTTGGGGGCAGAGCCCCCATTAAATTAAAACCAATAGGAGGATTTATTTATGTCAGATGCAATCTTAAACGGAAACATTATTAGTAGGGAAAACGCAGAAGCGTTGATTCCGGAGGAAACAATATCGGGGATTATTGATGGGGTGCGGAAGTCGTCGGTGGCTATGAGCCTTATGCGGCAGCTGCCGAATATGGGGGCTGGGACGGCCAAAATGGCGGTGCTGGATATGCTTCCCATAGCGGATTTTCAGGACGGCGATATTGGGCTGAAGGCTGTGACTAACATGGCTTGGGCGAAAAAGCAGATTGTCGCGGGGACGATTGCCGTTATTTTGCCGATACCAAAGTCGGTGGTTGCTGATTCTCAATATGATATTTGGGGTCAGGCGCGCCCTGCTTGTATCGAGGCAATCGGGCGCGTGTTTGACCGCCAGGTGTTCAATGGCGGCAACCCGAAAGCACCGAGTGAGTGGCCGCAGGGGCTGATTGCACAGGCGAGAGCGGCTGGCAACGTGGTTACGCTTGGGGACGGGCGCGACGTGCTGGCGGACATCAACGAGGGCTTGGGCAAGCTGGAGGAGCAGGAATATGACGTGACGGGCATTGCGGCACAGAAGATTTTGCGCGCAAAATTCAGAGGGCTGCGTGACGACAACGGCAATTTCTTGTTCCAATCGCCCACAAACGGCAACGACCAGAACCCGTTCGGCGTGCCGATTCATTATGCCGGGCGCGGCACTTGGGACAGGGCGAACGCGCTGGCGATTTTGGGCGAATGGGAAAACGCCGTGTATGCGGTGCGCGAGGACGTTAGCTTCGAGGTGTTCCGCGAGGGCGTGATTACGAACGACGAGGGCAAGGTGCTGTACAACCTCATGCAACAAAATATGATTGCGTTGCGTGTGGAAATGCGCCTTGGCTGGCAGGTCGTGAACCCTGTGAATATCGACCGCGGCGGGACTGCGTTCCCCTTTGCGGTGCTAGAGCCTACAGCGTAATGGACGTTCGGGGGCTAGTAACGGCTATTCAGATTTTGCGGAATAATTTTTTTGTTTGTGGTGGGGGTGTGGAAAATTTTGGGAATTGCCCCTTTATTCTCAAAAATGGAAAAATTTTACTGGACGCGGATTTGAAGGTGGGGCAATGGCTTTGGGTCGAGCCGCCTACGGACGGCGCGTTGCTGTTTGAACGCGGCAGCTATCGGGTCGCGGCGCGGCGCGCGGCGTGCGGCGGCGTGCGGTACACGCTGGAGGGCTTGGCAGGCGTAAGCGATACGTGGCGCGGTCGGATTTTGCCGCAGGCGATACCGCCCTCAGTGGTGCAGCTTGCGGAGCGGATTTTTGAGTGGACGGCGGCTAATCCGCCGTCCGCTATTTTGGCGGAGAACGTGGCAGGCTTTTATTCCAAGACGCTTGCCGCGAAGAATGGCTTGCCCTTGGGCGCGTTTGAGGTTTTTGGTGAGGAGCTTGGGCTGATTCGGCGTGGGTTTGTTTCGGGGGTGAGGTGTTGAGTGGGGATTTTGTTCAGGTGCTGTCTGCGGCGGTGGGTGAAGTGCTTGGCGGGGCGGAAACGCCGCTTGTCGGGGGAGCTAAGACGGCTTTGTTTGGTGGGTTGTTAGGTGAAGTGTTTCATAAGGTGAGTTGGCAGGAGGGGGATTCGCTTTATGAGGGGTTTCCTGCTGTTCGTAGAATGGTTAAGGGCGAGGCGTTTTATGGCGCGTTTCGGCAAACGGATTCGGACGAGGTAAGCGTAGGGAAACGGCAGGCTACACGTACCGTGGGGCAGTTTGCCTGTCATCGGGATTTGGATTTGGGGGGGTCGGGCTTGGTCGTGGGCGGTGATGTAGACGGCGTGGGCAGTGATGTGAACGGCTTGGACGTGGGCAGTGATGTGGGTTCGGGCGGTGACGTGGACGGCTCGGGCTTGGGCGGAAATGCGGACGGATTGGGCTTGGGCGGAAATACGGACGGCTTGGGCGGTGATGTGGGCTTGGGCGGAAATATGGGCTTGGGCGGAAATGCGGATTCGGGCGGTGATGTGGACGGCTCGGGTGGGACGGTTATTTGGCGGCCGTCTGACGGCTCGTATATTTTGCTTAGGGGTGTGCCGCTTGTTATGCCTAAGGGGGCGTTGACGGCGGTTAAGGTTTGGAAGCGGGCTGAGGTTTTGACTGATTTTGCTGAGTAAGTTGCTTTGGTTTCAATGTCCGCAGGGGGATTTGGTCGGCGTGCGGTGTTGTTGGATTTGGTGCTTGTACGGTGTTGTTGGATTTGGTGGTTGTACGGCGTTGTTGGATTTGGTGGAGTGTGGTGTTGTCTGCTTGGTCGGTTTTTTGTAGGGGACGGATTTATCCGTCCCGAGGTTTGCACGTACCAAATTGATAGGACGTTATCCGTCCCGAATTGACGAACGGTGGCAATCTCGGGACGTTGCCCGCCCCGAATTGACGAGCGTGCATACCTCGGGACGGATAAATCCGTCCCCTACGAGAACCTGCAAGCCCCCAGTGATTTGACGAGCGTGCGTACCTCGGGACGGATAAATCCGTCCCCTACGAGAACCTGCGATTCCCCTTAACCTGTGGTTTAACAAATGATTTATGCAACACGGATTTTTAAAGGCATGGAGCGCAGTTTCTGCGTTTTAATGCGTTTTTTTTGCAGTTTTTTCACATGAAAGGAGTATCTATGAAAGAAATTTATTTTGCTTTGCGGGAGTTTTGGGGCGGGTTTGAGAACGCTGTGACGGGAGAGGCGATACCTGCTTTTTTGGAGGGCGAGGGCGTGGACGGCGCGCGGTCGCCGTATATTGTTTATGAGGCCGCGGATTTGGGCTTTGGCGAGGAGGCGACCCTGCGCGCGCGGGTGTATAGCCGCGTGGTTGGGCGGTCGGGCTTTGTTGCGCCGGTGCTTGATGTGCAGGAGCAGTTTCGGCGGCGGTTGCGCGGCGGTGCGGTGACGTTTCCGACCAGCAGGGGCGGCGTGGTTATGCGTTATGTCGGTACGCGGGTGCTTCCGCTGAGTATGGACGAGGCGCGGAGCGGGCTTGTTTGTGGGGTTATGGAGTATCGGTTGAAGAGCTTGGAGGCGGGAGCATAGGGGGGCGTTTGCCCCTTTTTGCTGTTGTGGTTTGGTGGGAATGTCGTCACGAGGGGGCATAGCCCCTTTTCGCCGTTGTAGCTTGGTGGGAATGTCGGCACGAGCCTTGGATTAGGTGGGATTTAAGGGCAATGGAACGCGGATTTACGCGGATTAAAAAAACGCCAGATAGAATCCGCGAAAATCCGCTAAATCTGCGTTCCATGTTCCATGCTTTTAAAAAATCCGTCTTTGGTTATTTTTCACACAGGGGTAACAAGGTATCCGATGTAACCTATTCTTAACGATACGAACATATCTAAAAAATAAACCAGTTATCCTGGATAAACCGAAAATTGATGATTACTTTTTGTGTGCGGTCTAATCGCTTGCCCTCCGCCTGATAAACAACAACGCTATCAATGAACTCATGCAGGATTTCGGGCGTAAGCTCCGTAACCTCGGCATGTTTGCGAACAAGATTGAAAAAACTCATAATGTTTTCTACATCGCCGCCCTTGTCGGAAATCTTTGATTGCAGACTGGCGATTTTTTCTTTTAGGGAATTTTGCTCATCTTCGTAGGTGGCAGTGAGTGTTGCGAAACGCTCTTGGGTTATCGACGCTACGGCTACTTGCTCAAACAGCTTTTGGATTAAATTGTCCAATTCATTGCTGCGCTTCTTTGCTTTTTCGAGGTCGGAGTGCATTTGCTTGAGGTTCAAGTCTGCACCCTTGTCGGATAGCTTTTGCGCGTATAACGCCAACTCATTCACATGAGCATTCACAAATTTTTGCTTCTCCCTAATGCCGTCCAAGACTATGTTGTAAACATCATCATATCGGATATAGTGAGTTGTACAGTATTTCGAGTCCTGTCGATAACGATTGCAGCTATAGGAAAAGAAAGGTCTGCCGTTGCTGTTGCTGGGAAATTGTATTGATAATCCTGCCCCACAATCCGAGCATTTCAAAATTCCTACAAAGATATTATCAAAATCATGCTTGTTGCGGCGTTTCTTGATTTTGAAAATCTTCTGCGCCAGGTCGAAGTCTTGCTCCTCCACAAGGGGTTCATGCGTGTTAAGAACGGTGATGTAATCGTCCGCTGAGCATTTAATCCTCGTTTTATTTTTGAAAGATATTGTTGATGCTTTCTGCGAAATCGTATGCCCCAAGTATACCCTGTTTTTTATGATTTGCGACACTGTTGTTTTTGACCAGTGTGTATCGTCTAAATAAGATGTCCGCCGATTGATTCCCAGCACCTTAATTGAGTATATTGTCGGCTTGATAACACCATCATTTTTAATAGCCTTTGCAATCTGCCCCGTACCCATGACCTTAACCGCCATATCGAACATTTTTTTCACAATGGGAGCGGTATCGGGATTAGGGATTAAATGGTACTTGTTGTCGGGATTTTTTAAGTAGCCGTATGGCGGAACCGGGCCGGTATACGCACCCTTTTGTGCCTGAGCTTTGTAAGCCGAGCGGATTTTTTTGCTGATGTCACGAGCGTAGTATTCGTTTATGACCGACTTAAAGGGCATAATTTCGTTATCGCCAAAAGCTATATCAATTCCGTCATTTAAGGCAATGAACCTCACACGATTATCTATGAAGAAAATCTCAGTGTAGTACGCAACCATCGCATTATTTCGCCCAAGGCGGCTGAGGTCAGTAGCACGTTTATAACGATACGAAAATATACTATCGAAACACAGGCAAATAACTCGATTATTGCATAATTAAAGCCCTCGCGCTGAGTTGTTGAATCCGAGGGCTTTGGTTGTTTGGGATAATGAAGTTTTTAATAAGTCTATTTGGCGTTATATTAATAATGTTACCCTTCTAAACCTTGTATCCTACTTAATGTTGTTTTTGTATATGGATGATCTTTTCCATAAATTTTTATGCGGATCTCTAGAGATTTATTGTAGAATTGCAAAGACTTTTCCTTATCGCCTAATTTTCTATAACACATACCTATATTTCCATACAATATTGCTGTGTTAGAGTCTTCTTCACTGTATATCTTTTTAAATATCATCAATGCATAGTTATAATTTTCTAATACTTTATCATGAGCATCCAAAGATAGGCAAATTCCACTTATGTCATTATATGAATTTGCTAAGTATGGATGTTCTTCGCCATGAATTACTTTAGACCTCATCAGTGCTTTGTTAATATTCCAATGCTTGTTTATAATCGCCTGCAATGTTATAAATTTCAGCAATATCTCTATATAAATCTACTAAATGTTTATGCTCTTCACCGTAAATCTCTATGAATAAAGCCAACGCTTCTTCGTAATTATCCAACGCCTTACTATAACATTCCGCTGCGTTGTCGTAGTTATTTTGCTCCTTATTACGATCTCCTATCGCACGATGAACTTTAGCTGTATTTTCATATGCTAATGCGGCTTAGGGGTAAGCTTCTTTGTGTGTTTTTTTAAATATTGCCAAGGCTTTATTGAGATATGTCAATGCTCGTGCATAATTAGATAATCCATGAAAACCTCTTCCCATGTTATGGAGGGAGTCGGCTGTCGCGGAATTTTCTTCGCCGAAAATGTCTTTTCGTATCATTAAAGATTTTGAAATATAATCTAATGCGTTACTATATTTTTTAGTTTAAGATAAATCTCACCTATATTGTTATATGAATTAGCTGTTGCGGAATGCTTTTCTCCCAAAAATTTCTTTCGTGCTACCAAAGCTTTTCTGTGATATTTTAATGCTTCTTCATAAATGCCTGACGCATGATAAGCCAATCCCATATTGTTATACAATACGGTTGTTTTAAAATATTCTTCTCCGTAAATTTTTTCCTCTATTGCCAATGCTTTGTTGTAATACCCTATTGCTTTTTAGAACTGTAATGTCAAGGCTAATTCAAATATTCGCATAATTTTTTTGCACATCAGATTGCAAAGAGGCATTTTAAAGACTTCATAAATCTTAGGAATGTCTTTTTAATAAAATAATCAATTTGGAAAAACAGCGTAACAATTTCTGTTTGCGACTGTAATATGCGTAAATTCAAATATTAACTTGGCTTATGACGACAGGTGTGTTATTCTATACAATAGAGGTTTTGTGCGGAGGTGCTTCGATGATAGTAAGTTACAATAAACTCTGGCATTTGCTAATAGATAAAAAGATGAACAAGAACGATTTGCGAAAGGCTTCTGGTGTAAGTACCACAACTATGGCGAAGCTGACAAAAGGACAAAGCGTGACCACGGACATTCTTCTTAAAATCTGTAAAGTCCTTGATTGTGACTTTTCGGATATAATGGAAATTGAAAAGAGCGAACACATCTAAAACAACGGAGGGGAAATTTAGTGCCAAATGGTGAATCTAACCGTATAGAATACAAGCGTATAATGAGTTCGATATGAAAGGGCTGGGCGAATTGCAATCGCTTTTGCGGGGTGATAAAGATGTACAATGATTGTAAAGTGCCGGAGATTCGGTTTGAGGAGTATGAGGGTGATTGGGTCGTTGACAAATTAGGTGAACTTACTGATGTATATGACGGAACACATCAAACACCTGTCTATACAGAATCTGGCATCACGTTTCTCTCCGTGGAAAACATTAAAACGTTGACCTCAAACAAATATATCTCGATAGAGGCATTTAACAACGATTTCAAGGTATACCCGCAAAAAGGTGATGTTTTAATGACACGCATAGGGGATATTGGTACAGCTAACATTGTAGAATCAGATGATGTCATGGCATATTATGTCAGCCTTGCCTTGTTGAAGAAAAAATCACTTAACCCATATTTCTTGAAATCAGTCATACACTCTGAGGCTGTACGGCGAGAAATTTGGCACAGAACATTGCATATCGCTTTCCCAAAAAAAATTAACATGAATGAAATAAAAAAGGTTCATGTAGTTTACCCTGTACGCGAAGAAGAACAATCCGCAATCGGCGACTTCTTCCGCAACCTTGACGACACCATTGCCCTAAAGAAACAACAGAACGAAAAAACGCTAAACATAAAAAAAGCCATGCTTGAAAAGATGTTTCCGAAAAAAGGCGAATCCGTGCCAGAGATACGATTTGAGGGGTTTACGGGGCGGTGGCAGAGGATTTCGATTGGCGATTTTGCTTATGTTAATATGGGACAATCCCCCGACTCCGTTAATTACACAGACAACCCAAACGACCATATTTTAGTACAGGGCAATGCTGATATGAAAAATGGATGGGTTATACCTCGTGTTTGGACAAAGCAGATTACAAAGACAGCAAGGAAGGGCGATATTATTATTAGTGTTCGTGCGCCTGTTGGAGATGTAGGGAAAACCGCTTATAATGCTGTTATCGGCAGAGGTGTAGCCGCAATACGAGGAAATGAATTTTTATTTCAAACACTTATAAAAATGAATATGGATAGTTTTTGGGACGAGTACAGCACGGGCTCGACTTTTGATTCAATAACATCAGTCAATTTAAGAGATGCTGAAATCGTTATTCCAAACGAAGAAGAACAAACCGCCATAGGCAACTTCTTTCACAACCTCGACACCCTTATCACCGCCCAACAACAAGAACTAGAAAAACTGCAAAACATAAAAACCGCCTGCCTAAATAAAATGTTTGTGTAAAACACCATAAGAAAGTAAAATATAACCAAAAAGGATAAGAAGCTGTATTCAACATAAAAGCGGAAGGGAAGCTAGAACGTGTTGGCTCAACACGTTCTTGGCATTGGGAGGTATACGAATGAACAAACAACAATTAGCGGCAAAAATCTGGCAATCAGCCAACAAAATGCGTTCAAAAATAGAAGCCAACGAATACAAAGATTACATTCTTGGCTTTATTTTCTATAAATTCTTATCGGACAAGCAATTGAAATTATTACGTGCCGAGGGAATGACGCAAGAAGAAATTAAGGCACTCACAGAAAATGATACAGATGCCGTCAGCTTCGTAAAAAACCGTATCGGATATTTTATGGCGTATGACGACCTTTTTTCGACATGGCTTGAAAAGGGTTCTGATTTTGATGTAGGTAATGTCCATGATGCTCTTTCCGCCTTTAACCGACACATAAGCCCTGCACACAAAAAAGTGTTCAGTGGTATTTTTGATACGCTCCGAGCTGGACTAAGCAAACTTGGCGATACATCAAAATCACAGACAAGGGCAATAAGCGACCTTTTAGCACTTATCAAGGATATTCCGATGGATGGCAAGCAAGACTACGATGTCTTAGGCTTTGTGTATGAATATCTAATAAGCAGCTTTGCCGCCAATGCAGGGAAAAAAGCGGGCGAGTTTTACACGCCGCATGAGGTTTCTCTGCTTATGTCCGAAATAGTGGCAGAGCATTTGAAAGACCGCAATAAAATCGAAATTTACGACCCTACAAGCGGCTCGGGTTCTTTGCTTATAAATATCGGGCGTTCGGCGGCGAAGCATATTGACGATGAAAATAACATTAAATACTTCGCCCAAGAATGGAAAGAAAATACATTTAACCTGACACGCATGAATCTTGTTATGCGTGATATTTTGCCAGATAACTTAGCCCTTCGCAGAGGTGACACGTTAGAGGAGGACTGGCCGTATTTTGATGAGAATGACCCTCATGGTACATATGCGCCGCTTTATGTGGATGCAGTTGTATCAAATCCTCCGTACTCCCAAGCATGGGAGCCGACCAACAAAGATGCCGACCCGCGCTATTCTGGCTTTGGGCTTGCCCCCAAAACCAAGGCGGATTTTGCGTTTCTGTTGCACGACCTCTATCACTTAAAGCCAGACGGAATTATGACTATTGTTCTGCCGCATGGCGTTTTGTTCCGCGGCGATGCCGAGGGTGCAGACGGCGAGGGAAAAATCCGCAAAAATTTAATCGAGAAAAACAATATAGATGCAATAATAGGCTTGCCGCCCAATATTTTTTTCGGGACAGGCATAGCCACAATAATCATGGTCTTAAAACAGCCTCACGGCAGACGGAATACCGACGATGTTCTTTTTATTGATGCCTCGAAAGGATTTGTCAAGGTCGGCAAGAACAACCTACTGCGTGCTTCCGACATTAAAAAAATCGCCGACACCGTAGCAAGCCGTGCCGATATACCCAAGTTTTCACGCAAAGTAAGCCGTGACGAAATCCGTAAAAACGGTTGGAACTTGAACATTCCACGCTATGTGGATTCTTCTGAAACGCCTAAAACATGGGACTTATACACCACTATGTTTGGCGGTATACCCAAGAGCGAGTTAGCGGAGCTGGGGCAATTTTGGAATACATTCCCTAGCTTGTGGGCTTGTCTTTTTAGTGACGATGGTACGCCTTTTGTGTCGTTAGCTACCGAAGATGTGAAGCAAGAGATAATGAATAATGCCGATGTCGTGGAATATTTGGGGCGTTATGCAGATATTTTTGACGGCTTTGGGCCGTACTTGGAGGGTGAGTTGCTTGGCAAAATGCTTTCGCTTAATATCTCACGACAAGAAACCATAATAAGCGAGGTTCTTTTCTCTCGCTTGGCTTCTGTTGCCCTGATTGATAAGTACAACGCATATCAAGCCCTTAATAACGAATGGGTGAAAATCGCCGTAGACCTCGAAATTATCCAAACAGAGGGCTTTGCGGCAGTAAAAGTTGTTGACCCCAACATGGTAATCAAGAAAAAAGGCGATACGGAATACGAAGTACAAGACGGTTGGATTGGGCGTATTATCCCCTTTGAACTGGTACAAGCCACGTTGCTGAAAGCCGAAACAGACGCGCTTAGACAAAAAGAAAACCGTCTTGTCGAAATCGCCGCCATTCTCGAAGAAATATTTGAATCTTTGACAGATGAAGATAAAGACGAATACAAGGATGCCTTTAATGACGATGGCGAGTATGTCAAAAAAGGTGTTGAAGCACTCGCCAAGAAGCTAAAAGCAAGCGGTAGCCATGCCGAGGATAGCGTTCCCGCGAGGTTGATACAGGCGAGTGATTTATTTGCCGAAGAAACCAAGCTAAAAAAAGAGGTAAAAACAGAAGCAGAAAAGCTACATCAACTCACCAAGGAAACCATCGAGGGGCTTAATGACGATGAAGCACGGAGCTTGCTAAAACAAAAATGGGTAGACCCGATTGTAACCGCTATGGACGAATTGCCCCACGAGGTAATCCGCGAGTTGGTGAATAAGCTAACCGCCTTGGCTGAAAAATACGCCGTTACCTATGTAGAGGTTACGGAAAAAATAGGCAGGGCGAAAAACGAGGTTGTAGCCCTTATTGGTCAACTGCGGGGCAACGAATTTGATATGAAAGGGCTGGGCGAATTGCAATCGCTTTTGCGGGGTGATAAGCGTGGATAAAAATTTACAGTATCAGCTTTACAGGCTAGATGACGACAACGAAATTAACGCACTTATTCAAGACGAAACAATATGGCTTACTCAAAAATCTATGAGTGAGTTGTTTGAATGTTCAACGGATAACATATCATTGCATTTAAAGAACGTCTACGAAGCCGAAGAATTAAGCGAAAAAGCAACTACCGAGGAAATCTCGGTAGTTCAAAAGGAAGGTTCTCGCAATGTAAGTAGAAAGATAAAATTTTACAGCCTTGACGCTATTATCTCAGTCGGCTATCGTGTCAATTCATTGAAAGCCACAAGGTTTAGGCAGTGGGCGACTAAAATTTTGAGCGAGTTCATAAGAAAAGGCTTTGCTATGGACGACGAACGCTTGAAACAAGGCGAAGCTGTATTCGGCAAGGATTTTTTTCGTGAATTGTTGGAGCGTGTTCGCTCTATTCGCACAAGCGAGCGGCGAATTTGGTTGCAAATTACTGATATTTTTGCAGAAATTAGTATTGATTATGATAAGGACAGCCTTATTACGAGAGATTTCTACGCAATGGTACAAAATAAATTTCACTATGCAATAACAGGGCATACTGCGGCTGAAATTATCAATGACCGCGCCAACCGAAACAAGGATTATATGGGGCTTGTAACTTTCAAAAATTCGCCCGACGGACGAGTTTTGAAAAGTGATGTAATTGTTGCGAAAAATTATCTTAATGAAAAAGAAATTAGAAAGCTAGAGCGAAATGTGTCGGCGTTCTTTGATTATATCGAGGGCTTGATTGAAGATGAGGTTTTGTTGAAAATGCAAGATTTTGCTGTTAGCGTTGACGAATTTCTCAAATTTAACAGATTTCAAATTTTGCAGGGCAAGGGCAGTGTTTCAAAAATTGATGCCGAACGCAAGGCGAAATTGGAGTATGACGAATTTAATAAAACGCAGAGAATAAATTCCGACTTTGAGAAAGAAATAGCAAAAATCAAAGGGAGGGGGAAATGATAGGGAATGATTGTAAGGTGCCTGCGATTCGGTTTGAGGGGTTTGAGGGTGATTGGGCTGAACAGCAAATGAGTACAATGTTCAAAAGAATCAGAAATGCTTTTGTTGGGACTGCTACGCCTTATTATGTTGATAAAGATAGCGGATATTTTTATTTGCAATCTAATAATGTTAAAAACGGTCAAATAAATACTGAAACAGAAATTTTCATCAACGAAGATTTTTATGAGAAACAAAAGGACAAATTACTTAAAACTGGTGATATGGTAATGGTTCAATCAGGACACGTTGGACATACCGCAGTGATTCCAAAAGAGCTAAATAATTCGGCGGCTCATGCTCTAATAATGTTTAGTGAAGCACAGGAAGGTATAAACACTTATTTTCTAAATTATGGGTTTCAAACATCAAAAATAAAGAGAGAGTTGGCGTTTATTACAATAGGCAACACCATTAAGCACATATTAGCTTCTGGAATGAATGTGTTTAGAGTTATGCTGCCATGCGACAAAGAACAAACCGCCATCGGCGACTTCTTCCGCAACCTTGACGACACCATTGCCCTAAAGAAACAACAGCACGAAAAAACGCTAAACATAAAAAAAGCCATGCTTGAAAAGATGTTCCCAAAGAAAGGCGCAACCGTGCCAGAAATACGGTTTGAGGGGTTTACGGGGGCTTGGGAGCAGTGGAGATTAAGTGATGCTCTAAAGATAAGAAATGAAGCTGTCAATTCCAACGATTATGATTTTGACGTTGAACTCGAAAATATTGTAAGTGACATGGGAACACTGATAGGCGATACCTCAGTCAGAACTCAAGCAAAATCATTGTTCAGAAAAGGTGATACTCTGTTTGGACGGTTGCGCCCATATTTGAATAAATGGTGGCTTGCGGACAGAGATGGGTTAAAAAGCGGCGAAATCTGGGCACTTATTCCAAGTGCTTCATTCGATGAAGCATTCGCCTATATGATAGTTCAAAGCGATACATTTTTATCTCACGCTAATATTTCATCAGGAACGAAAATGCCAAGAGCAGATTGGTCAAAAGTATCTGAGGCGGTAATTCTTGCACCATCGCCAGCGGAACAGACAATTATCGGCAGCTTTTTCCGAATCATTGATGAACTCGCCGAAGCCCAATACCAAGAACTCGAAAAACTGCAAAATATAAAAAACGCCTGCCTCAACAAAATGTTTGTGTAAAACACCATAAGAAAGTAAACTATACCCATAAGGCATAAAAGGGAGGAGCGATAACCGTGTACACCCAACAAGAACTAATAAACAAACTAACCCCAATATTCAAACAATATCCAATAAAACGCGCCGCTCTGTTTGGAAGCTATTCGAGAGAGCAGCAAACAGAAGAATCGGATGTTGATTTATTGCTTGATTACGAAATCTCAATTGACCTACCAGACTTTCTTGATTTTTGGGACGATTTAGAAAAAACTTTAGGATTAAAAGCCGATGTTTTAACATTTTGTTCTCTTGATACGACCCCAAAGCGATTTAACGAACGCATATTGAAAGAAGCGAGGTATATTTATGAAGTATAGAGGATGGGCTTATATAGACCACATGGTGCAAACTTGTGAAGAATTGTTTGCGTGTATGCAGGGGGTAAATTCAGTAGACGAGTTAAAAGCAGATATAAAGACAAGAAGAGCAGTTGTTATGTGCTTACTTGACCTTGGCGAATTATTCAAAAGCCTCACAGATAAAGAGCTTAGCGAATACCCCTGCGAACATTGGCACAAGATAATTGGATTCCGCAATCGCTCGGCACATGGCTACCATGAACTGAATTTTTCATACGTATATCAAATTGTCGTTAATAGAATCCCACCGTTATATGAATTTCTAAAAAAGAAACAGCAAGAACAGGATAATGAAGTTTGATATAAAAGGGAGGAGCGATAACCGTGTACACCCAACAAGAGCTAATAAACAAACTAACCCCAATATTCAAACAATATCCAATAAAACGCGCCGCTCTGTTCGGAAGCTATGCAAGGGACGAACAGACTGACGAGTCTGATTTGGACATTCTTGTGGAGCTAGATTACACAAGCGGCATAACAGAGCAATTCTATGCTTTTTGGGATGAATTGGAAGCTATTGTCGGGATAAAGACAGATGTTGTGACTATTGATTCTCTGTCAACAACGCCCAAAAGATTCCAAGAACGCGTGTTGCGAGAAACGAGGTATATTTATGAAGTATGAAGGTTGGGATTATTTAGACCACATGGTGCAAGCCTGTGATGAATTAACCGAGTGCATGAACGGAATACATTCGGTGCAAGACTTAAAAAAATCCGTTTTAACCAGACGTGCAGTAACTATGTGCTTGCTTGATTTAGGCGAATTATTCAAAAGCCTAACGACCGAAGAAAAGGCTGAATATCAATCAAATAACTGGCAACACGTTATTGGCTTCCGAAACCGTGCGGCTCACGGCTACCACGATTTGGATTTTGGGATTATTTTCGACATTGTTGTAAATATTGTTCCGCCTTTATCAAGGTTTTTGAAAGAAAAGCAAAAAACTAGGGGAGATGACAATGTTTAACCGAGAATCCGATTTTGAAGAAGCCCTCGTCCAACTATTGCTTGCAGATAAAGGCTGGGAGGAAGTTATAGCAAACCCAACCGAGCAAGACCTAATCAATAACTGGGCTAAAATCCTGTACGAAAACAACAGGGACATTGATAAGCTGAACGACCAGCCCCTCACCGATGGGGAAATGGCTCAAATTATCGGGCAAATAAACAGCTTGAAAACACCGCTCCGTCTGAACGGTTTTATCAACGGAAAATCGGTTTCCATAACTCGCGACAACCCTGCCGATACCCTGCACTTTGGCAAGGAGGTCAGCTTGAAAATCTATGACCGCCACGAAATAGCCGCCGGACAAAGCCGTTACCAAATCGCACGACAGCCGAAATTTCCGACAAAAGGCATAACAAGCGACCGACGAGGGGATTTAATGCTGCTTATCAACGGTATGCCTGTTTTCCATATCGAGCTAAAAAAGAGCGGTATTCCTGTAAGCCAAGCAACCAATCAAATTGAGCATTACGCCAAAAACGGCATTTTTACAGGGCTATTTTCACTGGTGCAAATCTTTGTCGCCATGACCCCAGACGATACGGTCTATTTTGCGAACCCCGGCCCAGAGGGGCGGTTTAACCCCGATTTTTATTTTAATTGGGCGGATTTTAATAATGAACCGATTAAAGACTGGAAAAGTGCATCTCTGCTTATCTCCATTCCGATGGCACATCAGATAATCGGATTTTATACCGTTGCCGACACCGCAGACGGCGTTTTGAAGGTCATGCGAAGCTATCAGTATTACGCCGCTTACGCCATTTCTGACCGAGTGGAAAGATTAAAGTGGGGCGAGAACAATTTATTGGGCGGTTACATATGGCACACAACTGGCTCTGGCAAAACCATGACCAGTTTTAAGTCTGCACAGCTTATCGCCAGCTCTAAATTTGCCGATAAGGTTGTTTTTCTTATGGATAGAATCGAACTCGGCACACAATCGCTTGAAGAATACCAAGCCTTTGCCAATGATGACGAAACCGTGCAAGGCACGAAAAACTCGTTGGCATTGCTTACAAAACTGAAAAGCAACCACCATAATGACACGCTTATTGTTACCTCTATCCAAAAAATGAGCCAAATAAAGGAAGAAAGCAAGAACGCAAGCGATATTGAAATTATCGGCAAAAAGCGCATTGTTATAATCGTAGACGAAGCACACCGCTCTACATTCGGCGACATGCTTCGCACGATTAAGGACACCTTCCCACATGCCGTATTTTTCGGCTTTACAGGAACACCGATACATGACGAGAACCGCAAGAAAGACAACACCACTTCCGATGTGTTCGGCAACGAGTTACACAGATACAGCATAGCCGATGGCATTAGGGATAAAAATGTGCTGGGCTTTGACCCCGATATGGTATCGACATTCACGGATAAAGATGTCCGTACCGCCGTGGCACTCGACAAAGCAAAGGCAGTAGGCAGTACCAACGAAGAAAAAATCAAAGATGTGTTTGCCGACCCCAAAAAGAAAAAGATTTACGACAAATACATGAGTATTCCTATGGCGGGCTACTATGATGCCAATAACGATTATATCAAAGGCATTGAGGACTTTCTGCCAAATGAACAATATAACAACGAGATTCATCGTGGAATGGTTGTAACGGATATTCTTGATAATTGGCTGACACTTAGCCAAAACGGTAAATTCCATGCCATTTTTGCGACCCACAGTATACTGCAAGCCATCGAATATTACAGGTTGTTAAAGGCGAGAAAGCCTGACTTGAAAATATCGGCTTTGTTCGACCCTAACGTGGATTTTGACGAAAACCCCGAAAATTCAAAATTCAAAGAAGATGGGCTTGTGGAAATAATCACCGATTACAACGAGCGGTTTTTCGGTCAAAAGCAATTTGATATTAAAGCACACGGCAAATTCAAAAAAGACCTTGCCGCACGGTTGGCACATAAGGATGCTTATAAGGCGATAGAGCGTACTCCCGAAAAACAGCTTGACATACTCATTGTCGTAGACCAAATGCTGACTGGCTTCGATTCCAAGTGGGTAAACACGCTCTATATGGATAAGGTTATGTGGTATGCCGAAATAATACAGGCGTTTTCACGGACAAACAGATTATTTGGCCCGGACAAGCCTTTCGGCACAATCCGTTATTACCGCAGACCGCACACCATGAAGCGAAATATTGCCGATGCGGTGAAATTATATTCTGGCGATAAGCCCTTTGATTTGTTTGTTGATAAGCTCGAAGGCAATATTAAAATGATGAATATAAAATACGAAGAAATTCGCATGGTGTTTGCAAGTGCAGGGGTACCAGACTTTAGCAGGCTGCCCAATGAAAAAGAAGCAAGGGGCAAGTTTGCCAAGCTGTTCAAGGAATTAACTGCGCACTTAGAAGCTGCGACGATACAGGGGTTTAAGTGGGTGCAGACAAAATATGAAATGCTCTTTGACGAACAGACATACTTGATTTTGGCGTTACGGTATAAAGAATTGTTTGGCGAGAGTAGCGGCGGCGGCGGGGATAATGATGCGCCCTATGAATTGGAGGGCTATCTTACCGAAATTGATACTGGCATGATTGACAATGACTATATGAATTCACGCTTTGAAAAATACCTCAAAACGCTGGATTCTTCCGACGAAAGAGCAAAGGAATCCGCCCTTAACGATTTGCACACGACATTTGCGACATTGACACAGGAAGAACAACGGTATGCAAATATTTTCCTGCGTGATGTCGGGCGAGGCGATGTTGTTATCGAGGACGGAAAAACCTTGCGTGATTATATCACCGATTATCAAATGGGCGAAAAGAACGCACAAATAAAAGCGGTTGCTGCGATTTTAGGCTTGGACGAAGCCCTCTTACATGGGTTGTTCAAACACCGATTAACCGAGGCAAATATCAATGAGTTTGGCCGTTTCGACAAATTGATTGCTTCGGTAGACCGTGAAAAAGCAAGGGCTTATTTTGAAACGGTTGAGGGTGCTGCGGTGTCTGCTTTTGCCACAAGCAGTAAAGCATCTAGGCTGTTGAGGGGGGTTTTTGTTAAGGGGTGAATTTGACTTAGATTTTGACGGGAGGAAGTAGAATGAATAATAAAATATTTGAAGAAAACCTAAAACGACTTGATGTGTCTTGGGATGCTGCCCCTAAATTTGAAGAACTGAAAAAAATTAAAGAACGCATTATCATAGGACCAAACGGCTGTGGAAAGTCACGCCTTTTACGTGCACTCGATGAAACATTGTTTGCAAACGGAGTGATGAATACGGATGTTTTATACGCTGACTTCCCTCAAATGGCAAGCACAGAGCGAAAAGGAACAGACGAAAGCAGCTTGCAACTGCTCAAAAATATTTTTATAGATAGGCGCAATACACCTATCTACGACACGCTAAAACTTATAAGCAACGACCCTGTAGAAGGGATTAAGAGCCTTACCAGTCTTGCTAAAAGTGACTTTCATTGCAAAAGTGCAGTTAGTAAAGTTAATAGCTTTCTTAAATCATTGTTTTCCGATTCGTTTGAAATGGAAAACATCATAACAATTTTAACAGGAGAAAAAGAACTATCTCCCGGTCAACGCAGTATTTTCTATATGTCGGTTATGTTGGGCGTTCTTGCAGAATATCACGCCGATGATGTTTTTTATATTCTACTTGACGAGCCTGACCAGCATCTTCACGCAAAATCAATTATTGATTTTATCGTGCAACTTCAAGAGAATCTTCCGAAAGCAAAAATATGGATTGCGACACATTCCATTCATCTCATGGCACATTATAAGTTTGATGAGATTATCTATATTAAAGACGGAAAAGTTCAACCTAATAATTCATCAATGTACGATGAAATTTGTGAAACGATGGTTGATACCAAAGAAATGCAACAATTTGTGTCGTATACGGGGCTATATGGGTTTTATGAATTTTTCCGTGGATGTTTGTCTGAAGTGCCAGCAGAGAGTGAAACCAATAATAAGCTGGATAAAATAAAGCAGAATATCCAACAACGTGGATTAAAGAAAGTCCTTGATTATGGCGCGGGAAAAGGTCGTTTCTTTAAGCTGCTTTCAGATATTGATGGTCTTGATTACCACGCATTTGAAATAAATAGAAAGTATCACAAAATCCTAAGCCAGATTCTACCATCTGAAAAGATATACACTGCAACGGAAGATATTCCCGAAGAATTTGATGCAGTTCTATTGATTAACACTTTGCACGAAATCCCGCTCGATGAATGGCCTCGCACATTTGTGGCAATCAAGAAATTGCTTAAACCTAACGGCTGTATGTTATTTTGTGAAACTTCGCCGTTGATTACAGGTGAATATATTGAGAGTCCGGGGTTTTTAGTTTTGGGAATCAACGAACAGCAAAAACTGTTTGGAGTTGAATCAATCTATCTTGATGAACGGCAGAAATTACATTTTTCAAATGTTCCATACAATAATATTCCAATTCTTAATGAGCAAAACTTAAAAGATACTCTTGCATCGTTGAAGGACAACTCGTTCAGTCAATGGGAGCGTGAAAAAAATAATGCGCGCAATCTGGCGTTTTATGCCGTGCAACATATGAATGCGGAAAGGGCTATCGAGGAACTTCCCGATACACTCAAAAGGGTATCTATGTTCTTAAAATTTGACGAGGAAATAAAAGAGAATCCTAATAATCCAACAAATTATATAAATCGCGGAGACAAGTTCTATAATCTTGATAAATTCGAGCTTGCACTTGGAGATTACAGCAAGGCCATTGAGCTAGACCCGGATAAAGCTGAATATTATAACAACCGTGCATATCCTTACTATTCTCTTCGTGACTACGAGTGTTCTCTTGCAGACGATAATAAAGCAATCGAATTAAACCCTAATAATTCCGTATATTATAGTGACCGAGGAGATACTTACGTTGCGCTAAAAAAATATGAACTGGCGATAGATGATTACAGCAAAGCTATTGAAATTGATAAAAACAAAGCATATTTTTATAATAAACGAGCTGACGCATACTCCGCACTTGGGCGGGAAGAAGAGGCTGCCGCGGACCGTCAAGAAGCCAATCGTCTCAAAGAAAAATGGTAATCCATTCGTGAAAGATTTTTATTATGCGCGACCACGCCACGCTCGAACAGCTCGTAGTGCTGTCCAACATGGAAAGCATTAACGCTCTGCTAATCCGTCAAGGACTTCCGCAGAAGGAGCGGCTAATCCAACTCAACAACACCGCTATCACGCAGATGAAATCGCTCGTCAGCGCATCCGTCCAGAAACGGCTAACATAAGCAAATCCGATGAAACCCACAAAACACCGTATCGCTCGAAAACTTAATGGCAAGCAAGGCACGGTGCGCGCACCCTGTCCAAAATCGCCAAATCCGCTGTCGCGGCTTTGACGATTTTTTTGCTTGTTGGTGCTGCCGCACCAAGCCCCGCGAGACGGGCGCAAGCGCCCACCACTCCACCCCACGAAACGGCTTGCGCCGTTCCGCGGGAACCCCGGAGAAAGCCGCCTTCGGCGGCTACTATGGCGCGGCTTACGCCGCTTGATTGTGCGTCTGACGAAGCGATATACCCACAGGGAAAATAATAATCTACCGCGCTTCGCGCTCGCGGGATTGTACCCGTTCGAGTTGCTTCTTCTCGCGTGTTCCGTCTAAAAACATATCCACATTCTGTCGCGCCAGCTTCAGTGCGATAACATCGTCGCGTTGCTTTTTGAATCCGTTATAAAGCCCGCGCTTTTCTTTGTCGAGCATGGCGTATTCTTCTTTGAGGGATTGTATTGTCGGAATCTTTTTACCCTTGCCGTAACCTTGCTCGTCAAAATAATTTTTCGCCGCTTGGCAGAGGGTGATGTCGGCACGGTTGGCTTCGTAATAAACATCAGCGGGGTGAGGGGCTTTTCTAAGTTTTTCCCATTTCGTCGGCTGATGTTTTTTCTGCCGCCGCTATTCATTGAAGATGTCTTTGGTTTTGTTATAAGTGCCGATGTTGCGTTGTAGCTCCGAGATTTCTTTTTGCCGGGTTTCGATTTCCTTTATGCGCGTTGACTTGCCATCATGCTCGCCATCCAACGTCCGAATTTTTGCGTTGAGTTCATCGTAAGTCCCTATGCCGCTGTCCCGCATAAAGATGAGCGTCCGTGCCATCTCTTTGAGATTGTAAATTCGGGCGTAGTGTTCAAAGCCGGGGCTGTATGCTTTTTGTATTTTTGCTTCGATGTCGATTAACAGTTTCGGCACTCGGATGGTTGGAATTGATACGACAACCGCCGCGACTTTTTTCCGGGGTTCAACTATCCGTTTGCCCGCAAGCCGTTCCCGAATCGCTTCCTCAGAATAATCTTCACCGAGCGAATCTTGCCGGAAAAATCTCTTTGCGCCGGGTGGTTTGAACGAAAATTGTTTGCCGCTTTTTATCTCGACCCCGGCACGTTTCAGGGCGGTAAAGTATTCCGTCAGCGTTCTGCCGACAATAATATTATCATCAATAATCGCGCAAAGTTTTTCTCTGCCCGTGGGTTCTTTTTTATCACCCTGCCATTTGCCGTAATTCTTTCCTTTCGACTTCGCCGGGTTTTCGATAACCGACAGACCGCGCTCTGCGCAAAGATGGTCGCTAATCTGCCGCACGATTTTCATAGAACGGATAGGATTACGGAACTTGCGGTCGCAGTCTAAATTCACCGCGCTGAATATGCAATGGCAATGAATATGATGTTTGTCCGTATGCACAGCCACAACAAATTGGTGTCTGCCGCGCGTGAATTTTTCCATGAGGCTGTACCCAACTTCGAGAGCTGCCTGCGGTGTGATTTCCCCTGGCTTGAATGACTGCCGCACATGATACGCGATTATGTCGCCGTTACGCCCGCCGCGCCCGGTCTGCTGTTCGTAGATTTCTTTAGACAGCGCGAACTCGTTGGCGGCGGTATAGTAGTCGCAGCCGTAGCTTTTAACATACTCGTGACTGTTATTTTTATCGGGATTGTCGGCGTAGCAGATTCTGTCCGCGAGCGTGGCGGCAACCGAACGCCCCTTCATTTTATGGATAGGTTTAATCCATGTAGTAGCCATCTACACCACCCCCGGCAAGAGGGTCAAGGAGGTCATGAGTGCGTGCCCCTCTTGACCTTCTCCCTGACCTTCTTTCTGACCCGCTTCGGTAAATTCAACCTCAATCGGCATATCCCAAAACCATTGACCGCCGCGCTTGATGGAGATAACACCCAATGCCGACTTTGCCCGTTTGAGCGTTTTCTCTGATATGCCCTGTTCCTCAGCTTTCAGCATAATATCAACCGCCGCAACGGGGCCGTATGCGAGCGTTGTTTTTATAAGGTTACACGCCCACGACAACTGGTCTTTAGGCACTTTCGTCACGCCGCCGAGGATTTCATCAATCGTGATGTCATATTCGCCCAGCCAACAAAACCCACTAACAGGGCTGGTCGCGGCGTTCCGCCGCTGCTCGCCCATGCAGCCTGGGTCAAGCCCGAAAGTTTGCGATGCTCCGTGCGGCGCGAGATTTGATTTGTTGTGGACAATCGCTCGTATATCGTCGCCCATTCCTGTCTGTCCAACCGTTAAAACACTCCGGGCGGCAGCGTATATGTCGATACTGCCAAGACTTCGGTATTGGCTCTGACCTCCTTTTTTATGAAGATGCCCCACAAGTAAGATAGCGCAATTATTCCGCTCCGCAACCCTGCCAAGCTGTTTCATTATCGGTCTGACGCTGTTCGCTCAGCACTTTTCGTTTCGCGAAAAGCCGCTCCCTTCGGTCGCGTCCGCGCTTCTTCGCGGTGCCTGTTATTCATATTCGCGCCGCCGAAATAGGCTTGCACAGGGTCAAGAACCACCAATTTCGCGTTGAATTTTATGATGGTTTGCTCAATGCGCTCATCGGTGAACGACAATTCATCTTCATTCTCAACGATGATCTCAATCATATCGTTGTCCGCGCCCAACTGTTCAAGCCTCGGTTTTATCGTTTTGGGATACGAATCCCACAGCCAGTCCACAGGCTCCTGCTGTATGTCACTCATTCGTATAGTTTTCAGTTCCGCCATTATTTGCCCACCTCCGTCATTTTCGTAACCGCGCCGATTATTTTGTTTTGCTGTTCCCACACCTCGTCTTGCCGCACCTGTATTTCGGCGATGTCTGCGGCGTAGATGTTGCCCGTGGCGTTCGCCCTCGCCGCGATTTGGTTAATATTGTTACTGATATTCCGCAAGAGCGTATTCATCTCGCGGATTTCCGCAAGGTCGATTTTTACGATTTCGCCGCGTATAAGGAAATGGAGTACGAAGCTGCGGAAGTTTTTCCATCCCGCCGCCTCCATCTTCTTTTCGATAAAATACTTCTCGTCCTCATTGACGCGGAAACCCATGTTAATACTGCGTTTTAGTTTTTGTGCCATTTTGTTTGCCCTCCTTCTGAGCATAAAAATAGGCGGCTCGCGATTCCTCGCAAGCCGCCCGGCTGTTGTTTTGATATATCAGCGCATACCCTGATATGTTCTGATGTTCCTCCATAAAATCTGATATGTCCTGATAAAATCTGATATTCTTGGATTTGATTTGACTATAGAAACTCGTTCAGGATGTCCAAACTGCTCGCTTTTTTCTGCGTGTCGAAAACTGGCTTGGCATCGAAAGCACCTAAGAAACTGTTTAACATCTTTCACCCACTCTGAACATGTGATATAATCAATCAAAAAGGTGAATCCAATGACCAATTACCCAAGCAACATAAGTCGCGAAGAATTTGAAATAATTCGCAAGGATTTGG